>JBDKFG010000078.1:0-30581 GCA_039798785.1 Verrucomicrobiota bacterium | reverse complement strand
CGACTTTCCGCCCAAAATCAAGGGTCAACTTTCTTGATTGCAGAGTGTTATGATTATGATACACGGCGTGTATCATGTGAAGCGGGAAGCATCTAAAAACCGCAGTGCTTGTTCAGTGCCGCGGACTTCCGGCGAAGTCTTCAGGCTGGACGGCGGCGGCCGAAGGCGTAGCCCAGGCCGAGGCCGCCCAGCAGGGCGCCGAGGGCCCAGAGGAGGGAACGGGTCTTCTCCTTCGCCGCGACGAAGGGGTTGTCGATGGCGTCGATCGAGGCGTGCAGCCGGCGCACCTTCCACGAGGCGTCGGGCTGCTGCTGCAGGATCACCGTCCAGTACGAGGTGTAGCTGAAGGTCTTGCCCTGGGCCGTCATCGTCTCCTCGCTTTTGCCGCGCGCCAGGATGCAGCCGTCGGCAAGGAAGATCGACGGCGTCCCGGGCAGCAGCTTGACGCTCATCGAGCCGCCTTCGCCCATGTAGGAGCGGACCTTGCCCCACCAGGCGCTGAGGGCGTCGAAGCCCTTCAGCTCGCTGCCGGTCAGGGTGACCACCTCGCAGTCGGCGGTGAACAGGGGCTTGAGGGCGGCGATGTCGCCGCTGCCGATGGCCTTTTCGTAGACCGGCATCAAGGCGCGGACTGCGGCGATCGCCGCGGCCTGGGCGGCATCGCCGGATCCCGGATTTGCCTTGCGACTGCTGATCATCTTGACATCGGAAACCAGATCGATGGCGGCGTTATCGGCGGGCGCGGCCGCGTCCTCGGCCTGGCTGAAGAGGGCGCTGCAGAGGAGGAGGCTGGCGGCAAGGGCGATTTTCATGGTGTGGTCCTGGGTTGGGGCGAGGAGATTCTGGCGCTGATGATCCAGCAGATCGCGGCGAGCGCAAATCCGGCGGAGAGATCGATGAGGCGATGTTGGTGAAGAAAGAGGGTCGAGGCCCAAATGGCAAGCGTCCAGAGGAGAAATCCGGCTTGGCAGAGAGGGGGGAATTTCTGTCGGCGCAGAGCCAGCAAGCTCAACAATGGCATCGCGGCGTGCAGCGAGGGGCAGGCGTTGAGGGGGGAATCGAGCTGCAGCAAGCAGGCGTAGAGACCCTTCGCCTCGAAGGGTGGTCGCGGGCAGGCGCTCGGCCAGAGGAGGAAGCAGGTCACGGCGCTGACGCCGCACAGCCCCACCGCCCAGAGCTGGCGGCGCAGCAGCTCGCGTTCGGCGCAAAGCCAGAAGCCGAGACCGGAGAAGAGGAAGGAGCTGAGGTAGAGCGGCGTCCATTCCGGCAGGAAGGGCAGACGCTCTTCGCCGAGAATTGCGGGGATGGCAAAAGCCTCGCCGCCGCGCCGCTGCGCCAGATGGTAGCCGCCGAGGACGACGAGGTTCATCGACAGGCCCGCGGCCAGTTTGAAGCGCCAGTGAGTCGACAAGCGGTCAAGCATCGGGGCTGGCCTTTGACTGTAAACGCATTTTCGGTGGATAGGCTTTGAAGGCGCGGGCGATCGCCCCGGCCTCGAGATAAACGCCGGGAGAGAGCAGGGCCCGCCCGCCGACCATCGCGCCGGCCTCGAGGGTGATCGGTGCGACGATGAGGACGAGTCGGCCGTTTTCGGGGCTCACCATGTGCGGGCACAAGGTGGCAAAGCCGCCGATGCTGCTGCCGGGACCTGTTCGCGCCAGTCCGCGGTCATAGAGCCGTGAACCGGGAGCCCAGAAGGTGCTGAGCGAACAGCGGCTGCCCCACAGATGCAGCCAAGCCGAGTAGAGGCCCGGCACCAATCGCAGGATCTCCTCCAGGAAGGTCAGGCGGTCGAAGACGCACTGCAGCTGCCAGGAGAACCACCACAGCTTGAAGCCGCGGCTGTCCTGGTCGAGCGGCTCACCATCAAGCGGCACACCGAACAGCAGCAGGTGGCAGAGCAGCGGCACGATCAGGTAGAGCCAAATGGCGAAGAAGCCGAGAGCCGTCGCCCAGGGCAGACGCCAGAACAAGAAGGCGGCGAGCAGCACATGGAGCAGCGGCAGCCAGGCGGCGAGGCGGAAGAGGAGCATGGGGGGAGCCGGGGTTATGGGGTTAAACCTGGGAGCGCCGGCTGCCAGCCGGTTAGTTCTGTCGGGAGCGCCGGTGGAGTGCTCATCTCACAATCTCCTTCACCAGACCGAGGCGAGCCAGGCCTTCGAGCAGCAGCGCGGTGGGATCGGAAAAGCCGGTGCGCAGACGCCGCGGCTGCTGGTGATGCCGGGCGTGATAGTTCTCGCCGAGACAATAGAAGCTCAACCAAGGGAGGTCGCCACTGCGGTCGGGATTGCGGGGATCGCGATGGCCGAAGCGGTGCGCGAGGGAATTCACTGAACAAGCGCTGTGCAGGATCGCCAGGGTGCTGACCAGTCCGCCCCAGTAGAGCATCTGCAGCGGCGAGGTGTGCAGTTCCGGCCAAGTGCTTTGCAGGCCGTAGCCGAGTCCGGCGAGAGCGAGGAAAAGCAGCAGTGTCGGCAAGGCTTTGTAGCGTTCGATCAGGAGCAGTTCCGGCGCGCTCTGGCGCCATTCTTCGACCAGCCGGGGATCACAGGTCAGGGCCTCGCGACGCAGCAGCCAGCCGAGATGGGCGTGCCAGAAGCTATGGGTCACCGGGGAATGGGGATCGCCGTCGCGGTCGGCACAGGCGTGATGGGCGCGGTGGCTGCTCACCCAGGTCACCGGTCCTTGCTGCCCGGCCGAGCAGGCCAGCAGGGTCATGAGAAAGCGGAACCAGCGGGGCATGGTGAAGGAGCCGTGGCTCAGGTGGCGATGGTAGATCGCGGTGACCGCAAACAGCCGCAGGTAGAAGGCACCGAGGCCGACCAGCAAAGCCGCCGGGCTGACACCGACCCAGAATCCCGCCAGCAGGGCCAGATGGGCGCCGCCGACGCGCAGGCAGTTGATCGGGCAGAGGGGTTTCATGAGGGTTTTTCCGGCCGGGGTCCGCGCCACTGCCGCAGCCAGGCGAGGAAGAAGGGGACTGACTCGGGTTCGCCGGGCAGCGGCTGACGCGGCAGCTCGGTCCAGGGAAGTTCGGGACGCTGATGATGGCGGTAGTGCAGGTTGTGGTTGAGGAGCAGGCGGTCGAGCCAGGGATGCGGCAGGTGCAGATTCCAGGCGCCGCGCTGGCTGTCGCGCGGGCTGCCGAAATGGTGGACATATTGGATGCTCGACCAGCTGACGCCAAAGCTTGCCAAGAGCAGCAGTGCCTGGCCGGGATGCGGGGCGAAAAAGAACAACGCGCCGTAGATCGCGAAGATCGCCCAGGCCTCGAGGCGGATGGCCAGATCGGCATCGGGATCCAGGCTTTGTCCGAGTTCCTGGGTGGCGCGATCGAAGCCGCCGGGAAGGCGACGCAAGAGCCCGGGCCAGAGCGCCGCGACGAGGTTGCCCAAGGTGACCGTGGTCAGCCAGAAAGTGCCGCACAGGATGCCGTAGAAAACCGTGCGCTTCCACCAGCGGTTTTCACCGGGCTGGATCAGATCGAAACACTCGCCCGGGCCGCGGTTGGCGCGGTGGTGGTGCAGGTGTCCCTGCCGCAACAGGTGAAAGGGCGCCGGGAAGAAGAGCCCGAGCAGGACGCCCAGGGCGTTGTTGAGCCGCCGCGACGGCATCAAGACGCCGTGCTCGGCCTCGTGCAGCAGCGCGTAGGCGAGATGCCCGAACCAGGTGTAGCTCAGGGCGAGAAGGACGAGTTCCCAGCCCCAATCGCGGCAGGCGGCAAGCAGCAGCAAGCCGGACAGCGCCGGGATCAGCACGAGGCAGAGGGTGAGGTTGAGGCGGACGGGGATCATGCGTCACCGGGATTCGAGGGCCGCTGATCCATCACGGGCATCATTTCTCGGGAAGCGGGCGGTTGTCGAGTTTGACGTCCGAGATCTTGGCGATGCGCTCGATGGAGAGCGTGGCGATGCGGCCGGATCGTTCGGTAATCATGCCAGTAGGATCGAGCAGGATCTTGTAACCCTGCTCCGGTGACCGGGCTTCATAATACCAGGATTCGCCGCTGACGATTTTGACGAAGCTGAGGCCGAGTTCCGCTTCGACCTGAAGGCGAAGAACCTCAATATCATCGGCACCAAACATCGAAATGGGGTATTCAATGCGATTCAGCTTTCCATCCTGAAACGAGAGCAATGGCTGGCTTTTGTTCAGAGTGTAACGAGCTATTTCATTTTCATTGATACGAATTCCTCCATTGCGATCCGAGGTCGGCAGATAGTTCTTGATGGGAATGGCGTTGGACTTGCCGACAATGGTGATGCGATCAAGCTCAATTTCATGCCGAGTGATATCGCCTTGAGTCGTCCCGTAAATCCCTTCATAAAAGATTTCCTTGAGCCTGAAATCCACCTCTCCGACATCAGGAATCGCATGCTTGAAACGAAGCGGCTGGCGGATCGGCAAGGAGTTCTCCTCCGGGCGTTTTTCCAAGGTGAGAGCTTTTTTGGGAGTGGTCCCGTGAGCGCGACTACGTTTTGAGTTTACGATATCAGAATAGCCTTGATCCTTGAGAACGCTTTCAATCCAATGAGAGTCTCTGGAACTCAGGATGAAAGTGGCCGTGACCCCCTCCATCGGCACCTCTTCCAGCTTCATGCCGAGGTGGTAGCCGCAAAAGTTCGGCATCGGCTTGGGGCTCGGCTGGCTGCTGCAGGACGTGGCGGCGAGGAGGGCGGCGAGCGACAGTGTGGCGGCGAGACGGGACATCGACTTCTCCGGGGTTGAATGAGGAAAGCTAGTGCCTGCGGCGGCGGAACTCAAGAAAACTCCGCGAAATTCTCGCGCGCATCCAAGACGCCAGGGCGCAAGCAGGGAACCCCTCAGGTAAACCTGTTGGCCCCAAGGGTAAGGAGATCAGCTGCTCGACCCCTTGCGGGTCGCACATGGTAGCCCAGGGTCGAGCCGCATCGGCGAAGACCCTGGGTTTGTGATCGCCTCCTCCCGCCGACCCGCATCGGGTCGCACAGCGCCCCGTCGAGCACAGGGTCGAAGCGACCCTGGGCTACCATGTGCGACCCGCAAGGGGTCGAGCGACAGAATTCGGCATAATCCAGCCCTGAATCTTTTCGCAGGGGTTCCCTGCATGGCTCGTGCAGCATCTTGGATATGAGTGTTCATTCCTCCGCCAGCCACTTGGCGATCGGAGCCAAAGTGGGATCACTCAACATCAGACGGTGGGAGCGGGGACAGCTTTCGGGTCCGTATTGCAGGCGGCGGAAGGCGGGATTGTCACCGAGATCGGCATAGGCTTTGCCGACTTGGGTCAGGGCTTTTTTGTGGGCCGGGAATTCCCGGGCGAGCTGCTTGAGGACGGCGCGGGAGGAGCGTTTCGGCGTCAGGAAGAACTCCTTCAGTCCCCAGCGCAGCAGGCGGGCGTTGAGCTGGCGAACGGAGTCGGAGCTGGACCAATGTCGCTCGAAGAGTTCGAGGTCGAGCGGCACATGGCGGGCCTCGTCGGCGAGGTGGCGGCGGTGGCATTCGACGAAGCGGGGATCGAGGGAGTCCTTGTCGGCCAGGCAGGCCTTCGAAAAGCTCATCGAGCGTTCCTCGGCGAGGGTGATGATCAGGAGCATCGCCGGGGCCAGACTGTGCCGGGTGCTCAACCAAGCGAGCAGGGGACGGCTCCAGACGGGGAACTGGAAAAACACTTGATGCCCCTGGCGGTAGAGCTCCGGTTCGAGCTCGCGGTTGTTGGCGCGGAACATCGCGATGTGGGCTTCTTCTTCGGCGACGAACTGCCTCAGGGCGTCGCGATGGGCGCAATCCCAGGAGCCGATGTGCTGCATCACCGGGATCAGCAGCCGCTCCTCCAACCAGGCCGACTGCTCGTTGTAGAGACAGGCCTGCAAAAGACTTTGCCGCCGCCGCAAATCCTCTGGCCATTCGCCGTCGACCCAGGTGAAGGGATTGTGCTTTGGGGGAATGACGCCGAGGAATTCAGACATATTCAACCGCAGATGTCGCAGAGGGACGCAGATGAAGATGGTTTAACCGCAGATGACGCAGAGGGGCGCAGATGGAGGCAGGAAGCTTGAGTTCCCATCTGTGTGAATCTGTGTCATCTGTGGTTCTTGGGCTCATCTGCGTGAATCTGCGCCATCTGTAGTTGAATGGATGAACCGTTTATAATCGAGGCGGGGGGTGCCGAAATTGATCAGCAGGGCGTGTTCGTGGCGTGTCGCCTTGAGATAATGAAGCACCTGGGCGAACTCAATCTCAGTCAGAGCCTTGAGGGCCTTGAGTTCGACGATCAGGGATCCGTAACAGACGAAGTCCGCTCGATAGGGAGTGCCCAAGGCTTCGCCTTTGTAGTAAACCGGGATCGAGTGCTCTCGGCTGAAAGGGATGCCGCGGCGTGTGAATTCCACCGCGAGAGCTTCCTGATAGACGGCCTCCAGAAAGCCGTTGCCGAGCTCACGATGGACTTCCATCGCCGCTCCGAGGACGGCGCAACTCCGCGGGTCTCTCTGTGGATCCATGTCGCTCGATGTCATCGATGATCTCCTGCTTTCCTCTGCGTCAATCTGCGGCATCTGTGGTTGATCGCGGCCTCATAAAACTGCCGCCGCCGCAGATCCCCCCAGGTGAAGGGCTTGTGCTTGGGGCGGGTGCTCATGCGGTTGCGGCTTCAGCGGTCATCGGAGCTGTGGAGGCTGAGTTTGCGGATGAGACGGGCCTTCAGGGGAAAGGGTGGAGCTCGGGAGGAATCAGCGTTGCGGCTTCTTGGTTTTGGCCAACAGTTCATCGAGCTCCTCTTCGCCTGCGGCTTCGGCGAGAGAGCGTCTGAGCTCGGAGAAGTGTTCGTATTCTTGCACGACCTTGCGCTCGGCATCTTCGCGGGAGACTTTGCCGGCGTCAGGCAGTACCGCGCGTTCGTTGAAGCGCAGGAAGTCGTCCAGCTTCTGCTGCCAATCCTTCAGGAAGACTTGCTTGCGACGACGAGCCTGGTCTTCGGCGTAGTCGAGGAACATCGCGACGATGCGGTTGAGCTCGCTGATCTCGTCTTCGTTGAGGTAGTTCTTGGCGACATGGATGTCGGCTCGGCGGACGACTTCCCCTTTCCAGGAAGTCAGGCCCATGTTGGCCTTGCTGGCATCAGCGCGTTCGACGATGAGTTCGGGAGCGGTCTTGCCGGTAGCGGCGAAATGCAGCTTATTCTGGGCGGTCTGAAAAAATTTCTGCACTTCGCTGGTGGCGACCTCGTAGTCGGCGGCCATCGCAAAGATCTCCCGCACACGCAGGTACATCCGCTTCTCGCTGCTGCGGATATCGCGGATGCGCTCCAGCATCTCATCGAAATAATCAGGCACTCCTGGGCCGGGGGGATTCTTGAGCCGTTCATCGTCGATGACGAAACCTTTGCGCAGGTACTCCTCCAGCCGCGCCGTCGCCCACTGGCGGAACTGCGTTCCGCGCTGGGATCGCACACGATATCCAACCGCAATCACCGCCTCCAGATTGTAGTGCTTCACCCGATAGGATTTGCCATCGGCGGCAGTTGTTAAGTAAAACTGAACAACTGCATTTTCGGCAAGTTCCCCTTCTTCGAAGATGTTCTTGAGGTGCATGGAGAGATTGGGTTTGCTCGTCTGATAGAGCTCCACCATCGCCGCCTGCGACAACCAGAGACTCCCATCGACAAAGCGACAGGTCACCCGACTCAGTCCCTCCGAGCCTGGGTAGATCAAGATTTCTCCTTGCACAGAGGGCAGGTCGTCGGGGTCAGTCATGGGTGGAAGCATTGGGGCTGAAGATGGGAGGGAATTTCCTCTCTTACCATAGCTCAAGCTGAGGCACTTTACAGGCAGGCCGCTTCCAGGTAGGGACATCCTTTCAAGCTCGCGCTCTGCTGGCCATCGACAAGATAGAGCTGCGCCTGGAAATCGATCTTGCGGAAGGCGCGCAAGGCGGGCAGGAGGGGGTCGCTGGCGTGGCGGCAATGGATCAGGCCGAGGAGACCTTGGGCGTGCGCCCGCCGCAAAGCCGCGCGGAGCAGTCGCTTCAGGTCGTCGGGATTCTCATCCAAGGTGCCGCCGAGGCTGGCGAAGGCGGCGGGAAGGACCTCGCCGGCCCGGGGCAAAGTGCGGTGGCCGCAAAGAGACAAGGCGAGGTTGAGCAGGGGCCGCCAGGGCCGCAGTTTGCCCCAGGCGACGATGCGGGTCTGACGGAAGGCGCGCTGATCCCAGAAGCCGAGGATGCCGCGCGGCGTCCCTTCGTCGAGGACGAGGAAATCGGCGGCCCCGAGGCCGACCCAGCGTCCACCGGGGGCGAAGTCGGCGCTGTTGAGAACCGGGGCGAGATAGCGACGCGACAGGCAGGCATTGCCGAGGGAGATCACTTCGGCGAGATCGCGGGCCGGGCGGATGCCCGGGTCGGCGGGGAAGTCGCGGGAGAGGAGGAGCGGCGAGTGAAGCGATCCGGCGGGACGATAAATCGGCAGGCCAGCGCGTCCGCCGAGGAGCACGGTTTGAGCCTGGATGTTGTCGGAGAAGATGACGGTGCTGTGGAAGTCGCAGGGGAGCTCTTCCTGCAGACGGGCGAAGTGGCGCCAGCCGCGGGCGAGGGTCAGGCCGCCGCGGTGCTCGGGCAGGAGGCGCAGCGAGCCGAGGTAGCCGAGCTCGGCCGGGCGTCCGTCGAGCCAGGCCGGAGCGACGGCGCGTTGACCGCAACCGAGCAGGCCGGAGTCATCTTCGGCGACCAGGAGCTGGGTTCGCCCGTGGACGCGTTGTGCGGCGATCGGCGAGGGTTCAGCCTCGAAGCGCAGCACCGGCGTCCCCGGCAGCTCGATGCGGCGCAGCAGCTCGCGCAGCGCGGCGTCATCGGCGGGGGAGGCGAGGCGGAAGTTCATGCCAGGATCTCCCGCCACGCGCTGTCGCGTTCGAGCGGGCTGGCCTTGATGTCGCCGAGGCGGAGGAGTTCAACCTTCATTCTTGGCTGGAATGGCCAGCCAGTCGGCGGCGGCTTGTGTGGAAGCTGCAAGTCCCGTGAACAGTACGTAGGCGCTGCTTTCGGGCGGCAATTCAAGGTCTCCTTGCGCCAAAAAGGCCATCATAGAATCCTTGCTGGTCGCGGGAGATGCGCTAGTACCGGGCATCCCGTCAAGGCGGGCGTGGAATTCAGAATGGGACTCGCCTTCACGGCGCTGCCACACTTGCCAAGAGCCATCTCTTTCTCGGATTCTGACGCGATCGCTGCGGGCAGCGGCATGCAGCAGTGCGAGATCCTTCATGTTCGCCCGGCAGCCCGAAGCGAAATAGCGGATCAGCCTAGGACAGAGCGTGGTGATCGCCTTGGAGGAGTTCGCGGCGTTGTTCATCGCAAACTGTCCCTTCGAGTAAAGATCCAACCAGTGAAGCTGCTTCGCTTCAAGATCGACGACGAATGGCAGATAGACGCCGTTCTCGCCACGCAGCTGGAAGCGGTTTTTGACGCGCGTCGGCTCGAAGATCGCTCCTTTGTCGCTCTCCAGCTCCATCCAGCCAGCGAAGGCCCGCTCCAGTTTATCGAAGGGCAGGCCCGCGTAGCTGTTGATCACGGCGACGGCATAACGGATGCCCTCGCGACGGGCGGCGGCGGGATGGAGATCGACGAATTCGCTTGCACCATCTGGCCAAGGGGCGTTGCGCAGATCTCCCGAGCTTTGGGCGATCACTTCACCTTTGGCGCCAAGCTTCTGCAGGGCATAGTAGCTGCAGCTGCCTTGCTCCTGCCAATCGGCGGAATAGAAGGCGATGGAGAGGTCCAAATCGGTGGCCTGTCCATCCTTGGGCTGGCACCAATGCAGGAAAAGCCGGATCGGCCCCTCCTCCATCATTGGCAAGTGGCTGCCTCTGGGCACTTGCACGGCGGCTGCGGCTGCGGTTCTTTCGTTGAAGGGCACGGCGATGTCTTCCAGGCTCGCATCGATGCAAGTCTCGGGGAACTTCGGCAAGGAGGAGAATCGCCGCAGCAGTTCATCTCGGATGGCGCTGCGGAAGGGCTCGGTGAGAGACCCATCCAACAAGGGTCGACGATCCTCGCCGCCGGCTCCGAGTGCCAACTGGCCCTTCGGCCAATAGAAGCGAGGATGATGAGCCCCGCGGCTGCCCAGATGGGCGTAGAGCGTGAGAAGGACCGGGATCTTCATCTCGCCCTGGCGCTCCAGGAAGGCGGAGAGAATGCGCTGCTGATCAGCCAGCGGCAGGATGCGTAGGCTGTGATCGAGGCGGCGGGCGAATTCTCCGGGGCGCTGACGCAACAAGCCGATCATCTCATCGGCCTGGCGTCGCTTGAGGGCCTGCTCAATCCGCGAATTCCAGTTCTGGAAGATCGGTGCGGCTTGCCCCTCCGGGCCTTTACCGCGTATCAGGCGGAAGGCTTCTGCGGTCTTCGGGAAGCGCTTGGCATATTCGTGCGGATGGAGAAACTCCCCCACCCAAATCCACCAATTAGCGTGACGCCGCAAGTCCGCGAAAAGCGCCTCCTGGGGGAAGCTTTCGAGAGCTTCGAGGAGATGGCGGCGCCAAGCACGAGAAAGCTTCGCCACCTTGAAACGGCGGATTTGTTGGTTGACGACGATTTCTTTTGGAGGTGGCGGATAGTTGATGCTGTACTGTGGGAATCGCTTCAAATACTCCTGCTTGTTTGCGGCATACAAGGCAAGAGCCTTCTCAACCTGGGCTTTGAACCTTGGCTCAGGATTTGAAACGGAAATTTTACTGTTCTTGAAGCTGGCGATCAGCGCTGGATCGGCACCGGACAAGGCGGCGATGAAACGCAGGACATCGGTGGCCGAGGTGAAGTGACTTTGCGCCTTGATCAGGAGCTGCGGCCCGCCTTTGATCGCCAAGGAGCCGAAGATGGTTGCGACATTTTCCCGCAGTGGAATCTCCTCCGGCAGCCAGGAAAGGCAGTCCTGGTCGGCAAAATCCAACAGTTCCAACAGGGCTTGCCGGTCATCTGGACTCAGGGCTTGGGGACGTCGGCAAAGGCGCTCAAAGAAAGCGCGAAATTCCAGCTGCGGATCGGCGCAAAGATGCAGTCTCTTGAAGGGAGCTTGCGGCGTGTGCACTTTGGATTCTTCGGGTTTGAAGAATGGCGAGCTGCGATCCACCTTGTGCTCGCAAACCGGACAGGCGCTGTAGTTGGCTCCGTCGAAGCAGCGATCGCAGACCACATGGGCGCAGGGATTGAGCACATGGGTGCAACCCTGGCCGTCACAGAAAAGGCAAGGCTGATCCGGCTGCTGCAGGAAATGGCAGAGAACCTTCGACCACCAGAGCGCCTGAGTGTCCGCCGGGATGCCCTCGGGAAAACGCCTGAACAGCGGCTCGTGCCGGACATGGCCCCCGACACTCTCCAGCAACAATCGCGGCAGCCATCGGGCGTAATCCGTCAAAACCGCGTCCGAGCATTTCTCCAGTTCACGCCGCAGCTCCGCGCTGAATAGCCAGCCGACGGATGCCAGCTCCAACTCCAATGCTTGGAGAATGGATGGAGAGGTCGGAACTCCACAGGGCGCCTCTACGCAGACGCGGTGGCAGCGTTGGGCGAGAAACTTCTTCTGCGGTGGTGTTTCGGGAAGAGGGACGGCCATAGGCCCGGGGAGCTTGTGTGGCGGCGGCACAGCAATTGGGGTCTCGATAGGCGAAGGAGCCGATGGAACGGGATCAAGGGGCCGCTGGTCCGTCGGGTGGGAAGGCTCGGTTTCCTTTGCTGGGGAAGTCGCCCCCAGAAGCCGTTTGAACCAGTCGATCATGGGTTCTCAGGAAAAGGTTGGAAGGTAAGCGCCCGAGCTGGTCATACCATGATTTTAGAAGGAAGCTCGGACTAAGCCTTCCAAGCCGAATATACCTTGCATTTTCGGAGTCGCACTCCGAAAATGCAAGGATGACTCGCTCTTCACACCAGCAGCTCCCGCCAGGCAGGATCGCGTTCGAGGGGGCTGGCCTTGATGTCGCCGAGGCGCATGTGGCGGCGGAGGAGTTCGGCGCGGTGGCGTTCGGTCGCACCGGGGCGGCAGGGGAGGATTTCGAGGGGGCCGAGCTGGCCGAGGTCGCGGCACCAGGCGTAGTGGGGGTTGCGGCGCAGGGCGGCTTCGAGTCGTTCCGCCAAGTCGGGAGGAATCGTCCCTTCGACGAGCAGGGTGTAGGCGGGGCCGGGAGCGGGGCAGAGGAGGGCGAAGGCCCAGTCGGGCTGGCGGACGGCATCGAGGGCTTGCTGGACGAAGGCGGGGCTGAGTTTTTCGCCGCGGAGATCGCAAACGCCGCCGAGGCGCCCGAGGAAGCGGATGCGGGGATTCCTGCCGGTGAAGCCGACGACTTCGACGAGGTCGCCGCTGGCGCAGCGCCAGAGTCCGGCGCCGGTGCTGAGGATGGTTTCGTAGCGGCGACCGGGTTCGAGCTGGTGGGCGAGGTGGCAGTCCCCGGCTTCGTCGCGGAATTCGAGGAAGTGCGAGCGCAGCGCCAGGGGGCAGCCTTCGCCCTCGCCGAAGGGCAGGCTGGTGAGACCTTCGGTGGCCATCAGGCCCTTGCTTTCGAAGGCGATGCCGGGCAGCAGGCGGCGCAGGCGCTGTTGATCGGCGGCGGCGCTGGCGTCGCCCCAGCAGGAGACGAGGGCGAGGCGGGGCCAGAGGCGGCGGAAGTCGATTTGCGGCGGGTGCAGCAGCTCGAGGACGCGGGCGGCGCGGCAGCGGCGCTGAAGGCGGGCGGCAAGTTGCGCGGCGCAGAGGGGATGGAGTCCGGCGGGGGGAGCTCCGGTCTTGAGGGAGTGGCGAATCTCTTCGCGTCCGCAGCGCGACAGCAGCAGCTCGAGGAAGCTGGGGTTCCACACCGAGAGGAAGCTCAGCTCCGGATCCAGCAGGAGGAAGAGCAGCGATGCGTCGAGGGCGGATTCGAGTTCGGGACAGAGGGCGAGGCTGCTGGGGACGCTCAAGGTCGCCTGGAGGAGGAGTCGTGCTTGCGGATCGAGGCAGGCGGCGTCATCGCCGAAGCCGACGGGGTGTCCCGAGGGCGAGATTTGCGGTGTCCGCGCGAGGGGACTGATCGACCAGTAGGCGCTGCCGCGGAAGGCGTCGGGGAAGCGCCGCGAGCTGTCGGCAAGCCAGGCTAAAACGGCGCGGCGGATCTCGAGAAACGAGCTGCGGCTGAAGGGGACGAGGCGGGCGGGGCCGGTGCTGCCGGAGGTGAATTCGAAGGCGGCGAGGGGGTCGCGGGTGAGGACGTCCTTTTCGCCCGACCAGGCGCGCTGGATCCAGGGCTGGAGTTCATCGGCGGAGCGGATCGGCACGGATTTTTGGAAGTCGGCGGGGCTCATCCCCGGGCGCAGGGCGTGTTCGCGGGCGAAGCTTGAAGTTTCGGCACGGAAGAGCTGGCCGTGCAGGACGGCGTTTTGCGCGGCTTGGGGATCGCGGCAGGCGCGGAGGAAGCGGGCGTGTTCGGACTCAGCGCGGGCCAGCCAGGCCTGTTGGGCGGCGGCGGCGCGGCTCATGGTAGATCCTCCGTCATCCAGGCGGCTGCGCGGGGAAGCATGTTGCCGGGTGCGATGGGCGCGAGGCCGACCAGTTCGTCGCCCTCGGCGTAGCCGGGATTGAGCTGGAGGAAGAAGTTGATTTCGGGCGAGGAGCGGCGCGGCCGGGCGAAGTCCGGCTTGAGCTGGCCGAGGGACTCGGGAAAACGCAGGATGCCGAGCTCGGGCAACCAGGCGGCGCCGAAGAGCTGGCGGCAGGCCGCGTCGCGCAGGGTCAGCCATTCGGCGGGAGCGGTCTGACTCGGGTGTGGCAAGTAGTTGCGGAAGAAGAGCGGCAGGTAGAGGTAGGTGCGCCAGCCTTTGGAGAGGAGCAGCCAGAAGAGCGGCGAGGCTTCCTCGCGTTGACGGCGTCCGGCATAGGCGCACCAGGCGCGGGCAAGGGCCTGCGAACCCCAGCAGGCGGGGTCGATCACGGTGTCGCCGGAGAAGAGCAGGCGGACCTCGCCGCAGCGGTGGATCACCTGGGTGGAGAAGCCGCGCAACTGGCCCGTCTCGTCGCGGAAGCAGATCACGTCATCCTTGGCGGCGAGGTCGTCGCGGAAACGGGATTCGTCGACGGCGTCATAGACCTGTGCGAAGAGCGCAAAAAGCTCGGCGGCGTCGGCCTGGGAGGCGGGGAGGATGGAGGGTGCAAGTTTCATGAGGTGAAACCACGAAATACACGAAAGACACGAAAGGGAACCGCAGAAGACGCGGAAGGGCGGGGAAAGAGAACAGGGCAGAAAAGAAACCGCAGATGACGCAGATCGGCGCAGATGGATTGAGGGATGTTCATGAAAAGCTCTCGTCATGGTTTTCATCTGCGAAAATCTGTGACATCTGTGGTTTGATGGGGCGAACCACAAAAGACATGAATTTTAACCGCAGATGACGCAGATCGGCGCAGATGGATTTAGGGATGTTCATCTGCGGGCATCTGTGACATCTGGGGTTTGATGAAGCGGGGTCCGCAGATTCCAGGCGAGCCAGGGCAGGAGGAGGGCGAGGCAGGCTGCGGTGCCGAGGTTGATGCGGGCGAAGGCGGCGGAGGCGTCGGCGAACCAGACGCCGGAGCGGGGGTCGATGAGCAAGGAGAAGAGCCAGGCGAAGCTGGCTTCGCAACAGAGGACGGCGGCGAGCCAGAAGAGCCAGGAACGGAGGGCGGGGGCGGGACGCGTCGCCAGCGCGGCCATGACGAGGGCGAGGCAGGCGAGATCGTGGCTGATGCCGTAGACGCAGCGCCAGCCGCCGGCCCAGCCGAGCAGGAGCGCGGCCTCGAGCGGCGCCCGCAAGAGCCAGGAGGCCCAGAAGACTTGCAGCAGACGGCGGGCGCGGGGAGCGAGGGGCTGTTCGCGCAGGATCAGCGGCGGCACGAGGAAGAAGGCGGAAAGCGCGGTGGCGAGCCAGAGGATTTTGGGAATGGAGATGGCGCCGCCGAGGCGTCCCGGCACGGCGTTCTGCCACAGCCCGGCGGCGACGCAGGCGAGGTAGAGGGCGAGGATGCTCAGGCGGAGTTTCAAAAGCGGATCTCCCGTTTTTCGCCGTCGATGGGCTCGAGGCTGCGTCCCTCGCGGGCGGCTTGGCGGAGGGCGCGGATGTGGGGACCGAGGAGGTCGGCGTCGCAATCGGTGAAGCGGGGGCCGCCGAAGCGGGCGATGGTGTCGGCCTGGAGCTTGAGGATGTCGAGATCCTGGCGGATGACGAGGCGGGAGAGAGGTTCGTAGAAGAGGCGCAGGAAGGGTCCGAGGGGGTGGCGGCTGGTCATCACCGTCCAGACGCGGGTGCCGTCCTTGCCGTGGCTGGTGCATAACGAGCTGATGATGTAGTGGCGGCTGGCGCTGAAGCGGTAGTCGACCTGGCTGATGGCGGGCAGGAGGAAGCGGTCGCGGTGCTCGAGCTTGTCGCGGGGGAAGAGCAGGCGCGAGATCACCGAGGGCGAGGCGGTGGCGTCCTCCTCGAAGTCGACCCAGGCGCTGGAGGCGTCGCGGCTGAGCCGGGCCTGGACCGGGCGTTGCGCCGAGCGCGAACGGAACCAGCCGCCGTGGACGAAGACGGTGTGGGGACAGTCGAGGAAGTTCTCGAGACAGGCCTCCTCGGTCGCGGCGAAATGGCTTTCCATGACGAAGGTGGACCAGCCTTTGTCGCCGAGGTGGGGGAAGTGATGCGGCTCGTGCTTCGGCGTGCCGGGGCAGCACCAGATGAAGCCTTGCGATTCGCGGCAGGTGAAGGACGGAATGCGGACTTGCGGTGCTTTTTCCAAAGCTGGAACGCCGAGGCATAAGCCGTCGCCGTCGTAGCTCCAGCCGTGGTAGGGGCAGCGTAGGCAGCCGTCCTCGACCCGTCCGGCGGAGAGCGGCGCATTGCGGTGGGCGCAACGATCTTCGACCGCCTGCGGTGCGCCGGTATGATCGCGGAACAAGGCGAGGTGGCGTTCGCCGAGGCGGACCGCGAGCGGCTTGCCCGGCTTGAGCTGATGCGACTGCGCGACGATGAAGAAGTAGGAATCGAGGCTCATGGAGTTGCCCTTGATGTCATTGCCACAGAAGGCACAAGGGACACAAGAGGGAGGGGGGTGAAAGTTTGCATTTTGAAAGCCAGTGTTTCAATCTGCAAGGTTTTTGAGGTGTAGGCAGACATCGTCCTCATGGTTGCTCCCGCCACTCCTGCAAGCGGGTGATCGGCAGCAGGGTGATGCGTTCCTTGAGCGGGACGACGTGGCGGCCGGGGTGGACGACCCAGAGGTGGTCCAATTTGAGTTCGTCGCAGGCGATGGCCATGGAGCGGCTGCTGCCGGGGCTTTCGCTCCATTTGAATTCGAAGCCGTGGCGGCGTCCGCCGATGTCGAGCAGGAGATCGAGTTCGGCGCCGCCGTGGGTGCCCCAGAACCAGGCGTTTTCGTGGGGGACGCTGGCGAGGACTTGTTCGAGGGCGAAACCTTCCCAGGAAGCGCCGAGGACGGGCGAATGCCAGAGACGATCCGGGGAATCGAGTCCTTGCAGGGCGTGCAGCAGGCCGCTGTCGCGCAGATAGAGCTTGGGCGATTTCACCTGGCGCTTGGCGATGTTCTCGTGCCAGGGTTGAAGCTGGCGCAAGAGGTAGCAACTGCAAAGGATATCGAGGTAGCGATGGGTGCTGCGGCGGTCGATGCCGAAGGAGGTGGAGAGCTCGGCGATGTTCAGCGTCTGGCCGTGGTAGTGGCTGAGCATCACCCAGAAGCGGTGGAAGCTCGCCGGCGCCATGTCGATGCCGTGCTGACGCACATCGCGCTCGAGGAAGGTCTGGATGAAATGGCGCCGCCAGATGTGGCTGTCCGCGTCCTGCTCGGCCAGCCAGGAACGCGGGAAGCCGCCGCGCCACCACAGCTTCTGCCAAAGCTCGGCGCCGACTTCGCCGAGGTGGAAGGGGCCCATCGGAATGAACTCGATGCGCCCGGCCAGACTCTCGCTGCCGCCACGCAGAAGATCGGGCGAGGAGCTGCCGAGAAGGAGGAATCGCGCCGGCAGATCGGGACGGTCGACCAAGGCGCGCAGAAGCGGGAAGAGATCGGGACGCAGCTGGATCTCGTCGATCACCACCAAGCCGCGGCAACGGCTGAGGAAGGCCTGGGCATTGCTCAAGGCGAGCTGGTCGTCGGGCAGCTCCAGATCCAACCAAGTGACATCCTGCCGCGTCGCCGCCAGCTGCCGGGCCAAGGTGGTCTTGCCGATCTGGCGGGCGCCGAGCAAAGCCACGACCGCACTGCGCCGCAGCGCCGCCTCGAGCTGGCTCTGGCTGGGTGAACGGGGGATGAATGAATCCATGAAAAATTGGCGTCCAGATGTTAGATTTTCAAGGGAAATCTAGGGATGGCACTGAGGAAGTCAAGAGTCATCCGTGAAAAACCGACATCATGATGGCAGATTTTCATGGAAGAAGTAAGGACGGGCTGACTCGTCGACGAGCGCATCGACAAGAGGGGGCCAGGCGCGGAGCGGTAAAAGCACAGCCGGGGGACGCCAGCGAACCAGCAGCAGCGCCAGGGGACTGGCGCGCTCCCAGGGAACGGCGAGAAGCCTTCGCAGGGCTCATGAGTCCGAGCTTCCCTCAAGCTGAACTCTCGAGGAATGCTCGGCAGTTGTCGAGGAATCCTCGGCAACGGATTTCTCCGCCTCTTCGCCTGCGACGATCTGCTCGCTGCGGCTCTGCCACTGGGCTCGCCGGCATCCTGCCGGCTGCGTCAAGACGGTGAGCGGCAGAACAAGCCGGCAGGATGCCGGCGAGCCCAGTGGGGAACAAGCGCTGCCGGCAAGCTCAGACTGCGGACAGCGGCAGAACAAGCCGGCAGGATGCCGGCGAGCCCAGTGGGGAACACGCTGCCGGCAAGCTCAAGCTGCGGACGAATGCCTGGCTCAAGCTCAAAGAGCCGTTGGGGCCGCCGCTGACGACATCGGCGTTGGCATCGTCCTGGCCGTTGTCCTCCCAGTGGCATCGGGGGCAGATCTCGAAGGCGGCGCGTTCGCTCAAGGTGCGCTCGCTGCAACAGGGGCAGGGGATCAGGTGATGGAGGTCGTTGGTCATAGTGATTTCAGATGCCGCTGAGCGCCAGTTCCATCCAGCCGATGTAAAAATAGTTTTCGTCGGAAATGGAGACATTGATGGACTCTCGGTAGAGATCGCGCCCGAATTCGCTGTCTAGAAAACCAGACAGGGTGACTTTGAAGTCTTGGCGTTTCTGAATGGCATCAGGAAAACTTAAGCTGAATCTGCGATAGACGGCCTCGCCACGCTCCTTTCCCCTCTCATCCAGATAAAAATCTGCGACCGCTCCACCGGGCGGCAGCGTAATCGCTTGAGTGCTTCCATCACGATAATCAATCTGGAGGCTATCTATGACCAGTCCTTTCACGGGGTCAGATGCTGACAGCGCGAAGCAAAAATCAAGAGAATATGGCGCTTGGTCGAACGACGAACAGATCATGAAGGGAATGCCGATGCGACGCACATGGCCTGTGTCTATCCATGTATGCGGGTAAACGCGATTTTTTTTAATTTCGAATTGTTTCCATGCGTTGCCGTTGTCCAAGGTGAAAGTGGATTTGATGGATCGTGAATGGAAGACGCCCAGAGTGAGCACCCAGGCACCAATCAGGATTCCAATAAAGATTTTAGTGTTGCGCTTCATCCATCTTTCCTCCAAGAGTTAACATTCCTCACAAAACTACTTCCTCAATCCAAGCGCGTCCTCACCTCATCTCCACCCGCAAATACTGATTGAGCTGGGGATCGTCCACGATCTGCCGGGAGCCGTCGGGCCAGAGGATTTCGAGGGAGATCTTGCCGGGTTTGAGGCCGAGGCCGAAGAGGAGGCGGCGGTCGCCTTGGGCGGAGAAGCCGGAGTTGGACTGGACTTCGCGGGATTGGAGAGGCGGGGAGTCGCCGCCGAGGTTGTGGAGGATCACCTGGGCGCCGAGGGCGTCGCGGTTGACGCGGCGGCCGTCGCCGACGAGGGTGAGGCCGAGCCATTGGCGGGGATGGGTTTGCTGCAGCGGGTTGCGGTAGAGATCGGGGGCGCGGAACTGGTGGGTGACGAGGAGATCGAGGTCGCCGTCGTTGTCGAAGTCGGTGAAGATCATGGCGCGGGAGTTGTCCTTGGTGGCGATACCGAGGGCGGGGGCGGCGTCGGCGAATTGCGGCTGGGCCGAAGGGCCGCGGTTGAGGTAGAGGCGGTTGGCTTGGCGTCCCCAGATCTCGTGGCCGCGGAGGTCGGGCCAGGAGTCGGCGTAGGCGTGGACTTCGGGGCCGGAACGCATGATCTGGCCGGCTTTGTACCAGTAGCTCGGGGCGACGGGGAATTTCTTGTCGGGAGTGTCGTCGACCATGCCGTTGGCCTGGGCGAGGTCGAGGCGGCCGTCGAGGTCGAGATCGCCGAAGGCGGCGCCCCAGCCGAAGGCCTTTTCGTTGAGGCAGCCGCGGGCGGCGGCGACGTCGGTGAAGCTGCTGCCGTCGGGGCTGATCTTCCACAGCAGCGAACCCTCGGCCTGAAGCGGGGCGTGGACGTTGGAGACATAGATCATCGGCAGGCCGTCGTTGTCGAGGTCGCCGATGGAGGCGTTCATGCCTTTGTAGGTGTCGCGGCCGATGCTGCCGGTCCAGGGTCCGCGCTGGGCGAGGAAGCGTCCCTGGGGGTTTTGCAGGAGGCAGTCGTCGGGGCCGAAATCGTTGGCGCAATAGAGGTCGGGACGGCCGTCGCGATTGAGATCGGCGGCGGCGGCGGCGAGGGTCCAGCGCGTCTGATCGAGGCCGCTTTGGGCGGCGGGGATGGCGTCGAAGCTGGTGCCGGTGTTGCGGTAGAGCTGGTTGAGGCCGCCGTTGTTGGAGTTGTGCCAGCCTTGGTGGAGGAAGTGGAACATGCGGCGGTCGCCGGGGAATTGCGGCTGGGGGAGCTGGAAGATGTTGAGCGGCGTCGGATGGGCGTAATCGGGCAGGTGAGTGGCGAGGCCGTTGGCGACGAAGAGGTCGGGCAGGCCGTCGCGGTCGAAGTCGGCGGCGCAGGCGCCGATGCTGACGCAGTGGACCTGGGTGAGCGGCTGGGGCGGGGCGGCGACGAAGTTCGGGAACTGGTTGAGGAGGAGCTGGCAGCGGCCGAAGGCGCCGAGGACGAGGAGGTCGGGTCGGCCCGAGTTGCGGGTGTCGCAGAAGAGCGCGCCGCCGGGGACGCCGTGGTTTTGCGGGTCGCGCATCCAGGCATCGAGGGCGGGCAGAGGCAGTCGGGTGAAGCGCAGGTCGCCGTCGTTGCGGAGCAATTGGCAGCGGTCGTCGGGAGACATCAGCGGCTGGACGAGGAAGAGATCCTGATCGCCGTCGCCATCGATGTCGGCGCAGGCCGCGCTGGAGCCGATGGAGAGGACCCATTTGGCGATGTGGGCGACGCGGGGATCGACCTCGGTGAGCACTGTGCCGAGCTGGGCGTGCAGGCCGCTGTGGGAGGGCGCGATCGCTTCGAGTTTGAAGCCCGGGTCGGCGAGGGGGGCTGGTGGCGGGCGCAGCAGCATCAGGGCCCAGAAGGCGAGGGCGGCGACGGCGAGTCGCTGGGCGGCGTCTTGCGCCGAGCGCCAGGCGTTTTGCGGCGAGCGCAGCAGGCGGAGGAGGTGGCGTCCGGCCCAGAAGCTGGCGGCGAGGAAGAAGAGGGCGAGGAACTGAGTGGCGAGGGAGGATTTGAGGTGGTAGGCGAGGTCGAGGAGGGCGACGGCGGCGCCCCAGAGGATCTGGTGGCGCGGCTGGGCCGGCGAGGTGGCCGGGTCGGTGATCATGTAGAAGGCGAAGAGGAAGAGCGCGGGGGAGGAGAGCGAGCCGAAGATGACCACTTCCGGCGGCAGGTGATGGCGCATGATCCAGGCACGGAGGAGGGTGCAAAGCAGGTAGCTGGCGAGGAAGGCGAGGACGAGCGGCAGGCGTCCGGCCTGGCGGATGAAGAAGAGCAGGGCGAGGCCGATCACCCCTACCGACGCGAGCGGCCCGAGGCCCCATTGATAGGCCGGGGCGCTGGCGTAGAGCCCTTGACCGAGGAAGAGCGCGGCGATGACGCCGAAGAGGCCGGGGTTGAAGACGTGGCGACCTTGCCAGGTGAAAACGTATTTCGAGCCGATGGCGAGGAGCGCGGGGAAGAGCGGCATCCAGGGGTCGTGCGGGTAGTTGAGGAGGATGGAGAGGCCGCAGCCGGTGATCGTGCCCGAGAGGGGGAATTCGCGGCGGCCGTGGATCGTCCATTTGAGGAGGAAATCGAGGCTGGCGCAGAGCGAGATCATGAGGAGGATCTGCTGCGGCGAGCGGTTGAAGCCGAGGTAGAGGCAACCGAGGGCGGTGTAGGAGAAGAGCAGCAGCAGGAAAGGGCGGCGCGGGTCGGGTCGGGCGGGGGCATTCCGGCGGGCCCAGCCGAGGAGCCAGGAGGCGAGGCTGCGGTGCTGCGTGGCGGGCGGCGCAAAGGGCGCGATGTGTTCGGCGTGGAGGCGGGGCAGTTCCGACCAATGGGCGCCGGGGAAGGCGTGGTGGGCGCTGTGGTAGCCGGCGTTGAAGAGAAACCAGTTGCTGATCGGGCCCGTCATGTCGCGGGAAGAGCCCGGGCCCTTGCCGGCGGGCAGGCCCTCGTGCTGCGGCAGGTTGACGGCGAGGAGCAGGAGCTGGCCGATCAGCCAGGGCAGGAGGAGGAAGAGCAGCGTCTTGCGGGGATCGCAAAGCAGCGCGGTCGCGGCGACGACGAGGACGGCGAGGCGTTCGCAGTTTTCCCAGGGCGAGGGCGGGCGGCGCAGGCGCCAGGATTCGAGCAGGCTGGCGATGGTGAAGCGGAGCAGGCGCCAGGGGGCCGGGCCTTGTCCCGCCAGTTGCGGCCGGACCGCGTCGTCAGCGGCGCCGGGGCGGCTGTGGTGGCGGCCGTTGTGCGGCTCGCGGATGCCTTCGCTGCTGCTGCCGGTGAGGAGGGCGAGGAGGACGCCCCAGGCCCGGTTGGCGGCGGCCGAGGCGAAGAGCGGGCGGTGGACGTGGTTGTGCTTGGCAAGGCAAAGGAAAAAGGCGAGGGCGGCGAGGAGCGGGATGCAGGCCGGCGCGTCGTGGTGCCAGGCCGCGGCGGTGAGTGCGGCCGCGAGGAGGGCGAAGAAGAGAGGGCGGGATTCGGCGGCCGGCATGCGGAGGGAGGTTCCTGGAAGAGCCATTGGGGAGCGACTGCCTGAGGAAGCCAGCCGTGGCTACATTAGAGGCCTCCGGCGGAAACGCTCACGCGATCCCGCAACCGGCGTTAAAACTGGGAAATACAGGTCGTTTCTTCTTAACTCAAGGCCGAAGCTTGCCATCCTTGAACCTAAATTCCACAGTAGCGGATGGAACCGCGTTGAAAGGTTGAAACGCAGGTGCTTACCGACTAGAGGACATCCCGACAGATCATCGAATGACCTAAGATTAGGCGAGAGGGAGAGGAGGACCGCAGCGCGACGCCGCCCGGATCTAGGCGCTGGCATTCACCTCGGCTATGAGTTCAAGCGGAGATTTTCCCCGGTGACATTCCGGTAGGCTCGCCGGAGCTGTGCCGGGCTGGAGAAGCCGCAATCCGCGGCTATGGCGGCGAGAGTCGGACGCGGCCGTCTTTTCAACATGCGCAGGGCATGTCCGATCCTTACACGGGTGATGTAGGCGAGAGGAGTGCAGCCGAGCTCTTTCCTGAAGGCGTATTCGAGCCAGCGCCGGGATCGCCCGAGATGTTCGCAGAGGACGGCGACGTTGACTGCAGCGCCGACGTTGGCGTCGATGTAGGCGAGCGCCTGATGAAGCACGGGATCGCGCTGCATCGGGGCGGCTGCTGCGCGCCGTGCCGCATCACTGCGCAGGGATTCGGCCCAATCCAGCGTGGCGTCCAGATCCTGCCGCAGAGGCGCCGGCATGTCGCTCCTCCTGATGTAGTCGCTGCAGGCGATGAGGATGCCGGCGATGCTGAGACGCGCCGTCATGTCGTGATTGTGGACCAGATCGAGTCCCGGATCGAGCCAGTAAACAGGCTCCCCGCTCTTCTCCATGACCGCTTTCAGGTCGGCTTCCAAGGCCACGAGAGCCAAGGTGTGCGCCTGCATCTGGTCCTCTCCGCATTGGTGCCGCAGACCGAGGGACAGGGGATCGGGAGAAAAGCTCCAGCAGCATATGTAGGGGCCGTCGTCCTCGAGCTTGCGGGGCCGGTCGATCTGCACCCGGAGCGGCTGTTTGCCAGAGGCGCGCTCCCAGGTGTATTCCCTCTCGAGGGCCAGCTCGCCGAGGGCATCCGGGATTTTCAGGGGAGGGAGTAGTTCGTCATCGGCGCAGTTCATGGGGAGGGTCTCCATTTGTTGGTAGGCATGAGCTGCAAACAGGATAGATCAGGCCGGGATCTTTGGAGAGAATTGGAATGCGCATTGCGGGACGCCATTTTGCGCAAAGGACCTCGCCGGTTTTGCTCAGCGTTGTCCCCACTCCTGCAGCTTGGTTATCGGCAGCAGTGTGATGCTCTCCTTGAGCGGCGCGACATGGCGGCCGGGGTGGACGACCCAGAGGTGGTCGAGCTTGAGTTCTTCGAGGGCGATGGCCAAACCCCAAAACTCTTTCTCGTCGCTCCGCTCCGGCTGGGAATTTCGACAAGGCTCTCGACGACATCGACAACAGCCTCGACAAAGCATCGAAGAGGGCTTGGTGCTCTGTCGCCCGCCGGAGGCGGTCTCCCACATTTTATTTATGCGTCCGCCAGGCCTGACGGGCTTGGCTCAGGCTCAAGGTGCCTCAGGCTCAAGGTGCCTCAGGCTCACTCCTGGATCAGATCCAGTTCCGCCAGGGTGGCCCAGGGGTTGCCGCGGATGTCGGCGGAGAAGACCAGCTTCAGGTAGCGGCCTTGGGCGGCTTGGGGAAAGCGAACTTGGCGTTGCGGCATCCAGTCCTGGGCGGTCTGGGCGCCCTTCCAGGGTTCGGCGACGAGGAGGGGCTCCTTGAAGACCTTGGGGTCGTCGGAGACCGAGATTTCGATCTTGGCGGAAATGCCGTTGGGATTGCCGTCCTGGCGGGCGAGGAGCTTGAGGCCCTGGAAGCTGGTGCTTTCGCCGAGGTCGAGGATGATCTCGTGCGGAGGCTGGTCGTTGCGGCCCATGTAACGGGTGGTCCAGAGGGTTTCCGGCTTGCCGTCGATGGCTTGGCGCGCGGGGTAGGCACCGAGGGTGAAGTTGGTTTCCTGGGAGGAGACCTTGACCAGCGACCAGGCGGCCTTGTCGCTGAGTTTGACGGCGGGGGCGGGGCAGATGACGGTGATCGCTTCTTCGCCGGAGCGGGCGAGGCGGAGTTCCTTGGCGCCGTCCTTGGAGACCTTGGCGTTGGCGAGGTTGACGCGGCGCAGCGACTTGATGCCGGCGAGGCCGAGGGCGGCGGAGTCATCGGTGGCGGTGGCGGCGAGGTTGAGGGCGCGCAGCTTGGGGTGGCGGGAGAGGCTGGCGAGGCCCTTGGCGCTGACCGCGGTGGCGGCGAGGTCGAGCTGGGTGAGTTCGGGCAGGGCGGGCAGGGCTTCGAGATCGGCGTCGCTGACGGCGGAGCGGGCGAGTTTGAGTTCGGCGATGCGGGAGGCGGCGGCGGGCAGGGCGGCGAGCGCCTCGGGAAGCTTGCAGCCCGGGCGGGTGAAGTCGGCGCAGAGGAGCGGCGAGCCGTCGGCGAGGGGGCGCAGGTAGGCGCCGGCGGCGGCGAGGCCCTGGAGCGAGGCGGGGGTGGCGGGAGTGGCCTCGGGTCCGGCCTTGGCGGCTTCGAAGGGGGCGCCGGCGGCGATCCAGTGCGAGATGGCGAGGACCTCGTCCGGCTTGAGCGGCTTCTTGCCTTCGGTGGGCATGGCGTCGGGGTGGCCGGCGGGGAGGAGGATGCGGCGGAGGACTTCCGACTGTTCGGGCTGGCCGGGGACGATGCCGGGCTTGCCGGACTTGCCGGAGGCGAAGAGGAGCTTGGGGTCTTCGAGGTTGCAGTCGCCCTTGGCCTCCTTGCCGGAGTGGCACTCAGTGCAGTTCTTCTCGAGGATCGGCTTCACCGTGGCGAGCCAGGGGTTGTTGGAGGCGTCGGGCTTCACCTCCTCCTTGCCGGGGATGGGGAGCCAGGCGGGGGCGTATTCGGTGAGCCAGGTGGGGCCGTGGGTGAGGTTGCCGCCCATGTGGCCGACGGGGCTCAAGAGGCCGAGTCCGAGGGCGGTGAGGCCCCAGGCGGCGAGGGGTTTGCGCTCGTCGCGATTCAGGCAGCGCAGCCAGGCGGCGAGGCAGAGCACGGCGGCGAGGGCGAAACCGAGCTTCTTGTGCAGCGCGAAGCTGTCGCCGCCGTAGCTGCCGTTGGAGGCGAGGCAGAGGCCGACGATGACGGCGCCGACGGCGCTGGCGGCGCAGAGGCCGAGGTTGATGCGGCAGGCGGTGTCGAGGCCGGGTTTTTTCAGCTTCCAGGCCGCCAGCTCGAGCAGGGGATGCACCGCAAGCAGGCCGATGGGGAGGTGGACGATCAGCGGGTGGAAGCGTCCGACGAAGAGGAGGAAATCGGATTTGTCTTGCATGGGGGGGGGCTCCTTCGGAGATTCAAGATTCAAGATTCAAAATTCAAGAGGGAACGAGGGACGACATTCAAGATTCAAGATTCAAGATTCAAGAAGGGAGGAGGAAGGAATAGCCATTTTGAATTTTGAATCTTCAATGGCTGCTCTGCTGCTCATCTTGAATCTTGAATCTGGAATTTTGAATTTGAGCTCAAGCGAGAAGGCCCTTGACCACGTTGCCGCGGAAGTTGGTGAGGCGGAAGTCGAGGCCCTGGAAGCGGTAGGTGAGGCGGGTGTGGTCCATGCCGAGGAGGTGGAGCAGGGTGGCCTGGAAGTCGTAGACGTGGACCGGATTTTCGACCACCTTCTGGCCCCATTCGTCGGTCTGGCCGTAGACCGTGCCGGCCTTGACGCCGCCGCCGGCGATCCACGAGGTGAAGCAGCCGGGGTGGTGGTCGCGGCCTTTGAAAGTGACGTTGCCGTTGCGGGCCTCCATCACGGCGGTGCGGCCGAATTCCCCGGTCCAGACGACCAGGGTGTCTTCGAGGAGGCCGCGCTGTTCGAGATCTTTGAGGAGCGCGGCGATCGGCTGGTCAGTCTGGCGGCATTTGCCGACAAGCGAATGCTCCAAGTCGTCGTGATGTCCGGTACCGTGCGAGTCCCAACCCCAGTCGAAGAGCTGGACGAAGCGGACGCCGGATTCGCAGAGTTTGCGGGCGAGGAGGCAGTTGTTGGCGAAGGAGGCGGCGCCGGGCTTGGCGCCGTAGGCGTCGAGGACTGCCTGGGGTTCCTTGGAGATGTCCATCACCTCGGGCACCGAGGCCTGCATGCGGAATGCCATTTCGTACTGGGCGATGCGGGTGGCGGTCTCGGGGTCGCCAAAGTCCTTGAGGGTCTCGTGATTGAGGGCGGCGAGGGCGTCGAGGTGGCGGCGTCGGCCGGCGCGGTCCATGCCCTCGGGGTTGGAGAGGAAGAGCACCGGGTCGCCTTTGGAGCGGGCGCGGACCCCCTGGTAGACGCTGGGGAGGAAGCCGGCGCCGAAGTCGGCGGTGCCGCCGGCGGGGAGGTTGGAGCCGGAGAGGAGGACCATGTAGGCGGGCAGGTCGGAGTTTTCCGAGCCGAGGCCGTAGGTGACCCAGGCGCCGGTGGAGGGGCGGCCCTGGACCGGGAAGCCGGTGTGCAGCAGGAGCTCGGCGGGGGCGTGGTTGAACTGGTCGGTGACCATCGAGCGGATGGGCGAGCCGAGGATGAGGGGCGGGTTGGGGTTGGAGTTGAGGAAGGCGGAGCGTTCGGGGAGGATGGAGCGCGGCGCCTTCTTGCCGTCGAGAGTCTGGAGCAGCGGCTTGTGGTCGAGGAGGTCATGTTGCGAGGGGGCGCCGAGCATGTGCAGGTAGATGACCCGTTTGGCCTTGGCGGGGAAGTGCGGTGCGGGCAGGGCGCCGGCGAGGCCGCCGTGGCTTTCGGCGGCGCCGAGCTGCTGGCCGAGGAGCGAGCTGAGGGCGAGGCTGCCGAGGCCCATGGCGGAGGAGCCGAGGAAGGCGCGGCGGGAGAAGAGCTGCTGCTGGAGTTGGAAGGGGTTCATGGCGGACCTCACTTGTTCAAGAAGGCGTCGGAGTTGAGGAGGAGCGAGCAGGTCGCGGTGAGGGCGGCGAGTCGTTCTGGGGAAACGGCGGGCGGGGGCGGGAGGAATTCCGCCTTGTTGAAGGCCGCGGCTTCGGCCGGGCTCGCGGCGAAGCGGGTCGTCTCGGCGCTGACATAATCCCCGAGGGTTTTGAGCTCGGCGGCGGCGGGTTCGCGCCCGAGGGTGAGGAGCGCCGCGCGCTTGAGCAAGGCCGCGTCGTCGCCGCCGGGCACTTCGGCGAGGATGCGGCGGGCCAGGCCCTGGGCGATCTCGTGGTAGTTCGGGTCGTTGAGAGTGACCAGCGCCTGCAGCGGCGTGTTGGTGGGAGCGCGGCTGATGGTGCAGACTTCGCGGTTGGGGGCGTCGAAGATCGACAGGGCGGCGGCGAAGTTGGTGCGATGGATGAAGGTGTAGACGGTGCGGCGGCGGGCCTCTTCGCCGGTCTTGCGGAAGCGTCCGGCGGCATCGCCGCCGAAGGCCGAGGAATCGACGCCGCCGGGCTGGGGCGGCAGGACCGGATGGCCGTTCATCTTCGGGTTGAGCAGGCCGGCGGCGGCGAGCGAGGCGTCGCGCACCGCTTCGGCGTCGAGACGCTGGCGCGGACCTCGGGCCAGCCAGGTGTTGTAGAGATCCTTCTCGATCAGCTCCTTCGAGGCGCGGGCGTCCTGGCGGTAGCTGCGGCTCATCACCAGGGTCTTGATCAAGGCCTTGAGCGACCACTTCTGCTCCTGGCTCCAGGAGAGGGCGAGATGGTCAAGAAGTTCCGGGTGGGAGGGCGGCGGCGACTGCAGGCCCATGTCTTCGAGGGAGGTGACGATGCCGCGGCCGAAGAGGCGGGCCCAGACGCGGTTGACGGTGACGCGGGCGGTGAGGGGCTGTTCCGGCAGGAAGAGCCATTGGGCGAGGCCGAGGCGGTTCTGAGGGAAGTCCTTGGGGAAGGCGGGGAGGAATTCGGGGGTGCCGGGGGCGAGGACGCCGCGTTTCTTGTCGGGGCTGAGGAAGGAGCCGCCGAGGAAGAGGTAGGTCGGGCGCGACTTCTCGGGCGGCAGCTCCTGCATCACCGGCACCGAGGTGTCGTGGCCGGCGGCCTTGAGCTTCATCCGAGGCGAGTCGTCGGGCAGGTCGTTATCGGCGGTCTGGTTGAAGAAGGCGAGAAGGCGGAAGTACTCTTCGTGCTTGATCGGGTCGTACTTGTGGGTGTGGCACTGGGCGCAGCCCCAGGTCAGGCCGTTGAACACCTGCATGGTGGCGTTGGTGCGGTCGATCACCGCCTGGACGCGGTATTCCTCGTTATCGGTGCCGCCTTCGTCGTTGGTCTTGGTGTTGCGGTGGAAGCAGGTGGCGAGCTTCTGCTCCTCGGTGGCGCCGGGGAGGAGGTCGCCGGCGAGCTGCCAGGTGGAGAACTGGTCGAAGGGCAGGTCGCGGTTGAGGGCGGCGATAACCCAGTCGCGGTAGGCCCAGGCTTCGCGGTAGGGGTCTTTTTCGAAACCCTGGGTGTCGGCGTAGCGGGCCATGTCGAGCCACCACGAGGCCCAGCGTTCGCCGAAGCGGGAATCGGCGAGGAGGCGCTCGACCAGCTGCTCCCAGGCCTTGTCGGCATCGGCCGCGTGGGCCTTGGCGAACTCGGCGGTCTCCTCCGGGCTCGGCACCAAGCCGATGAGATCCAAAGTGGCGCGGCGGATCAGCTCGTGCGGCTTCGCCTCCGGCGCGTGCTTCAGTCCCTGCTGCTCTTGCGCCGCGGCGACAAAGCGGTCGACCGGATGGGCGCTCCACTCCTTGCCGGCCTCGGGCAAGGGGTGTTTTTTCGGCGCCGCGAAGGCCCAGTGGCCGGAATATTCCGCGCCTTCCGCAATCCATTGGCTCAACAGCCGCTTGTGCTCGTCGGTGAGGACCTTGTGGCTCGCCGGGGTCGGCATCACCTGCTTGGGATTCTTGCTGCTGATCCGCTTGATCATCTCCGATTCCTCGGGCTTGCCCGGGACGATCGCCTTCTTCTTGACCGCGGCCTCGCGGACATCGAGGCGCAGGTGCCCCGACTTGGCCACCGCTTCTTCGTCGGGACCGTGGCACTCGAAGCATTTGTCGGAGAGGATCGGCAGGATCTGGCGCGAGAAGCTGAGCTTGGCGACGGCGGGTGCTCCGGGTTTTGCGGCGGCCGCATCCGGTTTTGCGAGCGCCGCGACCTTGGCTTTTTCACTCGGGATGAAAAGGGCGGCGGCGGCAAGGGCGGCGAGCCCGAGGCAGGCGGCGCCGAGGCTGAGTTTCTTGATCTGCTGCTCATTCATGTCTAGTTTCTCCACGGTGTCGATTCGCCCTAGACTGCCATATTAACAGCCTTGTTCCGGGAACTTGAAGCTTTTTCCTTGCGTCCATGCCGATCATCTTACCATTTTCCAATTGGGATTGCCACTATGTCCAACACTCGCAAGGATTTTGCCGCCTGGCGGCCACAAGGAGTTCGCCCTCAAGGCTTGTGTTTTTACGCACTCTGGGACGTCGACGCCACCGCGGACTACGCTCGCGACTGGCCGCAGCGGCCGCTTGGAGTCTACCATCGCCAGCTCCTGAAGCAGGAGGCCTGGTTCGCCATCCGGACTGCCTCCGGGCATGGCTATGTCAACTTTCGCGATGGACGGCGTCACGAGCTTGAGTCCGGCAGTTTCTTCGCGTTTCCGATGGCGGATCTCTGGTCATACGGTAGCGCCGGAGAAGATTGGGTTTTCCGTTGGTACGATTTCAGCGGCGACCCCGAATGGCCAGCGGAGCCTCGTCTGCTTGTCGGCGACCCGGCGGAAGGGCTTTTGTCGGACACCTTGCAGCGCCTGACCCGCAGCGCCGGCGAAGCTTCTGGGCGGGCCGCGGCGGGATGCTTCGAAGCCCTCGTCGGCCTCTGGAAACTGTCCTTGGAGAGTGCGTCTGACGGTGACGCGACTCGTCAGCGGGTCCAGGCACAGATCGATCGCATCCGCGGCCTGCCTGGGGCGACTTGGAAATTGCCGGCCATGGCCAAAGGCTGTTCGTTGAGTGAAACCCGATTGCGCGAGCTATATCAGGAGATCTGCGGCGAAGGGCCAAGGGAATTCCTTCTTCGCTGCCGAATGGAAGAGGCGGCCCGCCGGCTCACTTTCAGTCGCGTCGAGGTGGCGAGGATCGCGGCCGAACTCGGCTATGGGCACGCAGCCCACTTCACTCGGGCTTTCAAAGCCTGGCACGGACGCGGCCCTAGGCAATTCCGGCAAGGGCGGAACTGAAGCAAGTCGAAAGCCTGTAAAGATGGGTTGACTCAAGCGACCTTCGAAGCTTGAAATGCTCCTCTGGCTTGAAGCGCCATACCCGGCGCACCAAAAAGGCCCGCGCTGGTAAGCGCGGGCCTGGAGAGAATCTGGAGGAGGATCAGAGCTTGACTTCTTCTTCCTTCTTGGGCTCGGCAGGCTTGCCGTG
>JBDKFG010000077.1:0-22424 GCA_039798785.1 Verrucomicrobiota bacterium | reverse complement strand
ACGGTGCTCACCACCTCCGGCGCCCCTTCCGCCGGCACTGGCACGAATGGCGACTTCGCCTACGACCCCACCGCCAAGATCATGTACGGCCCCAAGGCGGCCGGCGCCTGGCCTGCAGGCGTCTCGCTCCAGGGGCCGCAGGGCACGGCCGGCACCAACGGCACCAACGGCGCCGACGGGAAGACGGTGCTGACCACCTCCGGCGCCCCTTCCGCCGGCACGGGGACGAACGGCGACTTTGCCTATGACCCCACCGCCAAGATCATGTACGGCCCCAAGGCGGCCGGCGCCTGGCCTGCAGGCGTCTCGCTCCAGGGGCCTCAAGGCACGGCCGGCACCAACGGGACGAATGGCGCCAATGGCCAAGGGGTTCCCACAGGCGGCACGGCCGGGCAATTCCTCACGAAGATTGACGGCACCGATTTCAACACCCAGTGGGGTGATCTTCCCAATACGACAGTGACGGCGGGCAGCTACTTCGGAGGCGGCTTCACAGTCGATGCCAAGGGGCGACTGACCGCGGCGTACAGTTCCCCGGTGGAATCCTACCTGGTGGATCTTCACGCCCAATCGAACATCGCCACGCTCAGCGGCGCCCAGACGGTCGACGGCTACACCACGACCAGCGGTGAGATCGTCAACTGCACGGCGCAGACGACGACTTCGCAGAACGGCCCCTGGATCACTTCCTCCGGCGCCTGGACGCGTCCGGCCTGGTGGGCGAACGGCTCGGTGCAGAAGACCGGCATTTCGTTCCGGGCCTCCGGCAAAGGCAGCAACTGGAGCAGCCAGCGCGGCCAGGAAGTCTTCGTGACCAACGCCACCGACATCACCGTCGGGACGACGGGGGTGACCTTCAGTCAGCCAGTGACGGCGGAAGCGAACTCGCTCTCCTTGGGGAAATGGTGGGGAGCAGCTTCGCAGGCGATCTCGTTCTACGCCAACGGCGGCACCACGGCACGGGCCTCGATCACAGCGGCGAGCGGCGCCAACGGCACCCTGACCATTGCCAATACCGGCTCGGGAACCATCTCCTTCACTCAAGGCGGGGTGCAGGTCGGCTATTTCAGTTCGACTGGCGCTCAGTTCCTGCAGGCCGCGACATTTGGCGGAGGCCTCAATGCCACGGGGAGCTTCAACACGGGAACGACACGGGTCACGGCCACGGGTACCACATCTTTGGGAGCCAACTCCCCACCGCATGTCCTGTTCGATGCTGCTTCCACCCTGGCAACCGCCACCGTCACCTTCCCGGCATCCCCCAACGATGGCCAAGAAGTCACGATCAGCTCTGGCGCCTTCGGGGTGACCACTTTGACGCTGAACGGCAACGGCAAGACCGTGAACTCCCCCATCACCACCTTGGCAGCCCATTCCTGGGCCAAATACAAATACGTCTCGGCAGGCAACGCCTGGTACCGCGTCGGCTAACACAAAGGAAGCACCATGACCTGGACACAAAGCGCCGCGACCATCGGCGGACAAGCCATCTGGCGCCGCCCGGCGCTGACCAGCATCGACCATGAATCCAAGCTGGTGCGCGTCGCCTATCTCGAGGCGATCAAGCCGGGGGATGAATTCATCCGGATCGGCACCGGCGAGTACACCATCAGCAGCGCCGACCCGCAATCGACCTCCGGCCAGATGGTGGCCGGCGCCGAGGGCGTCATCGCGGCGCAGCTGGCGAAAGCCGAACCGGGGAGGGACTGAGCATGAAATCCCTTGCCACCGCCCTCTGCTTCATCGCCTTCGGCACCGCGGCGCCGATGGTCCCCATCGTCAGCTGGGATCAGACGCCGACCGCAGTTCTCGCCGCCGGCAAGCTCAGCGGCAGCGCTGCACCGACGATCTCCTACCCATCCGGCAAGGGCGACGTGCTGCTCACCGACTTCCGCTTCATCATCAACGGGGAAGAGGTGGTCATCCCTCGCGGCTTCCTCTTCGACGGTGCCAGCGTGCCCCGGGCCTTCTGGAGCATCATCGGCGCCCCCAACGAGCCCGATTTCATGCTGGCGGCGCTTCTGCATGACTGGCTCTACTGGTCGCACCAGTGGACCAAGGCCAAGGCCGACGCGGCGCTGCGCGACCTACTCGTCGCCAGCGGCGTCAGCGCCATCCGCGCAGGAGCCATGTTCCGGGCCGTGGACCTCTTCGGCGGGACGGCCTGGCGAAAAGCTCCGGGCGTCACCGAAGGCAGCCGCTGGATCCTCGAAGGCGACGAGATCGTGCCGCACCCCAAACTGGTGCAGGCCGACAAGGAGGCAGCGTGAACGCCACGGCTACAGAATCCCAGCCCATCTGCTTCTCCTTCGGCGATCCTGAGCCGGTGGTCAACCGGATCAGCGACTACCTGGGCACCTTCCTCAACGACGCCGGGCTCTGGTTCGAGCCGCCGGTGGCATTCAACGGCCTCAGCCAGATGACGCGGGCCAATGCCCACCACGGCACCTGCATCATTTTCCGGCGCAACATGCTGGTCAACGAGTTCATGCCCAGCACGGGGATCAGCCGCGCCGAGTTCCGGGCGGCACAGACCGACTACTTGACCTTCGGCAACGCCTTCCTGCAGGTGGTGAAAAACGCCTTCGGCCTGGTGGTGGCGCTGCGGCACCTGCCGGCGATCAACATGCGCCGCGGCCGGGCCGAGCGCTTCTTCCTGCTGACCCAGAACTTCCAGCACATCGAGTTCAAGCCGGGGGAGGTGATCCACCTCAAGGAGTACGACACCCAGCAGGGAATCTACGGCATCCCTGACTGGCTCGGCGGCCTGCAATCCGTCCTGCTCAACGAGGACGCCACGCTGTTCCGCCGCAAATACTTCAAGAACGGCGCTCACCTCGGCTACATCCTCTACACGACTGACGCCCAGATCGGCCCGGAAACGGAGCAGGCGATCAAGGACAATCTGAGCCGGGGCAAGGGTGCCGGGAACTTCCGCTCGATGTACCTGCACATCCCCAATGGCAAGGAGAAGAGCCTGCAACTGATCCCGATCGGCGACATCGGCCAGAAGGACGAGTTCGAGAAGATCAAGAACATCTCGGCCGACGACGTGATCACCGCGCACCGGGTGCCGCCGGCCCTGGTCGCGATCAAGCCCAGCGCCGCCACAAGCTTCGGCGACGTCGAGAAGGTCGAGGGCGTCTACCGCCGCACCGAGCTCGAGGCGATGAAGAACCCCTGGTTGGAGATCAACGAGCTGCTCCCGCCCACCCTGCAAATCCAGTTCAAGGAATCGAAACCCGCATGAGCGCCAGAATCACCTCCGCCGGCCTCGCCCTGATGGCCGCCAAGGCCGCGGCCGGCCAAAGCTTCGCCATCGACAAGATGGTCTACGCCTACATCGCCGGGCTCGACACCAGTGCCACGCCGCCGCTCACCGAGGCGATGCCGGCGGGCGGCAACATCAAGCTGCAGGCCTCGATCAGCGCCGCCGGCGTCGCCGGGAGCGACACCGTGGTCTTCTCCTCGGTGCTCGGCCCGGATGTCGGCACCTGGGACTTCAACTGGCTGGGCCTCTACTCCAGCGCCAACAACACCCTGGTGGCGGTCAGCTACGTGCCCAGCCAGACCAAGCGGGCGACCGCGGGCGCCACCATGGGGAACTCGCTGACCAAAAACTTCGCGATCCAGCACACCGACATCGGGACGCTCACCGGCGTCACCATCTCGGCCGGCACCTGGCAGCAGGATTTCACCTCGCTCCTCGCCGGCAAGGCCAACACCAGCCACACCCACGAAATCAGCCAGGTCAACGGCCTGCCCGATGCGCTGGCTGGCAAGTCGCCGACGAACCACACCCATGAAGCACTGGTACCGCCCGGCGCGGTGATGCCCTTCGCCCAGGCGACGCCGCCGGCTGGCTGGCTGAGCGCCAACGGCGCCTTGGTCAGCCGCACCGGCACCTATGCGGCGCTCTTCGCCGCCATCGGCATCACCTACGGCCCCGGCGACGGCGTTTCCACCTTCCAGCTGCCGGACCTGCGCGGCGAGTTCATCCGCGGCTGGGACAACGGCCGCAGCATCGACACCGGCCGGGCCTTGGGTTCGGCGCAGACGGACGACTTCAAGAGCCATAGCCACCTCAACGGCGTCGCAGACAATCCCTACGCCAGCGGCACTTCAGGTCATGTCTATGGCGAGAGCTCCACGGACATGCCTGGCCTCGCCGAGGGATACGCTGACACAACTGGCAGCTCCGGAACACTGAAGCAGGGCTACACCAGCGCCACCGGCGGCAGCGAAACCCGCCCCCGCAACATCGCCCTGAACTACTGCATCAAATACTGAGGCGCTTCCATGTCCGACATGCTCAACTCCGCCGCCAAATACCTGCCCATTGCCGCCCTTGCCGCCTTCGGCGGCCTGGTGCGCTGCCTCTCGGCGCCGAGGCGGCTGAGCCGGAAGATGGTGGTCTGCGAGATCATCATCGCGGTCTTCGCCGGCGTGCTGGTCAGCCTGCTGCTGGCGCCCTTCGGCCTGTCGCAGCAGGTCTCGGCCGCAGCGGCCGCGCTCGCCGGCTACAGCTCGAAGGCCGTCCTTTACATCATCGAGCAGGCGTTCCTGCGCAAGGTCAAGAAGGGGGCCGAGGATGATTCTGTATAACAGCGGGATCGAGTTCGAAGTCCCGGGGAAGAACCTCACCGTCTCCGCCTCCGGGAGCATCGACGCCAAAGCCCTGGGCGGCGACACCAGCAGCACCGACGCGGCCGAAGCCGGCATCAAGCCGCAGCGCCTCGCCTGTTCGCTGCAGCTGCCGCTCGAGCAGCGCCGGAAGCTCAAGACGCTGAAGACGGTGATCATCGGCCGCGATACCGACGGGGCGGCGCTGATCTACCAGATCGTCGATGACTTGGCGGAATCGCTCGACATCCGCGAGGTCAAATTCGTCGACGGCTGGAACGTCACCAAGGCGGACGGCGTGCAGGCCTGGAACGTCACCTTCACGCTGGAGGAGGTGCGCTCCGTCGCCGAGCGCCGCGAAGAGCGGGAGAAGCCCAACGAGATCGTGGCGAGGAAATCGGACGGCATTGAGATCAAGCCGGAAGGCTCGACATCTTCGAAGCTGCAGCAGTTCATGAGCACCGGGGAGCGCGCCTTCGCATGAAGCTGAACAAGCGACTGACGGTGGACGGCGCCGAGGTGCCGATCGTCGCCGACATGACGCTCCTCGAGCTGAACAAGCCGGGGAGGGCGATTTTCGCCGTCCAGGCGGACAAGCCGCTCAAGGGTGAGGTCCGCCTCAGCTTCGGCTGGGGCGACAAGCTGCAGCTGTGGTTCACCGGCGTCGTGCTGGATTCTCAGGCGATGGACAGGAAGCAGCAGCGCTTCACGGTGCAGGAGCTGCCTGCCGTTTTGCAGTTCCGGGCGCCGGTGAGCCTGCGCCGCACCTCGCCCCGCGCCGTCCTCGAGGCGATGGCGAGAATCAACCACCTGCAGGTGAGCGCCGAGGCGGCTTGGCTGGATCGGGATTTGCCGATCTTCGTCAACCCTGGTACCGGCGAGCATCTGCTGCACGGGTTGCGGCGGGCGCTGGGCCTCGAGGAGTGCATCATTCAGAGCCAGCCGGACGGCTCTGTTTATTTCGGCACCTGGGCCGGCTCGCCGGCGGCGCGGGCTCAGCTGCAGCTGCCGCCCGAGCTGCTCACGGACATCACCGCCCTGGGCGGGACGGCGCCGCTGGCGGCTTTCCTGCGGCCCGGGGTGCGCCTGCAGGTCGGCCCCGGCGCGCCGGTCACTATCACCCGCATCGAGGCGAGTTCCGAGACGATGCGCCTGACCTGGAGGAGCAGCCAATGGCAGATGATCTGAGCGACCTGGAGCAGAAAGCGGGGATGCAGCTGCCCACCTTCGCGGTGGTCACGGCGATTCCGGATCCGCCGGCGCAAGGAGGCCAGTGCCTGCAGGAGCGGCCGAAGTATGCGGTCAACCTGCGCCTGCTGCGGGCTGACCTGACCGTGGATCCCACCATGCCGGAGCTCAAGGAGGTGCCGGTGGCGCTCCCCGGCGCCGGCCAGGTGCGGGGATTCTCCGGCCTGCCGCGGCCGGGCACCATCGTCGAGGTGGCCTGGGCCTACGGCCTGCAGACGTTGCCTTTCGTCCGTTCGGTGCTGCCCTACGGCCTCGAGCTGACGCCGACGGGATCCACATCGATGCGCTGGCAGCACTCGGCCGAGTGCTACCAGGAGGCGAGCGAGGCCGGCGACTGGAAACGGGTCAGCCCTGGGACGATTGCCGACCAGTGCCTGCACCAGGTGCTCCAGGCGGCCGCCGACTTCCAGGCCAAGGCGCCCAAGGTCTGGGTCGGCAGCGAGGCGGAGAACGTGCTGGGCCTGGTCTCCGAATTCATGGCGGCGACGATCACGGCGCTGAACGTGCTGAGCACCCACACGCACCCGAGCGTCGCGGCGATGACCTCGAGCCAGGGGACGCAGGTAAGCGGGCAGGCGACGGCGATCACGGCGGTGAAGGCGAGATTGGATGGGGTGAAGATGTAGATATCTCCAGAAACTCAAAAATCATGTATTGACAAGATGGGGGGACGAGTGTACACTGGTGGCATGAGCGGTTGAGCCGCTGATCCGTCCGGGCGGTTCTCGGGGGAGCTACAGGAGATTGACCATGACTACCTACGCCATTCGCAAAGCCATCAAAGAACTCGCCACCGCCACCAATATTCACGATCCGGCCATGTACCTGGATCGCAGCGGCAAACTCATCATTCAATCGAGACATGGCAAACAGCCCGGAGAACGCCTCGTATGCGTCAGAGGCGGAGGCCACAAGCCCGCTGACATTCGTGGCCGACTAGCCGACATGATTGACAGCCACCGAAATACTGATGGAGGCATTCTCACCCTCTCACAACTCGTCGCCCTGGAGCAAAAATGAAACAACGAATCGCATCAGCCCTGAAACGCGGCCTTACCATCGAGGGCGCCAATATCAACGAGATCAACCAAGCCCTTCAGGCCATCGCAATCAACTCCCCTATCGCCCCCAAAAGGGTAACTAGAGCCATCGCCTCAATTGCCGTTTTGATCAACAGCATGGGACAGGTCAAATATGAGAGGGGATTGGGGGAGTACCTAGATGAACTCGAGCGCCTGATGGGAATGATGCCAGACGCAAACCAACCGGGGCCACTGCCGGCCATCGACGATGGCAAGACGGCACAAATCCAGATGCGCGTCGAACCATCTCGCAAAACCGCTTACGTCCGGGCCGCGCAGGAAGCAGGATGCACCCTGGCGGAATGGATCACGCGGCAGTGCGACCCGCCGGCGGGATTCAAGAACTGAAAGAGAAACCGGGGGGCTTTGAATTGGGTCAGTTGAAGCTGGCTCCGTTGACTATGAAGCGCGGGTTTTATTTCAAGGGAAGCGGGCCAAAATAGCCGCCGATTGACGGCTAATCGGAGACCCCGACCGAAAGAAAACCCAAGCAAGACCTAAATAGCCGTCAATCGGCGGCTAACTCGGCCGCCTCTACCAGGGAGCCGCGACGGCCCTGAAAATCCGCTATCCCTCCCTCCTCCTTTTTTCGCGGGTCGATCTTTTGTGAAGTCGCCGGCGTGCTGGCTGCAAGCGGGCCTGGACTTCACAGAGTGCCGGTTTTTGCAGTCTGTGCAGCGGCCGGCCACCGGGATCCCAGGGCCGGTGCAGCAGGGGGAGACAACAGGAAAGCCGCCGATCGACGGCTATTGACCCGAGGGCCGGAATCGAGGGGCTTGCCGGTGATCATCAATATTGGTGGATAGCATTGATATATAAGGTCATGCGCACACGCTCACGCATTGGGGGCGCCCTGTCCTCTGCAAATTCCGAGACGCATCAAAATTCACCTAAATTCCCTAAATCATAAAATATATCAATCATAAATCATTGTCCTATAGTTGCTTTAATCCATTTTTGGAAATCTAAACCGGGTCTAAAAGCTCCTAAAAATTTAGGGGCATTGGCAGATGGTGTTTCTTGGAGGGTCCTAAAAAAGTGCGGGTGTAAGTTATTGATTGTCAGTGCTATTAGATTTGGGTTAGGAAAATTTAGATTCTAGACCTAAATCGTAAGCCGTTGAAAATCAAAGGGCTTAAAATCAGGAATTTTGACTTTTAGGTGATTTAGGCCGTCTCCATTCTGTTTTCAAAATCGCATCGAACGCACTGCATCGGGACAAAAGCCTCTGTGGATCCTTGTGTGCGCCCAACTCCGACTCTGGGTAATCTGCGGAGTAGAATGCGTAGTACAAACGCGCTGCGTGGATCATTAGTAATTGGTTTTCAAGGTGTAATAAATCATGGGTTGAGCTTCCCCCCGCCTCCACTCAGCCCCCGCCGTTCCACACCGGCGGGGGCTTTCCTTTGCAAGTGCCCGACAAGTTGTGAAGCCCCTGCTCGAGATGGCTTCAGGAAGTGAGCGGCACGCCCTCGAGAAGTCTTGCGACAGCTGAAGATGCCTGTCACCTTTGGCCTAGTTCGGGGTGCCCTTCGCCTTCCTGGAGGCAGCTTTGGCGCAACAGTTCCGGGCGTGAATGCAGCAGTTCGAGAAGAATGACCAGTTCCGCTTCAAGCAGGCGTTTGTAAGCATATTCGCCTCCTTTGAGGCCAGTCAGATCCTGATGGATCCCAGCCTGTTGATTGAAACTCCAAAATGGATGGAGGGCATCACATCGCGCAGGAAAATTGACTGCAGGAGGCCCATCCGCCGCCCCTCATTTTCGAGAGGCGGCGATGGAGATCCAAAGAGGGTTTAAACCACCTGGATGTCGCTGTCGACCCGGATGAGGGCTTCGTGGCCCTTCCAGCTCACCTGCCAGCTGGAAAAGCCATCTGAGTCGGCACCCTGAACTTGGAAGTGCTCGCCTTCGATCACCAATGTGTCGTCCCTGTCTCCGAAGATCGTCAGAGACTCGCTGTTCCTAAGAATTTGCTTCGCGGTGAGATGCAGCGTGGCCACGATTTTTCCTGAGTCCAAATCGATGTTCTCGATTCCTTTGAGAAGCTTCATATGGCTGAGATCCAGTCCATTGGGAAGCTTCATAGGACTGAGATCCAGTCTGGTGACCCTTGCCGGACTCAAAAGCAGGGTGTCATTACCCTCCCCGCCCTGGATGCTGCGGACCGAGGAATCGACGAGGATGTGGTCATCGCCCTTGCCGGCGATGATGATGTCCTTGCCCCCCCTGCCGTCGAGCCAGTCGTCGCCCTTGCCGCCATAGATCTTCTCGGCTCCATACTTGCCCATGACATAGCGATCCTCGCCGCAACGCATGCTGAAGTGGCCGTAAACCGTATTCGTCGCCCAATAGACCTTGCCATGAATCAAATCTTCTGAGGTCACATGCTTGACCTCTGTACCTGTGCTTGCCGAGATGAAGCGACCGCCGCTGCGGTGAATCTTGAGCTCGGTATCGATCCCATTCGTTTTTTCAGCGAGCCACGCCTGCCGCTGCGCCTCGGAATTCTGAGGAAGCCGCTCCTCGACATGGATGTCACTGTCGACCAGAAGGAGGGATTCCTTGCCATTCCAGCTCAACAGCCATCTGGAATAGCCATCCACGTCGTCCCCTAAGAGCTTCAAATCCCCACCTTCGATGACCAATCCGTAGTGGCCGTTTCCATCGATCTTCAGAGTCTCCTTGTTCTTGATGATTTGCTCAGCGGTGAACGTCAGTTTGATGGCGGAGCTGTTAAGCCCCTGGGCGTCCGTCAACAAGATGTTTTCGATACCTCTAAGAATTGTTTTGCTGAGATCGCAGACTCTTTGCTGAGTGGAGGCTTCCGACATCAACTGGATTCGCGGAAGCGACTGGTCGCAGTCAGTGAGTAGCAGGGTGTCCTTGCCCTCGCCGCCATCGACGCGCAAGACCGAGAAGTCGGCCAGGATCGTGTCGTCGCCTTTGCCGCCGATGATGATGTCCTTGCCTCCCCTGCCGTCGAGCCAGTCGTCGCCTTTGCCGCCCAGGATCTTATCCGCCCCGCGGTTGCCCAAGACATATCGATCGTCGCCGCAAAGGATGCTGAATCGGCTTGAATCGGAACTTGAATGCCATTCAACGCGTCCTTGCATGAGATCCTCCGACGTCACATCCTTGTCTTCCTCTCCAGCGTTTTTCGAGATGAAGCTGGAGCCCTTGCTGTGTTTGATCTTGAGATCCTCTTCGGCCCTGCCCGGCTTCTCGATGAACCAGTTCCGAAGTTGCGAATCAAGAGTCGAAGCCGGAGTCTCTGTGGCGACGGGAGGTGTTTGGACATCGGGCGGCACAATCGGAGCGGTTGTGCCGGGACTTGGTTGCTGCACTCCTTCGACTTGGATGTCACTGTCGACAAGGATGATCCTTTCCCTGCCATTCCAGCTCAAGTTCCATTGGGAAAAGCCTGCCGAATCAAGCCACAGCCATTGCAGCTGGCCGCCTTCGATCACCAAGGCGTCGCCAGAGTCTCCGATGATCCTCAGCGACTCGTTGTTTTTGATGATTTGCTCGGCGCTCAGCATCAGCTTGAGAGCGGAGTCGTCAAACGATCCGAGAGATTGTGACAGTACGATGTTCTCGATGCCTTGAAGTGCTTCCATCTTGCTTAGGTCCCATACTTCTCGCACTATGACTTGTCTTTCGCTTGATAGAGGACACCTGGTCATCGACATTTTATCGCAATCACTCAAGAGCAAGGTGTCATCGCCCTCGCCGCCATCGACGCTGCGGACCGCGGAGTCGACGAGGATGAGGTCGTCACCTTTGCCTCCGAAGATGGCGTCCTCGCCCCCCTTGCCGTCGAGGCGGTCATTTCCGTCACCGCCATCGATCTGCTCTTGATCCTGGGTGCCATTGACAAAACGATCGCCATCCTCTGAATCGAGTTTCATAATTTCATCCTGAGTTTCTTTTAATGGGAGTTTCACGCCCCTATGAGGAGGCGCCAGATGAGGATCGTTGGTCACTTGGATGTCACTGTCGACCCGAATGACGGCATCCGCATCGTTCCAGCTTACCGACCAAGTCGAAAAGCCTTCGGAGTCCTTACCGAGCAAGGTCAATTCTCTTCCTGTAATCACCAAAGTATCGAACGCTCCTCCGAGGAACTTCAAGGGCTCATGGTTCTTGATGATTTGCTCCGCCGTGAGAGTCAATCTAATGTCGGGGTCGTTAAACCCATCCATGTAGGAGTGTGTCAGCGAGATGGTCTCGATTCCCTGGAGCACTTCCATGTGGCTGAGATCCCAGTTTTCTTGATCGATTGGGCCCCATTCGGCGCCTGGCATCCGGAGTATGCATATCCACTGCATTTTCTCGCATTCACTGAGAACCAGCGTGTCCTCACCCTCGCCGCCATCAATGCTGAGGACCGAAGAGTCGACCAGGATATAGTCGTTGCCCTGGCCGCCGATAATAGTGTCCTCGCCACCGTTGCCATCGAGCCAGTCGTCTCCGTCGCCACCCGCGATCCTGTCTTGCCCGTGAGTGCCATGTACAAAGTGATCGCCTCCAGCTTCCGCGTCGAAGCTCCCTCTGTCTCGACCTACGTTCATGAAGGCCCGGCCCCGGGTCAGATCTTCAGATTCAAGCTGCAGAATTTCCTCTCCGGTGCTTTTTAAAGTGAATCGGAAGCCCTTGTTTTGAATGAGATTGAGTTCAGTGTTAGCCCGGTTAGCTCGCTCAGACAGCCAAGGTATCAGATCAGACTGGAAATCTCTCGAAGTCCCGTTGTAGATGTCATCGATGTATTGATCGCTGATTATTGGAGGCACGTTTGTCACCTGCTCAAATTCCCCAGCTACCCTGACTCCTCCACAGAGATATTGATCGCTATTAAACATGTCAGCCATTGGAATATCGGTTTTAGTTGCAGTCATCGTTATTCCATCAAATATGAAAGATGTGTAGTTATTCGTCTTTGCAATCTCTATTAATTCTAGAATCTTATCTATTTCGTCTTGAGGAAAATCTTTCATGGCTTGTGCATGCAATTCTTGATTCGGTATAATCATGTAAATTGTCTCCTTTTTTGTGGTTGTTAGTCTTCATGGAAATGATCGCAAAACCATTTGGTGTGCTCAGCTGTTATCCGGGCTTTGGAGTATCCCCTATATTTTACTTCGAAAGGTGACCTACAAGGCATGTGGTAATTGGGCGAAAATCTAGGTTCGATTCAGTGGGTTCCGGTTTCATCAACATGGTGTTTTCCTTTGCATTTTTTGGGTTGGCCGCTGAAATTCTATGCGGCGAACATCAGGCGCTTAAGCCACGGAGCTTCTTAGGGATCTTTCTTGCGCATAGTGTCCGTAAAAAGACCAGGCACCGATCAAGGCGGGCTTTTTTCGGCTCTGGTGCGGAACTTGGCGATGTGTTCATTCAGTCTCTGAGCGTAAATCGGCTCGAGTTTCGCCTTCGCGGTCTGGAGGAAATCCGCAGCCCCGGAGAAATCGCCTTGCGCCGCCCGCAACTTGCCGCGGAGAAGGACGAGCCAGAATTTGTCGTGCGGGTCAATCGAGGCTATTTCAATCTTTTCGGCGGTGGCTGCATCGAGCTTGAGAAAGTCGTCGGCGGCGAGCTGGATCTTGGAATTGCTGGCGAGATAGAGGCCGCGATCAAAGAATTCGCGGCTGTTTTTGACGGCGAGGAGCTGCTCGACAGCGGCTCGCGAATCCACCAAGGCCAGCTTCTTGAAGTCGAGCAGTGCCTTCGACTTTTTCACGAGAGGAGCGGCTTCCCGATTGACCTTGAGCAACTCCTCCATCATCGTCGCGGCCTCGGCCAGCTTGCCGACTTGTACCTTGAGCTCGATTTCCCGGGCTCGTCTGATTTCAGTTCCGCTGATCCTCCCTGCCACCAGCGCGACAACGATGTCGCCATCGAGCTGGGATGGTGGACCGAACCAGGCGATCCGCCCCTTGACCACGACGAAGGCGAGGGGGATGCCCCGTTCTCCTGCAGCGCTCATCCAGTTCTTCGAGATGCAGGCATCGGCGTCGATGGTGACGGCGTAGCCCATCGCAGGAAGAAGCTCCGCCATACGTGCGGGGCTTGGCCGGTCGCAGACGTTGACGCCGATGACCGTCACCTTCCCTTCGGTCGCCCGGGCGATCTCGCTCATGTGAGGGATGCTTGACAGGCAAGGAGCGCACCAGGTGGCCCAGCATTCAAGGATGTAGCTTCGCTCCGGATCGAGGGTGCGGACTTCCTCACCCTTGAAGAAAGGGCCGAACTTGACCGCAGGGGCGGGCGAACCGATTTTCAAAGTCGGTGCGGCGGCGGCCGGGGAGGCCTCCTCGGCGAAGGATGGGCTGGCGATGAAGAGCGCCAAGGATGCTATCAGAGTTTTCAAAGCTTGGCCTCAGAAGAATTCGACCAGGTATCGGTGGCTGGCCGGCTGGCCGGCGGCGTCAGTCAAGCCAGTGACGACCACCAGGTAGCTGCCTTTGACCGTGAAGTTCTTGGGATGGAAGACGATGGCGTTCTTCCATAGGCCGATCTTGGAGTTGTCGACATGCAGCCAGTCGAGAGGCAGCGGAGCGGCCTTCATGGCCTTGTCGATCCCGGTGAAAGCGCCGCTGATTGGGCGCAGTTCGACCTTCACCTTGCCGGTCTCCGGCTGCTTGAATTTCTCCGGATTGAGCGAGACATGCCAGAGGAGTCCGGGCGAGGCGAATTCCTTGGCATGGTAGCCATGCACCGGCCAGGAGATGGCGTCAGGTGCCTGATAAGTCTCCAGGTCGCCGCTCTTGTCGAAGCACCACATGGCACTGTAGCCGCCGCTGACGCCGAAGGCGGTGGCGCCGAGGTTCTGGCTCAAGCACCAGCGGCGATGACCGAGGCGCTCCTTGTTGCTGTCGCCGTCATCTCGAAGCCAGCCGTCGATGCATTGGTCGAGGGGGTGGCATTTGCCGGTATTCCAATGGAGATTGCTATGGCCGCAGGCTTCGTAAGCGTCCTGGAAGTCGGCGTCGCTCATCCCTGCGGGCCGAGTCGGGAAATGATCGAGCTTGCCCAGCAATTCATTGGAGCGGGCGGCCAGCTTGCATTTGCGGGCCCATTCGGCGTCGAGACGGAGCGTCTGCCAAGGCACGCCGGCGAGGACCCGCGCCGTCATCAGGCGCCGAAGCCCGGCGACCTGCCCGGAGCCGAGCCCCTGGTCATCGATCTTCAGACTTTTGATCGCGTTCCAAGAAGTTTGGATGTCGGATTTCGACTGGGGATAAGCGAGCATATCCTCGACCCAGGTCTGATGGCGCTGCGGCTTGCCGTCTCGGCAGATGAGAGCGGGCCCGTGCCTGAGGCCGGCGCGGTAAGTCTCGGAGCTGAGAAGTGCGCCTTTCTCGTCAAAAGTCTGTCGCAGACCATCGAGTTTGCCGCCTTTGTAGCTCTCCTTCAGCTTCGGCTTGCCGTTGGCATGGGTTTCGACATGAAGCCCGTCAGCGGCCGGCGCCGGCGCCGCCCGCAAAATCGCCGGCGGGGACAGGAGGACGCTGAAGACAAGGATCAAGCAGGCGGCGGTTTTCATACCTAGGCTCCATGGGGTTTGCAGACACGCTGTCCTAGGGAAAACGCCACGAAACGGGGGGGGTGAGGCATCCGCCTGCATCTTTTCGCAAGTCGCGATAGATTGGGGACAGAAGCCGGAGATGCCTGCTCATGTCAGAAAAGACGCCTTTCGACGCCCTCTACCGCCAGGCCATGGCGATGCGGGACGCGCCTGCCTGCGGGGAAATTCCCGATGAGCTGCAGCAGACGGAATGGTTTTACGAGGATGACGAGCTGATCAAGGAGGGCGGCATGAAGCGCGTCATCCGCTGCCGCGACCGGCGCAGCGACCGCCTTGTCGCCCGCGCGGAGATGCTTCATCCCGAAGTCGACGCCGAGAAGTTTCTCCGCGAAGCCCGGATCACGGCGCAGCTGCAACACCCCAACATCATGCCGGTGTACGAGATCGGCTCCAAGAAGGGCGAGATCTATTTCACCATGAAGCTGGTGGAAGGAACCGATCTCGAGTCGATCCTGCAGCTTCTCTGTGCCGGGGACAAGGCAACGATTGAAGCCTACACCCTGGAACGCCGGCTGGAGATCTTCAACCGCATCTGCGACGCCATGGCCTACGCCCACCGCCGCGGCGTCATCCATCTCGATCTCAAGCCCTCGAACATCCAAGTCAGCGGCTACGGCGAAGTCCTGGTCTCCGACTGGGGGCTGGCCCGAGTCATGGATTCTGTCTGCGAAGATCCGGGACTGGTCAAGACTTCGCTTTCCAGCCTTGAACTGAGAAACACCACCTGCGACGGCTACATCAAGGGCTCGCCAGGCTTCATGTCGCCAGAGCAGGCCGGCGGGCCACGCACCTTCAAAGGGGAATGCAGCGACATCTATGCGCTGGGGGCGATTCTCTACAGCCTGCTCTGCTTCGATGCGCCGGTCCAGGGAGAATCGATCGAAGAGGTGCTGATCAACACCCGCCATGGCCTGGTGGTCCCTCTCGATCGCTACCGCGACCGGCTCCTGATCCCGTCGGCGCTCGAATCAATCTGCATGAAAGCCCTTTCCGTCCGCCCCGAAAACCGCTACGCCTCGGTGGAGGAACTGCAGCGCGACCTCAACGCCTACCGCTACGGCTTCGCCACCTCGGCGGAGAAAGCCGGCTTTCTGCGCCAGCTCTGGCTGCTGATCAAGCGCCACCAACGCACCGTCGCGGTGATCTGCAGCGCCAGCCTCATCCTCTTCGTGATCACCCTGGTCTTCATCAGCCACCTGCATCGCAAGGAAGCTCAGGCGCAAGAAGCCAGGAAGCTGGCGGAAAGCCGCGAAATCGCCTTGCGCCAGGAGACCGAACGCAGCCTGGCTTATGCCCGCGACGCCGCCAAGACCTGGCAGACCCGGGCGGAGACTTCCGCTTCCCTCTTCGACTTGGAAAAAGCTGCCCATTTCAATGAGCTCGCCGTCACCTTCGGCAATCGACCGGAAGCTTGGAATTTCAAGGCCATCCTGCACCTCATCCAGCTCGATTTCCACGATGCCGTCGAAGCTGCCAAGCATTGTCCCGCCGGCTCGCCATTCGTCAACGCCCTCCGATTGAGCGCCGAAGAATACGCAGCCAAATACCCCCGCGGCACCACACCCGATTTCTCCGATTGGCTGACTCTCTATCAGCGCATTCAAAGACTCCCGATGAGCCGCGAAGAAAAGGAAGGCAATGGCCCATTCATCCTCGGTCGAATGACTTATTCCTGGTTCAAGCGCAACCACCCTCCCGAGGCCCGCCTCGCCATGGTCACCAAGATGCTGAAATCAAACAATCCCGATCTAAAAAATCTGAAAATTGACTACCGGGAAAATCGCCTTGATCTTGCCAACAACGCCGCTCTGAAATGGGCTGGCGCCTTGCAGTTTTTCCCTGCGACTGAACTGGATATCTCCCACACCTCCTTCGCCTCACTCTGGCAGCTCAACGGCATGAACCTGCGCTCTCTCAATCTGCAGGACTGCCCGATCCAAAGCCTGAAGGAGCTCTGCCCCAAAGGCGGAAGAGATGACGACCCGCCCACCTCGACCCTGAGTCTTTCCTTGGAAGAGATCGATTTGCGTGGCACCGGGATCACGGATTTTCATCCCCTGGTCCATTGTCTCAAGCTCCGACTTGTCAAAATCTCCAAGAAGCAGGAGTCCATCTTCTTCAAATATTATCGGGCCAAGCTCCCTGAGGATCTGATTGTCGAAGTTGATCCTTGAACCTAAAAACCGCAGTTGAAAGGTTGGAAGGTTCAACCTAATAACCGCAGTAGAGCAGCTGGCAAAGGAGAAACGAAGAAGAAGGTGAAAGAGCTGGGCAGGTCCTAATCAGCTCAGCTCGCTGTCCAGGCGTACGATCTCCTTGCACATCGCCGCAGTCACCCGGTATTTGTTGATCCGGACGCTGGAAACCGCCAGACCCAGTCGCTGAGCGATTTCTGCTGCGGTGATCCCCTCCATCGAAAGCAGGAAGCTCTGCTGCACCGTAGGAACAAAATTGTCTTTGATCTTCTGCCAAGCCAAATCGGAAATGTAAAGCTGCCATTCCTGCTCAGCGATATTGTCGAGTTCCGGATCGGAACAGCTCGCCCACTCAAACGATTCTGGTTTGGTTCGGCTTTTTGTATGCTTCTGGCGCACCCAGGAACGCAAGGTGTTGACGCTGATCCGGCTGAGCCACGCACGAAAACGCCCTTTCGATTCTTCGTGCTTGTACTCAGGCAAAGCCTTCCAGGATTTCAGCAAAACTTCCTGGCTAAGATCCTCGGCATCATGATGATTCAAGCCAAGACGACGAAGAACCGCATGGATGAAAGGCCGGTACGCGGCAGCAAATTCATCCCAAGACTTCTCATCCTGTTGATTGCGCAGTCTCTGCAAAAGTGTGATGTGAGTCTGTTCCATCTTGCCTCTAGGATAATCTTTTTTCATCCCCATCACAAGTGCTGAAGGATGAATCGTGAAAACTATTCCAAGCGCCTGGCGCGAGGGAAAGGAAAATAGGGAAAGTCAAGGGACACACTGAAATCAAAGTGCCGCTGCACAACAGCGGCAAGTGATGGCTATCGACCTGCACCAGTCTCCAAGTCAAGTGAAGTGATGCAGGTCCTGCGATTCAGATCAATGAGCAGCGCCGGACTTTGCCCGCAGCCTCTTAATCTCTCCATCGATGAAGGAAGCTGCTTCTGGATCGAGCTCGGGCTTGACTTTTTCGAGGAAGGTCGCCGCTTCTTCGAACTTCGACTGGCTCGCCAGCAGTTTCGCACGGAAAACGCTGCAGTAAACCTTTTCCGGCGCAAGGCCGACACCGAACTTGTTGTAAAACTCTGCGGCGACCGCATCAATCATGACAAAGTCCTCCGGGCTGATCTTGCCTTGCTTGACCAGATATTCGCCCGCCGAAATGAAGTCATTGCAGTCCGTCATCGCGACGAGAAGCTTGGCGGCTTCCCCGGAATTGGCTTTCACCGATTTCTTGAACGCGAGCATGGCGCTCTGCTTGCTCAGATTCAGAATCTTAACCACATCGGGACTGGCTTTGCTCAGATCGGCGATCAAGGCTTCCGCCTCGGAAAAACGGTCGCGACGGAGAGCGGCGACGATGTCCGAACGCTTCTTGATCTCATCGCCGGTGATTTTACCCTCGATCAGGCTGAGAGCGACTTCACCATCCAGGTCGTTGGGATGGCCAAACCAGGCGATCTTGCCCTTGACAACGACTACAGCGAAAGGAATGCTCCTTTGTCCTGCAGGCTTGAGCCAGTTGTTGGCGATCCAGCCGTCGGCAGTGTCAGCCGCCACCGAATAGCTCATCTTCCCGCCCTGCTCTTTGACGAATTCCTGCACCTGGGTCGGGTTCTTCCGCTCCCAGATGTTGACGCCGATGACCGTCGCCTTGCCATCAAGGGCTTTGGCGATGGCGCTGACGTGAGGGAAGGCCGCCTTGCAAGGGCCGCACCAGGTTGCCCAGCACTCGAGAATGTAGTTCTGATCAGCCGCAAGCGAAGTGATCGCCTCGCCTTTGTAGAACTGGCCGAATTTGATCTCCGGCGCCGGCGAGCCGAAGACCAGCTTCTCCGCCGCAGCGGCAGGAGCAGGGGCCGGCTTGGGCGCAGCGTCCTGGGCATGAAGAGCCAGGCTCGCGGCGAGAAGAGAAATGGAGGCAAAGAGAATTTTCATGGACAATCCTTGGGGTTGGGGTGATCTGGGTTGTGGTTTCAGGACGAGGTTGCTGGTTGTTGTTGCGGGAGGGTAAGATTTCGGGGGCTCAGCCCCCGCCACTCACGCCGAAGCAGCCCGACTGGGTCGCCAAGGCATTGGCTGTAAACATTTTCGCCAAATGAGCCGCGGCGGCGTCGTAGGCGCTGGCATCAGACCAGGTGTTGCGCGGCTCGAGGACACGGGACTCCACTCCGGGAAGCGCGACAGGAATTTGCAAATGCAGCGCCGCCGATTCGACAAACTCGACCCTCTCCATCTCGCCGGAAAGGATGGCGCTGACCAGACGACGGGTCAATGGAATCGGCATCCGCTGTCCGACACCGCAAGGACCGCCGCTCCAACCGGTGTTGACCAGCCAGACCTTGGCCCCGTGCTTCTTGATCTTCTCAATCAATAAATCGGCATAACGGGTCGGCGGCAGCGGCAGGAAGGGACCGCCAAAACAGGGCGAAAAGGTCGCTTGCGGCTCGGTCACGCCGCGCTCAGTTCCCGCCACCTTGGCGGTGTAGCCCGACAGGAAGTACTGGCGGACGTGAATCTCCTCGAGGCGCGACACCGGAGGCAGAACGCCGAAAGCATCACAAGTCAGGAAGATGATGTGCTTGGGATGCCCGCCAAGCGAATGCGGACGGACAATGTTGGGAATGTGCTCGATCGGATAACTCACCCGGGTGTTCTCGGTGCGAGAGCCGTCGGCATAGTCCGGCTCTCCTTTCTTCAGGACGACGTTCTCCAGGATCGCCCCCGGCCGGATCGCCCGGAAGATGTCGGGTTCCTTCACCGAGTCCAGATTGATGCACTTGGCATAACAACCGCCTTCGATGTTGAAGATGCCGTTTTCGTCCCAGCCGTGCTCGTCATCACCGATCAGCAGTCGCTCCGGATCGGCGCTCAAGGTCGTCTTGCCAGTCCCCGAAAGCCCGAAGAACAAGGCACTGGCACCGTCCTTGCCGACATTGGCGGAGCAATGCATCGACAGGACGCCGCGACGAGGGAGAAGCCAGTTCATCACCGTGAATACGCCTTTTTTCATCTCCCCGGTGTACCAAGTGCCGCCGATCAGCAGCTCCATCGACTCCAGATCGAGGACGATGAAGGTCGGCGAACGCAAGCCCAGCTCTTCCCAGTCATCCAGAACCAGCCCCGCAGCATTGTAGATTTTCAGCTCAGGAATAAATGAGGCCAGTTCATCTTCGTCCGGGCGGATCAACATGTTGTGCATGAAGTGCGCCTGCCAGGCCTTGCAAGCCACCGTCCGCACCGCCAGACGGTGCGCCGCCGAAGCACCGGCGAAACCATCCTGGACAAAAAGCTTCCGCCCTTCGAGGTGGCCGAAGACCCGACGACGCAACTCTGCCGCGAGCTCGGGTGAAATCGCCTGGTTGACCTCGCCCCACCACACTTCCGGCACCGCAGCGCCATGATGCACCACGTACTTGTCGCGCGGCGAACGCCCGGTGTATTTGCCAGTGTCGATCACAAGCGTGCCATTCGACGTGAATTTCACCACCAGCTCGTCGCCTTGAATTTTCGCGCCGCTGATCACTGAGGCCCGCGCCTCGCCTCGAGCCGCATCCTGCTCCTCATGCTCGCGCCAGCCCTCGGCGCCAAGATTGCGATGGCAAGTGCCTTTGACCATTTTGTCAGACAAATCTAACATGCAGAACTCCTTGTGCTTTTCTTATTTATGATAAAAATTATAGAAAGATAAACGAAATCAGATAAACTTAAGGGCTAAAAGTCGACCCAAGAGCTGAAAATATCTGGTCTAAAGATGGATCTTTCTTCGCCAAATCTTCAAGTTTTTCGGAGTTCATTTGAAAATGCATTCCAGCGACTATTAAAATTCTCTCTTTATATGTAATCCAGTCATTTTGAGCTTCACCTCCGTAACAAATCAAGGGAATACCTTCTTCCTCAAGTTTGGTATCAAGAAGGGCCTCTCCACTTGGAGAGCCAACAAGCACAATGATGAGATCCACCTTAGAGATCATTTCTAAATACTGCTCCACTTTTTCATTGATATTAGGTCCACTCAAACTTGCGAATCGCCATTGTTTGACATCATCACTGAATGAATTTTGTACGCCAACCCACTCTTCATCTTTCACATTCGCTTCCGACGAATGAATAACAAGAACCTTACCTTTTAATAATTTTTTTTGTTTTGCCATTTTCAATGCTCCTTCAAACAAGGCTGTTTGCATTCTCTCTGATACGCGAATTTCTCGTTTTAAAGCCTTTTCATCTATTAGACTGGCGCATAATCCATGGTAAACAAATCCGGCTGTTGCGATCATCACAAGAATCACGCCCATCAAACGCAAAGCTCCTTGTTTTTGGTGGTTAGAACGTATTCTATCCCACACTAGAGCAGCGGCGCCAAAGACCAAAATTAGTGTATACCACATAAATCAACTCCTTATCTTAAATTAACGGCCGTAATAATTCAAGCCATCATTGTAATATTTTGCATTCTCATCCGAATTTGAATACCTAAGCAATGGACTGCTAAACTGAGCGTATCCGGTGTATTCATAATGCCCATCTTTAAAAACTGTGATAACATATTTCACACCTTTAAGATGCCCACCTGGCTCTACTGATGAAATTGGGTCAAGATTAGTCGGGGAACATTCTGCACCAGTACGCCCACCAGGCTGTGCCCCGCGGTTAGAACAGTTTTCTTGCACCATAGCACGATCATAAGGGCTTGCTGGTGCTGATCCCGCCAATCTTTGGCTCCAAGGCTTGTCATATTTTGCCGCGCCCATTGTTCCAGGAAACGCATTGTCAGAAGATCCGCCAGCAGACACCCCACTATGCTTTATTTTACCGTACTCTGGGTCGCTGGGGCTCTGATTTGACGACTTAAACGAAATATAGCCATATGACCTCCTGTTTTCAGGTTGAGCACGCACGGCACTAGCAAGTTTAAAAACTTTAATGTCTGACGGGCAGTTCCAAATGGTGCCTCGCATCACAGCCGTATAACCGTCCTGTCGCATTTGCGCATCACTTAAAGGGCGATTTGTGTAGGCCGACAAAAGATCGTCAAATGAAATTTTAGTGGTATCATCAAAAAGATAAGGTATAAAACCTTTGTTGTTACTCGAATAAATCGCCGATGCCCGATAAATCTGGTTGGTATTGCTGGCGCAGACCGCATGACGCCCCATCTCCATGGAACGACGGAACGCCGGGAATGTCAAGGAAAACAGGATCGCAACGACGCAGATCACCAGCAACATTTCCAGAACGGTGAATTTTGAATGTTTCATGCCGAGATCTCCTTGAGCTTTGGGAGCTTGCCGGTCCGCCGGCCGCGCTCGTGAGTTTGAGATTCGGAGGCTTGGCTCCGTTTGAAGGTTGGCGAGCTTTGCCCTTTCGGGTTGCGGGCTTCACTGTCTCTACCAATTAAGACTCCAGGGCCAAGGGGGGGTATGACATGCCGCGGCGATTTTTTTTGAAATTTGTGTCCGTGCCTCGCGGCGCGAGCGCTTTTGCCGAGCTCAAGGGCGTTTATAAGGTCATTATATCCCAAAACCAACCCCAGGATCAACCCCATGTGCGGAATCGTCGCTTACGTCGGCACCCGGCCGGCACCCGAAATCCTCCTCAACGGCCTCCGCCGGCTCGAATACCGCGGCTACGACTCCGCCGGCCTGACGGTGATGAGCGGCGGCCTTCTCGCCACCCTCAAGTCGCCT
>JBDKFG010000076.1:0-22657 GCA_039798785.1 Verrucomicrobiota bacterium | reverse complement strand
GAAAGGACGAGGGAGGGTTGTCGGCAGAACTTCTTGGTCTGTTGAGCGATGACCTGGTCGATCGAGACGGTGTTGTAGGTCCCGGGCTTGGGGTTGTGCAGCGGTGCGCCGGTGAGCCACATGTCGGAGCAGACATGGGGGTCCGCGAGCGGGCCGTTGCTGTGGTGCAGGCCGCCGAAGAAAGTCATCTTCGAGCGCAGGGGGGCGTAGGCTTCGGTCGATTTGCTGAAGGAGTAGTCGTTGCCAGTCTTGTCTGGGTACCAGTTCCATTCGGTCTTGTGGCCTCGTTCCGCCGGCAGGCTCATGCCGTCGGCGGTGTACATGGCGCAGAATCGTCGGGCCGGATTTTTCACTTCTTCCGCGCCGTAGGTTTCGAGGAAGGGGAGGGCGAGGCTGAGGCCGAAAAGGCCTTGCAGGGTGCGGCGGCGGCTGAGTTGCATGGCGGTTTCTCCGGGGGTTCCTTACAGTTCCTACAGACGGGGCAGGCGACTGCTGGTTCCCGGAATCATACCGTTTTTTCGGAGCATTTTTTGGGCTAGGCCAAAAGCCGGGGAGAGCTCAGCCCTTCGAGCCACCCTCGGAGATTTCCTTGAGTGCCGACTCGATCTGCTCTGGCAGGGATATCGCCATCATCATGGCAAGGGAGTGGTAGATCAGGACGCCGTTGACCTGGGCATCCCCGAGGGTGATGGGGCGGATGCGGCGGCTGAGGCATTCGAAGAGGCGGGTGAGTTCGTCGAGATCTTTGACGACGGTGTTCCTGCCGAAGTCAAAGAGGGACCGCTTTTGTTTGCGGTCTTCGAGGGCGAGATGCAGGGCGAAGGCCTTTGCAATTTCCTTGTCGTCGGGGAAGGAGGGGAGGAATTCCACCGCCCGCCGCATTTTGCGTCCGATGGGGCAGCCGGACTGGAACACGGCGAGGCGGACCAGTTCTCCGGTGACTTCCTGGAGCTGGATGCCTGGGAGGACCAGGAGGCGGCCGGAGGCGCTCCAGGCGCGCACGGTCACCAGATCGGTCGAATGGCGGTTGAAGAGCTCCTTGGCGTAGCTGGCGAGGATCACCGCGACTGGGCATTGAGGGTCGACGGCGGGGTCGAGGGAGCAGGAGGGACATTGCTCGTTGCCGAGTGCCGTCCATTCCTCTTCTTTGCGTTTGCTGGCGTCAAGGTGGACGCTGCGGGTGAGAGTGAAGTCGAAGTCCCAGATCAGGGGCTTGTTCTGCGGATCGTCGTCGAAACGGATTTCGATCTTGCTGATCATGACAGTTCTCCCGGGCTTGCTCAATTGTACAAAAGAGCTGAGCTGGAGGCAAGTGCTTGGCGGAGATTTGCGGCATCGGAGGCATCGGAGGAGAGCTTGCTTACGGTCCCTCTCCGGATGTATAATGGAGCTGGGAACAGCAAGGAGACGCTCATGAGCAGGATCGGCGCCCCTCTCGACAACGGCAGCGACGCGGTGATGCGCAATCGCCAGGCGCAGCAGCAGCAGGCGGAACGGCTGCGCAAGCGTCTTGAGCGTATCCGCCAGGGGGGCGGCCCGGAGGCCCAGGCGAAACTTCTCAAGCGCGGCAAGCTGCCGGTGCGCGAACGCATCCGCCGGATTCTCGACCCCGGCAGCGACTTCCTCGAGCTCTCCGCCCTCGCCGGCTGGGAGCAGATCCCCGGGATGGAAACCCCCGCAGCGGGCATCGTCACCGGGATCGGCGAGGTCCATGGCCAGCCGGTGGTTTTCGTTGCCAACGATCCGACAGTCAAGGGAGGTACTTATTTTCCTCTCACCGTCAAGAAGCATCTGCGGGCGCAAGAGATCGCGATGGCTTGCGGTCTCGCCTGCGTCTACCTGGTCGATTCGGGCGGTGCCTATCTGCCTTTGCAGGCAGAGGTCTTTCCCGATCGAGATCACTTTGGCCGTATCTTCTGCAACCAAGCCCGCCTCTCGGCTCTCGGCTTCCCTCAGATCGCCTGCGTCCTCGGCTCCTGCACCGCCGGTGGCGCCTACGTGCCGGCAATGGCCGATGAATCGGTGATCGTGCGTGGCAACGGCACCATCTTCCTGGCCGGTCCGCCCCTGGTCAAGGCCGCCACGGGCGAAGAGGTCGAGGCGGAGGAGCTGGGCGGCGCCGATCTCCATTGCCGCCGCTCCGGCGTCGCCGATCACCTTGCCGAGAGCGAGGTGGAGGCTTTGGCAATCACCCGCCGCATCCTGTCTCACTGTCCGCCGCGCCATGGTCCCGAGCCACGGCGCAAGGCCACTTGGGATCTTCCGGCCTTTGCTGCCGCCGAGCTTCCCGCGCTGATTCCCGACGACATCTATCGCAGCCCCCTCGACCCCCGCGAGATCCTTGCCCGCCTTCTCGACGGCAGCGAGCTCGACGAGTTCAAGCGCCTTTTCGGTCCGACCCTGGTCTGCGGCTTCGGCGGCATCGAAGGCTGGCCGGTGGGGATCATTGCCAACAACGGCGTCCTCTACTCCGAATGCGCCGCCAAGGCTGCCCACTTCATCGAGCTCTGCTGCCAGCGCCGCATTCCGCTGCTTTTCCTGCAGAACATCTCGGGCTTCATGGTCGGCCGCCGTGCCGAGGCCGAGGGCATCGCCCGCCACGGAGCCCGGATGGTCACCGCCGTCGCCTGCGCCGCCGTGCCGAAGATCACCCTCCTCGTCGGCGGCTCGCACGGCGCCGGCAACTACGCCATGTGCGGCCGCGCCTACGACCCCGACTTCCTTTTCGCCTGGCCCTCCGCCAAAATCTCGGTGATGGGCGGGCGCCAGGCCGCCGAAACCCTCCTGCAAGTCCGCCAGGACCAGCTCAGAAGCCAGGGACGCGAAAGCCTCGACCCGGCCGCCGCGGCCGCCTTCAAGGAGCCTATCCTGGAAAGCTACGCCCGTGAATCCGACGCCCTTGAGGCCTCGGCGCGGCTCTGGGACGACGGCGTCATCCTGCCGCAGGACACCCGCAGGGTCCTGTCTTTGGCTCTCCGAGCCTGCTCCCTCCAGCGTCCGCCGGCGGACACCCGCTTCGGCGTCTTCCGGATGTAAGCCGCGGGACGCCAGAGGCCTGGAGACCGGCCTCCGCCGCCCGTCGCCCGATGCTGCTAGGTCACACTTCACCCCCCCGCCACAGGAGATCCGCATGAATCCCAAGAACATCGAGATCAGCTACAGCCCGGATGGCGTCTGCCAGCTGGTGTTCAACCGTCCGGACAAACGCAACGCCCTCGATGGCCAGATGGTCGCCGAGCTAGCCTTCATCATCGAGGAACTGGCCCTGCGCGAGGACCTCCGCCTCGTCATCCTCTCCGGCCAAGGCAGCCACTTCTGCGCCGGCGCCGACCGCGAATGGATGCGCGCCATGGGGGAAGCGCCGGAAGCGGAAAACCTGCGCGACGCCCGGGCCCTGGCCCGCCTCATGGCCGAGCTCGAAGCCCTGCCGGTCCCCTTGATCGCGAAGGTCCAAGGAGGCGCCTACGGCGGCGGCCTCGGCATCCTCGCCTGCTGCGACATCGTCGTCGCCGCCGAGGACGCCCGCTTCGGCTTCCCCGAGCTCCGCATTGGCCTCGCGCCGGCGACCATTTCGCCGCACCTGCTGCGCCGCTGCGGCCCGGCGATCCGCCCCGCGATGCTCACCGGCGAAGGCTTCAGCGCCCAGCGCGCCCTCGAGCTCGGCCTGGTCCACAAGATCGCCGCCGAGGCCAGCCTCGACGCCGCGCTCGCCCAGGTCCGCACCGAGATCCTCTCCGGCGCTCCCGCCGCCACCCGCGCCTTCAAGCAGCTGCTGCGCTCCCTCGCCAGCGGCCACGCCGCTCCTGGCGACGCCCCGGCCCTCCTCGCCCGCCTCCGCGCCTCGCACGAAGCCCGCGAAGGCATCGCCGCCGCCGGGCAGCGCCGCCCCGCCAGTTGGATGCCGCAGTAGGCAAGCAAAAGAGCCGCCCCGCCCCGCCGCCGCAGCAGGCGGATTCTTCATCCCCGTCTAGTATATCCGAGCTCGCCCGGAAAACCGATGGCGACGCAGAATCGACGGCTCAGCGAAAGGCGAAGGGATGGATTCCATGACAGGCATGAATGAGGCCGGCGCCCTGCCGCTGGTGGTGCGCGATGTGAGCATTTCCCACGGCGGCCCGCCCTTGATGGAGGGGGTCAGCCTGGAGGTCCGCCGCGGCCGCACCTTCGGCATCCTCGGCGGTTCCGGCTGCGGCAAGTCGTCGCTACTGCGCTGCCTCGCGGGCCTGAAGCAGCCGAGCCGCGGCGACATCCTGCATTCCGGCCGCAGCATCGTCACTTGCGGCCAGGACGAACGCCGCAAGCTAATGCAGGGCTTCGGCATCCTCTACCAATCTGGAGCCCTCTTCGGCTCCCTCACCTTGCTCGAAAACGTCCTTCTGCCTCTCGAGGAATTCAGCGGCCTCGACCGTGCCAGCTGCATCGACAAGGCCCGTCACAAACTCTCCCTCACCGGCCTCAGCGGCTTCGAGGACTACCTGCCCGCCTCGATCTCCGGCGGGATGAAGAAACGCGCCGGCCTCGCCCGGGCCCTCGCCCTCGACCCGCCGCTGCTCTTCTGCGACGAACCTTCCGCCGGCCTCGACCCGATCTCCTCCTCCGAGCTCGACCTGCTGCTCCGCCGCCTCTGCGAGGAACAGGGCACCGCCATCGTCATCGTCACCCACGAGCTCGAATCGATCTTCGCCGCGGTCGACGAATGCATCATCCTCGACCGCCAGGCCCGCGGCGTCGTCGCCCGCGGCGACCCGAAGGAATTGCGGAAGCATTGCGAAGTCCCCTTCGTCCACCACTTCCTCAACCGCAAGCCGATGAAGTGAAGCGGCGGGGAGTTAGGGAGTTAGGGAGTTAGGGAGGATCTGCAGCTCAAGTCAGATCTTGACGAAGAGCGGCACGATCATCAAGACGACTCCGATCAGGTACATCTGCCAGAGGCTGTCGATGAAGTAGGGGTAGGCCATCAGGGCGATGCCGCAGGCGAGCGGGACGGCGGCGCGCTGGGCCTTGCCGTAGAAGAAGTAGCCCATGCCGGAACAGCCGAAGAGGAAGCCGGAGAAGAGAAGAGAGGTGTCCATGCGGGGTTCCGTGAGGTGAAGGGGGATCAGGACAGGAGGAACTCGAGGTCTTCGCGTTTCAGCGAGCGCAGGTCGAGGCCCTCGCCGCCGAGAATGCTGTCGGCAAGGGAGCGTTTGCGCTCTTGAAGTTCGAGGATTTTCTCCTCGATCGAGCCTTTGGTGACGAGGCGGTAGGCGGTGACTGGTCGCGACTGGCCGATCCGGTGGGCCCGGTCGATCGCCTGTTGTTCGACTGCCGGGTTCCACCAGGGGTCGAGGAGGAAGACGTAGTCGGCGTTGACCAGGTTGAGGCCGGTGCCGCCGGCCTTGAGGGAGATCAGGAAGACGCCTTTGCCGCCGCCCTGGAATTCGTCGACGGCGGCGCCGCGGTCGCGGGTCTTGCCGTCGAGGTAGGCGTAGGCGATGCCGGCTTTTTTGAGGCGTCCGGCGGCGAGGGCGAGGAACTCGGTGAATTGCGAGAAGATCAGGATCTGGTGTTTTTCGGTGATCAGCTCTTCGACCATCGGGATGAGGGCGTCGAGCTTGGCGGAGGGACTGTCGGGGCCGGCGTTTTTGTCGCAGAGGGCGGGGCAGCAGGCGGCCTGGCGGAGGCGGAGCAGGCGTTCGAGCATCAGGAAGGCGTTTTCCGAAGCTTCCGGCTCGGCCTCGTCGGTGATGAACTGGGTCTTGTCGTTTTTCGCCTCGAGGACATCGATGCGGGCGGCGGCGAGGAGCTTGTGGTAGTAGGCCTGTTGCGGCGGCTCCATTTCGCACCAGAGGATCTGGCGGCTGAGGGGCGGCAGGTCGGTGGCGACTTCGCTTTTGGTGCGGCGGAGGATGAGGGGGCGGAGGGCCTTGGCGAGAATGGCGATCCCCGCCTCCTTGCCGGCGGTTTCGGCGAAGCGGCCGAAGGCCGTGGAGCCGCCGAGGAGGCCGGGGTTGAGGAATTCGAAGAGGCTCCACAGGTCGTCGAGGCGGTTTTCCACTGGAGTGCCGGTGAGGGTGAGTTTCTGGCGTCCCTGCAGGAGGCGGGCGGCGAGGGCGCTGGCGCTGCCGGGGTTTTTGATCGCCTGGGCTTCGTCGAGGGCGATGCAGGCGAAGTCCACTTCTTTCAGCCAGGGGATGTCGTTGCGCAGGGTGGCGTAGGTCATCAGCACCAGGTCGGCGCCTTTGAGGCCGGCGGGGCTTTTAGTCCGCCCGGTGCCTTGTTGGATGAGGACGCGCATCAGGGGTGCGAAGCGGGCGGCCTCTTTTTCCCAGTTGAAGAGGAGGGAGGCGGGGCAGACGACGAGGAAGGGTCCTTCGCCCTCCTGGCGCAGGGTTTCGAGGTGGGCGAGGAGCTGCACCGTCTTGCCCAGGCCCATGTCGTCGGCGAGGCAGGCGCCGAGGCCGGTGTCGCGGCAGAAGCGGAGCCAGGCGAGGCCGAGGCTCTGGTAGGGGCGGAGTTGGCCGATGAAGCCTTCCGGCGGGCTCGCGGGCTCGAGCTTGTCGAAATGGGCCAGGGCGTCGCGGGCCCGTTCGGCGGCGGCATCGAAGCTCACCGGGCCGAGCTCGTGCAGGAGCGACTCGAGGAGCAGGGCCTGGCCGTCCTTGAAACGCAGCTCGCCGGATTCCTTGTCGACATCTCCGAGGGCGGCGAGGCGCTGCAGGCGGGTCATCGCCTGCGGGTCGAGCCAGCCGCGGGAGCCGTCGGCGAGGAGGATGTAGGGATCGCGGCGGCGGAGCGAGGAGATCAATTCGTTCAGGTCGATTTCCATGCCGTCGAAGTCGAGCCGGCCCTGGCATTCGAGCCAGTCGATGCCGGTGTTGACGTTCAACGACTTCATCTTGCCGGGGCGAGTGATCCGGCCTTCGATCCGGACCTGCCAGCCGAGGGCGAGGGCCTGCTGCAGGAGCTCGGGCATTTTCTCCAAGGGCAGCACCAGTTCGTTTTTCTTCAGGTCGATGCCGGCGAGAATCTTGAGGCGACCGAGCATGGTTTTTTCCGCTTCGAGATGGCGCGTCCGATCGCCGGGGAGGCGGAATTCCTGGCTGCGGAAGGGGAGCTCAAGGCTGCCGTAGCGGAAGGTCGGCGCCACGGCGAGGGAGTTCTTCTTGTACGCCAGCAGGTCGAGGATGCAGGCCTCGGGCGGCGGCGGCGGGGTGAAGCCGAGGGATTCGGGGATTTCCAGCTGGTCGATGCCGCTGAGGCTGAGCTGGTTCAGGCAGCGGCGCAGGCTGAGCTCGTCGAGCACCAGTTTCTGCTGGGTCAGCTCTTTCAGGAGGCGGCGGCTCTGGAGGCGGCCGCGGCCGATGTCGCAGGGACGCCAGAGCGGGCCGCTGATGAAGCCCTGCTCGAAGACCAAAGCGGGCAAGGAGCCGGGCTTGCCGTCGATCTCCTCGGTCATTTCGAAACGCCAGTTCGCCGCCTGGCCGAAGGGAGTGACCCTGGCGCTGAGGCGGTAGCTGGCGGCGGGTCCGGGCTCGAGGAACTTCGCCATTCCCGACGAGTCTTCGAGGGTGCAGAGCCGCCGCTCCACCAGCTTGTCGATCAGATCGCCGAGTTCGGGTTTCAGCGGGCTGGTGAATCCCGCCGGCTGGGCGTAATAAGTCTCGCCGCGGCTGATGATCGGGGCGCAGATCGTCGCCAGCTCGGGCTCCACCGCCAGCACCTCCTCGACTCGGAGGTAGCCGTTTTGAGCCTTGCCGCCTTTGAGATCAATGACCCGCATCGCCTTGGCATCAAGGTGAAGGACGTAGACCGGCTTGACCTGGATCTCCTTGTCGAGGCAGGTGTCGAGCCCGTGGAAAACCGGTTTGATCAGGCTGTGCAGCAGGTTGGTCACCTGGCCCCGCCCCTTCAGTACCTGGTTCCACGAGGCGGGCGTGTGCCCTTCCCGCATCCATTCCTGAGGCTCCAGGGCGCCGTCCCACTTCCACCCTTCCAGACCGTGGCGGAGGCGACGGGTCTTGTCCTCGCCGGTGAGGCAGAGCTGGCCGGCGGCGGCGCGTTCGTCGAGCCATCGCATCAGGGTGGCGAGGTGGACGCAGAACTCCTTCTGGCTCTGGAAGGGCGGGCAATCACAAGTGGCGCCGAGCCATTCCCCTGAGACCGACAATTCGGCGATCTGGGCTCCGTGAAGACGGATGCGGCAGCAGTCGAGCTCGGGTTTTTCGTGATTCCGGTAGCCGACGATGGTCCAGGTCTCGAGCTTGTCGGAGGGTGCGGCCATCAATTTGCCGTAGCGTTGCAGCAGGGGCAGGCGCTCCGGCGGCGGCGGGGTTTGCGGCAGCAGATCCTCCGCCTTCGCGTAGGCGACGCCGTTCTGGGCGCGGAGCAGCAGCAGCCGGTCGCCGTCGATCAGGTCGTAGGGGCCTTTCATCTTCTTCGCCGCCTCTTCGAGCTCCGGCGGCAGGGGCACTTCTCCCAGGATCACGGCGGCCTTCAGCGCCTTGATGTGGGAGCACTCGTTTGCCTGGCATTGGCAGACGGTGAAGAGGCCGCGCGGCGACAGGCCGAGATAGGCTCGGGTCTCGCCGCTGGCGCCGGAGTAGCCGGACTTCTGGCAGATGCCGATGAGGAGGGATTTGCCGGTTTCGCAACGCAGATTCTCCGCCTTGCGGAAGCGGTTGATGGCGGGTTTGTCGTCGACCGGGAAGAAGTGGCGGCGGAGGAAGTCGAGGGGCTGGCCCGGGGCCGGGCTTGCGACTTCCGCAAGAATTTCGGGGTGCGCCGCATCGAAGGCGGCGGCCTTGGTGTGGAAGCGGGTTTTGTAGTCGGGGAAAGCCCCTCGGTCCATCCGCTTGAAATGCCAATCCTCTTTGGCTAGGTACTGGATGAAGGCCTGCTCCTGGACGGCTTCGGGCGGCCTCTCACCGAGACGGATCAGGTGATTGGCGACGGCGACGATGTGGGCGCAAAGCTTGGTTGGCGAGCAGGGGCAGTGGAGGGTCAGGGTGCCGCGCGAGTGGAGAAGGTCGACTGGGGAGAATCGGCCTGGGGTCTCGGTGAGCAGGCGCACTTGGTAGGCCGCATGATGGATTCCGGATTCCGCCAGATGGATCTCCGCCTCCTTGGCATCGCGACCGGACAGGTTGGAGGCGAGGACGGTGACCAGTCGGAGATTTTTCTCATAGCTCGACATTCGGGAGGCCTCAGGGGTCATTTCTCTTCACAATGCCGTCTTGTCGGCTTTTCGCTCCAGGGCTTGCCGGCTCAAAGGCGAAACCGGGATTAAAATCGACCCATGAACACTCCCACTCCCTTCATCTACTGCTGGATCTGCGCGGCCGAACGGCCGCGCGAGGCCTTCACCAAGCGTGGCCGCGCGGAGCGCCTCTGCCGCAACTGCATCGCCATGCCGGAACAGGAATCCCGGGCGGCGGAGCAAGGCTTCGAGATGTGGGAGATGTCGCTGCAGAAGAACATCTCGGCCAAGAACATCGCCCGCTTGCGACTCCTTCGCGGCTCCCGCGATTTCGAGGTCGCCCAGCTCGCTGACCTGATGCTGCGCCTGGCGCTTTTTCATCCGCGGAAGAAACGCCGGGTCAATCACCTGATGGTGCAGGCCCCCTGGCTCCTTTTCGAGCTTGAAAAAGCGGGCTTGGTCGACTTTGAGTACGCGGATGCCGGACTGCATGAGGAATATGATGAGTGGTTGGGAATGTGAATCCGCCGCCGCGCCCTTGTCCGCAGGCTGGCGCTCCGGCGCAGGAGGGATTAGATTTCCTGCAGCAACAGAAGTGTCCCCCATGCGCATCGCCAACCCCATCTACGACAGCGTCTTCAAATATTTGCTGAGCGATCCGGAAATCGCCCGGCTGGTGATCTCGACGATCACCGAGTTGGACATCGACTCGGTGGAAATTCGCAACAGCGAGCAGATCGGGCGATTCAGCCCGGTGCTTTCCGTCTTCCGTCTCGATTTCTGCGCCCGGATCCGCCTCGCCAACGGCGACACCCAGATGGTTCTGATCGAGATTCAGAAAGCCAAATTCCCCGAAGACATCATGCGTTTTCGGCGTTATCTCGGCGAGCAGTATGCGGATAAGACCAATGTCGTCACCGAGCTCAAAAACGGCCGCAAGGTGCAGACGCCGCTGCCGATCATCAGCATCTACTTCCTCGGGCACCAGCTGGAAGGAATCACCGCTCCCGTGATCAAGGTGCGCCGCCAATATTTCGATGCCATCACCCGCGAGGAGTTGAAGTGCCGGGCGCAATTCATCGAGTGCCTCTCGCACGACAGCTTCGTCATTCAAATCCCGCTCCTGAAGGAGCCGGCGCGCACCCGGCTGGAGACCCTGCTGAGCTTCTTCGATCAGCACCGCGCCGACCCCAGGGATGAGCATCAGTTGATCCTCGAAGAAGACCGGGTGCCGCAGGAATTCCGGGGGATCGCGCGCAGCTTGATGCGAGCCGGCGAATCTTTCGAAGTCCGCAAGGACATGACTCTCGAAGACGATTTCCTCGAAGACATCCTCAACTTGGAGCGCGATTCCCTCGCTCGTGCCGAACAGGCCGAGGCCGACAAGCAAAAAGCCGAGGCCGACAAGCAAAAAGCCGAGGCCGACAAGCAAAAAGCCGAGGCCGACAAGCAAAAAGCTGAGGCCGACAAGCAAAAAGCTGAGGCCGACAAGCAAAAAGCCGAGACCGACAAACAAAAAGCCGAAGCTCAATTGCAGGCGGCCCTGCAAAGCTTGATCGCCCAGGGCATGTCGCCAGAAGAGGCTCGCCGCCTCTTAGGTCTTTGAATCTCTCAATCCGCAGGAGATACCCATGATCCTTCCCCGCCTCGCCTTTGCTCTGTTTCTCGGCCTGTCGCTGCATGTCCTCGCCGAAGAAAAAGCCAAAGCCGAAAAACACGCGGTGAAACGCCATGCCGATGAGCCCGCTGACGCCAAAGAAGGCGACAAAGGCACCGTCAGCGGCAGCATCCTGTCGATCGAACGCGGCATCCTCACCCTCACCACCGAAAAAGGCCGCTTCCGCGTCCTGCCCTACTGGCGCGGCGGCATGCCCGCCGACGGCGGCGGCTTCGACAAAGAGACCCTGAAAAAACTCGAGGGCTTCAAGAAGGGCGACAAGGTCAGCGTCGCCTGGACCTTCGAGGAACACCCTCGCATCGATTCGATCAAAAAACTCGAATGATCCCGGAACTGGTCATCCTCGCCTACGGCAGCAATCTCGCGGCGCCTTGCGGCAGTCGCGAAGCCAACATCGCGGAGGCGATGCGTCTGCTCGGCGAGGGAGGCTTTCGGATCGATCAAATCAGCGCCCCGCTGGCCAGTGCCCCGGTGGATTGCCCAAGCGGCTCCGGCGACTTCCTCAACGGCGTCTGCTCCGGCTTCTGGGAGGGCTCGCCACGTCAATTGATGGAGCTCTGTCAAGAGATCGAAAGCCGCCTCGGCCGCGTCACCCGCAGCGAACGCGAAATCAACGCGCCGCGCCCGATCGATCTCGATATCATCCTCTTCGGGGATCTGGTGCTGAATGAGCCGGATCTCGTCATTCCCCATCCGAGGGCGCATCAACGCGACTTTGTTATGCTGCCGCTGCAGTCCCTGGGTCTGAGCGGCTTGAACCACGAATGGACACGAATGAACACGAATTTTTCAGAGCCATGAAGCTCCTTGCCGCTTCAATTCGTAATTCGTAATTCGTAATTCACAGCAGATTCCCCATGATGAAGTCCTTCCGCCGCGGGGTGTTTTTGCCCATGAAGAACTCGAGCAGGTGGGGGACTTCCGACATGGTGTCGATGGTGACCGGGATGAGGCGCATGTCGGGGCCGATGAACTGACCGAATTCCTTCGGCGAGATCTCCCCGAGACCTTTGAAACGAGTGATCTCGGCGGCCTTGCCGATCTTGGCGCAGGCCTTTTCCTTCTCCTCTTCGTCGTAGCAGTAGATCGTCTCCTTGGTGTTGCGGACCCGGAAAAGCGGCGTCTCGAGGAGGTAGAGGTGGCCGTTGGTGACCAGGGGCTCGAAGAAGGTGAGGAAATAGGTGAGCATGAGGTTGCGGATGTGCATGCCGTCGTCGTCCGCGTCAGTCGCGATCACGACCTTGCCGTAGCGCAAGTTGTCGAGGGAGTCTTCGATCCCGATCGCCTTCATGACGTAGTAGAGCTCTTCGTTCTTGTAGACGAATTCGCGCTGCATTCCGTGGGAGTTGAGGGGTTTGCCCTTGAGCGGAAAGAGGGCTTGGGTGAGGACGTTGCGCGAGCCCATCATCGGTCCGGTGGCGGAGTCGCCTTCGGTGATGAAGAGCATCGACTCGGCGCCGAGGCTGGTGCCGTCGTCGAAGTGGTGTTTGCAGTCGCGCAGCTTGGGGATCTTCAGGGCGGTCTTGCGCGAGGTTTCCTTGGCCAGCTTCTTCAGCTCCTGGATGCCTTTGCGCATCTTCTCGTTGACCGCGATCTTCTCGAGCAGGCGCTCGGCCACCGGCTTGTTCTTGTGGAGGAAGTCGCAGACGAAGTCCTTCACCTTCTGGACGATGTCGGCGCGGATTTCCGGGTTGGCGAGCTTGTTCTTGGTCTGCGATTCGAACATCGGCTCCGACACCTTCACCGCGATGGCGCCGAAGAGGCCTTCCCGGATGTCGTTGGCGTCGAAAGGCTCTTTCTTGTTGGCGTAGTCGTTGACGCCCTTGGCGATGCCTTCCTTGAAGGCGCTCTGGTGGGTGCCGCCGTCGTTGGTGTACTGGCCGTTGACGTAGGAGTGGTAGGTGTCGCCGTAGTTGCTGGTGTGGGTGAAGCAGAATTCGATCCGCTCGTCGCGGAAGTGGACGAGCTCGTAGAGCTTCTCGCCGCCGACTTCGCGTTCGACGAAGTCCTTCAGGCCGCCGCGGGAGTGGTATTTCTGGCCGTTGAGGATGAGGGTCAGGCCGCGGTTGAGGTAGGCGTAGTTCCACATCCGGCGGTCGAGGAAGGCCTGGTCGACGCGGTATTTCGGGAAGACTTGGCGTGAGGGAGTGAATTCGACTTCGGTGCCGTCGGGATCCGAGGTCTTGCCGTCCTTTTCCGATTGTAGAATCCCTTCGGCGAAGACCGCCTCTTTGAACTTGCCGTCGCGCACCGAGCGGACGCGAAAATGCGAGGAGAGGGCGTTCACCGCCTTGGTGCCGATGCCGTTGAGGCCGACCGAGAACTGGAAGACCTCGGTGTTGTACTTGGCGCCGGTGTTGATCTTGGAGACGCAGTCGACGACCTTGCCGAGGGGGATGCCGCGGCCATAGTCGCGCACCTTGAATTTCTCGTCGTTATCGACTGTGATTTCGATCTTGCTGCCGTGGCCCATGATGAATTCGTCGATGCCGTTGTCGACCACTTCCTTGAGCAGCACGTAGATGCCGTCGTTGGGATTGGAGCCGTTGCCGAGACGCCCGATGTACATGCCGGGACGGAGGCGGATGTGGCTCAGCGCGTCGAGGGTTTGGATCTTGGATTCATCGTAAACAGGTTTCTCGGCCATGGCTTCCTCTCGGGATTGACTGACGGAAGTTAGCAGGGAAGGCGGGCGGCGCAAGGGGGCGAGGGAAGGGAGGAGGGGAGTCAGGGAGTCAGGGAGTCAGGGTCGGCGAAGCTCGTCTTTCAAGTGAAATTCCGCAGTTGAATGAGTTTGTGCTCAATGCTGCTCGACCCCGAAGCGGGTCGGCGATTTTAGTCCAGGGTTGAGCCGCATCGGCGAAACCTTGGGAATGAAGTAGTTATGAAATTTGATCCCGAGGGGGTCGCGGAAGCCGCACTGGCTACTGCGGAATTTTAGGTTCAATCTTGCTGCTTTCAACTTGCGCTTGTTCCTCTAGATTGGCCGCCGTCAAAAACCCAAGGGATTCTCCGATGAAAAAGCGCCTGATCACCTCCGCCCTGCCCTACGTCAACAACGAGCCGCACCTCGGCAACATCATCGGCTGCGTCCTCTCCGCCGACGCCTTCGCCCGCTTCTGCCGCGCCAAGGGCTACGAGACGCTCTACATCTGCGGCACCGACGAATACGGCACCGCCACCGAAACCAAGGCCGCCCAGGAAGGCCTGACGCCCCGCCAGATCTGCGACAAGTACCACGCCATCCACAAGAAGATCTACGAGCACTTCGACATCTCCTTCGACGCCTTCGGCCGCACCTCGTCCGAGACCCAGACCGGCATCGTCCAGGACATCTACCGCCAGGTCGACGCCAACGGCTTCTTCGTCGAAAAGGAATCGGAGCAGTTCTACGCCGAATCCCTCGGCAAGTTCCTCGCCGACCGCCTCGTCCAGGGCACCTGCCCCAAATGCGGCTTCCTCGACGCCCGCGGCGACCAGTGCGACGGCTGCGGCGCCCTGATGACCCCCACCGAACTTTTAAACGCCAAATGCACCCTCGACGGCACCACCCCGGTGCTGCGCAAGACCAAACACCTCTACCTCGACCTGCCCCAGCTCAGCGACAAGCTCGAAGCCTGGCAGGAGGAGTCGATCAAGACCGGCGGCTGGCCCCTCAACGCCTCGTCCACCACCCAAAGCTGGATGAAACGCGGCCTCGAGCCCCGCGCCATCACCCGCGACCTCAAATGGGGCATCCCCGTCCCCCGTCCGGGTTATGAGGACAAGGTCTTCTACGTCTGGTTCGACGCCCCCATCGGCTACGTCTCGATCACCGCCCACGCCTTCCCCAACGAGTGGCAGAAATGGTGGCTCGCCCCCGAATCCACCGAGCTCTTCCAGTTCATGGCCAAGGACAACATCCCCTTCCACTCGGTGATCTTCCCCGCCACCCAGCTCGCCGACGGCCGCAACTGGACCAAGTGCCACCACCTCGCCTCGACCGAGTATCTCAACTACGAAGACGCCAAGTTCTCCAAGTCGCGCGGCATCGGCGTCTTCGGCACCGATGTCATCGCCTCCGGCATCCCGGTCGACCTCTGGCGCTGGTACCTCCTCAGCGTCCGCCCCGAGAAGCAGGACTTCGCCTTCACCTGGCAGGACTTCTTCGACAAGGTCAACGGCGAACTGCTCGACATCATCGGCAACCTCGTCAACCGCTCGCTCGTCTACCTGCAGAAGAACTTCGACGGCAAGCTCGGTCCCTGCGCCTACCGCGACGAGCACCGCGCCTTCCTGACCCAGGTCAAGGAACTCACCGCCGAGGCTGACGCCGCCTACGAGCGCGCCTCCTTGCGCGATGCCCTGCAAGTGGCCACCGAGATCGGCCGCGCCGGCAACAAGTTCTTCCAGGATCAGCAACCCTGGGTCGCGATCAAGGCCGACAAAGAGCAAGTGCAGGCGACCATGGACGCCCTGCTCCACGCCGTCCGCGACATCGCCATCCTCCTCGCTCCCGCCGTCCCGGAAACCGCCCGCCGCATCGGCGCCATGCTCGGCCTCGATAAGCTCGAGTACAGCACCCTCGGCTCCAGCGACAGCCTCAAGGGACGCAGCATCGGCACTCCCGAAATCCTCTTCCCCAAGCTCGATCCGAAATACGCCGTCGAGCTCAAGGAACGCTACAGCGGCGTGCAACAGGAAGATCCCTTCGCCAAGATCCAGCTCAAGGTCGGCAAGATCGTCGAGATCGCGCGCCACCCCACCGCCGAACACCTCTACATCGAGAAGATCGACCTCGGCGAAGGTCGTCTGCGCACCATCTGCTCCGGTCTGGTGAAATGGTGCAAAGAGGAGGAGCTCCTCGGCAAACACGTGATCGTCGCCGCCAACCTCCGCCCCGCCGATCTCCGTGGCGTCATGAGCGAAGGCATGATCCTCGCCTGCTCGTCGAAAAAAGACCTCGAGGTTCTCACCGTCGACGCTCCCATCGGCAGCGCCATCTTGCGCGCCAACGACAGCGTCCCCGCGTCCTACCCCGACATCGGCATCGACGACTTCAAGCTCGTCGACCTGAAAGCCGAAGACGGCGCCTGCCTCTGCGGCACTCGCAAACTCGTTTGCGGCGATCGCGAAGTCAAGACCTCGCGAGTGCTCAAGGGCAAGCTGGGGTGAAAACTGAGGAAGCACAATGAATCGGCACTACATCATCCATTTCTTCAGCATTGTTCTGATAGCCCTACTTGGCTGGAAGTTGTGCGCGACCACCGACGCCTCTGGTCTGGTGCATTCCAGTGCACCAAACACACCCATACCAAATGCGCACACACCACCAAGAATCGAGTTTTCTAATCTGACTATTGATGAGATTTGCGGCAAACGCAGTGAATCCATCAATGCGCAGCTTCTCAAGGATCGCACAGTTGTTCTATCGACTCAAATTGATGAGTCAGTCGCAAACTCCATTGTTGCGCAGCTGCTCTTCCTGCAATCTGAGGACCCTAAGAAGCCGATCAAGCTTCTGATTAACTCTCCAGGTGGTTCAGTGACTGCCGGCATGATGATCTACGATACGATGCAGTTCCTGACCTGTGAGGTGGAGACCGTCTGCCTAGGTCAGGCCGCTTCCATGGGTGCAATTTTGCTCTGTGGAGGAAAAAAAGGTAAGCGTCAATGTCTTCCCAATTCACGAATCATGATTCATCAACCATGGGGCACGCCAACTGCCAACAGGGACAACACAGATAAACAGATCACTGAAATTCGTCGGATTAGAAAAATCCTCAACTCACTGATCGCCCAGCACACCAGTCAGAATGTTAATGCCATTGAATTAGCAACTGAGAAAGACTGTTGGATGAACGCAACGGAAGCCAAGGCTTTTGGCATGGTGGATGTCATTGTCGGCGAGTCTGCTCAATGAGCTGCCATAAACTGGTTTGCGGCGAGCGCGAAGTCAAGACGGGCAAGCTGGGGTGAGCCGATGAACAACCGCAAGATCACGCTTTTGTCTCTTGCGGTCTTTGTTCTCTGCTTGCTCGCCAGTGTCCTTCTCGCTCCAGCGCCGGCGGCGTGGAATGACATTCATCCCGGCATGACCAAAGCCGAGATGTTGTCACGGCTCGGCATCAGCGACTTTGAATTTGGCGAGAAATCCATCAGGGTTTGGCATCAAGGCTGCCATAAGCTGATCGTATCCGTAGGACATCCGCCTGATGATCATCTGGCTGAAGAGCAGCCCCATTTAGTGGTTACATCCGTTCGCAAAAGCCGGAGCCTGCCACTCTGGTTTCTCAAGCTCACGAACCAAGGCCCGTGGTGAAAAAACCTGGGAGTCCCAGCCTCCGTGCCGGGTGTTGTGCGGATGCCGCATCGCGGCAGCTTCCTTTTGCTGACGTTCCTCACTGGGCTCGCCGGCATCCTGCCGGCTGCGTTCGGACGGGGAGCGACTGAGGAAGGAAAGACCATCGAGCGATGAGCTTGCAGAACATGCCGACAGGATGCCGACGAGCCCAGTAGGGGTTTTCCTTGCTTTCCTTCGCCCATAGTCATAGAGTGAGATCAACGATCAACGTAGCTAGGGGATCCTCCTGGATGAAAGACAAATGGCTCACCCGTATCGCCTGGACCATCGCTATCATCACGGGGCTTTGCCTCCTGTGGATCTGGTCTCTACCTTACCCGCTGAAGACTTGGCTTGAGGCGAAAAAAGCTTCGCGATATCAATCTCAGTGGCCGATTAGCGAAGGCGAGTATCGGGAGATTGTCGACATGGTCAATCAGAAAGCGGGTTTCCGCGATGTGATCTCCGGTTTTGATTTCTACGACACTGATCCCTCGCGTCCCGATTCCCCGTCTGCCATCGGCGACACTTGGCAAAAAGCCCGAGTGGCTTTGGGGGCTGAGCCGCCTCCGAATTCCATTGTTCGCATCTCTGTGCTTCAAAAAAGGAGAAATCATAGCGGCTCAAACACTCTTTTCATCCTGCTCAAGAAAGCTGGAAAATGGGAGGTCTTAGAGACTCTTTACTGCGATTATTACAATTGACGCATCTGAGGAGTCCCGATGAAAGACAAATGGCTCACTCGTATCGCCTGGACCATCGCTATCATCACTGGACTTTGCTTCTTGTGGATCTGGTCTCTACCCTACCCGCTGAAGAGTTGGGTTGAGGCAAAAAGAGCTTCGCGGTATCAGCCTCAGTGGCCGATTAGCGAAGGCGAGTATCGGGAGATTGTTTTTATGGTCAATCAGCAGACGGGTTTCCGCGATGTGATCTCCGGTTTTGTTTTCTACGACAAGGATCCCTCGCTGCCTAATTCCCCACCCATTGACGTAGAAGCTTGGCCTCCACCATGGACTTCTGGTGACGGTCCACCCAATTTTGGCGCGTTCTTTTGGCAGAAAGCGAAGATCTATCTTGGTCATGTTCCCGCAGCGAATTCGGTCTTGGAATGTCGAGTTCTCGAGCACTTGAATCGGAACAGCCACTCCATGACAAGTTATCTGCTCGTAAAAAAGGGAGTTCATTGGCAGTTGATTGCCTCTGAAGGCCTCTTCGGCGAGTTCTAAGCTCTCAGCATTTTTCGGTGTCTATTGATGTCCCAATCATCACCTAGTCGAACCAGCCGGCAGGATGCCGGCGAGCCCGTGGGAGCTCGGATACTCAACAGTTTCTTGCTTTCCTGCCCCAAGAGAGTGAGATCAAAGCAGCTGAGGAGTCTTCATGAATGACAAATGGATCAAAGGCCTAGCCTGGGGTGTTGCCGGGATCACTGGGCTCACCCTGTGGATTTGGACCTCGCCCAACCCTTTTACCCCCTATCCCTTGAGAATGGGGGTGGAGGCGAAAAAATCACTTCGCTACCTTCCTGGCTGTGGCATCAGCCAAGGTGATTTTGATGAGATTCTGAGGAAAGTCCAGCAGCAGAAAGAAAGCGCCGAGTTAATCACAGGGATGACTGTCATCAATGCCGATGAAGTGAGAATCGGCATCCTGATCGAATACAAAGGGAGCCTGGCGGCGAAAGGCTACAGTTTCCTTGCCAAGAAAGTTGCTGGAGTTTGGATGCTGGAAGTAGATGGCTGCTGGATTTCATGACAACAAAGCAGCCGGGACTCTCCCAGTCTGCATTGAGAACTTGGATCTTCCCCAATCCTCACTCAAACCGGATCGTACCCGAGCGTCCGTGCGCGTCCAAGCCTTCGGCCTCGGCGAAGGCTTTGATGGCGCCGACTTCGCGGGCGAGCGCTTCTTTTGAGTAGCGCACCAGGGAGCTGCGGCGGAAGAACTGGTCGACGGTCAGGCCGCTGAAGTGTTTGCCGGCGCCGCCGGTGGGCAGGACGTGGCTGGGGCCGGCGACAAAATCGCCGACCGGCTCGGGGGTCCAGGGGCCGAGGAAAATCGCGCCGGCGGTGCTGATCTTTGCGGCCACCGCATCGGCATCGTGAGTTTCGATCTCGAGGTGTTCGGGGGCGTAGGCCTCGGCGACCGCGGCGGCGGTGTCCATATCCTTCACCAGGATCAGGAAGACGCCCGATTCGAGCACCTTGTCGACGCATTCGATCCGGCCGAGGAGGGCCTTCTGCTTGAGCAGTTCGGCGGCGACTGCGTCGAGCAATGCGGCGGAGTCGGAGACGCAGACCGCCTGTTCCCGGCCGGAGCCGTGTTCCGCCTGCGACAGCAGGTCGGCGGCGATGAAGGCGGGATTGGCGGCTTGGTCGGCGATGACCATCACTTCCGAGGGGCCGGCGACGAGATCGAGGGAGCAGTGGCCGTAGACGAAGCGTTTGGCGGCGGTGACGTAGGCGTTGCCGGGGCCGACGATCTTCTGCGCCTTTCGCACCGATTGGGTGCCGTAGGCGAGGGCGCCGATGGCGTAGACGCCGCCGAGCTTGAGCACTTCGGTGGCGCCAGCGACCCGGGCGGCGAAGAGGATGGCGGGGTTGATCGAGCCGTCGGCACGGGCGGGGGTGGTGACGACGATTTCCTTGACTCCGGCGGCCTGGGCGAGGGTGGCGGTGTGGAGGACGGTGGAGACCAGCGGCGCGGTGCCGCCGGGGACGTAGCAGGCGATCCGATCGAGGGGGGCGAACTTCTCGCCGAGCTTGACGCCAGAGCGCGGCTCGGCGTGCCAAGCTTGCGGCAGCCGGCGGCGGGAGAAGTCGAGGATGTTGGCGTGGGCGAGGTGGATCGCCTGCTTCAATTCCGGCGAGACCTGGGTGATGCAGGAGTCCCATTCTTGAGCGCTGACCGCAAAGGCGCCGGCTTTGAGTTCGACCTTGTCGAACTTGCGGGCGTAGTCGACGAGGGCGGCGTCGCCGCGGGCCTTGACATCGTCGAGAATGGCTTTGGCGGCGTCCGCGACATCATCGGGGAAGGCGTCGCGGCGGAAGAGCGGGGCGAAGGCGGGGGCGGCGAGGTCGCCGGTATATTCAAGACGGATCATGGTCGGGCTCTCTTGGGCTGATTTTGGCCGGGCAATATAATCCATCCATGACAGTTGCCGCACAGGATTGCTGAGCTGGCTTGGAGCTTCGATGATTCTCACGGAAATCTTGGCTGCGACGGTTTTTTGACGCAGTCTGTGATTGACTGGGCTTGATTTGTTCCAAAAATCGATAACTTGGCGATGATCATACAGTTTACGTAATGAAAAAGGAGGAGTCATGAACATAGCGAGTCTTTCTCAATGGATGCAACAGGGCGCGGCGGAGGCCTTGGCACCTGTGACGCAAGCAGCGGCGGAAGCGGCCGCACCGCTGGTGCAGGCGGCAGCTCCGGCGCCGATCAACACCGGCGACACCGCATGGGTGTTGGTCTGCTCGATCCTGGTGTTGATGATGAGCATTCCCGGCTTGGCGCTGTTCTACGGCGGCCTGGTGCGCCGCAAGAACGTCTTGTCGATCCTGATGCAATGTCTGGCGGCGGCCTGCGTGATCAGCCTGTTCTGGCATGCGATCGGATATAGTTTGGCCTTCAGTCCCGGCAACGGCTTCATCGGCGGCTTGGACTGGGCCTTCTTTAAGGGCGTCGCCCTCGATCAGGCGCACCCATCCTACTCGGTGGACGGCAAGAATATTCCGCATGCGGCCTTTGCGATTTTCCAGATGCATTTCGCAGTGATCACTCCGGCGGTGGTCGCCGGCGCCTTCGCCGAGCGGATGCGCTTCCCTGCCTTTATACTCTTCATCATCTTGTGGACAGCGGCGGTGTACTGCCCGATCGCCCACTGGGTGTGGAGTGACACCGGTTTCATGAGCGTCTTGAATGCCGACGTGCAGAAAGCGGGCAATGCGGTTTACGACTTTGCCGGCGGCGCCGTGATTGAGGTCACCTGCGGCATTTCCGGTTTGGTCTGCGCCCTGGTCTTGGGCAAGCGCAAGGGCTATCCCAACCACATGTCGCCGCCGCATAACCTGCCCTTGGCGGTGACCGGCGCCTGCCTCTTGTGGATCGGCTGGATCGGCTTCAACGCCGGCAGCGCCCTTGGCGCCAACGCCTTGGCGGTGAATGCCGTCCTCGTCACCCAGCTCGCCACCGCCGCCGCCGGCATCACCTGGGCCCTCCTCGACGCCTGGTTCCACGGCAAGCCCACCGTCCTCGGCCTGATCTCCGGCGTCATCGCCGGCCTGGTCGCCGCCACCCCCACCGCCGGCTACATCAGCCCCGGCGCCGGCATCCTCGTCGGTGTCGTCGCCTCGGCCCTCGCCTGGATCTTCGTCATCAAGCTGAAGAACCGCTTCGGCTACGACGACACCCTCGACGTCTTCGGCGTTCACGGCATCGCCGGCATCGTCGGCACCCTCGGAGCTGGTTTGTTCGCCAGCAGCGTCATCAACAGCTTCGCCACCCAGACTGGCGGCACCCAGGTCGTAAACCAGATGAAAGGCATTGCGATCATCGCGGTCTATGCCGCCGTGGTCACCTTTGTCCTGCTCAAGCTGATCAACTTCGTCAGCACCCTGCGTGCCTCGAACCACGAGGAGACCGTCGGTCTCGACGTCACCCAGCATAAAGAATCGGCCTACACCATCATCGACTGATCACCCCTGTTCCAGAGGCAACCATGAAATACATCATCGCCATCATCCAGCCCGATCGTCTCGACGAAGTCCTGCAGAAGCTCGAGGAGAAGCAGATCCACCTGGTCACCGTCACTCAAGTGATGGGCCATGGTCGTCAGAAGGGCATAGCCGAGGTCTACCGATCGCACAAGGAGGGTGGCTCGCTCCTGCGCAAGATCAAGCTCGAGATCGGGGTCAACGAGGAATTTGTCCAACCGGCGATCGACGCCATCCTGGGCGGAGCTCAGAGCGGCAACATCGGCGATGGCAAGATCTTCGTCGTCGACATCGAGAAATGCATTCGGATCCGCACTGGCGAGACCGGCAACGCCGCCATCGGCTGAAAAAACCTCGGCAAAAAAGCCCGTCGGAATCTTGGGGACAAGGGTTTCCGGCGGGCTTGTCATGTCGGCAGATGATTGGGGTGGATTAAACTCGGAGTCTCACAGCTATTGATTTCGACCTGTGTCAATCCATTTAGCCTGCCTTGGCTGGCGGGATGAGCTCAAACCGGCCTGAATCTAGCAAGGGCCGCCTTGGCGCGGACGCTTCCCGGCGCATCCTTGTCGCAATCGCTCAGCTAGCCATCGAGAAGCTCCTTCGACTGCTTGCGGAGATGCTCGACATGCTTCTTCTGCTCTTCAGCAGCCTGTTTATTAGCCATTGGCACTCAACTCGTCGGAGGCAAGTCATGGCTGACCAGAAAATAGCGACCGAACACTTTAGCCGTGAACGCCCAGGCGTAGTCCACCTGT
>JBDKFG010000075.1:0-22675 GCA_039798785.1 Verrucomicrobiota bacterium | reverse complement strand
TACCAGAAGGCGGCGGTGCCGCCGAAGGCCTCATTGAGGATGAAGGCGGTGCCGAGGGCGAAGGTGGGGGCGCCGCCGACCTTGGAGAGCAAGGAGGGTTCACCAATGGCGACGGTCGCGGCCTGCAGTTCCTCGGGGGTGATCTTGAAGCCCCATTCGCTGATCTTGGCGCAGGCGGCGACGGCATCCGGTCCGAGCACCGCGGCGGGGGTGTTGACGGCGAAGTAGAGACCGGGTTGGAGCATGCAGGCGCAGATCATCGCCATGATGGCGACGCCGGATTCACAGAGCATGGCGCCGTAGCCGATGGGGCGGGCGTGGGATTCCTGGTCGAGCAGTTTCGGCGTGGTGCCGGAGGCGACGAGGGAGTGGAATCCGGAGACCGCGCCGCAGGCGATGGTGATGAACATGAAGGGGAAGAGATTGCCGGCGAAGACCGGGCCGGAGCCGTCGATGAACTTGCTGATCGCCGGCATGTGCAGATCCGGCAGGCTGATCAGGATGCCAAGGCCGAGAAGGACGATGACGCCGAGCTTGAGGAAGGTGGAGAGGTAGTCGCGGGGGGCGAGCAACAGCCAGACCGGCAGGATCGAGGCGAGGGCGCCGTAGACGATCAGGCCCCAGGCGATCTGGGTCTTGCTGAAGAGGAAGTAGTGGTCCCAGCCGAGGCCTTCGAGCTTGCCGCCGAAAAGGATCGAGCCGAGCAGCAAGAGGATGCCGATCGCCGTCGCCTCGAGCACCGCGCCGGGGCGGAGGTAACGGGTCCACAGGCCCATCAAGAGGGCGATGGGAATGGTGGCGAGCACGGTGAAGGTGCCCCAGGGGGATTCGGCGAGGGCGTTGGTGACGACGAAGGCAAGGACCGCGAGGAGGACGAGGACGATGCCCATGATGCCGATGCCGCAGCAGAGTCCGGCGGGTTTACCCATTTCGTCCTTGATCATCTCGGGCAGCGAGCGGGCGCCGCGTCGCGACGAGATGACCAGGACGGTGAAGTCCTGCACCGCGCCGCAGAAGACCGCGCCGGCGAGGATCCACAAAGTCCCCGGCAGGTAGCCGAGCTGGGCGGCGAGGACGGGTCCCATCAAGGGACCGGCGCCGGCGATGGCGGCGAAGTGGTGGCCGAAGAGCACGCCCTTGGAGGTGGGGACGAAGTCCATGCCATCGTTCTTCTCGTGCGCCGGGGTGCGGCGCGAGTCGTCGAGTTGGAGGAACTTGCCGGCGATGAATTTCGAGTAGAAGCGGTAGGCGACGAGGTGGCAGCAGAGCGCCGCGACGACGAGCCAGGCGGCGGAGACGGTTTCGCCTCGATTGAGGGCGAGGACGCCCATGGAAGCGGCGCCGAGGAGGGCGAGGGAGAGCCAGATCAGTTTTTGCATGGTCAGTTTTTTGCTGGTTTGTAGCCCCGGCTTCAGCCGGAATTGTTTTTGCTGGATTATGCGTCAGGGTGATTCGAGCTCAAGAACGAGCCGGCTGAAGCCGGGGCTGCAAACCAAGCTCGAGCCACATGAGGACAGCCGGCGGGACGCCAGCGATCCAGTAGATGAGCAGCTGGACTCAGGGATTGAGCCCCATCTTCTTGCCCTCTTCCATGATCTTCTGGCGCTGGGCGGGGTCCATGGTCATCCAGGTGTTGACGATCTTTTCCTGCTGTTCCGGGCTGAGGCGCTCCATCATGGCGGCGATCTGGGCTTGCAGGTTTTGCGGGCCGCCGCTGAGGTCCATGCCTTTGAGAAGGTCGTAGATATCGCCGAAGGGGCCGCCGCGGGCTTTTGCGCCTTCCGCGACATATTCGGAAGAATCCATTTCCGGAGCCTCTCCATCGTCTTCGTCCTCATTTTCCTCTTCAAGTGGTTCGGCGCTGAAGATGATTCTTTCTTCATCATGAGCGGCATAGACCGACATCATTTCCAAGCGATCGAGAACCATGGTCAGTTCGATGCCGCGCTTGATAGCCGCATCTCGCAAAGCGGGAAAGGGCAAGGCGACGGAATGCTGCGGGAAGCCGTGATGCTTGAGGGTTTCCTGGATGCGGGCGATGAGATCATCTTCGGGATCGATTTTGGACATGGTGAGCCTTTCAGTTGCGAATTGCGAATTGCGAATTACGAATTACGAATTACGAGGAGCGAACTACGAGATGCGAGGGCTGATGCCATCAATTTGTAATTCGAAATTTGTAATTCGTAATTTGGTTAGGGCCACTGGGCGATTTCGAGGGCGGCACGAACGAGTCTGCAGCGGGCCTGGTCGTGTTTATCCTCATCGCAGCGGGTGATATGATGGAGGTGGGATTGTCGGGAGTGGACGATGAGCGAGCGGATGTTACGGAGCTTCAGCCGTTGGACGTGACCGGTGGCGTGGCCGGCGACGAGAACGAAGAGGATGCAGAGCGCTTCTTCCTCGGTAAGGAGTGTCGAGGCGCTGAGTATGGCGAGGTTGCGGGCGATGACATTTTCAAGAACTAGAGGCGTATGGAGAGCGAGGTCGCGGCGGGCGGCGCGTTCACGCTCGACAAGGTCGAGGGTGAAATCCTGGAGGCGATTGACGATGCTTTCTTCTGCTTCTCCGAGAGTGCTCTGGTTGGAGAGCTGCCAGGTGGCGCCGATGGCGGCGGAGCCTTCTCCGGTGCAGCCGCGGAGAGTGAAGCCGATGGCTTCAACCGCCTTGGTGACCCGCGGAATTTCGTCCTTGTTCTCGAGGCCGGGAAGAGAGAGCATCACCGAAAGGCGGAGGCCGGTACCGAGATTGCTGGGGCAGGCGCTGAGGTAGCCGAGATCGGGATCGAAGGCGAAGTCGAGGCGCCCGGAAAGATCGTCATCAAAGCGATCGACCTGCTTCCAGGCTTCAGCCAGCTGCAATCCAGGCAGGAGGGATTGCAGGCGGAGATGATCCTCCTCGTTGACCACGGCGGAGAGGCGTTCATCGCTGCTGAAGGCAAGAGATGCGTAAGGAAGAGCTTGTATCATCTGGGCGCCGAGGAGATGGCGTTCATGATAGAGGCGGCGGCCCTGGGTATCGAGAGGGTCGAGATCGACATAAGCAAAGATGCCGGGACGGACGCGGCGCAAGGCGGCGAGGGCGAGATCGCGCAGTTCGCGGCGTTCCGGAGCTGTGGCCCGGCCGGGGAATGAGTAGCCGCGGACGTTGCGGGCCAGGCGTGCGCGGGTTGAGAGCACGACGTCGCCTTCGGGGCCGATTTCGCGAAGCCAGGAAGGGCTGGAGCTGACGAAGCGATGAAATTCTTCGGGGCTCATGAGGGATCTCCTTCGCGCAGCTTGCGGATCTGGTCCCGGATGGCAGCGGCGTGCTCGTAATCCTCATCGGCGATGGCGTGGCGAAGGGCGGTTTGCAGCTCGGCCATGGGGTCGCTCGAGGGAAGAAGCCGGGTTTCCTCGGGGATGGGATCGGGCGGCGGGGGCGGCGGCGCACTGGAGCTCTTCTTCTGCTGAGGTGCGGGTCGCGGGGCGGGAGCGACCGCGGCGGGAGTGCTTTCAGCGGCGGCGTCTTTCGGCTTTCGCTGACCATGACGAAGCGGCTCCTTGCCCTTGTGGCGGAGATCCCAATCGCGGCTGCGCTGCCACTGGCCGGGCTCGAGCTGGGACCAGTGCACGGTGTAGCAGAGAGGGCAGCCGGCCTTGCCGTCTCGCGCCACCATTTCAGTGGTGGTGCGGCAGTTCGGGCAGATGCGAGCCTGCTGGCTGAGCTGCTGGCGGCGAAGGATCTCGGCGAAGGCAGCGGGATTGAACTGAGCCGAGCTCTCCGGTGTCAATCCCTGCGCGACGGCGCAGGGATGACAGATGTTGAGGGCGGCACGGAGACCGTTGACAGTCTGCTCGATGTGGATGGAGGCTTCTTGTTGCTGACAGAAATCGCAGATCATGGTGACTCTTGAGTTTTTCCCTATTCTAGCGCGACATGGCGGGAAGCGCACCTGCCCGGGACTCGACAGAAAGAAATCGCCGGACTTGCGGCAGGCGCAAATCCGGCGTTTTCCAACAGGAGAAGATCAGTCAGCGAGGTTTTGAAGCGCGAATTCCCAGTTGATCGCCTTGTCGATGACGGCGGCGACATAATCGGCGCGGCGGTTCTGGTAGTCGAGGTAATAGGCATGTTCCCAGACATCGATGGTGAGGAGCGGCTTGAGCCCTTGAGTGAGTGGGCACTCGGCGTTGCCGGTCTTGACCACGGCGAGGGACTTGTCTTCTTTGCGCACCAGCCAGGCCCAGCCGCTGCCGAACTGCGTCAGGGCGGCATCGGCGAGAGCTTTTTTGCCGGCTTCGACACTGCCGAAAGAGCTGTCGAAGGCCTTTTTCAAATCGGCGGGGAGCTCGCCGCCGCCTTTGGGTTTCAGGCTTTTCCAGTAGAAAGTGTGGTTCCAGACCTGGGCCGCGTTGTTGAAGATGCCGCCATGCTCTTTTTTGCCGGCGGTCTGCCGCATGATCTCTTCCAGTTTCAGATCGGCGAAGGGGCTGCCTTTGATCATGCCATTGAGCTTGTCGGCATAACCTTTGTGGTGCTTGCCATAGTGGAAGCCAATGGTCTGTTGCGAAATCACCGGAGCAAGATCAGCCTCACCATAAGGAAGGGCCGGCACTTCGACCGGAGCAGCCTGGGCGCTTTGAGCCAGACCGAGAAAACCGATTGATACGGCGCTGGAACTGAGGATGAAGCTGCGGCGGTCGAGGGCAATTTCCATGGATGACTCCTGTCTTTGTATGCGGGGGGTGACCAGTCTTGAAGATATTCCGATTCCTCCCAGACCAAGACGGTGAGGGGGCGAATATCCGTCATTTTCCCGAGTGCGACATTCCTGAAAACTTCCAATGTCCTATAAAAAGTGTGAATTGTTCTATAAGTAAATGGGAACGGCATCGTGTTCTTCGGTTTCTGAGTAGCCAGTTGAAGCAAATTCAGGAGCCGCTCATGAATTCCCTATTCCTGTTTATTGTCCTGCTGTCTGAAGAACCGTCCGTCGGCTACAATGAACAGGTGCTGCCGATCCTCTCCGACAAATGTTTCGCCTGTCACGGCAACGACAAGGACAAGATCAAGGGTGACCTGCAACTCCACACTTTCGCACTGGCGACCAAGCCCTTCGACGAAGGCCACGCCGCCATCGTGCCCGGGCATCCGGAGAAAAGCAGCCTGATCGAACGCATTCACAGCGACGACGAGGAAGAGCGGATGCCGCCGCAAAAGAGCCACAAGACCCTCAGCGCCGCGGAGAAGAAGATCCTCGAGACCTGGATCAAGCAGGGAGCTCCTTACGAGAAGCACTGGGCCTTCGTCCCTCCGAAAAGCGCTCCGGCTCCAGCCGTCAAGGACGCCTCCTGGGCCAAGGATCCCCTCGACCGCTACGTCCTGGCGAAGCTCGAGAAGGCCGGTCTCAAGCCCAAGTCCGAGGCCAGCCGGGCCGAGCTGCTGCGGCGCGTCCACCTCGTTCTCACCGGCCTGCCGCCGAGCCCGGAAGAGGTGACTTCTTTCGAGCAGGATCAGTCCTCAGTGGCCTATGAAAAACGCGTCGAGGCCCTGCTTGCCTCCAACGCCTGCGCCGAGCACCTCGCCCAGGACTGGATGGACGCCGCCCGCTTCGCCGACACCCACGGCTACCAGAGCGACACTCAGAGCCGCAACTGGCCCTGGCGCGACTGGGTGATTGGCGCCTTCCGCAAAAACCTCAGCTACGATCAGTTCCTCACCTGGCAGATCGCCGGCGACCTCCTGCCGCAAGCCACCCAGGAGCAGAAACTCGCCACCGCCTTCAACCGCCTGCACCGCATGACCCAGGAGGGCGGCAGCATCGACGAGGAGTTCCGCCAGGAGGCCGTCGCCGACCGCGTCGAGACCTTCTCCGCCGCCTTCCTCGGCATGACCACCGGCTGCGCCCGCTGCCACGACCACAAGTTCGACCCCATCAGCCAGAAGGACTTCTTCGCCCTCGGCGCCTGCTTCGACCGCATCGACGAGGCCGGCACCATCCCTTTCAGCACCAGTGCCGTCGCCCGGCCCGCATTGCACCTCAGTACACCCGCTCAAGACAAGAAATTGGCCGAACTCGCGAGTGCCGAGAAACTCGCAGCCGACAAGCTGACGGAAATTGCGCTCGACGCCCAAGCCTGTGCCGAGTGGGCGAAGACCGCGACACCGAAGCTGCCCGAGCCGATCGCCTCGCACGAGCTCGATGGCAAGGCGCAGTCGCCAGCCGGCCCCGCGACCCTGCTCGACGGCGACAGCGGCCCGGCGCTCGACAAGACCCCCGCCTTCCACCGTTGCGATCCCCTCAGCGTCGTCCTGCGCCTGCGCGCCGAGACCGCCGCGCCGCGCGCCACCATCCTGCACGGCTGCGACTTCACCATCGAGACCGACCAGCAGGGCTACCAGCTGATGATCAAGGACGGCCATCTCAGCTTCGAGATCATCCACCTCTGGCCCGGCTCGGCGATCGCCATCAGGAGCCGCGAGCCTCTGCCCCTCAAGACCTGGCACCATGTGACCCTGACCTACGACGGCTCCTCGCGCGCCGCCGGCATGAAGATCTGGCTGAACGGCAAGGAGCTGCCTTGCGAGGTGCTGCGCGACCATCTCGACGGCCCCACGCCGATGCGTCAGCTGCAGGTCGGATGGCGCTCGCGCAACCGCGACTTCGGCTTCAAGGACGGCCAGGTCGACGAACTCCGCGTCTACGGCGTCGAACTCCATCCTCTCGAGATCGACCTCTTGAACGGCGGCAGCGCCTTCGCCGAAGCCCTGAAGAAGCCCGACGCCGCCTTGCTCCAGCTCTGGCAGCGCCGCGTCCAGCCCCAGTGGTCCGAGGCCGCCCAGGCCCTGCAGAAAGCCCGCCGCGCTCATCAGGATCTCTTCGACTCGATACCTCAGATCCCGGTGATGGCGAAGTCACCCGTCGCCCGCAAGAGCTACGTGCTCAAGCGCGGCGCCTACGACCAGCCCGATCTCGAACGCGAGGTGCAGGGCGGCGCCCTCGAGGAGATCTTCCCCTTCAAGCCGGAATGGCCGCGCGACCGCCTCGGCCTCGCCAGATGGGCCACGGACAAGGAGAATCCCCTGACCTCACGCGTCGCGGTCAACCGCTACTGGGCCCTGTGCTTCGGCGAAGGGCTGATGATGACCCGCGAGAACTTCGGCACCCAGGGCGAGGCGCCGGCGCAGCGCGAGCTCTTCGACGCCCTGGCGCGCGAATTTGTCGACGGCGGCTGGGATGTGCGCGCCCTCCTGCGCCGCATCGTCCTGAGCGCCACCTTCCGCCAGAGCTCGGCCTGTTCCCAAGCCGAGTGGAAGGCCGATCCGGCGAACCGCATGCTCGCCCGCGGCCCCAGCTTCCGCCTCAGCGGCGAAGCCCTGCGCGACCAGGCCCTGAAGGCCTCCGGCCTGCTGGTCGACAAGCTCGGCGGCCCCAGCGTCAAGCCCTGGCAGCCCGCCGGCGTCTGGGAGGATTCCGGCGCCGCCGGCGGCTCCTACCATCCGGACAAGGGCGAGAATGCCCATCGCCGCAGCCTCTACACCTTCCGCAAGCGCACTGCGCCGCCGCCCAACCTGCAGCTCTTCGACGCCGGCAGCCGCGAAGTCTGCTCGGTGCGCCGCCAGAACACCAACACCCCGCTGCAGGCCCTGGCCCTGCTCAACGACGAGGTCTTCCTCGAAACCGCCCGCGCCCTTGCCGCCCGCGCCCTCAAGGAAGCTCCCGAGTCCGCCCCGGCCCGCGCCTTCACCCTCCTCTGCGCCCGTGCGCCCTCCGCAAAAGAAGCCGCGGCCCTGGACGCCTTGTTCACGCGCCAGCTCGCCCTCCACCCCGGCGCCCCCGAGAAGGCCCTCGCCAACCTCTGCTCGGTAATCCTCGCCTCCGACGCGGCCTGTGTCGTCAGATGAAATCAATCCAGGGATTCCAACACATGCGATTCTTCATTCCAAGCGTCCTCTCCTGCCTCCTGCTAGGGCAGAACCTCCTCGCCGCCGAGCCTGGCAAAAGCGAGGAAAAACTTGATCGATTCAACACCAGCTTCAGCTCCGCCAGCAAGGATGAAGCCGATTCGGTGCCCCTCGGCAACGGAGTCACCGGCGTCAACCTCTGGGTTGAGGAAAACGGCGACCTGCTCTTCTACATATCACGCAACGACGCTTTCAGTGAGATGCATCGCCTGCTCAAGCTCGGTCGGCTTCGCCTCCAGCTCTTCCCCAATCCCTTTGCCAAGGGACTCCCCTACCGCCAGGAACTCAAGTTGCGTGACGGACGTTGCGACATCGTCGCCGGAGCACCTGGCCAGGAGATCCGCCTCAGCCTCTTCGTCGACGCCGAGAGCCAGACGATCTACCTCAGCGGCACGAGCGAGCAGCCGCTGCGCGCCGTCCTCAGCCTGGAGAACTGGCGGAAACAGCAGAACGATTTGCGCCGGCAGGGCTCGATCGGCTCGACCTGGATCTATCGCGAGGGATTGCCACCGGATCAGCCGGCCTTAGAAGCGGCGGATGAGCTCCATCACGGCCCACAAGCACTCGCCTGGTTGCACCGCAACGCCAGCAGCCCGGTAAAGCTGCATGTCGAACGGCAAGGACTACAAGCCGCCGCCTCTCTGGTGCACGACCCGATCTTGAATAGGATTTTCGGCGCCAGGGTCAGCGGCGAGGGATTCAGCCTGAAGGACGGCCGCCTAGAGGCGCCGGCGCAACGCCGCCTCGATCTGCGGATCTCCACCCACAGCGCCCTCTACCCCGGGGCCGGCGCCCAGGCCCGCTTCCTCAAGGATGTCGAAGCCGCCGCCGCCGCGACCGCCAGCCCGGAGCAGGCGATGCAGCGGACCTCTCAGTGGTGGAACGACTTCTGGAATCGCTCCTGGATCCACGTCTCTTCCTCGGCTGGCCATCCCCTTCCCGCCAATTTGCATTCCTTGCGCTTTGGCGCCGACAGCCGGGGCGGCACGAACAGCCTGCTCGATTTCACCAGATTCTCGGTCTACGGCCGGGCGTTCGATCCGGCCGGCATCCGGAATTTGCGCGACGCGGCGGATCGCTCCCAACCCCTGCCTGGCGCCCTCGCCAGCGACGGCCAAGGTTTCACCGCGCATGGCGATGCCGGTCTCCACCCCAAAGCGCTCCGCGGTGGTTTCTTTGAAGCCGCCGGATCGACAGGATGGAATTTCCCCGAGGGGCTGACCCTCGAAGCTTGGGTCAAGGCCGATCAGTGGGGTGGCCGTCTCTTCGACAAGGTCACACCCGGCATCGACGACGGCCTTCTCTTCGATACCCATGGAGGCAAACTCCGCCTCATTGCCGGCAACCGAACGCTCGTCTCTCCTCTTGCCCTGCCACAAGGGATCTGGGTCCACGTCGCCGCAGTCCGCGACGCCACCGGCGGACTCAGTCTCTGGCAGGACGGCAACTGCGTCGCCCGCATGGCCGGCGATGAGCTCAGCCCAGTCGAACGCCTGAACCAGGCCTATCTCCTGACCCGCTACCAGTTCGCCTGCCAGGAGCGCTCGGAATTCCCCGCCCACTTCAACGGCGGCATCTTCACCGTCGCCCCCGAATTCGCCTTCTACGCCACCGATCCGCGCGGCAAGAACTGGAGCGCTGACTACCGCTTCTACGGCCCTTCCTACTGGTGGCAGAACACCCGCTTCATGTACCAGCTCCACCTCGCCCAGGGCAACTTCGACCTCACCGATTCCTTCTTCGACTTCTACTTCCGCCAGCAGGAGCTCTTCGCTGCCCAGGCGAAGATCTTCTACGGCGCCGAAGGGATCTACATGAACGAAACCCTCTCTCTCTTCGGCCTGCCCGGCATGGGCGACTTCGGCTGGGGCGCCAAGCGCTACTCCAACAACTACACCGAGAACATCTGGCAGCAGTGCCTCGAATTCGGCGCATTCGCCCTCGACCGCTACGACTACCGCCCCGACCCCGAATTCCTCCGCAAGACCGTCTCCTGGTGCGACGCGGCGCTGCGCTTCTACGACACCCGCTTCCAGAAGAACGCCCAGGGCCAGATCGTCATCCATCCCACCCACGCGGTAGAAACCTACTGGCTCGACGTCACCAACGACATGCCCTCGGTCGCCGGCCTGCACGAGATTTGCTCGCGCCTCCTTGCCCTGCCCGAAAGCGCCAGCAGTCCCGAGCAGCGGCAGCGCTGGGCCCGGATCCGCGCCTCCCTGCCGCCTCTGCCCAAGACCCGCAACAAAGAAGGCTTGATCGTCCCGGACAACGCCGAAAGCTACAATCCCCGCCGCTTCAACTACGAGTCGCCCGACCTCAACTGCGTCTATCCCTTCCGTCTCTACGGCCTGGAACGCCCCGGGTACGACATCGAGGAGGCCCGCCGCGCCTGGCGGGCGATGCCCAACCCCGGCCACTGCTGCTGGTACCAGACCGGCATCATCGCCGCCCGCCTTGGCCTCGCCGAAGGTGCCAAGGAGGATGTCCTGCTGCGCTCCGGCGCTCCCACCCGGCTCCAGGTCCAGGACCAGCCCGGCCGCAGCTTCCGCTTCCCCGGTTTCTTCTCCTCGCCGCACGACTGGTGCCCCGACTACGACGGCGCCGGCAACATGGCCAACACCCTCCAGGAGATGCTCCTCCAGCCCGCTCCGCAGGGCAAGATCCTCCTCCTGCCCGCCTGGCCGAAGGACTGGGATGTCGACTTCAAGCTGCACGCCCCCGGCGACACCACGGTGGAATGCCGCTACCGCGACGGCAAGATCCTCAAGCTCGAGGTCACCCCGTCTTCCCGGCGAAAAGATCTGGTATTGCCAACGGGATTGAAGGAGATTTCCCAGTGATGAAACGATGTAACATCATTTTTTTAAACATTTTAATCCTCATGACTCTACTGCCATCCGGATGCACTGACGCACCTGTAAACGGAGCAGAGATGGGGGCTCGGACGGGACCATTCTCGGTCGAGGCGGCGGGACTCACGCTCGAACTGGACTCGGCCGGACGAATCGTCGGCTGCAAGGTCCTGCGGAGCTCGCGCTGGAACTTCAGCGCCTCGACCCAGCTCGCCGGCTTGCATGATGCGGATCCTCCTCAGTTGCGGCGCCGGAGCGGCGGCGGAGTGGAGATCAGACGCCGTTTGGCCGACGGCCATGGGCATGAAGCTGAGCTCCTCGAATGCTTCAGCCCGACGCAGGACAGCATCCGCTGGGAGATCGAAATCACCAGCCAAGACGCTCCCTGGAGCACGGCGATCACCAGCTCCTTCCAATATGCCGCCTCTCCGGAAAGCCGGTTCTGGACCACCTGGGGACACCCGGACAACCAGGCGACGGCCTGGGCAGATCCCCTGGCTTGGCAAGCCTTTGCGCCACGCACTTGGAATTACCAGTTCGACGACTGGTCTCAGGTCTGGAAATGCAAACACGCCAAGGGCGATCCCCGAGCCAACTTCATCAGCATTCCGATGTTCACCATCGCCGAGCCGCACCAAGATGCTGCCTTGACATTCATGCAATCCCCAGAGGATGTCCTGCTGAATATGACGCTGAGCGAAGACGATCGCGGCGCCGTCAGCCTCCGTCGCGACTGCCACCGTCTAGGCGGCGGCCGAGCGGTGAAGTTCTCGATGGACCTCACGGCCCACCCTGCGGATGTCCGTGCTGGCCTGGGCTGGGTGGTCAATCGCTATCCGGCATTCTTCAATCCGGGGAATCCCCGAGCTCATGAGCTTTCCGGCAGCAGCGCCTATTCGGGCAATGAAAATCCTGTCGATGTCGCCGCACTCCGGAAAATGGGCTTCGCCTACAATTGGAAACTTTCAGATGACTTCCCCTACATGGGAATGTTCCTGCCTCCCCTCGGCGGCGGGAATCGCACCTGGCAGCGATCTTGCGCCGAACCTGCCCCTCCCGGCAAGGGCCGGGAGACTTCCGCCTCCCAGATGAATGATTACGCCCGCTACATGAGAAGCCAGGGCTTCCATGTCCTGAGTTATTTCAATGTCACGGAATACGGCAAGGATATGCCATGGCCCATCCCGCCGCGGCAGACCTCGGACGACCAGGATTTATGGAAAAATCCGGTGGACTACCTCTATCATGGCGGCCGGGCAGCCGCGGTCCTGATGAATGGCGATCAGCCCTGCAAATCCAATTGCTACGGTGCGGTGATTGTGGATCCCGGGGAGCCGGCGTATCTCCAGCACCTCGTCGATCAGGTGCGGCGCAACAACGAATGGCTGCCGCAAGTCGATGGAATCTGCATCGACCGTCTGGATTGGCTCGGCCATTACAACGATCGAGGCGATGACGGAGTCTCCTGGGTCAACGGCAAGCCTGCTCGCTCCTTGTTTCGCTCCTGGCAGACCCTCTGCGACCGGATCGTCCCTGAGTTGCATCGCCAGGACAAGCTCCTCTTCTTGAACAATTGCCAGCCGCGCATCGATGTCGTCGGACGCGGCGACGGCATCTTCGCCGAATGGGCAACCGAATTCTTCGAGCTCCCGAGCTATATCAATTACGCCGCCCTCGCCGGCGTCAACAAGCCGGCCGGAATCTGGACCTGCAAAGGCGAAGTCAGCGATTTCTACTTCCAGCGCTGCTTGTATCTGGGGCTGTATCCCGTCGCTCCGTACCCCAGCAACAACCACTGCCTCACCCCGGAGGCCGAATCCGGGGGGAAAGTCAAGAACCTCTATGCCAAGGGCAAGGAAGATGAATTCCTCGCCGCCTCTCTCAATGCCGCCAGCCCCGAAGGCTTCTCCCTGGCCTACGGGCCGCTATTACAAGCCATGCGCGGCAAAAACTGGGTATTGCGCGCTCACTGCGTCGAAAGTCCGACCCCGGGAGTCAAGGTCAATCTCTTTTCCGTGCCCGGAGGATGGGCTCTGCCGGTCTGCTTTGGCGGGGAGGCGAAGCAGGCTGTCGTGCGCTTGCAAGGCGTCGAGGGTCTGAAGGGCATGAGCGCCGTCGCCCTCCATCCCGGCATCCCTGACGGGCTGCCGCTGAAGATTCAGGCAAGCGCGACCGGCCTTGAACTGAGCGTCCCCCTCGTGCGTGGTTGTGCCATGGTACAGTTGCGCCAGGATCCTCGCGAGTCGCAGATCGATCACAAGGAATCCCCATGAACCGCAGACACTTCCTCGGCGCCGGCGCCCTCTCCCTCGCCGGCTTGAGCCAGCCGCAGCTCTTCGGCGCTCCGGCGGCGCCTCAGATCAGCGGCGGCCTGCCCGGCCTGCCCCACTTCGCCGCCAAGGCCAAGCGGGTGATCTATCTCTTCCAGGCCGGCGGCCCCTCGCAGTTTGAAACTCTCGATCCGAAACCGCTGCTGAAACAGCACCACGGCAAGGAATTGCCCGCCTCGGTGCGGGGAACGCAGCGCCTCACCGGCATGAGCGGCAACCAGGCGAGCCTGCCTGTGGCGGCTTCGTTCGCCGGCGCCAAGCAGCACGGCCAGAGCGGCCAGTGGATCAGCGACCTGCTGCCCCACACCGCCAGGATCGCCGACGATCTTTGCATCATCCGCTCGATGCACTCCGAGGCGATCAACCACGACCCCGCGATCACTTTCTTCTGCTCCGGCCACCAGCAGCCCGGCCGCCCCGCCATGGGCGCCTGGGCCGACTACGGCCTCGGCTCGATGAACGCCAACCTGCCTGCCTTCGTCACCCTCGTATCCAAGGACGCCAGCCACGACCAGCCGCTCTACTCCCGCCTCTGGGGCTCGGGCTTCCTGCCCTCGCAGCACCAGGGCGTGCAGTTCCGCGCCGGCAAGGAGCCGGTGCTCTTCCTCGACAATCCCGAGGGCATCACCCGGGAGATCCGCCGCGACATGCTCGACGGCCTCGGCGCCCTCAACTCCGCCACCGCCGGCGTCTATGGCGACCCCGAGACCGCCGCCCGCAGCGCCCAGGCGGAGATGGCCTTCCGCATGCAGCTCGCCGTGCCCGAAGCCACCGATGTCTCCAAGGAATCCGCCGCCACCTTCGATCTCTACGGCCCGGGCTCGCGAGAAGCCGGCACCTACGCCGCCAACTGCCTGCTCGCCCGCCGCCTCGCCGAACGCGGCGTCCGCTTCATCCAGCTCTTCCACCAGGGCTGGGACCAGCACGGCAACCTGCCCTCCCAGATCCGCCGCCAATGCCAGCAGACCGACCAGGCCTCCGCCGCCCTGGTCAGCGACCTCAAGCGCCTCGGCCTCCTCGAAGACACTCTGGTGATCTGGGGCGGCGAATTCGGCCGCACCACCTACTGCCAGGGCAAGATGACCCAGAACGACTACGGACGCGACCACCACCCGCGCTGCTTCTCCCTGTGGATGGCCGGCGGCGGCGTCAAGGCCGGCACCAGCTATGGCCAGACCGACGAATGGGGCTACAACATCGTCGAGAACCCGGTGCACGTCCACGACCTGCACGCCACCATGCTCCACCTCATGGGCGTCGATCACGAACGCCTCACCTACCGCTTCCAAGGCCGCGACTACCGCCTCACCGATGTCGCCGGCAAGGTGATGAAGGGAGTGCTGGCGTAAAAGGGAGTCAGGGAGTGAGCTCGACAGGAGCTTGAGCCAAACTCAAATCGAATCGAAACAAACAAGCAGAATCCATAAGGTAAACCATGAACAAATTTCTCGTCTCCACGCTTCTCCTTCCGCTCGACCTCGCCGCCCACCCTGGCCACGAAGACGGTCAGACGCACACCAGCCTTTGTGCACCTGTGGCCGCTCCAATCCCTGTGGCCGGCACCGTCATCGGCCACGGCGAGATGAAGTTCAGCGTCGTCCCTGGCTGGGGCCAGCTCGACCCCAAGAAGAACCCGATCTACAACTGCCACGCCATGGTGCAGCTTAAGAACGGCGACTTCATCGCCCTCTGCGACAACACCCTGCACAACTTCCTGCGCTACGGACCCGAGGGCAAGCTCAAGAGCGCCGGCATCACCGAATATCCCGGCGCCCACGGACTCGAACTCTTCGAGCGCGACGGCCAGGAACGCCTCGTCGTCGTCGATTCCGGCTGGGCCGTCCGCGCCGGACGCCAGCTTTGCGAACGCGGCCGCTGCGCCATCACCGACACCAACGGCCAGCTTGTCCTCTCCCTGCCCGACCCCTTGAGCGTCGGCGCCTACGAACCGGAGATGAAATACATGCCCTGCGACGCCGCCGTCGGCCCCAACGGCGACATCTACATCTCCGACGGCTATGGCTCCAACTGGGTCCTCCAATTCGACAAGGACGGCAAGTTCATCCGCAAATTCGGCGGCTCCACCGAGGCCGATCCCAAGGCCCGCCTGCACGAGGCCCACGGCATCTCGATCGACACCCGCGACCCGAAGAACCCCCGCCTCATCGTCAGCTCCCGCGCCGACAACCAGCTCAAGTACTTCTCGCTCGAGGGCAAGTATCTGGGCGACATCTCCCTGCCCGGCGCCTACTGCGGCCAGGCCGCGGTCCATGGCGACAAGCTCTACGTCGGCGTCTGCTGGTCGAAGAAGGACGGCACCGGCCCCAAGGTCGGCGGCGCCTCCGGCTTCGTCATCATTCTCGACAAGGACGACAAAGTGATCTCCTGTCCCGGCGGCGTCGAGCCCAAGTACGTCGACGGCAAACTGCAGCCTCTCTTCCAGGCAGAGCCCGTCTTCATCCACGCCCACGATCTTTGCGTCGACCGCGACGGCAACATCATCGTGGTGCAATGGGCGGCGGGCGGTGCCGCGCCGATCAAGCTTGAGGCGGTGAAAGTCGCGCCCTGAGAAACGATAAACTCCCTCACGCGTATCCAAGATAAGCGATTTGGCCTTTGCTCCTGCTGCTCGACCCCTCGCGGGTCGAACGACAGAATTCGGCAGAATTCAGACCAGAATCTTTTCGCAGGGGTTCCCAGCATGACTCGTGAGGCATCTTGGATACGCGTGTAAACTCCCTTGGGTTTTTCCCGCGCGCGTGGTTTTTCCGTAAATTTTCCACTGGTACGAGGCTCCAAGCCAAGGAAAATACACGCATACCTGCTTCCTAAAGTCACGCGAGCCTGTCGCTAGGACCCTTAACCAATCCTTAACAAAAAGATCACCGCCCATTGATCAATCGCGCTGAGCAGGAAATTGGCAAACGCCTAATCTTCGGACATCACCAACCCGAAGGAGAAACAAAATGAAAATCAACATCCTCAGCAGCTTCGCCTGTCTCTGCCTGGCCGCCAAACTCGGCGCTGCTCAAAAAGTCGACGCCGATCTCCCCGAATACAAACCCGTCGCCGGCCTCTCCGGAAATCTCAACTCGGTCGGATCCGACACTCTCAACAACGTAATGACCTTCTGGGCCGAAGGCTTCCGCCGGCAATATCCCCAGGTCAAGCTCCAGATCGAAGGCAAGGGTTCGGCCACCGCCCCCGCCGCACTTGAAGATGGCACCGCCCAGCTCGGCCCGATGAGCCGCGAAATGAAATCCACCGAAGCCGACAAGTTCGAGAAGAAGTTCGGCTACAAGCCCACCGCCATCGGCGTCGCCATTGACGCTCTCGCCGTCTATGTCCACAAGGACAACCCGATCAAAGGTATGAATCTGCAGCAGGTCGACGGCATCTTCTCCTCGACTTACAAGCTCGGCGGCCGCGACATCTCCTCCTGGGGCGACCTCGGTCTCGACGGCGAACTCAGCGATGCCCCGATCGCCATCTTCGGCCGCAACAGCTCCTCCGGCACCTATGGATTCTTCAAGGAAACCGCTCTCGGCAAAGGCGACTTCAAGTCCGGCGTCAACGAGCAGCCCGGTTCGTCCGGCGTGATCTCCTCGGTCGCCAAGAACAAGGCCGGCATCGGCTACTCCGGCATCGGCTATCGGACCGCCGAGGTCCGCGCCCTTCCTCTTGCCGACAAGGACGGCAGCAAATACGCCGAGCCGAGCGCCGAGAACTGCCTCAATAAATCCTATCCTCTGGCCCGCGTCCTCTTCGTCTACATCAACAAGAAGCCCGGCCAGCCCGCTGACCCCCTGACTGCCGAATTCCTCCGCTACGCCCTCTCCAAACAGGGCCAGGAACTCGTCGCCAAGGAAGGCTTCTACTCCTTGCCCGCCGCGATGAGCAAGAAGATCGAGCTCTCCCTGAAATGATCTTCAAGGACGTCTGAGTCCACCCTCCGGAAGCCGCTCAAACGGCTTCCGGCTTCTCCATTTCAATTTAAGTCCCCGCCAAAACACAAAACCTCGATTTCCCAGGATGCCCCATGAGTCCCGCTCCGAACCGCCGAGAAATCTCCCCTTGGACACGCCGCACCGATAAATTCATGGGGCACTTCATTTCCGTCGGCGGGCTCGCCGTCATCGCCGCCGTACTCCTGATCCTGATCTTCATTACCAAGGAAGTCCTGCCGCTGTTCAAGGGCCCCATCCTGAAATCGGGGACTTCCTTGAAGCTCAAGGAGCGACCCTTGGCGATCACCTTGGACGAATGGGGGCAGATCCTCGGCAGCGTCACCCCAGGAGGCGTCGAATTTCACCGCGATCCGGCCTTCGAGCAGCTGCTGGCCAAGTATGATGTCCCACCTGTCGCAGCCCCCTCCCCCTTCACATTCCAGCTCAAAGAAGCCAGCGCCTGCGGCTATACCCAGAAAAACCAGACCTTGGTGCTGGGCTCCGCCGACGGCAAATTCGCCACGGTCGAACTGCATTACAGCAGCAGCCTGATCGAACGGAACGGCAAGGCGGTGAAGCTCTCCGGCGCAGAGGATGGCGAGAAGTTCCTGCAAAAGGTCAGCGTCGCTCCTGTGGAGTCGGCCAGCTATGATCTGGCGGTCAAGGGCCGGGTCGAGAAAATCGGCATGGGGATCCAGAAAGACAGCTGCCTCATCGGCGCCATCGTCCAGACCCCGGACGGCCGGCGCCACCTCACCGCGACCCTGATGGGACGCAGCGTCGACCTCTTCGGCAACGCCGGTGATCTTGAGGTGAAAAACTCGTGGGATCTCAGCGAATTGATCAAGGAGGAAGCCCAGCTTCTCTGCGTCTCCGGCCAGGCCGACCTGATCGCCGTCACCCTCAAAGGAGGCAAGGTCGCAGTGGTGAAATTCCGCGATGCCGGCCCCGAAGTCCTCCAGAGCTTCGAGGCCTTCCCCGGAGCTGAAGTCACCGCGATTGAGCCTGTCTACGGCGACATGTCTCTGATCCTCAGCTCCTCAAAAGGCGATGTCGCCGGGTTCAGCTTGTACAAAGCCCAGGACGACAGCCCGCGTCTCTTCGGACGGATCAAAACCTTCGCTCCGGTCTCCGGCTCGTCAGCGCCGGTCCTGGCCCACGCCCTCCGCAACAAGTCCTTCGCCATCTTCACCGAGGCTCAAATCCGGCTCAACAACTACACCACCGGCGAGGAAAGCCTGCGGATCGATTCGGGCAGCCCCGTCACCCGAGCCCTCTTCACTGCCAAGTACCACCGGCTCGCCACCCTCGATGCCGCCGGCCAGGTCAATCTCTACCGTCTTAAGGATCCCCATCCGGAGTCCTCTCTGCAGACCTTCTTCGGCAAAGTCTGGTACGAAGGGGACTCGAAGCCGCAGTATTCCTGGGAATCCGGCGGCGGATCGGACGAAGCCGAAGCCAAGCTGTCGATGGTTCCTCTCGTCTTCGGCAGCATCAAGGCCTGCATCTGGGCGATGTTCTTCGCCGTCCCGCTGTCCCTGCTGGCCGCGGTCTACAGCTCGCAGTTCCTCAGCCCGGCGACGAGAGCCGTGATCAAGCCCTGCATGGAAGTGATGGCCTCGATTCCTTCGGTGGTGATCGGCTTCCTGGCGATGGCCTGGCTGCAGCACGCCTTGGGCGACCATGTCGTGGCGCTCGCCGTCGCCATCGCAGGCTCCTGCGCCGTCGCCGCCGCGATCGGCATTCTTCACAGCCGCATCCCCCACGGCCACCTGCTCCGGGTCCGCAGCGGCAATGAATGGCTGGTGCTCATCCCGGTCTTCCTCCTCTCCTCCTGGCAGTCGTGGAAGCTCGGACTTCTGATCGAAGCCAGGCTCTTCCCCAAAGGCTTCTCGGAGTACGCCCGCAACCAGCTCGAATTGCAGGTCAGCGAGCAGAACGCCATCATCACCGGCATCGCCATCGGCTTTGCCGTCATGCCGATCATCTTCACCATCGCCGAGGACGCCCTCACCAACGTGCCGAAATCGCTCTCCTCGGCCTCGCTCGCCCTAGGCGCCAGCCGCTGGCAGACCGCTTTCAACGTCATCATTCCCGCCGCCGCCGGCGGCATCTTCTCAGCCATCATGATCGGCCTCGGGCGCGCCGTCGGTGAAACCATCATCGTCCTGTGCGTCGCCGGCGGCAACGACAACACCGACTTCAACCCTCTCGTTGGCATGCGCACCCTGTCGCAAAATCTGGCCACCGAGATCCCTGAAGCCGCGCACGGCTCCACCCTCTACCGAGCCCTCTTCCTCGGGGCCCTGCTGCTCTTCCTCTTCACCTTCGTCATCAACACCCTAGCAGAAGTCATCCGCCAGCACTTCCGCAACAAGAACAAAGCTCTTTGAGCCGTCCGCACCCAGATAGACTTTACCCGTGCATCGCCTGCCCGCCTTCTTGCGGGCGAATCACGGACTTCCGATCCAGCTCCGCCTCATGTTCAAGTCCTTGAAGAAGCGGCCTCCTTCCATGCAGAGTGCGGGAGTTCAGATGTTTTTACAGCAAGCTCGGTTATTGTCGACAATGAATTCCCTGCCCCAGGCGTTTGAATGCTTAAAGGAGTCGCCATGCCGGAAGAACCTCAGCCTCTTGCTCCGTCTTCTCTTCCGGCGCCCGAGCCTTCACCGACACCTGCCCCGCCCTCGCCCCTGCCCCTGCCCCTGCCCCTGCCCTTCGACCTGGAGTTCAGCGAAGGAGCTCTCAAAGGACGCCGATTGCCCTTCGCCCAGACTGGCATCGTCACCATCGGCCGGAGCACCTCCAACGTCGTGATGATCCGCAGCGACGGCGTCTCCGCCCGGCACTTGGTGATCGAGTGGAGAGAAGATCACTGGATACTCTTCGACTGTCACTCGACAAACGGTGTCAAAGTCAACAACGAACGCCTGGTCGACCATCGCCAGCTGCAGGACGGCGACCTTCTGAGTTTCGCCGGCAACATCTGCCGCTTCCATTGTGCCGCCGCCAAATCCCAGTCGCCGACGACGCCCCCGGTCAGCCGCCTGCGCGACAAGCTCGGAGCAGGCCGCCGCAGCGAAATGCACTTCCCCCAGAAGGCCTTGGAAGGCCTGAGTGCCGAAGACCGGCAGGCGTTGGAATCAGCCCTCGCGGCGCGACAAAAAGCCCGGCTCAGGGAGGAGAAGCGACAGCGCCGATTCGTCAATGCTCTGCTTCTCTGCCTGATCCTCAGCCCTTTCGCCCTCTGGCTCAACCGCGAGCGTCTCGGTCCTTATTTCCAAGAACGCCCACAGCAACCCCGGCTGTCGGTGGAAAAGCCGTCGCCGCCCCCTGGCCTTCCGGACGCAGCCCCCGCCAGTCCCTCGGCGCTGCTGGCGAGCCATGATGCGACGAAGCCGGAGACGCAGCCGTCTCTGACGACTTTCCTTCCTTGCAGTTCGGAACCAGCCGGCGCACTGGTCGAAATCAACGGCTCGCCACTTGGCGTCACGCCGCTCAACCTCCCCCTGGGGACGGCTCCACAGGAAGTCAGCCTGCTCCTCGGCGGCTACCTGCCGAAGCGATTCCTGCTCGATCCCGGGGACAGCCAGCCACGGCATTTTCGACTGAAAGCAGCACCCGGCAGCCTCATCCTCGGCAGCGAACCCAGCGGCGCCAGCATCCTCATCGGCGGCCAGCTGATCGGGGAGACACCGATGGTGATGCCCGACCAGGCTTTCAGGCGCCATGAATTCATCTTCCGGAAAACAGGCTTCGAAGACGCCGCCTACCAGATCGTCCTGACCCAGGAGAAGCCCCACGGCTCGATCACCCACCGCTTCGCCCCCATCACCGCCACAATCGCCTTGAAAACCCGTCCCGGCCGCTGCGTCGTCGCCATCGATGGCGCCATCGTCGGCGAAACACTGCTCGACCCCAAGGGGGAAGGATGGTCGCTGCCTCTCGACATTCCACGCCTTCTTCCCGGTAGCCACGAAGTCCGCATCCGCCCCATCGGCGGCGACATGGAATTCAAAAAGAAGATCGATCTCAAGCCGAAGGAGGTCCAGCCTCTCGAAATCGAGGGATGGATAATCGACACCATGGTGCAGCTGCGCGACACCCGCAAGGTCTATGGCATGCTGCTGAAGCGCAGCGCCGACGGCGGCATCACCCTCGCCGAAACACCTGGCAAATCGAGCGTCTACGCCGCAGGGGCGATCCTTGATGTCGGCAAAGCGACGATCGCCGACAAATATGGCTTCAGCCGCGGCATCGAAGTCAAGCGCGACCGCTTCGAGGACCTGCTGGTCACCATCTGGAACCCCGCCGGCAGCGACTTCCGTGAAGCCCTTGCCAAGGCGCCCAAGCTGGCGCCTCTCAAAGCTTCCGAAGTCGATGCCGACTTCAAAGCCCTCACCCTCGCCGAAGCCGCGATCAAATACCGCAACAAGACCGTGTTCCTCAGCGGCACCGTCACCGCGGTGCGGAAAGGAGGCGACTTCGTCAGCCTCTCCCTCGACAACCGCTGCGAACTCTATTTCCGGGCCGACGACGAGATGGCCGGCCGCCTCCTCAAGACCCTCGGCAAGGAGATCAACGCCAGCGGCTTCTGTCTCGGCTTCCGAGGGCTCGACCGTCTGGTCGTCGCCGAAGCCTCGATGCCATGAGCGGCCACGGCACTAGAATCCGCATTCCGGCCGCCGACGGCCAGATCCTCCTCCTCGACTGGCTCGAGGGAGACGAGCAGAGGCCCTCGCTTGTCTTCCTCTGCGGCTTCCAAAGCAACTTCAACGGTGAAAAGGCCGAATGCGTCGTCGAATACGCCCGTCGCGCCGGGCTCGGCTGCCTGCGCTTCGACTACCGTGGCCACGGCGGCAGCGGCGGGGACTTCCACGATTACACCCCGGAAGACTGGCTCGAGGACGCCCTGGCCGCGATCTCCACCCTCGGAGATCGACCGCTGATCCTGGTCGGCTCAAGCATGGGCGCCTGGCTCGCCATGCACGCGGCCCTCCGCCTTCCTCCCCGCCAAATCACAGGATTGCTCACCATCGCAGCCGCGACCGATTTCCCCACCCGCATCCTCGAGCCGGGCCTTGGCCCCCTGGAACGCCAAAAGCTCGCCGTTCAAGGATGGTTCTTCCGACCCAGCCCTTACGGAGGGGCCCGGATCAATCAGAGCATGCTCGCTGCCGGACGCCGGATGAAGCTGCTCGAGGCGCCGATACCGATTCTCTGCCCGGTCCGCCTGCTGCATGGCAGCGCCGACAAAACCGCGCCCTGGCAGCTTTCAGCCGACACACTCGCGGCGCTCCAATCCTCCGATGCCCGCCTGATTCTGATCAAAGACGGAGACCACCGCCTTAGCGACGCCAAATCGCTGCAATTGATCCAAAGCTCCCTTGACGATCTTCTGGCGGCAGATCGTTGCAACGGCAGAGACTAAGGACTGCTCGCATCAGAAGCCCCCCGGACGGATTGCCGGGGCGCTGACTGAGTCCCTGGGATCCATCCTAATCCGACTCCGCCGGAATCGAAATGGAACCACGGAAGACACAGAGAACACGGAATCAACCGCAGAAGACGCAGATGAACGCAGAAAGGAAACCCA
>JBDKFG010000074.1:0-23786 GCA_039798785.1 Verrucomicrobiota bacterium | reverse complement strand
GACCTTCGCTCCTGCTGCTCGACCCCTTGCGGGTCGCACATGGTAGCCCAGGGTCGCCTCGACCCTGGGTATGAGGCAAAAATGAGTTCCGACCCCTTGCGGGTCGCACAGTCTTCGACTGGGCGCTGTGCGACCCGATGCGGGTCGGCGAACCAGGGAAATCTCCAACCCAGGGTCATCGCCGATGCGGCTCGACCCTGGGCTACCATGTGCGACCCGCAAGGGGTCGAGCGACAGAATTCGGCAGAATTCAGAACGGAAGCTTTTTTCTAGGGGTTCCCTGCATGACTCGTGAGGCATCTTGGATACGCGTGCCTTGGACGCTCGAGCTGCGGCTGCACCCCTTTTTACAATTCCCTTACAATTGACGCTCGCTTTCGCCCCCTCCCGAGTCGTATCTTTTCCTGACTCAGGAGGTCTCATCATGAAATCCGCCACCTTCGCCCTCAGCCTGGCCCTCGCTCTCTGCGCCTGCCAGGAGAAACCTGCTCCCCTCCCCGCTGCGCCCAGTCCCGTGACGCTGGCCCCCGGGAATTATCCCGCCACCGCTTTCGATGCAGTCAGCGTGGAGCAGTTTACTAGGATCCGCCAGGAAGGGGCCTTGGCAAAACGCCCGAGCTTCATCATCCGCTATTTCGGTCGCGCAGAAGGGTTCGACCATTTTCTCCTCGAGGGCAAAAACGGCCCAGCACCAGTGAAGCTGCCGATCAGCCAGCCTCCTCCCATTTTCTTCGAAAGTCGCCCCTTCTCCCCCGAGCTGCACCAAGCTTTTATCCCTTTAACTTGTTAAACCCCAGGAGCCCCCCGATGAAATCCGCACTGCCCCTCCTCCTTCTCGCCGCCACTGCCGCCTGCCAGCAGCCCTACCAGAATTTCCCGCGGGCCCGTGCCCAAGCACAGCAGATCCAAACCCTGACTCCGCAACAACAAACGATGCCCTATTTCTTGCAGTCGAATTCCTCCTCGGCTTATTCCCTCGGCGATTCCCCGCAAGGGCCCGCTCCCTGCACTCCCGCACCCGCCGCCGATGCCCAGACGGTGCAGATCGCCCTCCTCCTCGACACCTCCGGCTCGATGGAAGGCCTGATCAACCAGGCCAAAACCCAGCTCTGGTCGATCGTCAACGACCTCGGCAAAGGCCAGCGCCTCGGCGGCAACCTGAAAATCCAGGTCGCCCTCTACGAATACGGCAAGTCTTCGCTCCGCGACCCGATGACCATCCGCCAGATCCTCCCCTTCACCTCCGACCTCGAAGCGCTCTCCCGCGAGCTCTTCGCCCTCCGCACCAACGGCGGCGAGGAATACTGCGGCGGCGTCCTCCAGCGCGCCCTCGCCGAATTGCCCTGGTCCGCGGCCACCCCGCTCCGCTTCGCCTTCGTCTGCGGCAACGAGCCTTTTAATCAAGGACCGGTCGATTTCCGCTCCACCTGCCCCGCCGCCAAGGCCCGCGGCATCGTCGTCAACACCATCCATTGCGGCACCCGCAGCGAGGCCGAACGCGGCTTCTGGTTCCACGGTGCCGAGCTCGGCGGCGGTGTCTGCTCCCTGATCCAGGCCGAAAACGGCTACAACGACTTGCCGACCCCGCTCGACCCCCAGATCCGCGCCCTCAACGAGCAACTCAACTCCACCTACCTGCCCTACGGCATGCAAGGTCAACAAGGGCTCAAGGATCAAGCTGCCAACGACGCCAGCAACGCCTCCTACAACATGCGCACCTACTCGCAACGGGCCTTTTCGAAAAGCTCCAAGGCCTACGACAACGCTTCTTGGGATCTCGTCGACGCCAACGCCCGAGCCGATTTTGACCTCAGCAAAGTGCCGCAGGAACAACTGCCGGCCAATCTGCGCGGCCTCAAGCCGGAAGAAGTCCGGGCCCGCCTCGCCGAAGTTGCGGCCCAACGCCAAACTTTGCAAACCCAGCTCCGCAGTCTCACCGAAGAACGCGAAACCTTGGTCAAAAAACTCCTTTTGGAAAAAGGCCAACAAGCCCAAGGCGAGCTCGAAGCCGTGCTCCTCCCCGCCCTCCACCAACAAGCCGCCGCCCACGGCGTCACCTGGCCAGACGAAAAAGCCTCGCCCAGCACCACCTTGCTCAACCCCCGCATCGACGAAAAGGCTTTCCTTGCGATCAGCCAAGAGGCGATGGCCCACCGCGCCACTCGCCGCCTCTCCGAAGCTGATTTCCTCAAGGCCATGGCGGAAAAAGGCACGATCCTCCTCGACTGCCGCTCGCCCGACAAGTTCGCCCTGCTCCACCTCCAAGGCGCGATCAACCTGCCCTTCCCCGATATCTCCTTCGACGAGCTCGCCCGCGTCCTGCCCGACAAGAACGACAAGATCCTGATCTACTGCAACAACAACTTCGAGGGCGAACCTGTCGCGATGGCCAGCAAATCGGTCTCCGTCTCCCTCAATGTCCCGACCTACATCAACCTCTACGCCTACGGCTACCGCAACGTCTACGAGCTCGCGCCCCTGCTCGACGTGAAAACGACGAAGCTGCCCTTGGTGCGGGGCACCCCTCCTCCCGCCCAAACCCGCCGTTTGCCTTGAGCTCCTTCCCTGGTTTGTAGTTCCGGCTTCAGCCGGCTTGTTCTCTGAGCTCCGACCGGCTGAAGCCGGGGCTACAAACCAGGGCCAAGATGAACTTGAGCGCTTTCTGCCAGTCCCCACTTGCGTAGGCCGCAGCGTCAGGTCTAGATTGCTTCGTCCGCTTTCTCAACCTTAGTTTGGAGATCTTCGATGCGTCTTGCCTTCTTCGCCGCCTGTGGCCTCAGCCTGCTGCCCGCCTGTGGCACCGTCACCGCCCCCGTCCTCGGCCTCAGCACCGGTGGCCCCTCCCTCTGCGGGAAAGTCTGGGACGACTCCGACTCCACCGCCTCGAAAGTCGTCACCGCCGTCCCGCTCACTATCGGTGGGGCCGTTGCCGGCACGGTCTATGGACTCGGGTATGGATTGTACGATGACTATAAAACGCTCGAACTAGAACAAATGCGCCAGCGCTGGAATCTCTATTGCGACCCCTTCGAATCGCAGTGGAGCACCCGTTCGGATGTCGGCGCCCCTGCAGGTGTCTACACCGTCTACCTCGACGGAGTCATCGTTACCATGGTCAAGCTAGAGGAGGAGTCGCCCTACGGAGAAATCGTCCGTCTCGCCTTGGAGAAGTCGAATGTCACGAAATCGCTTGAGGCGCTAGAAGGTCTGTCTACTTGGCAAGTCCACGGTCAAACCCTCTTGCTGATCAGCACCAAGCAAGCGTCTCTGAATGCTGCCGCCGCACAAGAAGCAGCCCAACGCAAAAACGAAGTCGAAGCCGCTGAAGCCAAGAAAAAGCAGGAAGCTGAAGCTGCGGAGCTCGCTGCCCGAGCCAAACGCGAGGCGGAATTGGTGGCCCAATATGGTCCGATGAGAACTTGGCATCTCCATTCTTGCGATCGCACCCTTGCCATCCCTGAACGGATGCTTGGTATTGAACGAGAAGAATGGGTGCGATCCCATTTCTCTAATCGGCTCTCCGATCAGAAATTAACCTTCAACGATGAGCGGAAGTTAATCTTCTCGACTCTCAAATGAGGCTCCGATGAAATCTCCCACTCTTTTCGCTCTCCTCCTCCTCGGCATCTCTTGCGGTCACCGCGAATTGAACCGCGTTCAATTTAATAATGAGCTAGGCCAATCTCTACCCATTGTCGAGTACACCTGCTGCTATGAAGGCCGTGAATGTGATTTTGACTTCTTTCAAATTCAAAACCTGGTTACGAAATCCGCTGTCAAACTCCCCATCGCCGACAGCCCCGTGACCCTGCCCTTCCCTCGCGGCAGCCGTGCCGCAGTGCCCCTTGACCAAGTCGCTCTCACCAAGATCACCGCCTCTCGTCAGCCGATGGATGCGATAGTGGCCACATCTTGTCGCGCCCTCACCGCTGAAGAAGTCGGGCCGCATGCCCTGGCGGAATACGAGATCTTTGTCAACCGCAAAGCGGAGCAACCAATCTTGAACTCCCGCCGAAATCATTTTTCGATCGGCGCGGTTTTCCTCAAGACCAAATATCACAGCGGTGCGGCGGCACCTCATCTCGCCACCCAGATGACCAAGCTCGCCGATTCTGGTCAGGCCAGCGATTGGAAATACGAGGTCTTCGAATTGCCCTCCGGTCGCCCCCTCCCCTGTGACGCCCAGAAATGCCTCCGTTGCCACCAGGATTGGGCGCAAGAAGACTTCATCTCGCCCGATGGCTGGACCGCCTTGCGGCAATCGCAAAACACCCGCTTCGGAAAAGCGCAGCCTTGGCAAGTTCCGGCCCCTCCCCTGCCTTGAGGCTTTCCGGTTGCGATTTTCTCTTTTCGTGGGCTTCGTGTTTTTCGTGGTCGGATTGCGCTCTGCTCTTCCTCCGGATTCCGCCACACCCTTCGCGCCAATTTGCTGCGCCCGTTTGTGATCTCGACTCAAGGCTCTATCCTGATCTGAGAAACTCCGGACATTCTGCTCGGTTGGCTTTCTGCCCTCACCCAGCCCTTAGCAGGTTTTTATGTCCGAAGTCGTCGCCGCCACCTACAGCCCCGCCGAAGAACGCCTCAGCGCCGCCATTCATGGCATCGGTACCCTGGCCGCAATTGCCGGACTCCTGATCATGGGCCTGAAAGGATTTTCCGTTCTGTCGCCGCTGCAATGGGCCGGGGTCCTGGTCTATGGCTTGAGCCTGATCCTGGTCTTCCTTTCTTCGACCCTCTATCACAGCATCGTCCACCCCCCGACCCGGGCCCGACTCAAACGCCTCGATCACAGCGCGATTTATCTTCTCATCGCCGGCTCCTACACGCCGCTCTTGTTGATCACGCTTCAGGACCGAAAAGCCACCCTCCTCCTGATCGCGATCTGGCTCCTCGCTTTTGCCGGCATTCTGTTCAAATTTTTCTTCATCCACCGCTTCAAGCGATTCTCCCTCTTCGCTTACCTCGGCATGGGCTGGCTCGCTTTGCTCGTCATTGTTCCGCTTTTCCTCGCTTTGCCGATCATTGCTTTCCAGCTCCTGGTGATCAGCGGCCTCAGCTACACCGTCGGCGCCCTTTTCTATGCCGCCAAACACCTCGAATTCACCCACGCCATCTGGCACCTCTTCGTCCTCATCGGCGCCACCTGCCATTGTCTTATGGTCATCCTCTACGTCATCCCTTCGTGATAACGACGATGTAGCGAGAGCTGCATTGAACCACGAATGGACACGAATGGACACGAATTTTTACGTCAGGATTCTATCGGATGAATCCAACTGCTTCCCCACTTTCCCGAAGCTCTCTCCGAATGTGTCGAAACTCGGCCACCCGCTATAGCGCTGGACTAAGCCGCACCGCTACCCAAAAATTCGTGTCCATTCGTGTCCATTCGTGGTTCCTGCCGCTCGTCATTTCCGCAAAGATTTCAGATGTCGGCCCAAGGCCGATTCGGCGCCCTGTTTTTGATAGTCCTCTAAAAGTGTCGCCAGGGCCAGATCGACGAGATGCGACTTCTTCAACTTGGTCTTCAGTTCGAAGGGCAGTTCCTGGCGCAAGGCGCTGTAGGTGCTGTCGAGGCGCTCGAGGATCTGGGTCGAGAGGTAATGAGTGATCCGAACCTTGTCCCCCTCCCCTCCCTTGTCGCCTTCATCCCCAGCCAAACCCCGCATGCTGTTGATTTCGTCATCCCCCGCCTTCCCGGCTCCGAGACTGAGTTTCTTGCGCTCCGGCTTCATCTTCCTTCCTCCTGTTTGACCGCCAGAATAGCCGCCGACTCGCCTCGATCAAGCGCTTCCCGATGATTTTACCGCAGTCACGCATTTCATTCTAGTATTTGAAATCCAGAGCTTTGTCTGATATTACCAAATTGCTGGAATGCCAAGTTGCCGTCTTTCAATGGCAAACTATAACCAGTTTTGGATTATTGCATTTGGCAATACACTCCTAGATTTCCGATGAAATCAGAAATTGGTTATCTTTGTATCAAGTCTTTTGTTGTCAGTGTCTTAACTGAGTTTCTAGGGGGAAAGAGCCCAGCCATGAGTCTCGAGGTTCACGAGTTCTTCATTTGAGCCAGGTTTGTAGCCCCGGCTGCAGCCGCTTGTCTCTGTCGTTTTTCACAATCTGTGCGCCAGGACCGGCTGAAACCGGGGCTACAAACCTGGAACTCATGGCTCCCGCCCCCTCCAGGCCCAATCCGAATGAAGTTAGGCTTCTTCGGCCAAGATCCGAAAAAACTCCATCGGCAGGTCTTTCCGAAAAAAGTCATGGTCAACTTTTTTCGGATTTCCGCCGGGGGCAGCCAAGGGTCTCCGCCTCCGGGAGCTGCCAGGCTCCGCCAAAAGTTAGCCTTCGGAAATCCGGATCCGGCTCAAGGCATAGATTGGAAATCAAGGACTTAGGAATTCCGGGAAAAGTTAGGGATGGAACCAGAAGGGGCTCCGCTCCGTGGAAAATCCGGAAAAAGGTGATGTCGAAGTCCGGAAATAGTTAGATGTGAGTCACCTAACAAATTCATAAACAATGACTTATGGCCACATAAAGAAGAAAAGACAAAGCTCAGAAACTGCTCAATAGAAAAGCAGCTGGGCCCTTTTAAGCAAGGAGGGAACAAGGCCGGGCCTGACGGCCTGAACACAGCACAAGACCCGGGAAGACGCAGAAGAGCGGGAAGGGAGCGTCTGACGGGCGGGGAGAGGAGCAAATGGGACCTAGGGGACGGATGAGACGGATAGAACGCCAGGACGGGCCGACAGAGATCCGTCGCCGACACAGGCTCAAAAGTCATGTGTTCTTTGTATTGGGCTAAGCACAAGCAAGCACGGACTTGTTGGGTGTGGTCGTTCGTCGCTTCGCGACGAGCTGCAGAGCGCACAACTCAAACTGTGCTCGATCTGGACTTGTACAGGTCGCAAGATCTCACCCCCAAAAACTTCCTTCGTGCTCTTCGTGTCTTCGTGGTGAAATGGACTTCCGTCTATCACTCGCCCCCTCCAAAATCAACTATAACCGATTTAGGAAAATGCCGGAATCGGAAGGGCAGAAAATCGACGACGAGCAGGACGGGAGACCTAGCAGGGGGCGTAAAAGCTTGAGAGTTCCGTAGAATCTCAATGATTTATAGAGGTTTGAGACGAAAACATGGGCTGATTTGAGGGGGGGCAGAGCAGAAAAGAGGAGGGGAGGGGAGGCGGGGAAGGGGCATTGGCGACAGATTAAGGTGCATCATGGAGGTGTCCCTTGAAAAGCCTGACTCATCTTCTAGTCCTCTCCCTCGTCTTGCCGCTTGGCGCTCAGGAAAAAGTTAGGGATGGCGGAAGCTCCCGGGTGGAGCAGGCGGAAGCCGAGCTGGCCCGGGCGCAAGAGGCGCTGCGTCGCGCCCGCGAGGAGGCGCGGCGGGAGCCGAGTCCGGGAAGGGGAGGGGAGGGGGCCCCGGTCAATCCGGGCAAAGAGGCGCCAAAGAAATGGACGCCGCCCCCTCAGCTCAGCCCGAAACGTTATACCTTCGGCGATCTCGAATGGGAGATGATCAGCGAATTGATCAAGCCCCTGATGAGCCCGGATGGCCGCGCCGTGCCAAGCCCGAAACAACGCTTTTTCATCCTCATGGATACCGACGAGGCGCAGGGCAAAGTGGCGCAATGTCTGGATCAACTCAAGGTCGCGGCCTACAACATCCAAGTCGATATCGAGTACCAGAATTTCCGCAGCCTCGAGGCCGCGGGAATTGAAGTCCGGACGGGGCCGGTCGTGGTCGAAAATGGCCGGGTCAAAACGCCTCGCGGCATCGATGTCGACATCACTGGGCGGAAGGAGACGGAAACCACGAACACGGTGGCCTCGATCACCACCATTTCGGGTCACGGAGCATCGCTGTGGGTGAGTAAAACCGTGGTTGATCACAGCTTCCTCGAAAGCTACAATCTTTGCCCGCTCAATAGCGCCCCGGTGATCGTCGGTAACAACGTCGTGGTGGTGCAGGAAAGACCTAAACCGGTACTTCGGGAAGTCGGGGTTTCGCTCTACGCCAAACCCACCTATCTGGAGAACGGCATTGTCGAAGTGGAGATCTACCCGGTAGTGACTTCCGTCGATGAAAAAGGGCAGAAACAATCCTTCCGGGTGGAGAAGGTGGAGACCCGTTTGCGGGTGGCCGACGGGGCCCGCCTTTATGTCGGCGGGGTGAACAAGGAAATCGACAAGTTCTTTGCCAGCGCCTTGGGGCCGACGGCCCTCAAAAAAGGAGGGAGCAGCGATCTCCTTTCAATCTATCTGACGCCACGAGTCAAGCCAGTCAAACCGCCACCGGGTTATGAGGAGAAGGTGGCACCAAAACGACCATAACCGAGTTCGGAAAAACATCAATTTTGGAAGCAAGAAAAACGAGAAATAGAACAAATAATCCAAAAAAACTCAAGGGTAGGGAAGGGATGAAGCTGGAAACAGAAAATATGCAAAAAGAGACAGCCATGAAGCCATGCTTCCCGGGTGTTTTCCTGATAAAGTTAGGGATGATCTTGGGGGTGATGGCGGGCTGCACTTCGTCAAAAGTGGCGAGCTATGATTATCAGAAAGGCAGCGACTTCAAACAGTATCGGGACTGTCGGATGGAGCCGAAAGCGGCGAGCGGAGTTACGGGCTTGGTGGAGTCGCGAATTGAAGCTCTTTTGCCGGAAATTCTGGCCAGCCGGGGCCTGCCGATGAAGGCGGATTCGAAGCTGGTTTGTCGCGTCCGCTTGCGCGACGTTCAGCGTCTGGCGAGCTCGCCTTCGATGCATCATTGGGGCCATCATTGGCCACATCATTATGACTGCGATGTCTACAGCTACCAGGCGACGGAAATGCTGCTGCAACTGGTCGATGTGGATACACGCGAAGTGGTCTGGCAGGCTCATGTGGCGAGCCTCGGAAAGGCGGCGAAGGACGAGGCAAAACTGCGGGAACTGCTGGCTGAGATCCTGGCGGAATACCCGCCGAAAGGCGAAGCGGCGGGAAGCCCGAAAGGACAGAAAGAGCAGCCGAAAGGCGAAGCGGCGGGAACCACGAATGGACACGAATGAACACGAATATAAGGCAGAAGGCAAGGCAAAAACAGGCGGTCCATCTCGGGCCGCCTGTTGGTTTTATGGGAAGCCAAGGAGACATGAGGGGAAGAATAGAGACGAGTTGAGCAGAGGGAAACTGTGAGAGCTTAATTCGTGTCTATTCGTGTCCATTCGTGGTTCCAAGTTCATCCGGGCTCAGCGTTTCAGGTCGAAGCGGTCGTTCTCCATCACCTTGGTCCAGGCGGCGGCGAAGTCGGCGAGGAATTTCGCCTTGCCGTCCTCGCTGGCGTAGACTTCGCAGAGGGCTCGCAGCTGCGAGTTCGAGCCGAAGGCGAGGTCGACCGAGCTGGCGGTCCACTTCACCGCGCCGGTCGAGCGGTCGCGGCCTTCGTAGAGGGCGGGGCCGGTCTTCTTCCAGGCGGTGCTCATGTCGAGCAGGTTGACGAACCAGTCGTTGCTGAGCTGGCCGGGACGCTGGGTGAAGGCGCCGAGCTTGGCGTCGCCGCTGTTGGCGCCGAGGACGCGCAGGCCGCCGATCAGCACCGTCATCTCCGGGGCGGAGAGGCCGAGCAGCTGGGCGCGGTCGACGAGGTGGGTTTCCGGGCGTTCGGCGGCGGTGCCGACGAAGTTGCGGAAGCCGTCGATCTTCGGTTCGAGGACGGCGAAGGAGGCGGCATCGGTCAAGGCGGCGCTGGCGTCGGCGCGGCCGGGACGGAAGGCGACGCTGATCGGCGTGCCGGCGTCGGCGGCGGCCTTCTCGACCGCGGCGGAACCGGCGAGGACGATGAGGTCGGCGATCGACACCTTCTTGCCGCCGGTCGCCTGGGCGTTGAACTTGGCCTGGATGCCTTCGAGGGTCTTGAGCACCTTGGCCAGCTCGGCGGGTTTGTTGACCGGCCAGTCCTTCTGCGGTGCGAGGCGGACGCGGGCGCCGTTGGCACCGCCGCGGTTGTCAGAGCCGCGGAAGGTGGCGGCCGAGGCCCAGGCGGCGGAGACCAGCTCCGGGACCGAGAGGCCGGAGGCGAGGATCTGCTGCTTGAGGGCGGCGATGTCGGCGGCGTCGATCAGGGCGTGGTCGACGGCGGGGACCGGGTCCTGCCAGATCAGCGTCTCCTTGGGGACGAGGGCGCCGAGGTAGCGCGAGGAGGGGCCCATGTCGCGGTGGGTGAGTTTGAACCAGGCGCGGGCGAAAGCGTCCTCGAAGGCCTTGGGGTTTTCGAGGAAGCGGCGCGAGATCTTCTCGTAGGCCGGGTCCATGCGCAGCGCCAGGTCGGTGGTGAACATCATCGGCGCGTGGAACTTGCCGGGGATGTGGGCGTCGGGGACGGAGTTGGCGCCGCCGCCGTTCTTGGGGCGCCACTGCTTGGCGCCGGCGGGCGAGGTGGTCAGCTCCCAGTCGAAGGCGAAGAGGTTGGCGAAGTACATGTGCGACCAGCGGGCGGGGGTGGAGGTCCAGGCGCCTTCGAGGCCCGAGGTGATGGTGTCTTCGCTGTGGCCCTTGCCGTGGGTGGAGGTCCAGCCGAAGCCCTGCTCCTCGAGTGCGGCGGCTTCGGGGTCGGGGCCGACGACGCCCTTGGGCGAAGCCGCGCCGTGGGCCTTGCCGAAGGTGTGGCCGCCGGCGATCAGGGCGACCGTCTCTTCGTCGTTCATCGCCATGCGTCCGAAGGTTTCGCGGATGTGGGCGGCGGCGGCGAGGGGGTCGGGATTGCCGTCGGGGCCTTCGGGGTTGACGTAGATCAGGCCCATCTGCACCGCGGCGAGGGGGTTGTCGAGCTTGCCGTCGGCGCCGTGGCGCTTGCCGGCGAGCCATTCGTTCTCGCTGCCCCAGAAGATGTCGTTCTGCGGTTCCCAGACGTCGTCGCGGCCGCCGGCGAAGCCGAAGGTCTTGAAGCCCATGTCTTCGAGGGCGACGTTGCCGGTGAAGATCATCAGGTCGGCCCAGGAGATCTTCTGGCCGTACTTCATCTTGACCGGCCAGAGGAGGCGGCGGGCCTTGTCGAGGTTGGCGTTGTCGGGCCAGGAGTTGAGGGGGGCGAAGCGCTGCGTGCCGTCGCAGGCGCCGCCGCGGCCGTCGGTCATGCGGTAGGTGCCGGCGCTGTGCCAGGCCATGCGGATCATGAAGGGGCCGTAGTGGCCGTAGTCGGAGGGCCACCAGCCTTGCGGCGTGCGCAGCACCTTGACGATGTCGGCGCGGAGGGCTTCGAGGTCGAGCGACTGGAATTCCCTGGCGTAGTCGAACTGGGCGCCGAGGGGGTTGCCCTTGACCGGGTTCTGGTGCAGCACCGAAAGGTCGAGCTGGGCCGGCCACCAGTCGCGGTTGCCGGGGGCGCCGGCGGTCATCGGCGCGGCGGGGGCGTCGTAGCCCATCGGGCACTTGCCGCCTTCGGCCTGGGATTCGGCCTTGGCGCCGGAGAAGGGGCAGGTGCCGGAGCTGCAGGAGCTGGCCAGTCCGATGGCGACAAGCAGGCTGGCGGAGCTGAGCCAGAATCGAGGTTGGCGGGGTGAGCTGTTCATGGGAATCTCCTGGGGGTTCGTGTTGGTGCCGTGCATCGGACTTGGCAGGTCCTTCTGAATTTAAGTATAGGCAAGAAGGATGAATCAGAAAAATCAGCAATTTTGATGCCTGGACATAAGCTAAACCTATGGCAGAATCACCTCATCAACCTTGAAGCGCGTCATGAATCTGAGATTGTTTGAAGCCATCGCCGCGATTGAAGAGACCGGCAGCATCAGCGCCGCAGCGGAGAAGTGCGGCGTCAGTCAGCCTGCACTCAGTGGACAGATCAAGGGCTTCGAGGAGGAGCTGGGCGTCAGCCTGATCGAGCGAGGTCGGCGCGGCGTCTTGTTGACCCCGGCGGGACGCGAGATTTTGCGGCGGGCGCAAGAAGTTTTACGCTGCGTCAAGGAAGTCCGCCAGCTCGCCGAGGGGTGGGGGAATCCCTACAGCGGCAAGATGTTGCTCGGGGCTTTTCCGACCCTGGCGCCCTATCTTTTTCCGAAGATCATGACGTCGTTGCAGGAGGCCTACCCTGAAATCGATTTCTATCTCCGCGAGAGCAAGACGGCCGATCTGATCCGGCAATTGCTCGCGGGCGAGCTAGATGCCGCCTTTATTGCCGCTCCGATCGAAGAGGATCTGGTCGCCAGCGAAGAGATTTTCACTGAGCCCTTTCTCCTGCTGGCCCCGCCCGACAGCCCCTGGCGCTTGCGCAAACAGGTCAAATTGAAGGAGTTGTCCTCCGACGAACTGCTGATCCTGGAAGAGGGGCATTGCCTGGGTGCGCAGATCCTGGATTTCTGCAGCTCCGGCGGCCTCGTCCGCCACGCCGATTTCCGCGGCAGCTCCCTCGGCACCTTGATGGCGATGGTCCGCCTCGGTCGCGGCTACACCCTGGTGCCGGAATGCGCCCTCGCCTCCGCCGATCCCGCATGCACCGTCCTGCCGGTGGTTCAGCCCGGGCCGGGCCGGTCGATCCACCTTTGTTGGCGCCGCACGTCGCCGAGGCATGAGGTCTTCCGCGAAATCGCCGACGAGGTGCGGCGCCTGCTGCGCAAGTGAACAGGCGGAAACTCCATAAATTGGGAGAAGCTTCGAGGCAGCTAATCCTTTCAACCCTCGAACCTTCAAACCTTTCAACTGCGTCTTTGAGGATTTATTTATCGCTTGCGGAAAGCGCAGAGCCGTTCCCGTCCGGCGCGCCTTTCGTGCGAATCGGCGGGCGTCTCGCACAGCAGCATGTCGAAGCCGCCGAGCTCCATCAGCTGCAGCAGACGGGCTTCCGACAGAGAATAAGGAGGCCCCTCCGCGTCGGGTGGATCGAAGCGATACCAGAGACCAAAGAGAATGCCGCCAGGCTTCAGCAGGGCGGAAATGCCGCGAACATAATCGGGACGCTGCTGGGGCGCCAGGGCGCAGAAGCAGGTGTGCTCCAGGACCAGATCGAAGATTCCGTGATGGGTGGACGCAGGAGCGGTGACGTCGCAAGCGGCGAAATCGAGGCCGGGGATACCGCCGTAGAGACTCCGGGCTTCCTCCAGAGCCAGAGGCGCGAAGTCGAGACCGGTGACCTGATAGCCGGCCAAGGCGAAACGCGCCGCATCATGGCCGCGTCCGCAACCCAAAGCGGCGAGACGCTTGCCGGCCAGCCAGGGGGGAGGGGAGGCGAGCAGGCGTTCAAAGGGCGGCGCCGCCCGGCCCATGTCCCAGCCGGTGTCACCGTCGAGGTAGTGGCGGTTCCAGTCGTCCGCCTGGCGGATCGCGCCGGCGGGGGCTTCATCAGGGTGTCGAGTGCGCATCGGGATATCTCTCAGCTTGGGATTTGACACCGAAACGACATCGGGAAAGCCAATCTGCAAGGCTCGCGCCAACGAAAGCCTGAAAGCCCGGGCTGAGTTTGTAGAGCGGGCATATGAAGTTTAAGTTCCTTCCTTCCTGCTCTACAACTTTTGCTCATTGCAAGCTCAAGGCCAATCCATGATCATCATCCCTTGCTTCACCGCTCCCAGCCGCATCCATGGCACAGGGCTCTTCGCCAGCAGCTTTGTCCCCAAGGGCAGCGTCGTGTGGAAGTTCGACCCCGTTTTCGACATCGTCATCAGTCCCGAAGCCTTCGAGGCCTTGCCCGAAGGGGTCCGCCATGATGTCGAAAACTACAGCTATCGACCCGAGCCCGGCGGGCCCTTCATCTTCGAGTCGACCCTCGGGCGTTACATGAATCACTCCCCCCGGCCCAATGTCGACTACTCCCGCCATGATCACGGCATCGCCCTGTGCGACATTCCCGCCGGCGAGGAACTCACCTGCGATTACCGCCAGATCCTCGCCGACTGGCAGCATCTCGACCACGTCGTCCATGACGGCTCGGGACGCTGAATCTAGAAATCACCGGTCTTTGATTGACAAGGGTGGATCGGCCAGCGTCTAATTCGTGTCAATGCCCTAGCCGCCGGCTGAGCGAGGAATTAGCTTGGGAACGGAATCGAAGGAGTAGCGACATGAAAGACATCTGGGGCACGATCCTGCGCGAAGCCCGCCACATCTCCCATGAAGAGGAGAGGCTGCGGGTGCTGATCAACGAGACCATCCTCAACCAGGAGGATCTCGGCGCCTGTCTCGCCTACCGCCTCGCCTGGAAGTTCGGCGACGGCTCGATCTCGGTCCTCGGCTGCCATCAGCTCTTCCTCGAAATCGTCAAGGCCGATCCCGACATCGCTCTCAGCGCCGCTGCCGACCTGCATGCCATCCGGGAACGCGATCCGGCCACGCCGAACCTCGTCATCCCCTTGCTCTATTTCAAGGGATATCTCGCCATCCAGGCCTCGCGGATCTCGCATCACCTCTGGCGCTCCGGCCGCCACACCCTGGCTTCCCATCTGCAAAGCCGCTGCTCGGAAGTCTTCGGCGTCGACATCCATCCCGGGGCCCGCTTCGGCAAGGGGATTTTCCTCGACCACGCCACCGGCTTCGTCGCCGGCGAGACGGCGGTGATCGGCGACAACGTCTCGATCCTCCACGAAGTCACCCTCGGAGGCAGCGGCAAGCAATCCGGCGATCGCCATCCTAAGCTCGGCAACGGCGTCCTCATCGGCGCCGGAGCGAAGCTGCTCGGCAACATCCGCATCGGAGATGGCGCCAAGATCGGCGCCGGCAGTGTCGTCCTTGAAGACGTCGAGGCGCACACCACCGTCGTCGGCGTGCCGGCCCGTCCGGTCGGGCGCGAACGCCACCGCATGCCGGCCCGTTTCATGGATCACGGTCTGGCGTGCAATGAAGGCGCCGAACTCGAAGGGGAATGAATCCGGCAAACGCCTCAATCAATCACGGAGAGGAAAGGCGGACATCATCGAAGTTGGAAGTGGTGTACAAGCGCCATGTGCCTTCCGAGCGGAAGAGTCTTAACTTCGTGCCGAAAGCGAACTTCTGCAGCGTTTCGTCGTTGCCCGTGACTTGAATCATCAGATCGATGCCGCCGCAGAGGGCGTCTCTGTCGCGAGACAAGAGCACGGGCACCTTCATCTTGCCGCTGACCAGTTGACCCGAGATGATGCCTTCAGGGCTGAGCGCTGTGATTTCAAGACTCAGCATCTGAACGCCGGCATTCGACTTCAACAATCCGTGCAGTTTTGCCCCCGGCTTCAAGGCGGCCAAGGCGCTTTCCCACTCGGCATGGACTTGGCGGGCTTTTTCGGCTTGCCTCGCTTCTTCCGCGATCAGATTCTCGATCGATTGGTTGTAGAGGTCGACCAGCGACTCGCTGTAAAGTCGATCCGCGACTTGTTCGCGGAGATAGATGCCTCCCCAGGAGAAATCAGTTTCCAGCTCCTCCCCCTTCATGCTTCCTTGACCATAGATCACTTGTGATTCGCCCTTTTTCAGGAGGAGATGACAGTAACAGGTCTTGAGGCAATACCACAAGGCAAACCGATCCTCGTGCTTGAGGCGCCCAGTGGCTTTCAGGAGAGGAAGGAGATTCTCGGTGCCGAGTTGATGGTAGAGGTCTTCCCGGGCTGTGAGTTTGACGGCGTAGTTGAAAGTTTTGACCCCCTTGATTTCAGCGGCCCGCAACTCGATCAGGTCGACTTGCACGAAGATGGGAAGCTGGGCACGCAAGTGATCAAGGAAAGGCACCTCGAGTTTCTGCGAGAGATGCAGAGCTTTGGCCGGCTGCGGCTGGGGCGAAAGTGGTGCGGCATCGGAGCTGGCAAGCAAGAGGAGGAGCGGCACTTGGATCATGATGAGGATTCCTTCGGGTGGTCTTGTCAGCTTAAATCCGCGGCGATCGCAAAGCAAGGGTTCGGCTCGAAAAAGAAACCCCGGCCGATGCGGCCGGGATTTCCAAGAGCGCTTCAGCTCGGGATAACTGACGCGGCGATTCAGGCGCTGCCGGCTCAAACCGGTTTGAACGCCAAGCCAAGCTTAAATGGCTTGCCCAGGCGCTCCAGCGTGCTCAACGTGGGATTGCCCTTTCCTTGCTCAATGGAAGAGATGATCCGCACCGGGACGCCGGTCATCTTGGCGTAATCCGATTGACTCGCGCCAACGCAGTGGCGACAACGCTTGACCGTTTCCGCCAATGTCAGGCGATTGAGCGCCAAATCCGCCATCAGCAGGGAACGGCGAGCCAAAAACTCTTCTTGAGTTGGACGCGTGCCTGTCTTCATCCGGCCACCACGGCTTGTTGCAAGGAGCCAAGTTGACGCTGCCAGGCATCGCGGCAATCAGCAATTCGCTGCGACGGCAAGCCCTGCTGCTCACAGGTCTGCGGCAGCTCTGCCAAGGCCGCGACAAAAGGCTGCAAGGTGGTTTTTTCAAAGCCGTAGCGCTGCTGCAGCTGAGCCAGAACTCCCTGCCAGTCGACCTCGCCTTCATAACGTTCGTATCCGCCCCATCGGGTGCAGCGGGGAATCACGTTGTCATCGAGATACATCGGCGCAAAATCATAAAGCGGGCTCAAAGTGACGCCGTTCACCGGGTCTTTCAGGAACGCGTTGTTGCGCCCGTGATTGTCAGGGTTCCGCATGCAAAGATTCAAAATGTCGCGGCGGAGGTATTCCAGCAGGTCCTTTGCGGGCTGGCAGCTGAATTTCGTGATGACATCGCAATAGCGCCAATGATCGACCCCGGCTTGCTGGCCGGGAACTTGTGCGGCGGAGAACAGGCTTTCCTGGCCTAGGCGGATGACCTTGCCGTCGCGCCAGAAGCGGTCAAACCTCGGGATGAGCAAGACTTTTCCGTGAACTCTTAGCGGCGCCCCGACATGCAGGCCCAAGGCTCGCGCCACTTCCAAATAAGGAGCTTCAAGACGCAGGATCTCCTGCATCTTCGAGCGCTTGCCGCGCGGGAATTTCAACAAGCAGAATTCACCTGGTTGATCAAGGCCGAAGTCAGCATGAGCCTCGTCGCCCTTGATCACGACCCATAGCTTCGGGCAGTTGCCTTGTGTGTCGCTGTTGCCCTGGAAAAGGGCTTGCTGCTGGCCATTGGCTTCATAAGTCAAGGTCTTGAGCGATTCCAACTTCCAGGTAGCCGCGTTATTGCGCCTGATAGCATCCATCTCATGACGGTGAGTGCCAAAGGTGAGGAATCGTAAATTCCCTTGGGGATTGTAGGAGGTTTTCAGGTGATCCCACTCTGTCAAAGTGTTAGCTCTCCCGGCCTGTCGCAACTCCTTGGCAAAGCCCCCGCCCATGTAGTCGTAGACGAAGGGAGGGAGCCCGCTGAAAGATGCCCCGGAAAAATCAGGTGGATGAGCCAGGCTGACGCCAAAAACGGCCTGGCCGATGTGATCGCAGGCGTAATTGATGTCGTAGTTGAGCTCCACACGAGTCAGTCCGCGGTCCAATCGGCCCAGCAGTCGCCACTCGCCATTCACGGAAATCTCTATCTCAATGCTGACTTGACTGGCGTCCATGACGTCCTCCATTTGCACTTATAAGTGCAGTATGCCCTAAATCAGCTCTCTTGCAACAGTACTTATAAGTCAAGTTGGAGGAACCTAGTTGGGGCTGCGGCGATCGCAAAAGAAAAACCCGGCGGGTGAAGCCGGGTTTTTCAAGGCCGAAACTCTTTATTTCGGTTTGGATCGGATCGGCGAAAGATACAGTTTTCTGGTCACGGGCTCCTGACCATCGACTTCAAGAACATAGTCGATATAGGGCTCGAAAATGAGTTTACTGGGGTTGCTCTCTAACGATGTCCTGACCTCATAGCGTGTGGGAAAGAGCAGGATCTTCACGATGCCTATCTTGCGCTTCTTTTGGTAGAGGTCGGCGCAAACCTGGGTGACGCCATATCCTGCGACTGATTCCAGTGTCAGGCCGGAGGTGGCATAAAAGTGAACCCCGAGAGGGATGCCTCGCTGCAAGTACTGTGTGACTTCCTCATTGCTTTGGACTTGGATGTCGCGATCGCGGAGTTTGAATCCGATTTCCCGGATGATGTCGCTGTAATCTACCTTGGCGATATAGATGCGTTCCTCGTGGTGCTGGTCAGGAATGCTGCCGCAGGAAAAGACAAATGCGGCAAGCAGCAATGAAGAGCAAAATAGGGACGGGATTTTTCTGTGAAGCATGCGGGGATCCTGTGGTTTGAGTCTTATAGCTTGTAGAACATAATCCCGGCGCGACCCGGATGCCAAATTTTTCTCCACAGAAAAACTCCCGCCATGTCAGTGGCGGGAGTTTGCGCAGATGTCGTCGGCATCACTCGCCGAAGAACAGCTTGAATACCTTGATCAGGCGAGGATGGTCGTCGCTGCCGGCCATCTCGCGGGCGGAGTGCATGGAGAGCATCGGGTTGCCGATGTCGACCGCCTGGATGCCGAGACGGGTGGAGCAGATCGGGCCGATGGTCGAGCCGCAGGGGCAGTCGTTGCGGGAGACGAAGGTCTGCAGGGGCACTTCGGCGCTGCGGCAGAGGGCGGTGAAGCGGGCGATGCCGGGGGCATCGCTGGCGTAGCGCATCTTGGCGTTGCTCTTCAGGGCGGGGCCGCGGTTGACCAGGGGCTTGTGGTCGGGCTCGTGCTGACCGGCGTAGTTGGGGTGGAGGGCGTGCGCCATGTCGCTGGAGATCATGAAGGAACGGGCGGCGGCAGCGTGCTGTTCGTCGCGGCTGACGCCGAGGGCCAGACTGATGCGCTCGAGCACGGCGGGCAGCATGTTGGAGGCGGCGCCTTGTTGCGACTCCGAGCCGACTTCTTCGTGGTCGAAGCTGGCGAAGAGCGACACCGTCTTGCCGGGCTTGGCGCCAATCAGGGCGCTCAGGCCGGCATGGGTCGAAGCGAGGTTGTCGAGACGGGGAGCGTAGATGAATTCATCGTGCAGACCGCCGTATTCCGAGGGCTGGGCGTCGTGGAAATACAGATCGAAGGCGCCGATCTCCTCCGGCTTGGCTTTGGCGGCGGCCGCGATCTCGCCCATCAGGTTGCCGGCGTTGCCGTCGCTGAGGCCGATGACCGGAGCCATCTGGGTCTGGGGATTGAGCTTGAGACCGTTGTCGTTGACGCCGCGATCGAGGTGGATGGCGAGCTGCGGGATGCGGTAGCGGTGTTTGGTCAGCGAGATCAGGCGCGATTCGACGCCGTTTTTGGTCATCACGCAGACGCGGCCGGAGAGAAACAAGTCGCGGTCGAGCCAGGAGTTGAGGAGCAATCCGCCGTAGGTTTCGGCGCCCCATTGCTGCCAGTTGCCGGGCGAGCTGGCCTGGGGATTGGGCTTGAGCTTGAAGCAAGGGGAATCGGTGTGGGCGCCGACGAGGTTGAAGGCGAGGGTGGCGGCGCTGACTTTTTTCGGCACGCGGAAGGCGATGATCGAGGCTTCGTTGCGGACGACGAAGCAGGCGTCGCCGCCCTTCAGGCTCCAGGCCTCGGTTTCGCGGAGTTCGCGAAAGCCGGCGTTGCGCAGGCGCTGAGCGCACTCGGCGACGGCGTGATAAGGGGTGGGCGAGGCATCGATGAAGTGCAGCAGATCGGTGGTTTCGTTGTGGCGCATGAGAGGGCTCGAGTTTAAAGTTTAAGGTTTAAAGTTTAAGGCATGAGGTTTCAAGTTTAAGATCATAGGCAAGGCTAAGCAGCTGCCTTGGAACCTTAAACTTTAAACTTGGAACCTTAAACTTTGCTATCCAGCGCCCGGGCCTTGGCGATGCGGCGTTCGTGGCGGCCGCCGGCGAATTCGGTTTCGAGCCAGAGGCGGACGAATTCGATCAGGCGTTCGGCGGGGAACTGCTGGGCGCCGAGGCAGAGGACGTTGGAGTTGTGGTGCTCACGGGTCATGCGGGCGCATTCCTCGTTGTAGACAAGGGCGGCGACGGCGCCGGGGATCTTGTTGGCGAGGATGCTCATGCCGATGCCGTTGTTGCAGCACAGGATGGTGCGCTCGACCTTGCCGGCGACAAGCGCCTGGACGGCGGGGATGCCGAAATCGGGATAGTCGCAGCTCTCGGTGCCGTTGCAGCCGAAGTTCACCACTTCGTGGCCATGGGCCTGCAGCCAGGTGGTGAGCTGGCGGTTGAATTCGAAGGCGGCGTGGTCACTGGCGATGGCGATCTTCATGGATTTTCCTTGGCTTTGGTGTCGGGTAAGATATCTGCCAAGTCATAAACGCCTAGAGACCCCCATGCCCAAACTCGCCTTCGCCGGACTGCTTAATCTTGACCGCATCTATTCCCTGCCGCACCAGCCTGGTCCGGACGAAAAAGTCCGGGCCGAATCCCTGCTGGTGCGTCCCGGTGGTCCGGCCACCGGCGCGGCGATGACCGCGGCCCGTCTCGGCTGTGAAGCCTGGCTCTGCGCCCGCACCGGACGCGACGCCACCGGAATGCAGTTGCGCCAGCTCCTGCGCGAAGCCGGGCTCGACGACGGAGCGGTGATCAGCGACGATCTCCCAAGTGCGGAATCCGCAGTTTTTAGCAAGCCCGATGCCTCGCGCTGCCTAGCCAGCTTCCGTCCCCACAGCGAGGCCCTGCCCGACGTCTACGCCGCGCTCCCCGCCGATTGCGCCACCCTGCTTTTCGACGGACATCTCGCCCCCTTGGCGGCGCGCCGCTTGATCGCCGAAGCCCGGCTTCAGAAGACCGAGATCGTCCTGGACGGCGGCTCCTGCCGTCCTGAATCGCTTGCCTTGTTCGAGCTCTGCGACTGGGCCGTGGTGTCGTCCAACTTCGCCCGGGAATTCGCCGGCGTCAGCGACGCCGCGGCGGCCTTGCCGAAGCTGGCCGAGAAGCATCGCCGAGTGGTGATCACTCTTGGTTCGGCCGGTCTGGTGGCGTCGATCGACGGCGAACTTTTCTCCCTGCCGGCGCGTCCTCTCGGCGGCAGCTTCACCAACGGCGCCGGCGATTGTTTCCACGGCGCTTTTTGCGTCGCCCGCAGCCTGGGCCTGCCGCTGCCGGAGATGCTGGCTTTTGCCCGCGACACCGCGGCTCTGTTTGTCCGCGACGGCCGGGCGCCGAGCCGGGAAGAAGTGGCGGCTTTGGGCTGAGCCTCGGCGGGGAATTCTGATCCTTCTCGATTTGAGCTCAAAAAATCCACCCCCGCCCTCTTGCTTCCCGACGCGCTTTGTCCGATACTGTTAGAAACTCCCGAGCAACCCCGGCGCCGAGGCTCATCCGTGTCCACCGTCACCACAGCAGATCCGCTCCTCCTCACCCTCGCCCGCCTCGACATGCATCAGCGGCCAGAAAAACTCGAGAGGGCGGCCATGAGCTCCTGCTCGGGATCGCCGGCGTCCCGCCAACTGCAGTTCCCTGGGAGCGCCGGCTGCCGGTTTGTTCATCTGGGGCCGCCGCAATCCTTGCGGCGTTGTTTCGTCTTCCTGCCGCAGCGGGGCAGCCGGTAGTCGCCCCCCATTTAATGCAATAAACATAAGGAAAATGGATATGCCTAGCGTGAAATTCCAAGCACAATTCAATCATTGGCTGGATAAAGTGATGGGGCAAGAAATACCAAAATCAATCACTGCCTATAATTTCAATCTCGCAGAACCATGGTGCATCGAATTGATAGGATCCGATACTTATAGCAAATTGGATGAAGACTGGGCCTGCAATGAAACATTTCGATCCAACGGAAAGCCATTTAGATTTCCAGCATCCGAGGTAGGAAATAATTGGAAAGACGTTTTAGAATCTACGATTAAAATGATTGAAGACTACATTGACGCTCAATCTCCAGGGGCAAAGAAATTGTCGTTAGCCACCGCAGTTACTGTAGGATTCGTTGATGGGAACTTAACTAAAATTAGAAACAAGAAGCGTGAGAAAGTTTACATGAATAGAACGCCAGATACTGCCTCAAAAGATCTCAGAAATCTTTACGAACCGACAATCACTAATGACTATGTAAATAACGAAAATATAGAACCTAAAATAGTTAGGAATGACGAATTACATCATCAATTTGTATTGCACTTTCTGACAGTGGAGACGCACAAGTTAAATCTTGTCCTTATTGAACAGAAAATAGAAGATCGACAAAAAAGAAAATCAATTTGCGAAAATTATATTTCATGGCTTGCAACATCAATTGATGCTTCATGCACAAAAGAAAATAATGATGTTTTATTTACTACTCTCGCATTTTCAAAAAGACATTTCGTTAATAGCATGGGGAAAATAAATGATATTGTATTGCCGAATGAAGATCATCTTATGGATTACAGAACAATTGGAGGCTGTATTGCGGATCAATATTTCAATGAACTCAATGAAGAAATAAAAACAATTTGCCATGAAATTATGGGGTGAATGCACCCGGCTGCCAGAAAAACTCCAACACAGCCGGCGGGACGCCGGCGATCCAATAGATGAACAAAAACCCTTTCGGTGCCCTCCATGCCCTCCGCGGTTCCATTCTTAACTCTTAATTCTTAACTCTTAATTGCTAAACAAGGAGCTCCTCATGACCCAAGTCCTCCGTCAACATGCCGAAGTCGCCTATTCCCGTGAACTCTCCGCCCTGCGCGCTGTCGACAAACACAGCAAGCCGCGCAATTGGCAGCTGTCGCCCTGGGCGGTGCGCACCTACCTGCTCGGCGGCAAGCTTGACAACGGCGTCGAGATCTCGCCGAAATACATCGGCGCGGCGCGCATCATCGAGATCGCCATCGCCACCCTCGCCACCGACCGCGCGCTGCTGCTCTACGGCGTCCCGGGCACCGCCAAGAGCTGGGTCAGCGAACACCTCGCCGCCGCCATCTCCGGCGACTCCACCCGCCTCATCCAAGGCACCGCCGGCACCGACGAAGCCGCGCTGCGCTACGGCTGGAATTACGCCACCCTGCTCGCCAAAGGCCCCTCCGAAGCCGCCCTCGTCCCCTCGCCCCTGCTCAGCTCGATGCGCGAAGGCCGACTGGTCCGCGTCGAAGAACTCACCCGCCTGCCCGCCGATGTGCAGGACACCCTGATCACCATCCTGTCGGAAAAGACCCTGCCCATCCCCGAGCTCGACATGCAGATCCAGGCCATCCCCGGCTTCAATGTCATCGCCACCGCCAACAACCGCGACAAAGGCGTCAACGACATGTCCGCCGCCCTGATGCGCCGCTTCAACACCGTCATCCTGCCCCTGCCGTCCAGCGTCGACGAGGAATGCCACATCGTCAGCAGCCGCGTCGCCTCGCAGGCCGCCGCACTCGAGATCCCCAACGATCTCAGCGCCCTCGATCAGATCCGCCGCATCGTCACCATCTTCCGCGAACTCCGCTCCGGCCTCACCGAGGACGGCAAGCAGCAGCTCAAATCCCCCTCCGGCGCGCTCTCCACCGCCGAGGCCATCTCGGTGGTCACCCAGGGCCTCGCCCTCGCCGCGTTCTACGGCGACGGCCAGCTCCGCGCCCACGACCTCGCCTCCGGCATCACCGGCGCCGTCGTCCGCGACCCCGTCCAGGACGCCGCCGTCTGGCGCGAATACCTCCACACCGTGGTCAAGGACCGCGCCGATTGGAAGGACCTCTACCGGGCGTGTATGGAGCGGGGGTGAGCTCAATGAGACTCGATCGTCATGCCTTCCTCTTGCCCCAGCGGGGCAGCCGGCAGATAGCCCAGGGTGTAGTCCGAGGCACGAGGACAAACCCTGGGTTGCGGCCCACGAGTTCCGAGCCCCAGCGGGGCGTCCAGAATGTTCTCTTGCCCCAGCGGGGCAGCCGGCAGATAGCCCAGGGTGTAGTCCGAGGCACGAGGACAAACCCTGGGTTGCAGGCCACGAGTTCCGAGCCCCGGAGGGGCTTCCAGAATGTTCTCTTGCCCCA
>JBDKFG010000073.1:0-29676 GCA_039798785.1 Verrucomicrobiota bacterium | reverse complement strand
TTGCTCGACCTGCATGATTGCCAGCCGGAGGAGTTGCCGAGCGCCCTCGAACACCATAACCTCTTGCTGTTGTAGCTGATCCTTTCAACCTTTGAACCTTCCAACCTTTCAACTGCGGTTTTTAGGTTTATGAGGATCTCGCGAAAGCAGGCGCAGATCAAAATCGATGAGCGCTAGTCGTGGCGCCACGACCACCAGCGCAGGCCTTTGAAGCCGCTGCTGCCGCTGCTCGGGAGCCCTCGGGATAGATCGACGACGGCGTTGAGGGAGCCGGGGCCGAGGCCGTCGGGGCGGATGCTGCGGCAACGGAGTTCGTAGATTCGGCTTTCACTCATGCTGAAATATCTTTCCACCTTGGGGCGCAGTTCGCCGAGGGTGTCGCTGATGGGGATGCGGCTGTTGTTCCATGCGTCGCGGGCGGCGATGACGGCTTCCAGTTCGTCAGATTCGAGTTGCGCCAGCTGGCTGATCATCCAGGCGGGAGAGGAGAAGAAGTTGGGCTTGTCGGAGCCCGGGAAGGTCTGGCCGCGTGGCGGCACGATGCGGAGCAGATCGACTTCGGGTATTGGCCATGTGTTGGAGCTGGCACCGGGGATCATTGCATCGCGGAAGCCGGGGATCCAGAGGACTTCCCATTGCGATTGCAGGGCGCCGTTGCGGGGCAGGTTGGCGGGGGAGTAGTCGGATTGCTCCATGCCGTTGTTCTGGAGCAGGCTGTCGCCGTCGACATAGTCGCCGGCGCGGGCCAGCCAGGCGCGGATCATTTCAGTGTCGTCGGTGGGGGTGAGGCCGGCGGCGGCGATGAAGGATCGGGCGCGGCTGGGGCCGAGGTTGCCGGAGACGTCGAGGCCGCGGTTGGCATCGAGCAGTTGCACCGAGGCGCTGGAACCTTCGTCGAGACTGAAGCCGAGGATGCGTCCGTCGGCGACGGCGCGGGAGGCGTTGTCTTCGGCGGTTTCGGCGCCGTCGAAGCGGCCCATCGAGCGGTTGCTGTGGGCTTTGATGTCGGCGGCGAGTCGCCAGACGGCGTAGGTCGAGGCGGATTCGGCTTCGTAGCGGGACCGCAGGGTGAGTGCCTGGGCGTTGGCGGGCATGGCGGCGGTGCCGCAGGCGGCGGCCAGGGCGGCGGCGATGACAAAGGCGAGGGCGGTGAAGACCAGGGCGATGATCAGGGCGGCGCCGAGTTCGGATTGACGGGCTTGCTTCATCGTTGCCCCGCCAGTTTCTCGCCGTTGCGCCAGGAGCCGTGACGTTCGTAACGGCCGGAACCGGCAGTGCGCATCAGGAAGTTTTCGGTCCGCCCGTCCTGCCATTCCACTTCCATGCGGATGGCCAGAGGAATGTCGGCCCGGTCGCTTTCCCAGACATCGACCCATTCCATCACTTCAATCAGGGGGTCGGCGCTGGAGACGCGGCAATAGCTGAAGCGGATCGCGGCGACCTCTTTCGACAGCACCGAGACCAATCCCTCCGGTTCGTTCTCCTCGGAAAAGGGTTTCGAGCTGACGATGGCGATCAGTTCGCCTTCGCGATTCAAGGTGATGAAAGAGAAGCGCAGGCCGCCATCGATGGCGTCGGCCGGAGTGATCTGCGAGGCGAGCCGGACGCTGTCGGAATTGCCGATGAAGGCGTTGGTCTGCTGCATGGTTGCGTCGCGCCAGGTAAAGGGCATGGCGTTGCCGACGAGACTGCGGAAACAGCGGTCGAGCCGGACCAGCTCTTGCACTCGATGACCTTGCTGGCGCGATTGATCCCAGGCGCGTGTCAGTCCGCCGATCAAAGCGGCGCCGGTGGCGGCCAGAACCGCCAGCAGGGCCAAGGCGAGGATCAACTCCACCAGGGTGAAACGAAGGCGCGCTCCCAGGGAAGCCAAGCTCATAATTCCCCCTCGGGAACGAGTTTGTCGACATTGAGGGTATCGATTGCCTGGCCGTCGCGGCTCAAGGTGATCTGGTAACGTCCGACGATCCAGCCATTCACCGGCTGGGCGTAAAGCTCCGGATCCTCCCCGGCGGGCACCGGTGAGGCCATCAAGCTGCACTGGACCTGGTAGCCTTCGGGCAGGATGCCGTCAGGAAGAGAAACATTCGGACCGCTGAGAAGATAATGCTCGGCGGCGACGCTCAGGAGATGTTCGTTGCGCCAGGAATCCTGCGCCTGGGAGAGTGAGCGCAGCGAGGTCGAGACCAGGGAAGTGGCACCCGCCGCCGCAATCGCCAGAAGCAGGGTGGCGACGATCACCTCGATGAGGGAGAAGGCGCGGATTCCTCGGCCTTTCGTTTGCGCCCTGGAAGGGCGGTCAGATGTCAGCCCAGGGTGTAGGCCGAGGGACGAGGGCAAAGCCTGGGTGCCCGAAGATAGTGTACGAGCCCCGAAGGGGCGTCCACAATGTCGCTGCGTGTTTGAGCTCAGCAGGCAAGCTTCATTCTGAGCGCCCCGCTGGGGCTTAGATTCTTTTACACATCCACCTGGGGTTTGCGACTCCTTACTCGTCGCTACACCATGGGCTATCTGCCGGCTGCTCCTCCGGGGCAAAAGCGATTGGCATCGATCGGCTTTATTCATGGCTGCTCCTCGACGATCATCCGTCCGGTAAGGCGGTCCAAGGTGATCTTGGCGCTGCGTTCGCCGGCGCTGACGGTGAGGGTTGGGCCGCGGGCTTCGCCGCTGGGGAGGAAGAGGAAGTCCCCTTCGTCCTGGAAGCTGGCGTTGCAGGAAGGGGGGAGGGGGCGGGTGTCTTCGCCGGTGCGCAGCATTTCCCCCTGGCGGGATGCGGAGCCTCCGATCGAGGAGATGGTGAAGGCAGCGGCGCCGGCTTCGTCCTTGTTCATGCTGACCCGGATGGCGACGCCGCCGAGGACGGCGCGGCTCTGCGCGGCGCTGAAGGTGGCTTCCAGGCTTTCCAGCACTTCGTCCACCGGGTCGCGCTGGCCGGCGTGGCGGAAGCTCACCGCGGCGATGCCGGTGGCGATCGAGATGATGATGATGACGGTGATCAACTCCAGCAAGGAGAAGGCCCGGCGCAAAGTCCGAGACGGGAAGCGGGAGCTGATCGGGGAGGGGATCATCTTTCGGACAATTTCAGATCGGCGTCAAGCTCGTCGCCGCCGGGAGCGCCGTCGGCGCCCAATGAGGTGATTTCATAGCCCAGGTTGTTGCTTGACTTGGATTCATAGATGTAATCGTTACCCCAGGGATCTTTCGGGATCGACTGGTTGTCCATGCAGGCGACCCAGTTTTTGACATTGCCTGGATTGATCACGAGGTCATCAAGTTTTTCCGGCAACCTGCTGTGTTTGCTGTAAAAGAGGCTGACGCCCTGTTTTAGCTGGCTCATCTGAGCTTTGGCTTCGCCGACCTTGGCGACTGCGGCTTGTTTCATGACGTTGACCCCGACGATGGCGGCGAGGGTGGCCATGATGCCGATGACGATGACCAGTTCGACGAGGGAGAAGGCGTGGCGGCGGGAGCGGGGGGTTTTCATGGGGGGATTCCTGGGTTTCATTTCGGGTTCGAGAGTTCTTGGATGGCGAGGAACATGACGATGACGACCGAGCCGACGACGGCGGCGAGGACGGCGATGATCAGGGGTTCGAAGAGGGCGAGCATGGCTTTGACGCGGTTGCGGAATTCCAGGTCGTAGCGTTCCGCCACCTTGGTCATCATCGATTCGACGTCGCCGGTTTCTTCGCCGACGGCGAGCATCCGGGGGACGAGCGCGGGCAGGAGGGGGCAGGAGCGGAGCGCTTCGGAGAGGCGTTCGCCCTGGCGCAGGCGCGAGGCGGCGGCGGCGACGCTGTCGCCGAGGCCGCTGTGGGGGACGGCGCGCGAGGCGATCTGGACCGCCTTGAGCAAGTGGACGCCGGAGCGCAGGAGGACCGCCATGGTGCGGCAGAGGATGGCGGTGTTCATCAGCATCACCAGGTGACCGAGGAGGGGCAGGCGGATGATCAGGGCGTCGCGGCGGGCGTTTTGCGAGGGCGAGGTGAGCAGCCACCAGAGACCTGCGCCTGCGCCGATGGAGAGGGCGATGAGGAGTGGCCACCACTGGGCGATGCCGTTGGAGATGCCGACCAGGAGTTCGGTGGCGGCGCCCATCTTGCGTTTGCCGTCCTGGAAGATGGCGGCGAAGCGCGGCACCACGTGGCCGAGGAGGAAGGCGATGACGGCGAGCGAGATGAAGCTCACCGCGGCGGGGTAGGCGGAGGAGGAGAGGATGAAGTTGCGGGTTTCGCGGCGCTCGAGGAGGTGGCGGCGGAGCTCGGCCATCACCTGCGGCAGGGCACCGGCCTCTTCGCCCGCTTCGACCGCGTTGGCATAGAGGCGGGGGAAGTGCTGGCTCCGGTCGCGCACCAGTTGCGACAGGCGGCGGCCCTCGTGCAGACCTTGGCGGAGCTGGCGGGCCATCTCCTTTTCCGGCTCGCGCTCCGAGGTTTCGCCGACGATCGACAGGGCCCGTTCCAGCGAGATGCCGGCTTCGAGCAGGGGGACGAGGCGGTCGGTGAAGTCGACGGCGTCGAAGCGCGGCGCGAAGAGGCCGCCGCCGGAGCCGCTTTTCCCTTCGCCTTCGCCGAGCAGGGCGAGCGGAGTCAGGCCGCGGCTGCGCAGGCGGCGTTCGGCGTCACCCGGATTTTCTCCTTCGGCGACGCTTTCGGCGAGCTTGCCGTCGGCGGCGGCGGTTTTGAATCGGTAGAGGGGCATGGTTCAGCTCTCGCAGCAGACGCGTTCGACTTCTTCGAGGGTGGTGAGGCCGGAGGCGACCTTGGCCAATCCGTCCTCTCGCACCAGCTTCAGGCCGTTGTGGGCCTGGGCGTGCTTGGCGATGATCGAGGCGCTTTCGCGGCGGGTGATGAGGGAGCGGATGGCGTCGTCGACGACCAGCAGTTCATAGATGCCGACGCGGCCCTTGTAGCCGGTGCCGGAGCAGGGGCGGCAACGCTGGCCGGCGTTGAGGCCGCTGCCACAGCAGATCGGGCAGACGCGGCGGACGAGGCGCTGCGACATGACCCCGGTGAGGGCCGAGGCGATGAGGAAGGGTTCGACGCCCATGTCCTGCAGGCGCGAGATGGCGCCGGCGGAGTCGTTGGTGTGAAGGGTGGAGAGCACCAGGTGGCCGGTGAGGGCGGCGTTGATGCAGATGTCGGCGGTCTCGCGGTCGCGGATTTCACCGACGAGGATGATATCGGGGTCCTGGCGGACGATGGAGCGCAGGCCGGAGGAGAAGGTGAGGCCGATGGAGGACTTGACCTGGACCTGGGTGATCCCGGGGACCTGGTATTCCACCGGGTCTTCGACGGTGATGATCTTGTCGAGGCCGGTGTTGAGTTTCATCAGGGCGCAATAAAGGGTGGTGGTCTTGCCCGAGCCGGTGGGGCCGACGACAAGGATGAGGCCATGGGGGCGCTGGATCAGCTCCTCGAAGGTGCCGCGGGTGCTTTCGTCCATGCCGATGCTGGAGAAGGAGTATTCCGCCGCGTTTTTGCGGAGCAGGCGCATGACGATCGACTCGCCGTGGATGGCGGGCAGGGTGGACATGCGGACGTCGAGGTCTTCGCGGCCGATGGTGAGCTGGATGCGGCCGTCCTGGGGGAGGCGGCGTTCGGAGATGTTGAGGCCGCCGATCAGCTTCAGGCGCGAGGCGATGGCTGAGTACTGGGCGTGGGGCGGCTCGAAGGCGGTGGAGAGGACGCCGTCGATCCGGAAGCGCACCTTCAGCTCGGTTTCGCTCGGCTCGATGTGGATGTCGGAGGCGCCGGTTTCGAGGGCGCGTGCGAAGATGTCGTTGACGAGGCGGACGATCGGGGCTTCCTTGGCGATGTCGCGGAGGGACTGTTCGCTGTCGTCGCCGCCGAGGGCTTCGAGGCCGCCGCGCTGCTGGTAGACTTCGGCGAGGCGGCGTTCCAGTTGCGAGCGGCGCACCAGGACAAAGCGGGCCTTGCGGCCGTGGCCGGCGCGCCAGTGCAGGGCGAGGGAGCCGAGCTGCCAGGGCTGGGCGACGGCGAGGGTGACGGAGCTGTCGTCCCAGCTGATCGGAAGCTGCAGGGTTTCGGCGAGGTATTCGACCGGGATGCCGTCGAAGCGTTCGGGGCGGCCGATCTCGTCTTCCGGGCAGTCGAGGCCGGTGGCTGCGGCGTAGGCCTTGAGGGTGTCCTGCTCGGTCAATTTGCCGTCGGCGACCAGGCCCCATTCGTCGCCGGGGCGCCAGGACTCGCCGAGGGGGGAGCCGAGAGCTTTCTCGAGCTCCTGGCGGATGCTGGCGGGATCGATTTTGAGACTCATCATTTCAGCTCCGGGTGGGCGTCCTGGACGCGCTGGGTCTCACGGTAGCGCTCCAGCACCTTCTGCAAAGAGGACTTGTTCTCGATAACCTTGACCTTGACGAAGAGGACGAGCTCCTTCTTGTCGGTGTCATTGGTGTTGGCGCCGAAGAGCCAGCCGATCCAGGGGATGTCCTTCAGCAGCGGGATGCCTTCGCTGGTCTCGATGTTGCCGTGGCTGACCATGCCGCCGAGGAGGAGGGTTTCGCCGTCTTCGACGGTGAGTTTGGTGGAGATGGTGTTCTTGGTGAAGACCGGGGAGTTGACGCCGGGGATGGCATCAGCCGCGGTGTCGGAGATTTCCTGGGACAGGTCGAGGGTGACGCGGCGGTCGGCGCTGACCCTGGGGGTGACGCTGAGGATGACGCCGACGTCTTTGTACTGGACGTCCTGGGTGGGGTTGCCGCCGTTGGTCTGGCTGCTGCTGGCGATGTAGGGGACGTTTTTGCCCACTTGGATCTTGGCGAGCTCGCCGTTGCTGGTGAGGATCTGGGGGCAGAAGAGCAGCTCGGTCTTGGCGTCCTTGTCGACCGCGTGGAGGAGTGCGAACTCGTTTTCGGCGCCGGCGTTTTTGAGGAGGGCGTTGAGGCCCGGGGTGACGCTGCCGGCGGGGCCGAAGGCGGGGACCTTGCCGACGCTGTTGCCGACGCCGAGCTGGCCGCTGGTGCCGTTGGTGGAGCTGCCGAAGGCGTCCTGGAGGGCGTATTGGACGCCGTAGGCGAGTTTGCCGGTGAGGGTGACTTCGACCGCGTTGACCTGGACCATCACCTGCATCGAGGGCGCGTCGAGGTAGCTGAGCATGGCGTTGATGGTGTTCCAGGCGCGGGGGCTGGTGCGCATGACTAGCTGGTTCTGGCGGGCGTCTTCGTGGATGGTGATCGGGGTGTCGAAGACCGAGGCGCTGCGGACCGAGGCCGCTGCGGGCTGACCGTTGCGGCCGGTGGCCTGGGCGTTTTCAGGTCGGGGTTCGCCCTTGGTGAGGCGGGTGCCGGAGCTGCTGCTGGTGCTGCTGCCGCCGCCATTGCTTTGGCCGAACTGCCCTTGCTGCCCGAATGGGTTGCTGTTCGATTGGCCGCCGCTGACGTCATTGCGGCCGGTGCTTTGCGGCGCGGTATCGGGCGAGCTGGAGTTGGGGAAGAAAGTGAGCAGGGCGTTGATCAGGTCGCGGGCCTCGCCGTGTTTCACCGGGTAGGTGAAGAGGCGTTCCTGGTCGCCGCTGCCGCTGGAGTCGAGGGTTTTGACCCAGCGGCTGATTTCGTCGAGGGTTTCGCGGTTGGGGGCGGAGATGACGAGGGTGTTGAGGCGTTCGACCACGGCGATGCGGATGGCGGCGCCTTCGCTCTTGGCGGCGGTGGCGCCGGAGCTGGAGGCGAGGCCGGAGATCTCAAGCGGGAAGCCGAGGACCGGCATGATGTTCTGGAGCTCGGCGGCGATGTTCGAGGGCGGCACTTCGCGGCAGGGGACGGAGATCTGCGGCCAGCCGCCTTCGGCCTGGCCGTCCATCAGCTTGAGCAGTTCGCTGACGCGGGCGACGTTGGAGGGGTTGTCGACGAGGAGGACGGCGTTGGAGCGGGGCAAGGCGGCGGCGGTGGCGCCTTCGCTGAGGAAGGGCTTGAGGTTGGCGACCGCTTCGGCTGCGGGGGTGCGGGCGAGGGAGACGATTTCGGCGGCGACGTTGGACTGGGGTGTGAAGGGGGTGATGCGCATGTCGCGCGACATCCGGGCGAGGGGCATGATCTGGAGGGCGCCGGAGGCGTCGGGGGCGGCGTAGGCGCCGTTGAGCAGGAGCACCGATTCGAGCTGAAGCCAGCCGTCGCGGATGTCGAGGTCGGGCTGGCTGATCGAATTGATGGTGACGCTGCCTTTGACGCCCGGATCGACGACATAGGAGAAGTCGAGCTGGTCCTTGGCGGCCATCAAGGCGAGGAAGTCGGTGATCGACTGGCCGACCATGCTGGGCGACTTGATCTTGGTTTTGAAGTCGCGGCGCTTGCCCTCCGGCTTCTTGGCTTCGATCTCTTCCATCAGCTCAGCGAGGCGGCGGTAGACCGGGGCGGGTTTGCCCTCAGCGGCGCCCGGGCGTTCCGGCATCTTCATAGCGGCCGCTTCGGCGGCGGGGCCGATCTCGAGGATGCCGTAGTTGGGTTTTTTGACTTCGATCTTCTCCTCTGGCGGGGTGACGGCGGTTTGTTCTGCGGCGCAGGAAGCGAGGAGGATGAGTGAGGCGGCGGTGGTGAGGGGTAGGCGCATGCTGGTCGACCTGTTTCTTTGGGGGCTGCGGTTGAAGAATCTTGAGGGATCGTGGGGGATCAGCGGTCGCGACCTTTGTCGCCTCGGCCGCGATTTCCGCCGCGGTTCTCCCCGCCGTTTTCGGTCTTGTCCCCTTCAGCGGGGGTGGCTGGGTTGTTTTCCGCTGCGCTGGATTTGTGCAGTTCCTTGATCACCTGGCGGAATTTCTCGGGATCTTGCTGGCGCAGGTTCATCAGTTCATCCTTGGTGTAGCCGCCGAACTTCTCCTGGTCTTGGTTGCCGCCGCTGGAGATGGCGCCTCCTCCGGTTTTGCTCTGAGCTCCGAGGATGTTGCTTTCGGACTTGCGGCTGCTGGCTTCCTTGAAGGCGGTTTCGAGGCGGGCCTTGGCGGCGATCGATGTCCACTCGATCTTCAGCTCCTGGGGCTTGCTGCCGCTGAGCTTGACGGTGTCGGAGGAGATGGCGGCGATCTTCAGTCCGGTGCCGGGGATCTCGTCTCCGACGGCATAGAGGACGCCGGGGCTGCGCGACCGCGAGATCGGCGCTTCGCCCTCAGAACGGCGGCGGGAATCCTTTGAGGGGCTGCTTGATTGCGCGATCAAGGCGAAGCCATGGCCGTCCTCGCCGCCGGCGATGGCGACCAGTTCGAGATTGACGGGTGCCATCGGCTCGAGATCTTCCGGGTCATCCGTCTTCTCCGGCGCCGGACGGCGGTCGTCGCGCCAGAGGGGGCGTTCGGCGATCGCCTGGGATTCGAGGGCGGGCGAGGCTTGGAAGTAGGGAGCAGGCGGCGAGGCGTTGGCGGCGGCGACTTGGATCGAGCTGTCCTTTTTGTATTCCCAGGTGGCAGCCCAGAAGGCGAGGCCGGAGGCGGCGGCGAGGCTCGTCAAGGAGCTGCAGATGAGGAGGCTTTTCATCAGGAGATCTCCGTGCGGGTGGATGCGGTCATTTGAGCGTCCGGGCATTGCGTGCCGGCTTGTTTTCGGCCGGGTTGAAGACGGCGTTCGACTTGCCGTTCATGATGATCGCCCGGATGCCCAGGCGCAGGCCGATCTCGCCGGCGCTGGCGGCCTTGCCGTCGTTGCGGATCAAGCTCAGTTCGGTGACGCTGAGAAGAGGCTTCTGTTCGTCGATGAGGTCGAGCAGCTTCTGCAGTTCCGGGGCGCCGCAGCCGACCACCTGGAGGGAGAAGTCGGCCTGGTTGAGGTACTCGCAGCCGCTCACTGTGCGTTCGGCGCCGTTGTTGACGGTGGCTTCGAGTCCGGCGCGCTTGGCGAGGCGGTTGAGGGCCTGCTGGATCTCGCTGCGGGGGGAAGTCCCTTTGGCGTCGAAGCTCCAGCACCACTCCTTGGCGTCCTGGGCAGCCTGCAGGCGCAGTTCCGACTCGCGATGCAGGGATTTGGCGGCGGCGAGTCGTTTTTCGGCGGCGTAGAGCTGGGCTGCGCCGGCGGAGCCGCCGGAGCTTTTCAGCAGGCCGGCCTGCCAGGCGAGGATGAGCAGGAGTGCGAGAAAACCGGCGGCGAGCGCGGCGGTGCGGCGGTGCTCTGCGTTCATCGGGCGGCCCCAGCTGCGAGGCTGACGGCGGTGGCGTCGGCGACGGGTTTGACTTCGATCGACCAGGAGGCCCCTTGAGGGTTGGGGTTGATGGTGATGTCATCATCAAGTCCGGGCGCCGCCTTCAGGGCGTTGTAGAGCTCCTGCTGGGCGCCGTTGGAGGAGAAGACGGTGGCGGCGAGGCGGCCCGAGGATATCCGCAGGGTCTTGCAGTAGTAGGCGTCGGGAAGCGCGACGGTGAAGTCGTGAAGCAGAGCCCGGGCGGAGGGGGGCTTCTCCACCTTGTCGCGCAGTTCGGCATCGAGGCCATCGAGGGCGAGGCTGAGATCGGGGTCGAGTTTCAGACTGCGGATTTCCGCTTCGATGGCGGCGACCTGGGCGCGGCGGCGCTCGGCGGCGGCACTGGAGGCGCCCCACATCCGCAGGCCCTGGACGGCAAGCAGCAGGGCGCAGGCGGCGAGGGAGAAGGCGGTGATCAGCTTCAGTCCTTGGTAGCGTTTCGGGCGGAGCAGGGGGGGGACGGGAGGAAGGCCGCGGGACGCGCTGCCGATAGGGATGGAGGTGCCTGCCAAGGCCAGGGCCAGGGCGGGGGCCCAGGCTTCACGATCGGAGGCCGAGGACAAGCCGCCCAAGTCGACGCCGGCTTTCGCTGCGGCGCCGAGATAGTCTGAGGAGTCGCACCAGCTTGAGAGAAGGCGTCCGTCCTCGGCGACCAGGCAGAGCCAGCCTTCGCCGTCCTTCTCGAGAGGGAAGACTCCCTTGGCGACGACGTCGGAAAGCAGCCCGGGAGGGACGATCAGATCGGGTCGGACCAGTGCGCAGGCGTCGCACCAGTGTTCCCAGATGCTGCGCCGCATAGAGACCACCCTGAGGGGGCCGGATTCCGGCCGCCACCAGCCCCAGACCTGCTCCTCGCGGGAGCTTGGAAATAGCCGCTGCAGCGACATCTCCAGGGCCTGGGTGGTTTCCTCCGGGGGCATCCCCGGCAGGCTCTGCTCGGCCAGGGCGAAGGCGGCGTCGGAGGCGCCGCACAGCAGGACCGAGTCGGAGGATGAGAGCTCCTGCCATCCTTGGCGCAGGATCTCCGGCAGCGCCGATGGGCTTTCCGCCCGTCCGGACCAGTGGCCTAGGACCTGGTGCCGATCTCCTTGACGGCGGACCCTGACGGCGTGGCAGACGCCATCTGCCGCCCAGGCGAGACCTATCGCGTCTTGAGCTAGAAAAGCCATGAGCACTCCTTGAAACCTGTCAGTTTGCCGGGGCGGCCGCAGCGGCTCGCCCCCTTTATGAACAAGTATTACGCGGCGGAAATGAGAATATTTCAGTCTCGCCGACGGGGGCGGCGCGATTTCGTCGGTTTTTCGAGGATTTTCTCATCGTCGGGAGGGACGGACGAGGGTCAGCGGCTTTCCATGCCAAGGCGGTGGGCCTGTTCGGGGGAGCGCATCTTGTCGAGTGCCGTGGTTTCGAGCTGGCGTATGCGTTCCCGGCTGATGCCGAAGCGGGCGCCGACGTCTTCCAGGGTGTGGTACTGGCCGTCTTCCATGCCGAATCGGAGGCGCAGGATGAGTCGCTCGCGCTCGCTGAGAGCGCTCAGGGTCTCGTTCAGGCTCTGGCGCAGGAAGGAGCGTTCAGCCACTTCGTCGGGAGAGTCGGCGGAGTCGTCGGGTACGAAGCTGCCGAATTCGGACTTGTCCTCGTCGGCGGCTTGCAGGGACACCGTCTGCTGAGCCATCCGGCTGAGGGCGCGGACCTTGGCGACGCTGAGGCCGCACTCGGCCGAAACTTCTTCGTCGCTGGGTTCGTGGCCGTTGGCCATGACCAGCCGGCGTTCCGCCTTGCGGACGAGGGAGATCTGGGCGATCATGTTGGACGGGAGGCGGACGGTGCGTCCGACCTGTTGACGGGCGCGGCCGACGGACTGGCGGATCCACCAGGTGGCGTAGGTCGAGAAGTTGTATCCGAGGGCCGGATCGAAGCGTTCGACGGCGGCGAGGAGCCCCATGTTGCCTTCCTGGATCAGGTCGAGGAAGTGCTCCTGGGAGCGGCTGTAGCGGCGGGCGATCGAGACCACGAGGCGCAGGTTGCCCTCGACCATGGCTCGTGAGGCTGATTCCATCTGCTGCAGCGACTTCTGGGCCGACTTGATCTGCTCCGGGGCGCTAGGACGGATCATTTCGATCACTGCGGCGAGCAGCTCGGCGCCGAAGCGGCAGAAGGCGGCGGCTTCGAAGACCCGGCCTTCGATCAGGGGCAGCAGGCGATCCCATTCCTCCGAGCCTTCGGCTTTCAGCTTGGTTTGCGCATCGCAGGCCTGGTCGAGAGCGGCAAGAAGCTGCTCGATGCCGGCGCTCAGCCGCATTTCGCCCGCATCGAGGCGCCGGCGCAGCAGAGTCCGGAAAAGATCGGGGTGCGAGGCGGCGACATGCAAGACTTGGTCGCGGCTGGAGACGAAGTCGCGGGCCCAATGCAATTCCTCTTCTGTCGAAAGACGGGGGATGTCGCCGACTTGACGGAGGTAGACGCCGACGATGTCGCCGCGTCCGGATTCTGTTTGATACGATGGCATAGGTCAATGAAGCTAGTGTCGCCGCCGAGGAAGTCAATCATTTTCGCCGTGTCCGAGGGTGAAAGATCGGGCTTCTCTGTATCTTGCCCCGCCTGCCGCTTCATTTCACGATGACGCCGTGACTCGGCATGAACCCCTGAGGATCCCGCCATGTTCAAGATTTTCTTCTGCTCTCTTTCCTGTTCTTTGCTGCTCGCCGCCGAAGAGCTCAAGCCTGCGCCGCCGCCCGCCCCCAACGTCCTGGTGATCCTGGCCGACGACCTCGGCTACGGTGACCTCGGCATCACCGGATGCAAGGACATCAAGACTCCCAACATCGACCGTCTGGCCAGGCGCGGCATCTTCTGCAGCGATGGCCACGTCGCCGCCAGCGTCTGCGCCCCGTCTCGTTGCGGACTGCTCACCGGCCTGGCTCCCGCACGCCAGGGTTTCGACGACAACGGCGACATGCTCCTTCCCGAGTCCAAGACCATCGCACACGCGATGCGGGATGCCGGCTACGAGAGCCTCGGTGTCGGCAAATGGCACATGGGGCCGGAGCCCATGAAGATGGGTTTCGATCACTTCACCGGCCTCGCCGGCGGCGGCCGCTCCTACTTCCCCAGCGCCAAGACCGGCAAGGGCCAGCGGATGACGCGCGACGGTCAAGATGTCGAACTCGAGGGCTGGACCTACCTTACCGACTTCATGACCGAGGAAGGGATGCGGATGGTGAAGGCGCGCCCGCCCGGCAAGGCCTTCTTCCTCTACATGTCCTACACCACGCCTCACACACCTCTTGAGCCCCGTCCGGATCTCTTCAAGCAGTACGAAGGCATCGCCGCCAAGGGGCGTCGCAACTATGCCGCGATGGTCGCCTCTCTCGACGAGGAGGTCGGCCAGTGGCTGGACTTTCTCGACAAGGAAGGCATGGCTGAGGACACTCTCATCGTCTTCCTCTCCGACAACGGCGGCGCCACCATCAACAGCTCCGACAACGGCGCCTGGCGCGGCATGAAAGGATCCTACTGGGAAGGCGGCCAGCGCATTCCCTTCATCGTCTCCTGGCCCGGCACTCTCAAGCCCGGCATATACGACAAGGCGGTCAGCGCCCTCGACTTCATCCCCACCTTCCTAGGCGCCGCCGGCCAAAGCCCGAAACAGCCCACCGACGGCGTCAACCTCCTGCCCTTCCTCAAGGGCGAAAACCCCGCGCGTCCCCACCGCAATCTCTTCTGGCGCTTCTCCAATGTCCAGGCAGTGCGCGACCTCGACCTGATGCTGATCAAGACCTTCGAGGAGGACGGCAAGGTCCACGCCGTCACCCTCTTCGACCTCGCCAGCGACCCCGGCCAGACTCGGGATCTCGCCACCGCCCGCCCCGAGGATCGCGCCCGACTCGAGAAGCTTCTCGAGGAGTGGAACCAGACCAACCCCGCACCCCGCGCCCTGGTCGGGAAAAACTACCGCGACAACCTCCGTCGCAAGCACGAAATGGATGTCATCGGCCGCGACGCCGAGCGCAAGCTGCCCTGACGCTCAAAGCAGCTTGCGGGTCAGATGCCAGAGTCGGCGATCAAGAAAAATCAGCGGCGCGTAAAAACTGCCGAGGACGGTCGGTTTCGTCCGCCAGCCGCCGTCGACGGATTGGGAGCGACAAGCCCGAGGCAGAGAACTCCGCAGGTAGTCGTATGGGGAGGTTGCGGGGGACTGCAGAGGTCCAATGTATATCGTCATTCATTCGGGTGCTTGCGCCTCTTGCGGGGTGCGGCGGCGGAGTTAGCGTCATGATCTGCGGCAGCCAGCCGCGAGGCAATGACTTCCAACCCGGGGCTAGACATGTATCAGGCGATTCAATCCCTCCGCGCGGCGATGAACGGCGCGGTTCTCGGCTGTGAGGCGCAGGTCGAACTCCTGCTTACCTCCCTGGTGGCGGGCGGACATACGTTGATACAGGGGGCTCCCGGAATGGGGAAGACTTCACTGGCCAAGGTCCTGGCCCAATCGATCGAGGGAAAGTTCAAGAGGATACAGTTCACCCCCGATCTGCTGCCGGCGGACATCCTCGGCTACTCGCTCTACAATCAGCGCAGCGGCGAGTTCGAGTTCCATCAGGGGCCGGTCTTCACCCACATCCTTCTCGCCGACGAGATCAACCGGACCACGCCTCGCATCCAGAGCGCCTTGCTGGAGGCGATGAACGAGGCCCAGGTCAGCATTGACGGCAAGACCTACCCGCTCAACGCGCCCTTCTTCGTCATCGCCACCCAGAATCACCCTTATTCGAGCGGCACTTTCCCGCTGCCCGATTCGCAGCTCGACCGCTTCCTGCTGTCCTTCGAAATGGAGAGGCCGGCGCTCCACACTCAGGCCGAGATCCTCAGTCTGCACCTGAAGAGCTGCGAGGCGAGCCCGCCGGCCAGTCCCGTCGCCAGCATCGACGAGGTCCGCCGCGCCCAGGCGGAGGCCGCCCAGGTGAAGCTCGCTCCCGATCTGCTCCGCTACATCGCCGCCCTCACCGACGCGACCCATCATTGCGAAGCCTTTCACGAAGGGATTTCGGCACGTGGCTCCCTGGCCTTGATGCGGGCGGCCCAGGCCCGCGCCTGGCTCGACAAGCGCCAGGCCGCCTACCCCGACGACATCCAGGCGCTGCTGCCGGCCGTCTTCACCCATCGCTTGAGCCTGAAGCATCGGCTGAAGAAGAACGGCGCCGTCGCCGAGCAGGTCCTGGCGCTTCTCGAGAGCGTGCCGGTCCCATGAGTCCTCTCCCTGGAGGGCGCTTCGGGATCGCCCGGCGCGGCCAGGGCCTGCTTCTCCTGGCTCTGGGGCTGCTGGCGGGTGCCTTGTCGTGGCGGGATCAGGTCTTGCTCCAGATGGCGCTGTGCCTGCTTTTCCTGCTCGCCTTCTGCGCCTTCCAGGCCTGGCGGAATGGCGCCTCCCTGTCGATCAGGCGCGCCGTCCCCTCGCGGCTTTTCTGCGGCGAGGCCTTCATATTCTCGCTCGAAATTGCCAACGGCAAGGGGGCGCCGAGCTACGAGCTCGTGGTCGAGGACGAGCTGCTTGATGCCAGTTTCCGCCATGGCGAGGAAAGAGCCTTGCGGCTGGACGAGGTTCCCTCTTTCGGTCGGGCGCAGGTCAAGGGCGCCGCTCTGCTGGTCAAGCGCGGCGCTTATGGCGCTTTCAAGCTGCGCTTGTCGAGCTCCTTCCCATTTGGGCTTTTCCAGTTCCAAAGCGAATGCGGGCTCGAGTCGCCGCTGATAGCTTATCCCGAGCCGGCGCTGCCGCCTGATCTCGACGATCTGCTGGCGGTCGGACAGGGGGATGGCGACGGCCGCAGCTGGAACAGCAGCCAGTCGGAATTCAAAGCCCTTCGCGAGTTCGCTCCCGGGGATGCGCTGCGGCTGATTCACTGGCCGCTCTCCGTCCGTCATCAGCGACTTGTGGTCCGTGAGTTCGAGCCGGCTTCACCCGAGCGGCTGACGCTGCTGTTCTTCTCCTACCAGGGGCCGGAGCAGCCACAGCCGACGCGTGCCGAGCTCGCCCTGCGATTGCTTGCCGGCATCTTCCTGCATCTGCAGGAGAACGGCAGCGAGGCCACCTTCCTGGCGGATTTCGAGGCTTGGGAGCCCCTGCCGATCAGCGCCGCCGAAGAGGACGTGCACCGGGCGCTCGAAAGCCTCGCTCACGCGGAGATCAGGCCCTCCCGGGATCTGGAGGGGCTTCGCTCAGCCCTCGAAGGGCTCGAAAGCGAGGACCGCCGCGTCATCATCGTCAGCAATGCCCCGGTCAAGCTTTGGCGGCCGCAGCTCGGCGATCACCAGGCCTTCATCTGTCTCGATGGCCGGGTCTCGATCGCCGAGGCGATGCATCACATCGCCGAGCGGCGGCAGCACCTTGCCCGCACCCGCCTCGAACATGCGGAAGAACTCTCGTGAACGGCGCCGCCACACGCATTCTGGCCGTGCTGCTCGTCGTCGACATCCTGCTGGTCCTGGCCTTGCGTTCGTCGTCAGGCCTCGACATCGTCCTCGCAGGTGCCAATGCCGGATTTCACGTCTTCGCCTTCGCCTGCTGCTGGCGGGAGCCGAAGAGGTTTGCGGCCTGGAGGATCGGCTTCTTGATTTCGGGGTTGTTCGGGCTCTGGGTGGCTCTGCAATCCCGGCACTTCACAGCCTTTCTCGCCTTGGCGGTCTTGGTTCTCTGCTGGCTGCTGCAGCATTCGGAGCTGCTGAAGCGATTCCGTCCGCGTCTACTGCTTGCCTTGCTGCTGCTGCTCTTCCTGCCCCTCGGGCTGGCACAGCTGGCCGGCCCGCCTCTGGCGCAGCTGGTTGCAAGCGGAGCGCCGGCCGCTTCCTCGAAGTCAAGACAGAGTGTAAAGGAGCGGCAGTCTCAGAAGACGGAGGCCCGCCGCCAGGAGCGGCGGGCAGAGACGAAGAAATTCGATCCCGGGTCGCTCAGCCTCGACAGCCCCGAGCCGGAGACCGTGCCGGAGCTCGTCGCTACGCTGAAATTCCTGCCCGACGGCCCGCCGCCGCCGAGGGCGATTCATTATCTACGAGAAACCGCCTTCGTCTCTTTCGACGGACGCCGGTGGTTCTCGCCGCCACGTTCTGCCCGCCGGATCCGGGACGGCGATGACGGCGCCCTCGACTCCTGGGTGAATTTCGGCTCGGGACGTGGCGCGCGTCCTCTCAACTACGAAATCACCCTTGCGGCCGGCGGCGCGACGCATCTGCCCGTCCTGCCCGGACTGAGGCGGCTGCGGCTGCCGCAAATCGATTGCGACGAGAATCAGGCGTTCAAGCTGCCCGTGGCGCCGCCGGCGGGATTCGTCTATCAAGCCTTGTCGATCCCGGTCTTCTATGCGCAATGCCCGCCGGATTCGGTTCTCCCTGGTCGCGCCGAGGCGGCTTGCCTCGAAATTCCGCGCGGAGCGGTCTACGAGGAGATCCGCCGCACCGCCGAGGCCGTGGCGGCACCGCTGTCGACTCCGGCGGGGAAGATCGCCGCTCTTCAGCGCCATCTGCAGGAGAACTATTCCTACGAACTGAGCCAGCACCGTCATTCCCTCGAGGACTTCTTTCTGCGACGCAAAAGGGGGCACTGCACCCTCTTCGCCAGCACTTTCACCTTCATGCTCCGCAGCCTCAAGATCCCTGCTCGTGTCGCCATTGGCTACCCATCGAGCCGATTCGATGACCTCGAGGGTTCGTACGGCTTTTTCACTGATCAGCGCCATGCCTGGTGCGAGATCTTCTTGGAGAAGTACGGATGGGTCGGCATCGATCCGACACCGGCGGTGGCCCTGCAAGAGCCGGCGTCCGCCGCGCCTTCTGCCGGTGCTGAGTCCCTGGAGGAGGAGGCCGCAGAGGAGCCGGTGGGAGCTCCGCAAGCTGGCTCCGCCGCGGTGGGGTCGCCGGGCGCCGCATGGTTGATTCTGATCCTCCTCGCGGCCTTGTCGATTTTTCTCAAGGTCCCGGAATTCGTCCGGCGTCGGCGGGAACTGCAGAGCGAGCTTCGGCAGAGGCCGGGCTATTCACCCGTGGGAGAATTCTACCGGATCTTCTGCCAGACCTTCCATCAGCTCGGGGCTCCTCGCCAGGAAGGGGAGACCGGACGCGATTATCTGGTGCGACTGAAAGCGAGGGGCCTGATAGGAGGGGAATTCGACGATCTGATCGATTATCATTACCGCATCCGCTATGGCGGAGCTCCTGCCGAGGTGCGGCGCGAAGAGGAGTTCATTGCCCGTCTCGATCAATTGCGGCGGCAAGGCGGACGTTGAGACTCGGCGGTCTTCAGAGGCGGAGGCTCTGCAGTGCCTGCCACCACAGACGGGCGGCGCGGAGACCGTCTCCGCCGGCGTAGCACAGGGCGAGGAGCAGTCCATGCAGAATGCCGCTGGTCACCAGATTGGCCGAGGCGAGGCGGCCGTGGATCTTGAAGTCCGGCTGTGCCGCAGCGGCCAGGCAGCGCCAGGTGGCGGCGAGGTGCTGGCCGATGAGAAGGCCGAAGATCACAATCCAGACGAGGCGGGTCAGGTCGTCATGCGCGAGAAGTCTGCAAGGGATCCACAAAAGCACCCAGAGGGGGAGGATGTAGGGGGCGAGTGCGATCCACAGGTTCGGCGATTCCACCTCCACCGCGCCGCCGCGCCAGCCGACGGAGAAGCCGGAGGTGCGGCGCCGGAAGAGCTTCGCCACCAGCCAGTGGGCACCTTCGTGGGCGAAGACATGCAGCGGTCCCGGTTTCACCGGCAGGAAAAGCAAGGTGCCTGCAAGGATCGCCGCCGCCGCCGCCAGCTGTTGCGGGGAGGGCTGGCGGAACGAAGCCGCCAGGGCCAGGCTGGCTAGCAGGCCGGCGGCGAAAACCAGGAGATGCAGCAATAGCTTGACCACGACTCGATTCCCTTGCAGCTAGGAAATTCCAAGGGCCGGAAGCCCCGGCCGCGCCGCGAAAAAAAATGCGCGACGGCCGAAAATAATCCGAAATCCCCTTTGAATGCAGCGCAGTCGATGTCTATGTTAGAAAAAGATCCCCCATTCATCATTTTTTTCTGTCAACAAAAGGCATGCACATGCACCGTGTCATCGTGTTCCTGTTCTTCATGCTCATCACCGGCTCCGGCCTTTATTTCATAACGCCGCTCTGGCTTGAGCGCCAGCGCCACCAAGCCAAACTCGATAAGGTGAACACCGAGCTCCTTGTCAACGAGCGTCTTGAGGCAAATGCCAAGGGCATGATCGCGGACCTCGGACGGGATGTCACGGATCCCCATCTGAAAGCCGTCGACAAAAGTCGTACGGACAGCCTCCGCACACGTATCGCCCGTGAGAAATTCGGATTCTGCCGCGATGGTGAAAGAGTCTATATCTTCGATGATGAAGACGCTTACCGCAAAACTCTCAAAGAATAAGACCGAGGCCGGGTGAAAATCCCGGCCTTTGAATTCCCAATGGATTATCAATCTCTCTATCTTCACGTGCCTTTCTGTCGCCATATTTGCGACTACTGCGCCCTGTACAGCGTCGTTGACGATAGTGATGCGACGCGCGACGCCTATTTGCAGAAGATGGGCTCGCATCTGCAGCGGCATGGAGCCGAATTGCAGAATCTCGACAGCATCTTCATCGGCGGCGGAACTCCTTCGGCCCTGACGCCGGAGCAGCTGCGGCTGCTGTTGGCGGCGGTGAATCTCAACACCCGCCGCCGCGCCGATTGCGAGTGGACGGTGGAATGCAATCCCGGTTCGGTGACGGCGGAGAAGATCGATCTGCTGGCGGATGCCGGAGTGAACCGTCTCAGTTTCGGGGCCCAATCGACCACTCGTTCGACCCGCCGCGTCCTCGGCCGGCGCACCGGCGACCGCGAGCTGCGGCAGGCGCTCGCTCTTGCCCGCGCCGCCGGATTCAAGCGACTCAATGCCGACCTGATCTACGGCGTCCCTGGCCAGACTCTGGCCGACTTCCAGCACGATCTCGACGCCCTCCTGGCGGAAGGCCTGGAGCACATCTCCGCCTACTCGCTCATTCTCGAAGAGGGCACGCCGCTTGCCGCCCGGCTCGACGAAGTCGACGACGCCCTGGCGGTGGAGATGGACGCCTTGGCCGGCGAGGTTCTCGGACGTGCCGGCTTGCGGCGCTACGAAATCTCCAACCATGCCCGGCCGGGAGAGGAGAGCCGCCACAACCTCGGCATCTGGCTCGGCGCGAGCTATCTCGGCCTCGGGCCTGCCGCCGCCAGTTTCGATGGCAGACGGCGCTGGACCGAGCTGGCCGACCTGCAAGCCTGGCTGCAAGGCGCGGCGCCGGAGGAGGATCCCTTGCCGCCGGAGAAGCGCGCCGCCGAAGTCGTCGCTTTCGGCTTCCGCACCGCCTCCGGCTGGCCGAAGAGCCGCCTCCGCGATCTCCATGGCACCGACGCCCTCAGCCTCCTGCTGCCGGTCTTGCGCCGCCTCGAAGCCGAGGGTTTGCTTGAAGAGACTGCCGAAGCTTGGAAGCCGACCCGCCGCGGCCTGCTTTTCGCCGATCAGGTGGCGGCGGAGCTGATCTGAGGCTGGTGTCCTTCGGGGGAGGGCGGGGTTCAGGTTTTTAGTTCGGCCTCTTGGCTTCTTCTGGGTCGTCCGGTTTTCCCCATACATGAATCTCCGACTGTCGCAAGGGGATTTTCTCGAGCTTGGCGCGGAGAGCTTCGTCCTTCACTTGCAAGAGGAATCGCGAGCGCAGTGATTCGGAGAGGAAGGGCCAGAGGGTGCTCAGATCGCCGGCGGCGTAGGGCGCGGGGGCGGCGGGGGAGAAGACGAGGCGGTCGTTGACGATTGTCCACTCCGGCACTCGGCGAGGGCCGTTTTCGCCAAGGAGATTGGGGGTGTGGTATTCCTGGGCTTGTTCGCTGAAGATCCCGCCGCTGAGCCAGGGTCGCAGCCAGACCGGCACCTCGGTTTCCGGAATGATGCCGGTGGCGACCCAGAAGGAGAGTGCGCGGAGGTCGAAGACGGAGATGTAATCGTCGCGATAAAAGGCGCTATTCAGCTCGGCGGGCAATTCCTTCAGGAGGGCGCGGAGGCGGCGCGGATCATCGGTTTCGATGAGGGCGCGGACGAGGACGCGGGCGGAGACGGACTTGGAGCTGACTCGGCGCAGCTCCTGGGCGCACTCTGGTAGCCGCTCATACGGAGCTTCCAAGAAGCGGGAGACCGCAGCGCCGATCTGATGGTGATCAGGATTCGAGCGCGGTGGCAAGAAAGGGGAGAGGAGGTGTTTCTTCGCCAGGCGGCATTTGAGCTGCCAGAGGCGCTGGTCCTGGGCATCCGCCGCGGGGTCGGGCCAGGCGAAGGGCGAGAGGCGGGCGGTGAAATCGGCTTCGGGCTTTCCCGCTTCATGGAAGCCTTTGCCGGGCAGGCGGCGGTGGTTGAGGTAGAAGAAGTCCCGGTTGCGGCTGTGCTCAAGGGCTTCGCTCAGCGCGGCTTCGAGCTCGGGCGCGAGCGGCGGCTGGGCCGAGGCGAGGCGGAGGAGCAGGAGGAGTTCGGACTCGTTCTTGACTTGCGGCAGAATGTCGATCCAGACGGCTTGCGGCAGGCGGCAGTCGAGTTTGACCAGCGACTGGGCTTCCTGGAGATTGTCGGGGCGGAGGTTTTTCTCCCAGCTTTGGCGGAGCTGCGGCCAGTCAGTGCGTTTGGGCAGGAGCGCCAGGAGCTCGGGGGAAGATTTCAGGAGCTTGTAGATCTCCGGGGCTTCCGTGGTGCCGAGCGAGCTGGCGAGGCGGGCGCGCTGCCAGTCTGAATGGGCAGGGCGCAGCTCCTCTTGACGCGCGGACGAAAGGGGCCGGAACTGCGCCAGGAGTTCCGTCGCCGGAAGGAGCTGCAGGGCCTCCTCGTTCAGTGCGGGATCGGCTGGGCCAGGCAGGAGTTCGTTCCAGGTGTGCGCACTCAAAGCCTCGGGATTGAGGCGGCGATGGAGCTCGAGAACGGCGCGCTGATCCGGGTCGGATGGAAGCCCCTCGGGTATGAGTCCCCAGGTGACAATGAGGCGGGCATCGTAGAGGTCGAAGCGCAGGCTTTCGATCAGACGGTGGCAGACCTGGCGGATCTGCGGCGAATCCGGCCGATCCCGCCGCAGCAGAGCCAAGGCGAAGGGCAGCGAGTTCAAATCGAGGGCGTCGACGGATTTCTCCAGGCGATCGAGGAAGGCGATGGGGAGATCCGGGGCGTTTTCCTGAGCCCACAGATTTTGCGCCAGACGCAAGGAAAGGAGATCGATGGGTTGAGTCTCAAGGTGCTTCAGCAGCGTCGGCAGCGTCTCCTCCGGTAGGGGGAGGACTGGAATCCCGGCGTTGAGTCGGCGCAGGATGCTGGGGACACTCGGATCCTGGACTTGATCGAGGGCATAGAGCAGGCTCTGCCGCGTGTAGAAAGGCAGCGACCGGCTGAGCAGCAGCTCTTCGATTTCCGCTGCGGCGCTGAGTTTGAAATTGATGCCGGCGGCGTTCTGGTCGAAACGAGGCAAATCCAGGAGCTGCTTGAGTACTGGCAGGTCGACTTCGTTGAGAACGCAATAACTTGCGGTGGCAAGGCCGAAAATCTCGATCATCTCGGCGGCGTCGAAATCGGGGAAGAATTTCGTTCTTGCCAGCTTGTATCGCAGTCTTGGATCCAGGGCTAGGAGACGGTTTTTCAATTCCGTTTTCGGCAGCTTTTCCCAGTCGACTGATTCCACTGCGGCTTCTTCTTGCGGCGAATAATGATGCAGCTTTTCCGGAGCGGTCACGGCAAGAGCTTGCGCCAGCCAGTCCGGCCAAGAGACTTCATGGCCTTCAGCGAAAGAGCTCAGGAGCAGTTTTTTTTCGCCGGCGTGGAGGAGTCCGGCGGCTTGGGCCGGGCCGATCAGCTCCAGGAGGTTGTAGGAGGCGGCGATCTCGGCCCAGGCCGAGCGTTCCGCGGCGGGAAGTTCGCGGAAAAGTCGAATGCAGACGGATCGCCAATCGTAGGTGGGAAGAGCCGAGGTGTCGAGGCAGATTTTCAGGGCGGCGACGGCCTGGTGCCGTTCGCCTGCGGCCCAGTATGTCCAGATCGGGCCGCCGCGATGGAACTGAGCCCAATTCGCGCCCAGGCTCCGGGCCAGGCTGGCGCGGCCGAGGGGCGAGGATGGGTCGAGCTTGAGTTCGTGCCGCAGGGTGCGATGGAGAGCTGGAGGGAACTCGGGAAAGAAGATCGGCGCGAGCTCGCCATTTTTTGCGGCCGACGCATAGATCTGGCGCAGCTCCGGCAGGCGCCACAGCGGGCCGGCCTCGGGGTGGCTTACGGCTTGGAAGTGAAGCCAGCGAGCCAGCTCGAATTCCTTGAGCTTTACAAGGGTCAGGAAATTCTTGTCCGCTTCAAGCTGTGCTTCCTCGATCGCCTCGGCGCAATCAGGTGCGAGGCAGTCCATCAGGAGTTCGCCGAAGTCGTCGGGGCGGGCCTGATAATAGGGCAGCACGATGCGGAAGGACGTCGCCCCCGGGAAAGCCTTGAGCAGGGGCAGGTAGCGCGAGGGGTGGCGGGCCTCGGCGATCCGGCGGTGTAGGGCATCGCGGCAGGCGGGGGTCTGGAGCTGGGCGAGGACCTCGAGCTTCTTTGCGATCTCCGCAGCGGGCAGCGCATCGGCGTCGAGCGCATTGAGCTCGTTGAGATAAGTCGCGGGAAGGGGTGCTGGGATCGCAGCGGCGGCCGTGATTTCCCTCGCGTCCACGCCGGGGCAGGAGGCGAAAAGCGCGAGTCCGGTGAGTCCGGCGTAGAGACTGGCTGACATCATTCACCTCAGTTGATGAGGTAAGATATAGCATAAATGACAGAATCAACCGATTCTATTGAATTCCTTTCACTCGAGAGTCACGGGTTCGGCTGGCCGCAAGGCCGCGCCATAACCCAGAAGAGAGCGAAGCGCAAGTGACAGAAATGACCATGGAAAACATCATCGACCGTGAGAATATCCACGCGGCGGTGCTGGCTGTAGAACGAAACAAGGGAGCGCCCGGGATCGATGGGCTGACCACTCTTCAACTGAGGCTGCTGTTGAGCCTCGATCCCGAAATCTTTGATTTTGTTCGCGTTCTGTTGAATCTTGAATTTTGAATCTTGAATCGGATTCCCGAGCTGAGCCCAAGCTCAGCTTCGGAATCCAGGTTGAGTCAGCATTGGCTGAGCATCCGGGGCAAGCTGCTGACGGGAGAATACCGGCCCTCGCCGATCCGCCAGAAGCTGATCCCCAAGGATGGCGGAGGGGAGCGCCAACTGGGCATCCCCACCGTGCTTGATAGAATGGTCCAGCAAGCGGTCGCGCAGCAGCTCTGCTTGCATTTCGACCCTCGAGCTTTCAGAGTTCAGCGTTTTCCGCAGGGACCGAAGTGTTCGCCGAAGGGCCAGAATACGAAGAGGGCGGTGCCGACGAGGTTTTTGCGGGGGACGCAGCCGAAGTAGCGGCAGTCGGTGGAGTTGTCGGTGTTGTCTCCCATCAGGAAGTAGTGGTTTTCCGGGATGGTGTATTCGAGGCTGTCGTTAGGGCCTCGGCTCATCCGCAAGCCGTTGGCGCGGCGGAGTTCGACGAAGACCCAGCCTTCTTCGGGGCTGTGACGGAAAAAGACTTTAAGATCGAGATAGCTGATTTCGTATTGGCCGTCGGGAAGGAGCCTGGCCGTGGCGCTGCTTTTGTCGTCCCGATAGACTTGGCCGTCCCAGTTCAAGCTGATGGAATCGTTCGAGTTGCGGCTCTGCATGAAGTGGAGGCTGCGGTTCTCGGGTTTGAGGCCGTGCGCGCGGTCGATGACGTTGAGGTTGAGTCCGAGTCCGGACTCGGGATCGATGCATGACCAGCCGTGATAGCCGGAGGCCAGAGAGGCGATTTGTGCCAGGGCGGGGCCGTCCTTCTCTTCCCCAAGGAGGCGGAAGGTGGCGCTGCCGAGCTCCTTGACTTCGAGACGTCGGTCGCGGTTGAGGCGGAGGGTTTCGCCGGGCAGGCCGATGAGGCGTTTGACGTAGAATTGGCCGTCGAGAGAGACGCCATTGTAAGCTTTCAGGCCGGAAGTCTCGAAGATGGTGATTTCGCCGCGGCGGGGTTCGCGGAAGTTGTAGCTGACACGGTCGACGAAGAGGCGGTCGCCGGATTCCTGCCAGCCGCGGAAGAGCAGATCGCCGGGCTTGCCTTGGAACTGCGGGTTGTAGCCATCGCTGCGGCTGCCGAAGTTCTTGCCGAAGTCATGCAGGAGACCTGGGAACTGGAAGGCCTGTGCCCCGTCGTCGACCTTGATCTGAAGGCGGTCGCTCAGAATGTTCAGCGGAGGAGGGAGGGGATGTCTTCTGATCTCGATGTTCCCTTTGAGTTCGCCTTGGGCGATCCATTCGAAGTGGCGGCGGCCATAGTAGAGAGTGTCGAGATGGCCGCGCCATGTCGGAGGCAAGGCTTCCTGCGAACTGCGGACGTTGACGCCATTGAGGGTGGGCTGCATCGATCCGGTGGGGATGACGAAGGGTTGAGCGACGAGCGAGCGGACGGCGAAGGCGAGGGCGAAGGCGATGACGACGGTCTCGGTGGCTTCGGAGACGCGGCTGCGGGTGCTGACCGGGAAGAAGGGCGCGAGAAGCTTGTTGTGTTCGGAGATGACGGCTTCCGCCGCGGCGCCGCGGAGGCCCTCGGCGGCGGCTTTTTCGATGGTCGTGGCAGTGTCCTCGAGTGCTTTGATCCGTTCGGCATCAAGAATGTCGCGGTCGTGCCGGAGCTTGTGACGGCAGGCCTTGGCGAAATCCTTCAGCTTGTCTCGCCAGAAGAGGGCGGGAATCAGCGGCCAGCGTCCTTGGATGATCCAAAGGACGCCGAGAATGAGAAGGAGATCAAGCAGGAGGGTGCGGTTCATAAAGCTTCGAGTTTAAGGTTTAAAGTTAAAAATTGAAAGGTATGAGTGACCTCAGTCACTGAGTCTCAGGTCACTGCGTCCCTGTGCTTGACCGCTTGCCTTTCAAGCTCTTTTCGACTCAGCCCTTCACCGACACGCACCAACCGTGTTTGTCGGGAGCTTCGCCGTACTGGATCGCCTGGAGGGCGCGGTAGAGCTGTTCGAAGCGGGGGTGGACGACGCCCTGGCTCTTGTACAGCTCGGTGCCGGCGGCGGTGACGATGCGGTTGATCGGGTTGAGGACGACGGCGGTGCCGCAGGCGGCGATGCCATCGAAATCCTTGATCTCGCTGGCTTCGACCGGGCGGCGCTCGGTCTTCATGCCGAGCTCGGCGGCAAGCTGGATCAGGGCCTTGTTGGTGACCGAGGGGAGGATGCTGGGCGACGAGGGGGTGATGTAGGTGTCGCCCTTGATGCCGACGAAGTTGGAAGTGCCGAATTCGTCGATGTAGCGGTGTTCCTTGGCGTCGAGGTAGAGGTTGACCGGGAAGCCGGCATCCTTGGCGATGTGGTAGGGCTTGAGGCCGGCGGCGTAGTTGCCGCCGATCTTGACGTTGCCGGTGCCCATCGGGGCGGCGCGGTCGTAGCCGTCGACGATCATGGCGTCGACCATTTGCAGGCCGCCTTTGTAGTAGGCGCCGACCGGTACTGCGATGACGATGAAGGTGAATTCATCGGCGGGCTGGACGCCCATGCGCGGGCCGGTGCCGATGAGCAAGGGGCGCAGGTACATCGAGGCGCCGGTGCCGTAGGGCGGCAGGAAGTCGAGGTTGGCTTCGACGGCCATCTTGCAGGCCTGGATGAAGAGCTCTTCGGGGACGACGGCCATCTCGGTGCGTTCGGCGGAGGAAACCATGCGGGCGCAGTTGGCGTCGGGGCGGAAGATGCGGATCGCGCCGTCCTTGCCACGGAAGGCCTTGAGACCTTCGAAGGCGGTCTGGCCGTAGTGCAGGGCGGTGGCGGCGATGTGGATCTTCAGGTAGGGCTCGCCGGGGACGACTTCAGGGGTGGACCAACGGCCCTTGCTCCAGACCGATTTGATGTGAGCGTTGACGTCGCGATAGGTGAAGCCGAGGTTGGCCCAGTCGAGGTTCTGCATGGAATGTTCCGTATTGCTGTGGTGAAAAATTTCAGTTCGGGATGCGGGTCGCGGCGGCGAGGGCGACGAGCATGGCGCGCGCCTTGGCGCGGGTCTCTTCGTATTCCGCTTCCGGGACCGAGTCGGCGACGATGCCGGCGCCGGCCTGGATGTAGGTGTGTTCGCCTTTCAGCACCGCGGTGCGGATGGCGATACACGAGTCGACGCCGCCGGAGAAGGAGAAGTAGCAGACGGCGCCGGCGTAGGGGCCGCGGGCGGTGGGCTCAAGCTCGGCGATGATCTGCATGGCGCGGATCTTCGGGGCTCCGGAGACGGTGCCGGCGGGGAAGGTCGAGGCCATCGCGGCGGCGGGGCTGAGCTCAGGCAGGAGCTGACCCTGGACTTCGGAGACGATGTGCATGACGTGCGAGTAGCGCTCGACCACCATCTTTTGCGTCACTCGCACCGAGCCGGTCTCGGCGATGCGGCCGATGTCGTTGCGGGCGAGGTCGACGAGCATGACGTGTTCGGCGATCTCCTTGCCGTCGGCGAGCAGCTCCGCTTCGAGGGCGGCGTCTTCGGTCGCGTCGGCGCCGCGACGGCGGGTGCCGGCGATCGGGCGGACGGTGACGACGCCTTCGCGGCTGACCTTGGCGTGCACTTCGGGAGAACCGCCGGCGAGGGCAAAGTCGTCGCCGAGGTGGAGGCAGAACATGTAGGGCGAGGGGTTGATGGCGCGGATGGCGCGGAACAGCGACAGCGGCTCGGGCTTGGCTGCGGCTTTGAAGCGCTGCGACAGGACGACCTGGATGACATCGCCGGCGCGGATGTATTCCTGCGCCTTGGCGACCATGCCGAGGAAGCGTGGCTTGTCGAGATTGGAGACATGGGCGTGCGGCTCGAGATTGTCGAGCGCGGGTGCGGTGAGATGAGGCAGCGGCCGGGCGAGCTGCGCCAGGATCGCCTCGATGCGGCCGCAGGCGGCGGCATAGGCTTCTTCGACGCTGGCGCCGCCGGAGAGATCGGCATGCGAGATCACCTGGATGCGGTGGCGGACGCGGTCGAAGGCGACGAGGGTGTGGGCGATGAGGAAGATGGCTTCCGGCGTGTCGAGGCCGTCGGCGCGCTGGCATTTGACCACCGGCTCGATGCGCTGAACCGTTTCATAGGCGGTGTAGCCGACGGCGCCGCCGGCGAAGGGGGCGAGTCCGGGGACGGGCACCTGCTTCCAGCGGGCGAGGAAGAGTTGGACATCGGCAAAGGCTTCGGGAGCAGGAGACAGGCTTTCGCGGCGACCGCAAGGCCAAGTGACCTCACTGCCGGTTTCGCCGCGTTTGAGCACGGCGGCGGGGCCGGCGCCGAGGAAGGAGTAGCGGCCGATGCGTTCGCCGCCCTCGACCGACTCAAGCAGGAAGGCGTGCGGCAGGCGGCGGCCCGACTCGTCGTAGGCGATCTTGCGGAAGGCGGAGACCGGCGTCTCCATGTCGGCCAGGATCTCGGCGTAGACCGGGATCAGGTTGCCTTGGGTGGCGAGGCGGCGGGCGTCGTCGAGACTGGGAATGGGCATGGTGCTCTGCACGGGGTTGCGTTGGTCGCACAATGTAGTCATGCGAGCGCAAGTGTCTATGAGCAGGGACACATCTGGGACGCGACTCAGGGGCCGCTGATTTCGTCGAGGTGCAGGTCCTCAACGCTCTCGCCCGGCGGCAATCCAGGCCTTGAGTTCGGCAAGGCTGATGCCGGTGGCTTTGCGAATCTGAATTTCTGAGACTTTCGCTTTCAGCAGCATTTCTGCGGATGTGAAGGCGATTTGCCGCTTCTCGGCTTCGGCTTTCTGCTTCTCGGCTTCGGCTTTCTGCTTCGCGGCTTCGGCTTTCTGCTTCTCGGCTTCGGCCTTCTGCTTCTCGGCTTCGGCCTTCTGCTTCTCGGCTTCGGCCTTCTGCTTCTCGGCTTCGGCCTTCTGCTTCTCGGCTTCGGCCTTCTGGCGGGCGGCTTCAGCTTTATTGGCTACCGCTTCCGCCGCTGCGACGGCCTCGGCGGCAGCCTCAACCGCGACCTCGATCGAGCCGCGGCGGCGATTCTCGCGATCGAGCCAGGATTCGTAGTTGTCGAGCTCTTCGGCGGTCCAGAGATGCTGGTCGGCGACTTCGAAGGCCTCGCAGATCTCCGGCACCTTGAGGAGCGACTTCGGCGCCTTCTTGAGGCGGCCGGCGTGCTTGATGAAGTAGGTCCACTTGTCGATGACGTCGTCCAACTCGGCTTCCGACTTGGTGAACTTGGGCAGCTCGATGAAGCTGAATTCGAGCTCTTCGATCTCGTGCTTCAAGGTCTTCTGATTGAGGATCAGGTGACGGGTGAGGAAGTCGGGACCGTCAAAGCAGCTGAAGTTGAGGATGCCGAGGAAGATCACCGGGCGGAGCTTGGAGTAGCGCTGCGTCTTCTTGAGCTGCTGCGAGTAGGCCTTGGCGGAGTAGTAGCAGGCGCGCTTGGCGAAGTCCTTGTTG
>JBDKFG010000072.1:0-25887 GCA_039798785.1 Verrucomicrobiota bacterium | reverse complement strand
CCGTTGGCGCCGGCGAGGAACTTGACGCTGAAGGTGTCGATGGCGAAGGAGGCCGTCAAGGTGCTGTCGGCGGTGACGTTGGTCAGCGTGCGGCTAGCGCTGGTCGAGCCGTCGGACCAGCTGACGAAGTGGTAGCCGGTGGCGGGGACGGCGGTGACCGCAGAGGTGGAGCCGCCGTAGTTGACGACGTGGGAGCTGCTGCCGGACAAGGAGCCGTTGCCGCCGGCGGCGAAGTTGACGGTGAAGGTGTCGATGGCGAAGCTGGCGCTGAGCGAGGTGTTGGCGATGACGTTGCTCAGGGTTCTGGGGTTGGCGGTGGAGCCGTCGGACCAGCTGACGAAGTGGTAGCCGGTGGCGGGGGTCGCGGTGACCGCAGTGGTGCTGCCGCCGTAGCTGACGGTCTGGGACGCGGAGCCGGTGATGGAGCCGTTGGCGCCGGCGCTGAAGCTGACGGCGAAGGTGTCGATGGCGAAGGAGGCGCTGAGGGAGGTGTTGGCGGTGACGTTAGTCAGGGTGCGGGAAGCGCTGGTGGAGCCGTCGGACCAACTGACGAAGTGGTAGCCGGTGGCGGGAGTCGCGGTGACCGCAGTGGTGCTGCCGCCGTAGTTGACGGTCTGGGTGGCGTTGCCAGTGATGGAGCCGTTGGCGCCGGCGCTGAAGCTGACGGTGTAGCTGTTGATGGCGAAACTGGCGCTGTAGGAGGCGTTGGCGGTGACGTTAGTGAGGGTCCTGGGGTTGGCGGTGGAGCCGTCGGACCACTGGGTGAAGTGGTAGCCGGTGGCGGGGGTGGCGGTGACGGCGACGGTGTTTCCGCCGGAGATGACGTTCTGGGAGGCGGAGCCGGTGATGGAGCCGTTGGCGCCGGCGCTGAAGCTGACGGTGTAGGTCGGCAGGGCAGTGAAGTTGGCGGTCAGGGTTTGGGAGGCGCTGACGTTGGTGAGGGTTCTGGGGTTGGCGGTGGAGCCGTCGCTCCAGTTGGCGAAGCTGTAGCCGGATGCTGGAGTTGCGGTGACCGCAGAGGTGCTGCCGCCATAGGTGACGTTCTGGGTGGTGGTGCCGGAGAGGGAGCCGTTGGCGCCGGCGACGAAGCTCACGGTGTAGGTGTCGATGGCGAAGGAGGCGCTCAGGCTGGTGTTGGCGCTGACGTTGGTGAGGGTTCTGGGGTTGGCGGTGGAGCCGTCGGACCACTGGGTGAAGTGGTAGCCGGTGGCGGGAGTGGCGGTGACCGCGGTGCTCGAGCTGCCGTAGTTTACCGTCTGGGACGCGGAGCCGGTGATGGAGCCGTTGGTGCCGGCGCTGAAGCTGACGGTGAAGGTGTCGATGGCGAAGGAGGCGCTGAGGGAGGTGTTGGAAGTGACGTTAGTCAGAGTGCGGGAAGCGCTGGTGGAGCCGTCGGACCAGGAGACGAAGTGGTAGTGGAGGGCGGGAGTCGCGGTGACCGCAGTGGTGCTGCCGCCGTAGTTGACAGTCTGCGAGGCGGAGCCGGTGATGGAGCCGTTGGCGCCGGCAGTGAAGTTCACGGTGAAGGTGTCGATGGCGAAGGAGGCGGTGAGGGCGGCGTTGGCGTTGACATTGGTGAGGGTGCGCGGGTTGGCGGTGGAGCCGTCGGACCACTGTGTGAAGTGGTAGCCGGTGGCGGGAGTCGCGGTGACTGCAGTGGTGCTGCCGCCGTAGTTGACGGTCTGCGAGGCGGTGCCGGTGATGGAGCCGTTGGCGCCGGCGGCGAAGCTCACGGTGAAGGTATCGATGGCGAAGGAGGCGGTCAGAGAGGCGTTGGAGGTGACGTTGGTCAAGGTGCGCGAGGCGCTGGTGGAGCCGTCGGACCACTGAGTGAAGTGGTAGCCGGTGGCAGGAGTCGCGGTGACCGCAGTGGTGCTGCCGCCGTAGTTCACGGTCTGCGAGGCGGTGCCGGTGATGGAGCCGTTGGCGCCGGCGGCGAAGCTCACGGTGAAGGTATCGATGGCGAACGAGGCGGTCAGAGAGGCGTTGGAGGTGACATTGGTCAGGGTACGCGAGGCGCTGGTGGAGCCGTCGGACCACTGGGTGAAGTGGTAGCCGGTGGCAGGAGTCGCGGTGACCGCAGTGGTGCTGCCGCCGTAGTTCACGGTCTGCGAGGCGGTGCCGCTGATGGAGCCGTTGGCGCCGGCGGCGAAGTTGACCGCGAAGGTGTCGATGGCAAAGGAGGCGGTGAGGGAGGCGTTGGCGGTGACATTGGTCAGGGTACGCGAGGCGCTGGTGGAGCCGTCGGACCACTGGGTGAAGTGGTAGCCGGTGGCGGGCGTTGCGGTGACCGCGGTGCTCGAGCCGCCGTAGTTCACCGTCTGCGAGGCGGAGCCGGTGATCGAGCCGTTGGCGCCGGCGGCGAAGCTCACGGTGAAGGTGTCGATGGCGAAGGAAGCGGTGAGGGAGGCGTTGGCGCTGACATTGGTGAGGGTGCGCGGGTTGGCGGTGGAGCCGTCGGACCAGCTAACGAAGTGGTAGCCGGTGGCCGGGGTGGCGGTGACGGAGGTGGAGGAGCCGCCGAGAGTGACGACCTGGGTGGCGGTCCCGGTGATCGAGCCGTTGGCGCCCGCGGCGAAGGTCAGGGTGAAGTCGTCATCGGTGATGGTGGCGGTGTGGACGGTGGTGGCGCCCTTGCTGGCGTTGACGGGGGTGCCCATTGTAAGGACGGCCGTCTCGTCGGCTTCGTCGAGGCTGTCGGCGGTGACGGTGATGGTGGCGCTGCCGGTAGTCGATCCGGCGGGGATGGTGATCGGCGACGCCGTGATTGCGTAGTCCGTGCCCGAGGTGGCGGTGCCGGAGAGAGTGAAGGGCACAGTGACCGCTTGGCCGGAGGCGGCGGAGAGCTGGGCGGTGACGGTCATAGTGCCGGATTCGCCGACCGAGCTTTGCGAAGCTGCGGTGAAGGCGACGGTGGGAGCGGCGTCGTCGTCGGTGATGGTGGCGGTGTGGACGGTGGTGGCGCCAGCGGTGGCGTTGGTGGGTGAGCCCATGGTGAGGATGACGGTCTCGTTGACTTCGTCTAAGGTGTCGGCGGTGACGGTGATGGTGGCGCTGCCGGTGGTGGTGCCGGCGGGAATGGTGATGGAGCTGGCGGAGAGGCTGTAGTCGCTGCCCTGGGTCGCGGTGCCGGAGACGGTGAAGGGGACGGTGACGGCCTGGCCGGAGGCGGCGGAGAGCTGGGCGGTGACGGTGAGGGTGCCGGATTCGCCGACCGAGCTTTGCGAGGCGGCGGTGAATGCGACGGTGGGAGTGGCATCGTCATCGGTGATGGTGGCGGTGTGGACGGTGGTGGCGCCAGCGGTGGCGTTGGTGGGTGAGCCCATGGTGAGGACGACGGTCTCGTTGGCTTCGTCGAGGCTGTCGGCGGTGACGGTGATGGTCGCGGTGGCGCTGGTCGATCCGGCGGGGATGGTGATCGGCGAGGCGCTGATGCTGTAGTCGCTGCCGGAGCTGGCGGAGCCGGAGAGAGTGAAGGGCACGGTGACCGCTTGGCCGGAGGCAGCGGAGAGCTGGGCGGTGACGGTTAGGGTACCGGATTCGCCGACCGAGCTTTGCGAGGCTGCGGTGAAGGCGACGGAGGGAGTGGCATCGTCATCCGTCACAGTGGCGGTGTGAACGCTGGTGGCGCCGGCGGTGGCGTTGACGAGGGTGCCCATGGTGAGTACGACCGTCTCGTTGGCTTCGTCGAGGGTGTCGGAGGTGACGGTGATGGCAGCGGTGGCGCTGGTCGATCCGGCGGGGATGGTGATCGGCGAGGCGCTGATGCTGTAGTCGCTGCCGGAGCTGGCGGTGCCGGAGACGGTGAAGGGCACGGTGACCGCTTGGCCGGAGGCAGCGGAGAGCTGGGCGGTGACGGTCAGGGTACCGGATTCGCCGACCGAGCTTTGCGTGGCGGCGGTGAAGGAGACGGTGGGAGAAGCATCGTCATCGGTGATGGTAGCGGTATGAACCTTGGTGACACCTGCGCTGGCGTTGACGGGGGCACCCATGGTGAGGACGACGGTTTCGTTGGCTTCGTCGAGGGTGTCGGAGGTGACGGTGATGGTAGCGGTGGCGCTGGTTGATCCGGCAGGGATGGTGATCGGCGAGGCGCTGATGCTGTAGTCGGCGCCCGAGGTGGCGGTACCGGAAACGGTGAACGGAACGGTGACTGCCTGGCTGGAGACGGCGGAGAGCTGGGCGGTGACTGTGAGGGTGCCAGATTCCCCCGCAGAGGCCTGACTGGCAGCGCTGAAGTTGACGCTGGGCGCGGCATCGTCATCCGTCACAGTGGCGGTGTGAACGCTGGTGGCCCCTGGGGTGGCATTACTAGGGGCACCCATGGTGAGGATGACAGTCTCGTTGACTTCGTCGAGAGTGTCTGCACTGATCGTGATGGTGGCGCTGGCGGTGGTGGAGCCGGCGGGGATGGTGATGGGCGAGGCGCTGATGCTGTAGTCGCTGCCGGAGCTGGCGGTGCCGGAGACGGTGAAGGGCACGGTGACGGCCTGGCTAGAAGTTGCAGAGAGCTGAGCGGTGACGGTCAGGGTGCCGGATTCACCCACCGAGGCCTGGGAGGCGGCGGTGAAGGAGACGGTGGGGATGCCGTCGTCGTTGGTGATAGTGGCGGTATGGACGGTGGTCGTGCCCTTGGTGGCGTTGACGGGTGTGCCCATGGTGAGGATGACGTTTTCGTTGAGTTCGACGACGGCATCCTGGGTGATGGTGATGGTGGCGCTGCCGCTGGTCGAGCCGGCGGGGATGGTGATGGGCGAGGCGGTGATGCTGTAGTCCGTGCCCGAGGTGGCGCTGCCGGAGAGAGTGAAGGGCACGGTGATGGCCTGGGCCGAAGGAGCAGAGAGCTGGGCGGTGACGGTGAGGGTGCCGGATTCGTTGACCGAGGCCTGCGAGGCGGAGGCGAAGTTCACGGTAGGCGGCACGTCGTCGTCGGTGATGGTGGCGGTGTGGACGCTGGTGGCTCCCTTGGTGGCGCCGGTGGGTGTGCCCATGGTGAGGATGACGGTCTCGTTCCCTTCGTTGGCGGTGTCGGCGGTAACGGTGAGGGTGGTGGTGGCGGAGGTGGATCCGGCCGGGATGGTGATGGGCGAGGCGGTGAGGGTGTAGTCCGTGCCCGAGGTGGCGCTGCCGGAGACGGTGAAGGGCACGGTGACGTCGCGCGGAGCGGCGGAGTTGAGGGTGGCGGTGACGGTCATGGTGCCCGATTCACCTGCCGAGGCCTGGGAGGAGGCGGAGAAGTTGGCGACGGGGTAGCCATTGACGCCGACGTCGGATTCGGTGGCGGTGAGGTTGAGTGTCGCGTAACCGGTGGCGGAGCAGCTCAGGGTGGCGCTGCCGTCGAGCAGGTCGGCATCAGCTGCTGCGGCGACGGTCACGGTCTGGTAGGTGTCCCAGTTGGCGCTGGTGAAGGTGAGGCTGGAGCCGCCGCTGACGCTGAGGTTGGTGTCGCCGGAAGTGCGAGAGGTGGTGACGGTGACGTTGGCGGCGGGCTGCTTGCTGAGCTTGACCTGGAAGGTGGCGCTGCCGGTCTCGGTGACGGACAGGGTGCGGGTGCTGAGGCGAAGCTGCGGGGTGCCGAGGTCGACCAGGCCCTGGATGTCGTTCAAGGAGAGTTCGCGGGAGTAGACCTTGAGGTCGTCGAGGGAGCCCTGGAAGTAGTAGTTGGTGGTGGGGTATTTGCCGGCGCGGAAGGCGCCGTTGAAATTGGCGACGGGGTGGGAGGTGACGTTGACGGCGGTCTTGAGGCTGCTGCCGTCGTGGAGGTACATGGTGGCACGGTCGGGGGAGATGACGACGGCGACGAAGGACCATTGGCCGGCGGGGACGACGAGGCCGGGGTTCCAATTGTAGTTACCCCCGTTCCATTCATAGCGCAGTTCGCGGGCGGCGGTGAGTTCGATGCAGGCGGTGCCGGTGGCGGTGGTGGCTGAGATCACCGGCAGCCACTTGTTGAGGGTGGTTGGGGCGGCGAGGCTGGCGTCGGGATTGATCCAGCCGCAGAGGGTGATGGTGTTGGAGCTGATCGGGCTGGCCGGGGTTCCCGAGACGATGGTGCCGGTGCTGCCGTTGAATTTGAAGCCGGTGGCGTTGACGGCGCTTTGGGCAAGAGTGATGCCGCCGGAGAGGGTGCCGGTGAGATTGGAGCCGGAGGAATCGGCGGCGCTGGTGCCGGAGCTCTCATCGAGCTTCCACCAGAGGAGCGGCGACTGCAGGGATTCGGTGATGCTGAGGGTGTGGACAGTGGTGGCCCCTTTGCTGGCGCCAGTGGGCGTGCCCATGGTGAGGACCAGGGTCTCGGTGCCTTCGTTGAGGAGGTCGTCAAGAAGGAGAACCGAGACGGTTCCAGTATATTGACCGGCGGGGATGGTGATCGACGAGGAGAGGATTTCGTAGTCGAGACCCTCGGTGGCGGTGCCGTTCCATGTCAGGGGAATGACGACGTCCTTGGTCGACAGGGCGCTGAGGCGGGCGCTGACCTTGACGAGGCCAGATGTCTCGCCGGCAGTGGAGCTGGCGGCTTCGAAGGTGACCGAGGGCATGGCCTCGGCGTCCTTGACGGTGACTGTGTGGACCTTGGTGGCGCCGAGGCTGTAGCCGCTGCCGGCCAGGAGGGTGGCGATGGCGGTTTCATCGCCTTCGTAGACCAGGTCGGTGGCGAGGCTGAGGGTGATCGAGGCGCTGGTCTGGCCGGGGAGGAAGAAGAAGCTGGTGGCCGAGGCGGAGTAGTCCTGGTTGAAGGTGGCGGTGCCGCTGCAGGCGAAGGGAATGGAGAGCGGGTTGGCCGAGGGATTGGCGAGGGTGGCGGTGACGGTGACCGAGCTTCCTTCGTTGCCCTGCTGGCTGGCGACGCTGAAGTTGACGGCGGGCGCGGCATCGTCGTCGGTGATGCTGATGCTCTGCTGCTGAACGCCGTTCTCGGTGGCGCCGATGACGGAGTAGACGTCGACGACAAGGGTCTCGGCGCCTTCGTAGAGGGTGTCCTGGACGGCGGTGACGACGGTGCTGGCGCTGAGCGAGCCGGCGGGGATGACGATCGACGCGGCGGCGGTGTAGTCGGTGCCGGTGATGGCGGTGCCGGAGTAGCCGAGATTGACGGTGACGGCCTGGCCGGAGACGGCGGAGAGGGTGGCGGAGAGGGTGGAGGTGGCGGCGGCCTCGCTGATGGAGGCGGCGCTCTTGCTGAGGGCGACGGTGGGCGTGGCGTCGTCGTCGGTGATGCTCATCGCCACCTGCTGGACGCCGGATTCGGCGGCATTGGTGACCGAGCTGATATCCGCGACGATGGTCTCGTCGGATTCATCGAGGGCGTCCTGGGTGGCGGTGACGGTGGTGCTGGCGCTGAGCGAGCCGGCGGGAATGGTGATCGATGTGGCTGCGGCGTAATCAGTGCCCTTGATGGCGATGCCGGAGTAGGCGAGGTTGACGGTGACTGCCGAGGTGGAGGGGGTGTTGAGCGTGGCGGTGAGGGTGGAGGTGCCGGCCGCCTCGGCGAGGGTGGCGGCGCTGCGGCTGATGGTGACGAGGGGGACGGCATCGGAGATGGTGAGGGTCTGGCTCGGGGTGGCTCCGGCGGTATAATCGGCGCTGGTGAGGAAATTGAGAACTAGGCTTTCGCCGCCTTCGACCAGCGCATCGGAGCTGGCGTTGACAGTGAAGCTGAGGGAGGTCTGGCCGGCGGGAATGAGGAAGCTGTTGGTGGAGAGGGTGAAATCCGAGCCCAGGGAGGCGCTGCCGCCGGTCCAGAGCGGCACGGTGATGGCTTTATACGAGGCGTTGGAGAGGTTGAGGGTGACGGTCTTGGCCCCGCCTTCGACGACGCTTTGCGAAGCGACTGAGAAGCTCAGGGCGGGGATGTCATTGGCGGGGATGGTGAGAGTGTGCGACTTGATATTGCCGAGGCTGGCGCCGGTGGGAGTTCCGAGAGTGACGATTGCGGTTTCTTCGGGCTCGTTGGCGATGTCGTTTGTGACGGTGAGGGTGACCGAGCCGCTGAGGGATCCGGCGGGGATGCTGATGCTGGGGGCGCTTGAGGTGTAGTCGCTGTCCTTGACGGCGCTGCCTGAGAAAGTGAGGGGTATGGTGACGGTGGAGGCGGCGGCGTGGTTGAGCTGGGCGCTGACGATGAAGCTTCCTGTCTCCCCACCAGCGGCCTGAGCAGAAGCGGCAAGGTTGGCGACCACCGGGTCGGCAAGGTTGCGAATATCGGCGATCTCGGTGCCAGTCAGAGCTCGGGCGTAGATCCGCAGATCATCAAGAGATCCATCGTAGAAGTAGCTGTTATTGACCAACGAACCGATCCTCAAGGAAGTGATCGGACTCAGGGTTTTGGTTTTCGCGGTGCCGCTCGACCAAAGAGCTCCGTCCATGTAGATCGACATGGTGCCGGCTGCGGCATCCTTGACGAAGGCCCAATGAGTCCAGCGGCCCTTGAAATCCGCGGCATTGCCCGCCTTGCTGATGCGATCGTAGGATGAAGTCCCTGAGTTGCCGGCGTCCCAATAAATCGTGCCGTTAGAACTGGGAAGATGAATATTGAAGACGCGGTTCCCGGCGAGGTCTTTGGCCTCCAGTACGCTGGTATTGACGGGAAGGGTGCTGCCTCCGTAGGCCCAGAAGGATATGGTCACCTTGTCGGAGAGCGGAGCCAAATCCGTCTCCGGCACGCTGAGGTAGTCGCTAGTGCCGTTGAAGGTCAGGGCCGAGGCCACTTTGCCTGATCCATTCCAGCTAGCCGTTGCCATGTTGGCGTGATTGCCACGTCCGGAGGAGTCGAATACGCTGCTTCCAGCACCCTCATCCATCTTCCACCAAGCGAGAAGGCCGGCGTTATTGACGACTGAGACGGTACTGATCGCCGAAGTGACGCTGAGACTGGTGTCGTAGGTCGCTTTTGCTGTGAGAGAGTGACTGCCGGCGCTGCCACCCGACCATGCATAGGTGTAGGGTGCGGCCAGAGCTTCGCCGAGCTTGGTGGCACCGTCGAAGAATTCGACCTTGTTGATGGTCCGGCCGAAGGGGGTGACCGTGGCAGTCAAGGTGGTGGAGACGCTGCTGTCGACAAGTTTACCCGAAGCGGGGTTGAGTGTGATGATAGGCGAGGTGCTGGCAAGCGGCGGCGAATAGGCGCAGAGGGCACCGATCTCGCTGGCGGCGAGGACGCGGTCGTAAATGCGCAGGTCGTCGAGACTGGCGGCGAGGAAGGCGCCGGCGGGGTTGCCATCGTCGGAGATGACCTTGCCGAAGGTGGTGAAGCTGTAGTTGATGGCGGTCGGATAGCCGGTGGCCGAGGCGGAGAGGGCGCCGTCGAGGTAGACCTGGATTTGCCCGGTGGAGATGTCGCGGGTGAGGACGACATGGTGCCAGACGCCGTCGTTGACGGGGGTGGCGGAGGCGACCGAGCCGACGCCGACGCTGCCGTAGGTGCCGCCGTAGATGCCGATGCGGCCCTGGGCGTTGATGACGCCCCACTTGATGTCGTTCTGCCACCAGACGCGGTCGCGTCCGCAAAGAGCCGGGGCGTTGTTGGCGTCGGGCGAGACGCCAGTCTGGGTGGTCTTGATCCAGAAGGCGAGAGAGGCGGTCTTGCCGAGAACGGTGTTGAGCTCGCCGACGTCGATCTGGTCGTCGACGCCGTCGAGGGTGATCATGCCGTTTTTCTTGCCGCTGGCCGACCAGACCGGGCCGCCGGAGGTGGTGCCGTGGCGGTTGCTGCCGGAGGTGTCGTAGGCGGCGGTGCCGGCACCTTCATCGAGGGGCCAGTAGCCCTTGAGGCCGAGGGCAGGATCGGAGTATTGGACGGTGATGGTGGCGGTGTCGCTGAAGCCGAAGGCGTTGGTGACGGCGTAGGAGAAGCTGTCGAGGGTTCCAGCGGCGACGCCGCTGCCCGGGGTGTAGACGATCGATTTCGCGTCGCCGCTGATGCTGACGCTGCCGAAGCCCGGGCGTCCGACGGCGGAGATGCGGAGGAGCGAGGGATTGGCGTCGACGTCGTTGCTCATCGGGCTGAGAGTGATGGCGGCGGAGGTGCAGCCGAGGCTGTCGTCGATGGCGTCGGGCGGGTTGGCGGCGAAGGAGACTTGACTGCCGTAGCCGGTGCCGCCGGCGTTGGTGGCGTAGGCGCGGACGTAGTAGGTCATGCCCGGGCTGAGGCCGCTGAGGGTGCTGGAGAATGCTCCCGAGCCCGTTCCATTGCTGGTCTTGGCATCGGCGATGGTGGTGTTGGGGCTGGTGCTCCAGCAGACGCCCTTGGCGGTGATGCTGCCGCTGCCGTCGTAGAGAATGGTGCCGCCGGAAGAGACGGAGGAGCCATCGAGAGTGATGGCAGCGGTACTCAACAAGGGAAGGCTCTGACTCGGGGGAATATAGGCGGCCAAGCCGCTGATCTCGGCGGCGCTGAGGACGCGGTCGTACATGCGGAGGTCGTCGAGGCTGGCTTGGAGCCAGGAGCCGGCGGGGTTGCCGTCGTTGGAGTTGATGTGGCCAAGAGACGAGAATGAGTAGGTGACGGCGGCGGTGCCGCCCTGGGTGGCGGCGGAGAAGACGCCATCAACAAAGACCTGGATGATGCCAGTGGTGAGATCGCGGGTCAGGGCCACATGGTGCCAGGTGTTGTCATTGACGGGAGCGGCGGAGGTGACGCCGCCAACGCTGTCGTCGCCATAGATGCCGATGCATCCCTTGTCGTCGATGACGCCCCATTTGATGTCGTTCTCCCACCAGCGGGCGTCGTAGCCGAAGAGGGCGGGGGCGAAGGAATCCCAGGGGCCTTTTCCGAGCTGCGAAGTCTTGATCCAGAAGGCGAGGGTGGCGGTCTTGCCGAGGATGTCCTTGAGCTCGCCGACATTGACCTGGTCGTCGACGCCGTCGAGGGTGATCATGCCGTTCATCTTGCCGCTGGCCGACCAGGCGGGCGAGCCGGAGAGGGTGCCGTGGCGGGTGCTGCCGGAGAGGTCGAAGGCGGTGCTGCCCGAGCCTTCGTTGAAGGGCCAGTAGCCTTTCAGGCCGAGGTCGGGATTGGTGTATTCGACGTTGACGGTGGCGGTATCGCTGAGGCCGAGGCTGTTGCGGACGGTGTAGGTGAAGCTGTCGAAGGTTCCGGTGGCGATGCCGCTGGCGGGGGTGTAGACGAGCGACTTGGCATCGCCGCTGATGGCGACGGCGCCGAGGGCGGGGCGGCTGACGGAGGTGATGACAAGCGATGAAGGCTCCAGGTCAACGTCATTGACGAGCGGGAGAAGGGAAATGGCGGCGCTGCTGGGGGCGGCCAGGATGTCGTCGAGCGCGTCGGGGGCGCTGCCGACAGGGTCGTAGCCGTAGCCGCCGACGCGGTATTCAAGCAAGGATCCGGCAATGGGGGCGGAGCCGTTGGCCGGAAAGGCGTCGCCGTATTTCTGCCAGTTGAGAGCGCAGTGATCTCCGCCGCCGTTTTCCTTGTGAAGAACTTCGAGGTAGTAGCGCCTGCCTGCGACGAGAGGGAGATACTGCGAGAGGGCTGCATCGCTCCAGGTCAAATTGCCACCGGTATAGCCTGTGCCGAGGATTCTGACCTTGTGATCGGGAGAGTCATCGGTGGAGAGCCAGACTTCGGCGGCATCATCGCAGGTGACAAGAAAGCGGTAGTCGCCGCTCGCCGTGGGCTTGAGCCAGCCGGACCAGCGCTGGCCGTAGTCATCGCCGTAATTGACTGTCGCCTGGGCGCTGCTGATGGGGCCGGAGCTGTCGGACTGGAAGGGGAAGCGGTCATTGCCCGTCAGGTCGCTGATTTTGCTGCCATAGATGCTGAGATAGCTTTCGCGCCAGAGGCCGCCGCTGACGGTGGATCCTGCATCGGCGATGGTGATCACGGCGGGAGAGCTGAGGACGCTACCGGTGAAGTTGGTGACCTGGCACTGGTAAGACCCGGCGACGGCCCCGGAGACATTGCTGAAGACCAGGGCGGGCGAGTAGGATGCCTCGGTGAAGACGACGCCGTTGCGCAGCCATTGATAAATCAGCGGGCCGGCGCCGGCGGCTGCGACGCTGAGGCTGCAGTTGGAGCCGAGGGTGGTGCTGGTGTTGAGCGGCTGTTGGGTGATGCGGAGCTGCAGGTTGTCTTTCAAAGTGCCGAAGTTGTCGGCGGGAATCGCGGTGGGAGTCGGCGCGTAGGAGGTGGACCAGGCGACGTCGGCTGCCTGACCGCCGGTGCCTTCTTTGGCGTAGTAGGCGAAATAGTAAGCCTGGCCGCCCTGGAGGGTGATCGCCGACGAAGTCTGCGAGGGAGTTGCGGTCCAGTTCTTGTATCCTGAATTGCCGGTGTTGTAGCAGATGCGGCTGGCGCCGGATTCGGTGCGGCCGGCGGGGTTGAGCCAGAGTTCGGATCCGTCGTCGCCGGCGCAGTAGAAGGTGTAGGCTGCGGTGGCGGTGGGGACGATGTAGCCGGAGATGACGACGCCGTAGTTGTCGGAGTCATTGCTGTAGGAGATTTCGGAGAGTGTGCCAGTGAGGCTGGGTGTAGCCGGGTAGGTCGGGGCGGTGAGGAGGTTGGCGACGGCGGTGCCGGTGATGTTGTCGTAGCGTTTGAAGAGGACGGTGCCGAGGGCGATGTCGGAAGGCGGGGCAACGCTGCGAACGACGACATCGATGGGTTCGGTGAGGGTGTAGCCGCTCTTGGTGGCGACGAGCTGGATCTGGTATTCGCCGTCCTGGGAGAAAGTGGCATTGGTGGAGGCGGCGGAGGCGGCAGAGAAGGTGACGGTGCCGGGTCCGGAGAGCTTGGTCCATGCGGCGGTGTAGGAGCCGGGGGCGAGGACGGCGCCGAGGCCGTCGGTGATGTCGGTGGTGAAGGTGGTGGTGAGTGCCGTCAGGGAGAGTTTGCGGGCTTCGATGCGGGGCCATGAGAGGCTGGCGGGAGCCTTGAAGTCGGCCTGCAGGCGGCTGGTCTGGAAAGCGGGGATGTTAGGGAGTCCGCCGCGGGCACAAGAACCGATCAGAGCGCAGTAGACCCAGGCGTTGAGCTGGTTGTCGAGATAGGGGTCGCTGATGGCCCGTCCATTGACATAAGCGACGCTGCCGTCGGGCTGCCGGGCGAGGTTGTAGAAGAAGGCGCGGTTGCTGAGGACATAGGCCTGCTGGCGGTCGGTGAGGAAGCCGAAGGCGAGGGCGCCGAAGCACTGGCCGCCGTGCTGGTAGGCGTGGCAGCTCTGGGTCCAGTCGTAGCAGCGGGCGAGGTAGGCCTTCATCCGGTCGGTACGGTCCTGAGTGGTGGCGTCGAGGGGGCTGTTGCCCATCCAGACGAGGCGGCTGAAGAGGGCTCCGGCGGTGCGGCCGTAGGATTCGTCGCCGCCTTCGGGGTAGATGTAGCCGACGCTGCCGTCGCCTCGCGAGCTCGGCCCGTCGAGATTGCAAGTCTTTTCGCTGAACCAGTTCCAGATCATATCATGCTTCTGGGCGAGGCTGTAATTGACGCCGTTCCAGGGCGTGTTCAGGTCGAGCGACTTGGTGGCATCGTTCCACTGGTGCACGGCGTTGACGCCGTGGCCGTCGGTGGGGCGGATGCTGGTGTCGGCTCCGGCGGCCTTGCAGAGGGAGAGGCCGCCGGCGATGTGGACGCCGACGATGTTGATGCCGCGGCCGTAGCCGAGGTGGATGTAGTCGCCGCTGACGCAGCCGTGACCGACCATGCCGGCCTCTTCAGGCTGGAAGGTGGCGCCTGGCGAGGAGCGCGGCTGCTTCCACCACTGGATGCGGTTGGCCATGAGTTCGGCGGCGCGCTGGACGACGGGGAGGACCGCGGCGTCGTTGGTCTTGGCGTAGTATTCGGCGATGAACATGGCGGCGGAGCCGTTGCTCCAGTTGCCGAGCCCTTCATCGGTCGCATTGGGGTTGGGATTGCCGTCGGGCAGGTTGCTTTCCTCAGGGGCGTAGGCGCGGTTGTTTATATGGGTGACGACGGCGTCCTTGATCTTGTTGATCGACAGGCGGTAAGGCTTGGCGCCGGTGGTGTCGTTCCAGTTGGGGTGACCGAGCAGGGCGATGCCGGCCCAGGAGTGCTGGAAGACGTCGACCCCGCCACCCATGATCTTGTTGTGGATGTTGAGGCAGCAGGTTTCATAGAGGGCGTCGTATTTCGGGCTGCCGGCACGGACGTAGCCGGGGCGGAAGGCTCCTGCGGCGGCGAGTGAGACGTTGACGGTGCCGAGACCGGTGCCGGATTTCAATACCATGAGAGGCAGAGTGCCGCCGTTGGCTTCTGCACGTTCGATGGCGAGGCCGAATTCGCGACGGGGACCGAGGATGGAGTGGGCCGAACCGGCCTTGGAGAAGGATTGCCCGAAGGCGCCGCAGATCAAGTCTCCTGCCTTGATGCCGGCGACATCGGCAGGGCCGCCGGCCTGCACCGAGACGATCTGGAGGAAGGTCTTGCCGTAGTGACAGACGCCGACGCCGCCGACGGGGCCGAGGACGCAGTCGTAGCGGTCGACGATCGGATCGACGCTGAATTTAAGAGTCATCGCCGTGGCGCCGCGGAGGATGTTGAGGGTCAATCGGCCTTGACCTTCCTTGGCCTGGATCAAGGCTGTCTCGAAGTCGGCCTGGGCTTCAGGATCGGCGACATTGGTGCTGCTGCGGAAAGGCAGGCCAAAGGCGCCGGTGACCTTGTCGCCGACGGCCAGGCCCCCGGCCTCGGCCTTCGACTCGAAGTTGACTGCGGTGATGGTGAGCTGGCTGCTGCCGACGGCTCCGGTGCCGCTGGCGCCGAGCTCGCCGAAGTCGGCGTTATAGCTCTGTGAGTAAGCAGTGAGCGCCAGCGCCCAGGCAAGACCGAAGACAATCGACTGGAGCAGAGACTTCATGATTGACCTCAAGGTTTGACGGGAAGTGAAAGGGTGACATCGACTCGGCTTCCGAGACGAGGAAGCTGAGCTGAGTTGGGGGTGTAGATCAGGTCAGGACCAGTGCCGACATCGGCGTTCATCAAGGCAGAAGGGTCTCGGGTCAAACCGAGAATCGATCCTTCGACCTGAGCGGCAAAGCCGGCCTTGAAGAATCTCGATCCATGATAATAACAGGCGCCGCTGCGGGGCGGCTCAGGTGATGCTGCCGGGACTGCACCGCTTGTACGAGCTCCCCGAATATAAAGCTTGCTGAGCTCGATGCTGGTGCTGCCGCCATTGCGTTCCCAGGAAACAGTAACCGACAGCTTCTGAGCCGCCCATTTGTCGTCAAACCTCTCCGGCAGCGCCTTCTCTTCCAAACCGAGGAGCAAAGCCGCTAGATGGATCTGCTCAGGGGAGACCTCAGTGCTGAAGAGCGACTCGTGCAGCTTGCCGTTGCTGGCGACAAGCACATACTCAAGTTCACCATGAATCATGTTTAACCGTGCAGGAAACCGGATCCGACGCTTGTCGAAATCGCAGATCACATCACCGATCGCCATTACTCGTTCGCCGGGATTCTTCCCGCTCACGGCTTGCTTCAGCTTGGCCAAGGCCGCCAGCTGCTCCGGACTTGCCTTGCCAAGTTCACGATTGAGCCCAGCTGGAGTGAAATGGCCGGCGCTGTCGACACTCCCCTGCTCAGGCGTAGGAGGTACCGGAGCATCAGCCGCAATCACCACATGGCCCCCAATAAGCCCTGCAAGAATCAGAATCCACAGCTTTCTCACGGACATGTTCACCTCCCAAAAACGACAGAGTTGATTTGATTGCGAACCTGGAACTCATCCTCGCAAACAGCTATCCATCAAGCTTCTCCAGCTCCAGCAATGTTTGAAAATTGATTTCATTCACGATAAAACACCAAAAATGATTTGTCCAGCTTGTCAGAGGGGGTGTTTTTGATTTTTTCTAAAATTATAAATAATGACAACTTATAACAAATAAACCAAAAGTGATCTCATCCTGTCTTGAGGACGGCGGCTTTCCAGCTTGCAGAAGCATTGATCCACATGAGGGATCCTGGGCTTTCAGTCATTCCTACGAAAAGCCGAGATTCATCGCGGCTTCCGATAAAATCAAGCTTAACGAGCCAAGAGGCGAACGGGCGAAGCAGAGCGAGAGGATCGTTAAAGGCACGACAGCACGAATGACGGAAAGCACTCGCGTCAAATGATGCCGCACCATGCCCGAAGACAGGGCCAGGATCTGTCCGCATCGGCGGCATCCCTGGTCAAAGTGACTGTCTTTTGATACGCGTGTTCCGGAAAGACCTGCAGACGACGGCGCCCCCCCTGTACCTGGAGAGATTCAGGGCATATACTTGGCGTCAGCAAAAAACGTGAGAATCCCCATGAATACCGCCGTCCTCCTGTCCGGGGGTGTTGACAGCTCGGTCGCTCTTGCCATGCTCAATAGGCAAGGGGGGCATCGGCTCACCGCCTTCTACCTCAAGATCTGGCTCGAAGACGAGCTTGCCTTTCTGGGCGAGTGTCCCTGGGAAGAAGACTTGAAGAACGCCCGTGCCGTCTGCGCGGCCCAGGGGGTTCCCCTGGAAGTGATTTCGATGCAGCGGGAATACCACAGCCGTGTCGTCAGCTACGTCATCGACGAACTGAAACAGGGGCGCACGCCCAGCCCCGACATCCTGTGCAACGAACGTGTGAAGTTCGGAGCATTCTTCGATGCCATCGATGCTTCCTGGGAGAAGGTCGCCACCGGCCATTACGCCCAAGTCTCGGAAGACGGCGGGCTCTTCCGTCTGCGCCGGGCTCCGGACCCCGTCAAGGACCAGACCTATTTCCTTTCGGCCTTGTCGCAGAAACAGCTGAGCCGCATACTCTTCCCCATCGGCCATCTGCAGAAGAGCGAGGTCCGCAGCGAGGCCGCCGCCCTCGACCTCTTCAACAAGGACCGCAAGGACTCTCAAGGGATCTGCTTCCTCGGCAAGATCAAATACAACGACTTCGTCCGCTTTCACCTCGGAGAGAAGGAAGGATGGATCGTGGAACTCGAGACCGGCAAGCGCCTCGGACGACACAAGGGCGTCTGGTTCCACACCATCGGCCAGCGCACCGGCCTGGGCCTCTCCGGCGGCCCCTGGTTCGTCGTCCGGAAGGAGCTCGACGACAATACCGTCTTCGTCTCCCACAAGGACCATGCCGCCGAAATCGCCTGCAGGGAGATCGCTCTGGCCGAGTTGCATTGGTGCGAAGGCAGTCCCCCCCCGGGCGGGCGGATCGGCGTCAAACTGCGGCATGGCCCCCGGGTTCTCGGCGCCACGCTCCATCTCGGCGAAGGGGCCTCGGGCCGCCTCAGCCTCGACGAAGCCGATCCGGGCGTGGCGCCGGGGCAGTCGGCGGTGATCTACGACGGCGACTACTGCTTGGGTCGAGGAGTGATCCAGCGCGGTTTGCCGGCTTGAGCAGACGGAGTATCTTGCGCAGTCAATCAAGGAATCAGATGAGCCTGTACCGATCGATGTTCAGCACTGTGCTTCTCGTCATGAAGGACGAGAACTTGCGCGACTTCTTCTCTCGCGTGCTTGGCAATTCGGGCTTGGAAATCCTCGACATCGGCGACGAAAAGCAGATTCCCTCCCTCAACGACTCGGAAGCCAAGGCCCTGCGCTGCATCGTCATCGACGAACCGGTCGACGCCAAGGCCTGCATGGCCGACCTGGTCGCACGCTGGGAGTCCTTCGGCCTGCGTCCGCCGCCGGTGATCGCGATGCTGCGAAAAAACGCCGAAAACGAAGCCTCCTGCCGCGAGCTTTTCGCCTCCTGCGTCCTGAAGGTGAACTTTGACATTGCCGGGCTGGTCAGCCAGGTGGAGCTTTTCTCCTGTGGCAAGCTCGACAGCCAGAGCCGCGGGCCGAACTCCACCATCGTCATCCTTCCGCCTCTGAACAAGTAATGCAGCCTGAAAACCGCTATTGAGCAATAGAACCGGGTTGAAAGGTTGAAGCGCAAGACATTGAACAACAAAAGTCAGCGACTATTTGATGCGATCAGGAGCACTTTGCCATTAGAGGTCATTCCGACGGATCATCGAATGAGCTAAGCTATTGCTGTTGCCGCCAATCCTTCCAATCTTTCAACCATCCAACCTTTCAACTGCGGTTTGTAGGTTCAGGGCGTCCCCAGCCTCAATTCAGCAAGCAGAACTCCAACTTGCCCTGGGTCACTATGGGGTCGCTGGCCCAGCGGAGATCGGAGCTTTCGATTCTGGAGCCGGAAGGAATCAGCAGGAGCGGCCAGGGGCGGGCCTGCATCCGCCACTGCCCGAGGACGGCGCTCATGAGGCTGCCGTCAGTACGGATTTCGAGCGGCAGCTTCGCCGCCTTGGCAAGTTCGTTGCACAGGTTGGCTCGATCAGCCACCGGCATGCCGACGCCGCGCACCTGGGGCAGGAGAAAACGACAGGCGGTCGCGACCTCGCCGGAGGCGGCCAGGGAATGGCCCAGGGCCCTCGGCTCCGCCCCCTTGATGAGACTATGCATCCAAGGACTCACTTGATCCCCGGATTGAATGGCGACGCGAGCCAGGGATCGCGCCTCGTCGAGTCGCTGGAGCTGCAATAGCGCGAGGACCAAGGCCCTCCTTGCGGTGCCGGGATTGGCGCCGTTTTCAAGGGCCTGGCGAGCAAGGCTTTCGCTAAGGCGGGAGTCGCCGCTTTCCAGGGCGGCCCTTGCGGCGCGCAGCAGGTCGTGGGCATTGTCGAATTCGCGGACGCTTTCCCGATGAGCGACCAGGACGGCGCCGCCCAGCACTGCGGCGACCAGACTGAGACCGAGCAGGACCGAGTAGGCGAGCAGCCTTCTGTTTCGCTGCAGCAACAGGCGGAAGCGCTTGCCACGGCCCGCCTGCTCGGCCTTGGGCGCATAGCCGGCGAGATAGGCGATCAGGTCGCGCTGCAGTTCGTTGACTTTCTGATAGCGTCCGTCGGGGGACTCGGCCAGCGCTTTCATCGCCACGGCGGCGAGGGATTCCGGCACCTGGCCGCCGGGAAGATGGCTGAGACTTATCTGCTCGGCTCCTTCACTGTTGGCCTGGCGATTGTAGATCAAGGGGTCGCGCACGCCCTCGGTGAACTTCTTGCGAATCACCGCCGTCGTCGTCCGCCCGGATGCGGGTGGACGCAAGACCAGGATGTTGTAGAGGATGCCGCCCAGCGAATAGATGTCGCTGCGAGTGCCGACGATGCTGGCGTTGCCTGAAGCCTGCTCGGGAGCCATGAAGGCCGGAGTCCCAAGCACCTTGCCGTCTTCATGGCTGGCGTCGACATGCGCCTCCTCGTCAAGGTGGACCATCTTGCTTGGATCGACCCTCGGACCAAGACGGCGCAAGCGGGCCAGCCCCCAGTCCATCACCAGTACCTCACCGAATGAGCCGACCATGATGTTTTCGGGCTTCAAGTCGAGATGGACCACGCCTTTGTTGTGGGCGTAGGCGACGGCGTCGCAGGTCTTCAGCAGGATGCCGATCAGGACCTGCAGGTTGTAGGTGGATAGGGTCTCGGGATCCCCCTCGGCGAGACGGTCAAGGATCGTCCCCAGGTTCTCCCCCTGCACCTCCTTCATCGCGTAGAAATAGTCGCCGTCATCGGTCGAGCCGATCTCGTAGACAGGGATGATGTTGGGGTGGGCGAGCTGGCCGGTGATCTGGGCTTCCTTGAGGAAGTAGCGCAGGGAGATGCCGGCTACCAGCTCGCGTCGCAGGAACTTGATCGCGACGTTGCGACCGATCGCCATGTCACGGGCGGAATAGATCCGGCCCATGCCGCCTTCGCCCAGGATCTTCTGGAGGTGATAATGATCGGAAAAACGGCGGTGCGGCATCACCGCCCGCAGCATCGATCCCGTGGTTTCGTGTCGAGGAAAGTTCGAATCACTCATCTTCGGATACCGCCCTTGCTGACCTCTGCAAGATAAAGGCGGCCGACAAGATTGCGCGGGGCGCCGGGATTTTTGGCCACACGAGAACTCAAGGATTTTGGGACAGTGTCAACGACCGAAGCGCCGGGCCAGTTCAGCGTCGGACAGATGGACGAGTACGGGACGGCCGTCCGGAGCGGCATAAGGAAGTTCGCAACGGTCCAGCTCCTGCACGAGCATTCTGAGGGAAAGCTCGTCCAAGGGCTGATGAGCGCGGGCGGCGGCGCGGGCGGCCGAGGCTGCGAGCGGTTCGTCCAAGACCCCGCGACGGGCGCTGGAATCGGGGTTGTCGCGAAGATCGTCGACGAGGTTGCGGAAGATGGCAAGGAGGTTTTCCTGCGGGTAGCAGGCGGGCACGGCGGCAAGCAGCCAGGTGTTGCCGCCGAAGGGCGAGATGTCAAAACCCAGAGAGGCGAGGGTGTCGCCGGCGCGCTTGAGAAGGGCGGAATCGGCGGCAGGGACTTCCAGGGTGATGGGAATCAGCAAGGGCTGCTGGCTAACCTGCCGAGTCTTGGCGCTGGCCAGAAGCCGCTCGAAGAGGATGCGCTCACGCGCCGCCTGCAGGGAGATCAGCACCAGTCCCCCTTCCCCCACCGCGGCGACATAGCGGTCCCGCACCGGCCCGAGCAGCCGCAAGCGGGTGAGGCCGTGGGCGGGAGCGAGGCCGTGGGCGGGAGCGAGGCCGTGGGCGGGAGCGAGGCCGTGGGCGGGAGCGAGGCCGTGGGTGGGAGCGAGGCCGTGGGCGGGAGCAGGCGGGGGAGGGGCACTGGGACCTAGGGGACGAATGGAGCCGATGGGACTGGCAGGAGCCGACGGCATTGCGGCGGCCTCAGGCGTTGCGGCGGGTGCATTCGCCGGCGTTGCGGCGGCCTCAGGCGTTGCGGAGGCTTCAGGCGTTGCGGCGGGCGCATTCGCCGGGGCGAAGCTGAGTTTCGGCCGGACAGAATCGGCGCTATGCGGCAGCAGGAATGAAGGTGGCTGCAAAATGGCCGCCCCGGCGATGCCGCGCAGGGCCTGCTGCAGGGCGGCGAGGACGACGCGCTGCACCGCCGGAGCCTCGCGGAAGCGGATCTCTCGCTTGGCCGGATGAACGTTGAAGTCGACCCGTTCGGGGGCGAGGGAGACGAAGACCAGTGCCGGCGGATAGCGCCCTTTGGGCACCAGCGAATCGTAGGCTTCGCGCAAAGCGCTGCTGAGGACGGGGGAGTCGACCGGGCGGCGGTTGACGAAGCTGCGCTGCTCCTTGCGGGTCGAGCGGTGCACCCCGGGTCGCGAGATCAGCCCGGAGACGGCGATGCCCTCTTCCGACCAGGCCACCGGCAGCATGTCCTTCACCGTGTCGCGCCCATAGAGCTCGGCGGCACGCTGCCGCAGGTCGTCGCCGGGCGGCAGGTTGAGGACCTGGCGACCGTCAAGGCTGAGGGTGAAATGGATGTCCTGGCGGGACAGGGCGAGGAGGTGGAGCTGCTCGACGATGTGGCCTTCCTCGGTCTCCGGCGAGCGGAGGAACTTGCGGCGGGCCGGGACGTTGTAGAAGAGCTGGCGGACGCTCATGGTGGTGCCGGGAGGGCAGCCGCAGCCAGAGACTTCGCGCACCGTTCCGCCCTCGACCACCACCTTGCTGCCCTCAAGGGCGTCGTGGGGTCGGGTGACGATGGTGAAGCGCGACACCGAGGCGATGGAAGGGATGGCCTCTCCGCGGAATCCGCAGGTGAGGAGTTTTTCGAGATCCTCGAATTCGCTGATCTTCGAGGTGGCGTGCTGCTCCAGGCATTGCAGCGCGTCGTCGGCGTCCATGCCGCAGCCGTTGTCGGCGACCTGGAGCAGGGCGACCCCGGCACCTTCGACGGTGACCGCGATGCGGGTGGCGCCGGCGTCGACGGAATTGTCGACCAATTCCTTAAGGACCGAAGCGGGACGTTCGACCACTTCCCCGGCGGCGATGCGGTTGGCGACTTCCTGGCGGAGGATCCTGATCCGGCTCATGGCGCGGCGGCCGCGAGGTGAGCCCGCTCCCAGGAGGGGAAGGAGGGGATGCTGCGGAAGGCCTGGAGGAAGCTCGGCGGCAAGACGAGGTGCAGTTCCGGTCCGGCGACCTGCCGCAGAAGATCGAGGATCCGCATCGTCGCGAGGCTGTCGCCTTTGAGACAGGCGCGCAAGGCTTCGACAGCCATGGTGCGGCAGTCGCTAGGCTGAGTCAGCCGCAGCAGGGCGGCGCTGCGCTCAAGGCCCGGGAAGTCGCGGCGGCCGAGCTGCAGCTGGATGCGGGCGTGGACCAAGGCGGGATGGTTGGGTCTGGCCTTCTCCTGATCGAGACAGGCAGCGGCCTCATCGAGTCTTCCGGTATCGACCAGGCAGCGGATCCGGCTGGCGAGGAATTCCGGATGGGCATCTTCGCGGGCAGCCTCGATCCGGATCAGAGCGGCATGGGTTTCGCCGCGCCTGAGGAGGGCGTCAACCTGGGCGAGCCGCTTCGGCGAAAGCTTGCCGGCTGCGGCGGGGAGAGTCTCGGCGTGAGGCTTCTGACGGATGAGAACGAAGAGGGCGCCGATGCTGAAGAGCAGGGCGATGGCGAGGAAGAGCGGGCTGCGTGAGGACGGTTTCGACATTCGGTTCTCGGCTTTGACTCCACAATAACCCGCTTTGGCGGGAGTGGGGCCGCTCCAGCCCCCCGGAAGCCGCCGCTTTTTCCCCGGAATCAGGCTTCCCGTGGCTGGCGTCCCCCTGCCGACTTGCTACTTTAGCGCAACACTTAGGGAGCCATGTCAATGAGCCAGAATCAACGGATCGCACTGCTCGCCCTCGGCGGCGCCGGCGGGAAAATCCTGAAAGCCTTCCAGCAGGCCGGCCGCGGAGCCGGACTCGATCTCGCAGCAGCCGACACCTGCGGCCGCGACCTCGAAGCCAGTGGCATCGGCCGGCGATTCCTCCTCGGAGACAAATGCCCCGATGGCACCGGCGGCGACGCCCTTCTCGGCGAGAAAGGCTATGCCCAGGCCGGCACGGCGGTGCTCGACTACTGCCGCGGCAGCCGCCTCGTCATCATCGTCGCCCCCCTCGGCGGCGGCACCGCTTGCGGCGGCGCCCCGAGCCTGTCAAGAGCCTTGAAGGACGCCGGCATCGCCAGCCTCTTCGTCTGCACCCGCCCCTTCCAGAACGAAGGCAACCTGCGGCGAAAGAACGCCGAACGCTGCCTTGAGCAGCTGCGCGACACCGCAGACGCGGTGGTCTGCCTCGAGGGAGACGCCCTCTTCCAGAGCCTCGGCGGCAGCGTCGCTGACGCCTTCCGCCAGGTCGACGAGGCGATAGCCGAATCGATCGGAGCCCTGGTCGCGATCAGCCGCGGTGGCGGCGCCATGCCGGTCGACTTCAGCCACCTCCGCACCCTGCTGCGCAAGCGCGACGCCGAATGCCGCATCGCCATCGCCGCCGCCGCCGGCGAAGGGATGAGCACCCGCCTCGCCGCCGAGCTCAAGGCCTTCCCCATGCTCGCCGGTTCGGAACAGCTTCAGACCTGCGATGCCGCCCTGCTCTCCCTCAGCGCCGCATCGGACCTGCCGATGTCCAGCGCCAACGCCTGCATCTCCGCGATCAAGGCGATGATCAATCCCCAGGCCGAGATCGTCGTCGGATTGTCGTCGCAGAACCAGAGCGGCAGCGTCCAGGCGGTGCTGCTCCTCATCCGCTACGCCAAAGGACGGATCGCCGGCGCCCACCCGCCGAAAAACCACCCGCCCCGCCGCCACAAGACTCACGCCAGCCGCAGCGGCCTGCATGAGTCGGGAGACAACCTCCAGGGCGAATTCAAACTCCAGGAACTCAGCGCCGGAGCCTTCTCAAAGTCCCTCAAGCCGACGCTCTGGAACGGCCAGAACCTCGACATCCCGACCTGGCAGCGCAAGGGCATCAAGATCGAAAATGAATAAGTCAGAGGTTGAAAGCTTGAAAGGTTCAAAGCTTGAAAGGTTCGCTCTCGAGCAATTGCCGGGGATGACTCGTCTTGCCGCTCGCCTTTCAACTTTTGCGCTCCGCCGTCTTGCCCCCCGCCTTGCAACTTCTCAACCTTTCAAGCTTTCAACTTTCGCTCTCCTTCTCCTCCTCGCCTGCCAGCCGCCACCCCCACCCGACCTGAAGCACCCGGACGCCCGCCCTCCCGGCCTGGAGCGGATCGACGGCCAGGCGATCTACAAGCTTGTCGGCCACCACATCGCCGCCGGCCCCCGCGTCGCCGGCTCGGCAGCCTGGAAAAAAGCGCATGAAGACATCGCCGCCCGAGCCAGCTCCCTCGGCTACTCGGTCACGCTCGACCGCTGGTCCCAGCCACGCGGCCGCGCCGAACGCGTCTTCGTCAACGTCGAATGCCTCCTGCCCGGCAAGGAACCCGGCCTGATCGTCATCGGCAGCCATTACGACACCAAGAAGATCGCCGCCATGCCGAAGTTCACCGGCGCCAACGACGGTGGCTCCTCCACCGCAGCCCTGCTCCACCTGATGGAGATCATCGCCGCCGACAAGGCGAAATGGAGCTCGCGCCGCTCCCTCCTCTTCACCTTCTACGACGGCGAAGAGGCCGAAGTCGCCTTCACCGAAGGCGAAGGCGACGGCCTCTTCGGCTCCTACCACCAAGTTCGCAAGTTCCGCCAGTCCGGCCGCCTCGCCGAAGTCAAGGCGATGGTGAATTTCGACATGATCGGAGACATCCATCTCAACGCCCGCTTCCACGGCACCCCGCAACTGCAGGATCTCCTCGCCGCCTGCGCCGCCGCCAACAACAGCGAAGCCTTCTTCGAGCCGGCCGGCAGCGAAGAGATGACTGACGACCACAAACCCTGGCTCGAAGCCGGAATCCCGGCCCTCGACATCATCGACCTCGACTACGGCCCCCGCAACTCCTGGTGGCACACCGAAGACGATACGCTCGACAAACTCAGTCCCGCCTCCCTCCAGGTCAGCTCCCAGGTCCTCCTCCGCGCCATCTGGAACCTCTCTCATCCCCAATGCCTAATCCGAGGAAATGCCCCGTGAAAAACCATGCCGCCGCCTATCTCGATTTCGTCCAGTCCGGTGTCGAACTGATCCGCAAAGGCCATAAGCTCCCGCTCGGCGGCGCCGACACAGTCCGCTCCAACGGCAAAGGAGCCAAAGTGCTCATCCTCTCGCCTCACCCCGACGACGAATGCGTCATGGCCGCCCTGCCTCTCCGCCTCCAGGAGGAGATCGGCTGCGAAATCGTCAACTACGCCGTCACTCTCGGCTCCAATGCCGCCCGCAAGGACGGACGCCTCGCCGAACTGCGCGACGCCTGCGCCATCCTCGGCTTCCGCAACGAAGTGCCTAATCAAGGTCGTGGCTTCGACAAGGTCAATCCGAAAAGCCGCCTCGCCGATCCGGCTGATTGGCAGAAAAAGGTCGAAGAGACCGCCGCCTTCCTCCTCGCCGAGCGCCCGGCCCTGGTGACCTTCCCGCATGACGACGACTTCAACTCGACCCATATCGGCGTCCATCACCTCGGCATGGATGCCCTCAAGCTCGCCAGCCAGCGCGATCCGAGCTTCAAGACCTCCATCCTCGAAACCGAGTTCTGGCACGCCATGAACGGCCCCAACCTGCTGATCGGCGTCAGCGCCGAACAGGAAGCGCTGACCATCGCCGCGCTCGCCGCCCACACCGGTGAAGTCGAGCGCAATCCCTACCACCTCCTCCACCCCGGCCGCATGATGGACAACGTCATGCGCGGCTCCGAAGTGGTCGGCGGCCAGGGCGGCGCCGCCGTCAGCTTCGACTTCGCCATGATCTACCGCCTCAGCCGCTGGAGCGCCGGAGCTCAGCAAGCCCCCTGGCCCAATGGCCGCACCTTCGCCCCCGGCCAGAGCCTGAAGGAAATCCTTGGGTGACGGAAGACGCCCCGCCGGTGACGGCGGGGCGAATGACTTTGAATTCAACCTGGATTCCGAAGCCGAATTGCAGCCCAAAGAGTATGGATCTAACATTTTGGAGCCTCTTTTTGGATGGGAGAAATATCCAACTTCGGCGAAGTTG
>JBDKFG010000071.1:0-30404 GCA_039798785.1 Verrucomicrobiota bacterium | reverse complement strand
CTAACTGTGTTGCGGATGGCCAACGCGCCCAGAAGAGAAGCGGTAGTTTGATAGTGTGATGCCGGAAGTGCGGGATGTGCAGGATGAGGTGAAGAACCTTGGCAAAAAACTGGGAGCTGCGTCGGAATTCTCCTCGCGGACGGCAGTCAATTGGCGCAAAATGCTGCGAAGTCCTGCGGCTTTCGCAAAAATAGACTGGATAGGTGTCGTGAATTCCGGGGGTGGAGGGCCCCAAAAGGTGCCTGGCACCTAGGGTCCAATAGACACATCATGCTGTCCTAATAGGGGCCTGTCCCCTATTGCCCACTTGTTATGAAGGTCTGACCGTCATAAGTCCTGTTCCCGCAACACCTTCATTCGAAACATGTAAAATAAATAAAAACTTGTCTCACCACCCGTAGTAAACAGTTTTTTTTGGCTAAGGTTTTCCTTGTTAGCCTTTAGAAATTCTGTAATTCTCTGATCCAATTCATGCCATTTAAGGAGTTCATAAAAATTAATTGCCTCATTAATTTTGTCGTGCTCACAAGGTGTAATTAATAAATTTTCGCAAATTGCATCCAGCAGTAGCACGCGGCTTTCTTCAGAAATATCTGACCTTGAATTAGATATTTTTATTCGAATGGATTGAAAGTCTATATTCCCGGAGCCAGATATTTCTCTGGCAATATCGACGGTTTCATCTTTACATGAAACAAGCGCTGAAAACATCGTTAATAGTGCGAGTTTGTTTCTAGACATATTTACACCGCACCATTAAGTGGATGATTGATTCTGGGACGAGGTTTGTTGCTCATGGGCGATTCCGTGGGGTGCTGGCTGCGGGTGCTACCCTACTCTCTTATTCCGGGGGCGGGCTTAGAGGGGCACGGCATAGAAGCAACTAGGCCCGCATCGGCATGCGGGGCTCCCAGGCTAACGGAGGCGAGCTTACCACGGTTGGTGAAGGTGCGGGATTCCACGGCGAGGCCCTCGGGGCTGCGGGAGAGGAGGCGGTTGGCAGCATCATAGACGAAGTTCACGGTTTTGGCAAGGCCGTCGACGGTCTGGGTCAAAGAGCTGCGGCGACCGATAGAGTCGTAGGCGTAGCTGATCAAGGCGTCGGCGTTGTTGGCAGTGACCGGGCGGGAGGCGAGGTCGTAGGTGAAGCTGTCGGTGGATTCGGCGATGCCGGAACCGGCGGCGAAGTAGCTCCTGCTGAGGAGGCGCGAGGTGAGGTCGTAGCTCATCACCGCACTGTTGCCGCCGGGGTGGATGATCTTGGCCTTGCGTCCGAGGGCGTCGAAGACGGTTTCATCAACCGAGGCGTCGGCGTTGATGGTCTTGACCAGTTCGCCGCGGGGGTTGAACTGGTAGGAAGTGACTTTGCCGAGCTGGTCGGTGACGGAAGTCCGCTGGCCTTTGGCATCGTAGGCGAAGGTGACAACGCCAGTGGCGCGTTCGGTGATCGAGGTGAGTTGATCGCGGAGGTTGTAGGCGTTGGTGGTGACTGCGCCCTTGGTGTCGGTCTGGGTCGCTACTGCGCCGGAGGCGTTGTAGGTGGTGGTGCGGGATTTGCCTTCGGCTTGCTCCTGGGTGTCGGCGGGGTCGTAACGACCCGTTTTACATTTGTCTACGAAAAACCTGACAGTTGAATCGGAGCGAGCGCAAGAGAAAAGAGCCGGATTATCCGGCCGGCTGGTTGAGGGCGTCGTAGGAGCAGTTCTGGCCGTGGTTCAGGGCGTCGCGGGATTCGACCAGGTTGCCATTGGCGTCGAACTTGGCGGTCGATTGGTTGCCGTCGGCGTCGATGGAGATGCGGGTGCGTCCGGCGGCGTCGGAGCGCGACTTGTTGGTGTTGCCGAGGGCGTCGGTCTGGCTGGACTCGAGGATGCCGCCGACCATGACGTCGTGGGTGGCGGTGGACCAGGTTTTGATTTCGTACTGGGAGTAATCGGGTTCATCGGCGCGGCTGCTCAGGCCGAGGCCGAGGAGCGCTGCGAAGAGGGTGAATCGGTGAAGCATGGGTGAGGTTTCCTTGGATCTTAGTTGGCTTTGCCGGCCTGGAATTGGATGAGAGTGCGTCCGGCGCCGTCGGCGATGGAGACGGCGATTTCGCCGTTGGGGTTAATGACGAGAGTGGCGGAGCCATCGGCTTTACCGGCGGCGAAGGTGCCGGCGGGCAGTTTGGCGAGGCCGGCTTCGATGAGCGGGTTGCAATCACGGGCTGGCAGATGGTCTTCGACTTTTGCTAACAGGGCTGTTCATCGTAGTCAACAAGCTCAGTGGAGGAGCGGCGGAATTGACAGAATTTTTCATCAAAGCGCCGGCGGCAGGGGGCGGATTCCCGGGAAGGCGGGTTAATTTCCGCGCGATTTCATTCACAGATGCAACAGCCGAAAGGAGCCCTCATGTCTCACCCGAAAGTCAAAGTCGCCATCGTCGGCGCCTCCGGTTATAGCGGCGAAGAATTGCTTCGCCTGCTCACCCGTCACCCCGACGTCGAGATCAGCACCATCACCTCGCGTCAATACGACGGCCAGCCGGTGTCGGAAGTCTTCCCCCGTTTCGGCGGCAGCGGCCTGAAGTTCTCGGCGCCCGACGTCGCGTCCATCGCCAAGACCGCCCAGGCGGCCTTCCTGGCTTTGCCTCATGGTCTGGCGGCGGAGTTCGCCATCCCCCTGATGGAAGCCGGGGTCAAGATCATCGACCTGTCGGCCGACTTCCGCCTCAAATCGCAGGCTCAGTACAAGAAGTACTACAAGGAGGATCACCCCTCGCCGGCCCTGCTCGCCGCAAGTGTCTATGGCGCTCCCGAGCGCAAGCGCGAGGCGATTCGCAAGGCCGACTTGATCGCCTGCCCCGGATGCTATCCGACCTCGATCGTCCTGCCTCTGGCGCCCCTGCTCAAGGCCGGGCTGGTCAGCTCCGCCGGCATTGTCTGCTCGAGCATGAGCGGCGTCTCCGGCGCCGGCCGCAAGGTCGCCCTGGAATATATCTTCCCGGAATGCAACGAGAGCTGCCGCCCCTATGGCGTCAGCGGCCACCGCCACCTGCCCGAGATCGAGCAGGAACTGGCGGAGCAGGCCGGCCTGGCGGAAGTCAAGATCAACTTCATCCCCCACCTGGTGCCGGTCAACCGCGGCATCCACTCGACCATCGTCGTCGACGCCGCCCCCGGCTGCACCATCGAAGCGGTGCAGGCCTGCTGGAAAGCCGCCTACGGCAAGGAACCCTTCGTCCGCATCCTCCCTCCCGGCAAACTCGCCGACACCAAAAACGTCACCCTCACCAACACCTGCGAGTTCGGCGCGGTGCTCGACCCCCACACCGGCAAGCTCATCTTGTCCTCGGCGATCGACAACCTCACCAAAGGCGCCGCCGGCCAGGCGGTCCAATGCTTCAACATCATTTTCGGCTTCGACGAGAAAACCTCGCTGATCTGAAGCCCGCCGCCAAATGCCGAGAAGCGCCCCGTCTCCCCGACGGGGCGCTTCTTCTTGCGCCAAGCGCAAAAAGGCCGGCCTTGTCTTTCGCCGTTAACGGTGTTAACTAGTCACCGCACACCGGGCCTCCAGGGAGTTTTGAGCGTGACGAAGCGAGCCAACGACACCTTGCGCGACGGCATCCTCGATGTCGCCCGCCGCCTTTTCATCACCGAAGGGATGGAGCGGGTGACGATGCGGCGGATCGCCGCCGAGCTGGGCTGCAGCGCCACCGCCTTGTATCGTCATTTCCGCGACAAGGAGGACTTGATCAACCAGGTCTGCCACCACGACTTCCAGGAATTGCAGGGCGACTTCCTCGCGGCTCTGGAAGGGGGCGACGCGCTGATTCGTCTCCGTGCGATCTGCGGCGCCTATCTGCGTTTTGCCCAGCGCCAGCCGCATCACTATCGCCTTCTCTTCATGACGCCGCTGAGCAACGAGCAGGCGCAGTCCTTGAAGGCGACACACCGCGACATCCACGGCGATCCCAGCCAGGACGGCTACGCCCTCCTCGCCGCGACCCTCAGCGCCGCCCAGGCGGAAGGCCGGCTCCGCCGCGACCTTGCCCCCCATCTCCTTGCCCAAGTCCTTTGGGCCGGCCTGCACGGCGTCATCGCCCTTGAGCTCGACAAAGGCAACGATCCTTGGCTGCCCTGGTGCTCCTTCGAAGCTCGCAGCGAGCTGATGCTCGACAGTCTTCTCGACGGCTTCGCCGCGAGCCCCACTCCCTCAGTTCAGGAGTTCAGAGTTCAAAGTTTAAAGTTCAAAGTAGCTCAAGTGGCGCCTTTGCGTCTCCCGCAAACCTCGCCACCCGCCGCCCCCACTCCCTCTAAAACCCCTAAAACCCCTAAAACCCGCAAATGATTGCCTACGCCCTCAAGATCCTCTTCGCCGACCGGATCCGCTTCCTTGGGCTGGTCCTGGGCATCGGCTTCGCCGCCCTGATCATCACCCAGCAAGGCGCCATCTTCCTCGGCCTGCTGAGCTTCGCCCACGGCGCCGTCGACGACGCGCCGACGGCGAAGATCTGGGTGATGGATCCGGCCCAGGAATCGATCGACATCAGCGGCGTCCGGGCGATGAACGACACCGCGCTCGACCGGGTTCGCGGCGTCCAAGGCGTCGCCTGGGCGGTCGAACATTTGCGCACTCCGCTGGAGTGCAACCTCGGCGGCGGCCTTCGCCGCGCCTGCCTCTTGATGGGCATCGACGACCAGAGCTGGACCGGCCTGCCGCCAATCGTCGAAGGGCGGGTCGAGGATCTGCGCCAGGACGGCGCGGTCTTTCTCGACGTCACCGGGGCGGCGAAATTCGCCCGGGCGGGATGCACCCTCAAGATCGGCGACAGCTTCGAGATCAATGATCATCGCGCCGTCGTCGCCGGCTTCGTCAAGGCCAACAAGGCGATCTTCTTCGGCTCCTACGTCTACACGACCGCCGCCCGGGCCAAGAGCTGGGCTCCGCCGTCCCGCCGCAGCCTCTCCTACATCCTGGTCGAACCGAAGCCGGAAGCTGAACTCGCGAGCCTTTGCCACCGCATCGAAGAGGATACCGGACTCAAGGCCCGGACTCGCGAAGACTTCGCGGTCGAGTGCTCGAATTTCTTCATCTACAACACCGGCATCGCGATCAACTTCGGCACCGCAGTGATTCTCGGCTTCATCGTCGGCACCGCCATCGCCGGGATGCTCTTCCTGCAGTTCACCCAGGACAACCTGAAATATTTCGGTGCCCTCAAGGCGATGGGCGCCTCTCGGGGCACCTTGGTGAAGATGGTGATGATCCAGGCCGCCAGCGTCGGCTGCCTCGGCTACGGCCTCGGCGTCGGTGCCGCCTCGGTCTTCGGGGTTGTCGGGGTCAAAGCCTCGCGCGGCGACCTCGGCTGGTTCTTGCCCCCCTGGCTCCTCCTTGCCACCGCCAGCGCCATCTTCCTCATCGTCTGCTTCGCCGCGGCACTCTCCCTCCGCAGCGTCCTGAAACTGGAAGCGGCAGTGGTGTTTAAGAATTAAGAGTTAAGAATTAAGAGTTAAGAATTAAGAGTTAAGAATTAAGAGTTAAGAGTTAAGAATTAAGAGTTAAGAATTAAGGACGCAGTAACTCAAGACTCAGTGACTCAGGTTCGCCACGCCACTCCCTCACTCCTCACTCCTCACTCCTCACTCCTCACTCCTCACTCCTCACTCCTCACTCCTCACTCCTCACTCCTCACTCCTCACTCCCCCGGTTCCCCATGCAGCACTCCCTTCAAGTCCAAGGACTGACCAAGATCTTCCGCAGCGGCGGGGGCGAAACCCACGCCTTGCGCGGCATCGACCTGGAGCTGCCGCGCGGCTCCTTGACCATGTTGGTCGGGCCCTCGGGATGCGGCAAGACCACCCTCCTGTCGGTGATCGCCGGGATCCTCAACCACGACGCCGGCAGCCTCAAGGTCCTCGATCAAGATCTCGACCGGATGGATGAAGCCGGACGGACCCTTTTCCGCCGCCGCCGCATCGGCTTCGTCTTCCAGGCCTTCAACCTCATCCCTGCTCTCGACGCCGCCGAAAACGTCAGCATTCCGGCCATCCTCAACGGCCTCGACCGCAAGACCGCCATCGCCCGCGCCGATGAACTCCTCGACCGCGTCGGCCTCGCCGATCAACGCCGCAAATCCCCCCGCGACATGTCCGGCGGCCAGCAGCAGCGCGTCGCCATCGCCCGCGCCCTCATCCATCAACCCGATCTCATCGTCTGCGACGAACCCACCAGCGCCCTCGACCACAAGACCGGCGAACAGGTGATGGAAATCCTCCGCGACCTTGCCCTCCGCGACGGCCGCAGCCTGATCATCGTCACCCACGACGCCCGCATCCTCCACCACGCCGATATCACCGCGACGCTTTCCGATGGACGGGTGGAAGGGATTTTAACCGGGACACGACTGGGACACAGTTGAGACACAATTGGGAGAATGAAGATGAACGATGCGATCTCGCTCGAGTCCTCAGCTTTAAACCTTAAACTTTAAACCCTGGAGCTCATATGTTTCTCCGCACCGCCCTGCCTCTGCTCGCCCTGGCCGGCCTCGGCTTTGCCCTGCTCAGCTCGAAGCCGAAGGACGAGCCGCTGGCGCTGCCGCCGAGTGCGCCGCCGCCCGCCGCGCCTTATGAGCGTTTTGTCGCCGGAACCGGAATGGTTGAGCCTGCTTCCGAAGTCGTGGCGATCGCCTCGCCGGTTTCCGGCCTGATCGAAGCCGTCCTGGTCAAGGTGGGCGATCGCGTCAGCGCCGGCGCCCCTCTGCTTCGCCTCGACTCCCGCCGCGAGGCGGCGGCCTTGAAGCGGGCCGAGGCGCAGCTTGGGGTCAGCCGTGCCGCCCTGGCCGAGGCCGAGGCCGCCCTCGCCACCGCCGAGGCCGAGCTGGGACGTCAGAACGCCCTGCCGCGCCCAGAGGAATTGCCCGGCGTCTTGGCCCAGCTTCGCGCCGCCGAGGCCGAGGCGGCGGAGCGGGCCCAGCGGTTCGCCCGGTTGGAAGCGGTGAAGGACGCCCGGGCGGTCGCCGCTGACGAGCTGGCGCAAGCCAAGTTCGCCTCCTCGGCCGCGAGCGCCCGCCGCGACGAAGCTGCCGCCCGCCTCAAGCTGCTCCAGGCCGGTGCCTGGAAGGCCGATCTCGAAATCAGCCAGGCCCGCCTCGCCCAAGCCCGCGCCGCCTTGGCTTCGAGCCAGTCCCGGATCGTCGCCGCCGAAGCCGAAGCCGCCGCTGCCCGGGTCGAACTCGAACGCCTTGAGATCCGCGCCCCCTTCGAGGGCCAGGTGCTGCGCCTCTACGCCCACCCCGGCGAACTCGCACCGGCCCTGCCGGCGAACAAGCCGCTGCTCTCTTTCGGCGACACCCGCCGCCTCCACATCCGCGTCGACATCGACGAATCCGAAGCCTGGCGCCTGAGCGAAGGCGCCCGCGCCACCGCCACGACCCGCGGCAACCGCAACATCTTCGCGCCGCTCGAATTCGTCCGCATCGAGTCGCTGGTGGTGCCCAAAAGCAACCTCAGCGGCGATAGCGCCGAACGCATCGACACCCGTGTCATCCAACTGATTTTCGCGGTCGACCCGGCGAAATTCCCGGTCCGCCCCGGCCAGCAGGTCGACGTCAGCATCGAGGTGGCGAAATGAAGGAGCAGGGAGTAAGGGGGCAAGGGAGTGAGGGAGTTTTCAGCCCCCCGGCTCGGCGCCGCGCTCTCGCTTGCATTGCGCCGCTTCTCCTGCTCAACTCCTGCGCCGTCGGCCCCGATCCCGAGCTTGCGCCGCCCGCCTTGTTGGTGCCGGAGAAATATGCGGCGGGCGCAAGCACGGGCGAGCTCGAGCGGGAGTGGTGGCGGAGCTTCCGCGAACCCGAGCTAAGCGTCCTGATCGAGCTCGGCCTGCGGGACAATCCCGGCCTGCGGGCGGCGGCGCAGAGGGTCTTGGCGGCCCGCTGCGAAGCCGCGTCGCTGGACGCTCGCGGCGAACCCGTGATCGGCGCCCGGGCCGGCTTCACCCGCCAAGGAAACTCCCAGGAGAAGGCCTTCCGCATGCCGACGCCGATGAACACCTGGAGCGGCGCCTTCGACTTCAGCTGGGATCTCGACCTCTGGGGCGCCGCCTTGCGGATCGAACAGGACGCCGCCGCCCGCGCCGGGGGCAGCGCCGCCGATGAAGCCGCAGCCCGCCACGCCCTCGTCGCCGAGATCGGCCGCCTGTATTTCGACCAGCGCAGCGCCGCCGTCGAACTCGCCGAGACTGAGATCGACCTGGGACGGGAAAAGGAGCTCATCGCCCTCGCCCAGTCACGCTTCGACGCCGGCCTGAACGACGAGTCCGGCCTGCTCGACGCCCGCCGCCGTCTCGCCGCCCTCGAGGGGGAAGCCGCCACACTGCGCTTGCGCCTGGCGCAAGCCCGGCATGCCTTGATGCAGCTGTGCGCGACGACGGAGCTCCCCCCGCTACAGCTCGCCAACCTCGACGGCGAGATCCCGGTCTTCCCCGCCGGCGTGCCCGCCAGCCTGCTGCGCCGCCGTCCCGACGTCCTCGCTGCCGAAGCCCGCCTGCGCTCCGCCTTGGCGCAGCAGGGAGTCGCCGAGGCCGAGCTCTACCCGCAGTTCAGCCTCACCGGCAGCCTTGGCCGCGAAGCGATGAATTTCGGCGACCTGAAAAAATCCAGCGCCGACGTCTGGTCGCTCGGCCCCAGCCTTCGCTGGCAGCTCTTCAACCGCAGCTCCCTCCATCGCCGCGTCGACGCCGCCGGTGCCCGCGCCAGAGCAGCCGAAGCGGACTGGGAGGAGACCTGGCGCCGCGCCCTGCGCGAAGTCGAAGACGCCCTTGTCGCAGTCGAAGAGCAGCGTCGCCGCCGCCTTGCCGCCGAATCCGATGCCGCCGCCGCCCTGTCCCGGGTCCGTCGCGAGACCGCCCGTCAGGCCAGCGGCCTCAGCGACCCCAGCCCCGCCTTGCGCCTGGCGCAAGAACACGGCGCCGCCCTGCGCCGCCTCGAAGCCAGCCGCCGCGACCAGGCCCAGGCCTCGATCGCCCTCGCAAAGGCCCTCGGTGGCGGTTGGAAGGCGGAGTGAATTCAGCGGCAATTGAAACGGCACCGCTGATTTCAGCGGCACCGTCAGAAAAAGACTGGTCGGAATGGAGAGATTCGAACTCTCGACTTTTTGGTCCCAAACCAAACGCGCTACCGGGCTGCGCTACATTCCGAACAAGGCTCTGAGTCTAACTCCAGAGATGGGCTCTGCAAGGGCTCCGCTTCAATCAATCCGCAGCTTTGTCGACCGGAAATCGGATGGACTTGGTCGCGAGATGCACTTCGCGGAGGAAATAGGCCAGCCCCAGCACCAGGGCCAAGGTGGAGATGATGAAGAGCATGGCGATGACGGTTTTCAGGGCAAAGGCGAAGAGCACTTCGAGAAAGAGAACCGGAATGACGGCGCAGACCAGCAGGGCCGAAAAGGTCGAAGCGGTGATCGCGATGCTGGCGAGATGACGACGCTTTTCCAAGGTTCGGAGCTCGTTCTGGATCTCTTCGGAGGTCTGATTCGTCATGCCGGGGTTCTCGACCAGGCCGCGGCCGCGATCGATGATGCGCGACAACCTGCCGGTCATGACATTGAGAATGCCGCTTATGGCAGTCAGCAGAAAGGCTGGCACCAAGGCGAGCTGGATGGCGTGAGGAAGATCCCCGATGTCGGCAGCAGCAATCAGCATCTCGATTCCTGTAGGCTTGTTTGATTCCGGGACAAGCTATCCCGAAGGCGATCCCTGTCCAGAGTGAAGGAATTGCGGAGGAGGGGAGGGGGCCGCCCTTTGCCGCCGCTCCTTCCGGGTTATTTTCGTGCTCGACGCAAAAACAGGATCTTCACACTCATGCAGATGAAGTCAAATATTACCACCCTTTTGGCCACCGCGGCCCCGCAACTCAAGGTGCCGATCAAGGTCGACAGCGCCGTCAGCAAGCGCTGGAGCGACTGCGACTAAACGTGGCTCGAGCTTCCAGCTCGAGTTTGCTCCCCTGGGAGCCCCGGCGTCCCGCCGGGCTGGACGGTCGAAAGCGGCCCCAAACCAAAACCAAGAAAGCTCACGCGATGAATCTCAAACAAGCTCAACTGAACGTGGAAGAGGCGCTGGCGAGTCGCCGGCCAGATTGTGCGATCCTGCCCGAGTTTAGCCTTGACCTTGAGCAGTGCTTTGTCTTTTTCTATCAGACCCGAACTTTCTTGAAAACCCGAGACCCGATGGATGGAACCATTGGTCACGGGCCGGTTTTAGTCTGCAAACGAAGCGGCAAGATCTATGAGACAGGATCTGGCTATGCCGTGGAGCAGTATGTCGACTCATTTAATCGCACTGGCGATCCTTATGCAGACCTGAAGTCACTGGACGAACTTGGATTGCGCTGCCGAATAAGCATCGTTGGAAATCGCCAGGTAGAGTCGCTGCAAGCAATCAAAATCCTCAAGGCTGCCCAAGGAAGAGGCTTGGCAGAGGTCAAGCCTCTCATCGATGCCGCGATTCATGGGCAGAAAGTCGAACTTCAGTTTTCCAGCTCGACGCAGGCGCGAGAAGTCAAGGCATCATTGGAAGCCATCGGCTTCGATGTTGAGCTGCTCTAGCTGGTCACCATGCAATTTCGTCGGGACTCTCAAGCCAGATCATAACACCGAGGCCATGTATGCTTTACGTCTGTCTTTTGATTCTGCTCTTAATTGTCGCCTTTGTGGTTTGGGATGAATTCATGATCGCGCGATCAATGAGATTGAAGGTGAAGGTTCTGGCGGATTTGAAATGTTCAAAATGTGGAAGAAGCTTCGGTTGGGAAGCAGCTTTAAATGCAAAAAATCAACATCTGAACAAGCTCAAAGGAAAGAAATTCATCAGCTTTTCAATGCCTTGGGGGATTAAATGTGATTTCTGTGGAAGTCTGTACAATTATGAGAGTAGTGAGATGCGATTGCACTGCCTCTGTTCAAACTCATTCAAGAAGATTCTCATCCTCGAAGACAACTTCGAACGGCAAGCCGCTTTTCGGCAGGTCTGCCGCGAACTCGACTTGGAAGTGGAGATTTGGAATTCCGCGCCGCGGATGATCGCCGCGCTTTCGACTCGTCCCAAAGAAGCCTGCATCTTCTCGCTCGATCACGATCTCTACGATCCGAAGGAAGAGCTCGGCGACGGCATGATGCTGGTCGATTTCCTGCTGCAGCAGGCGCCGTTTGCGCCGGTGCTCATCCACTCCTCCAATAGCGAGCGCAGTGGCATGATGCGCGACCGCTTGCTGGAAGCCGGATGGGATGTGAAGCGGGTGCCGCCGCTGTCGATGGGTGAGACGTGGATCTTCACAAGCTGGGCTGACAAGTTGCGCAGCTTAATCCTCTAGGCAAGCTCCCTCTCGGGATCGGGGTGATCGAGCCACAACATCATTTCCCAGCCCTTTGCCGCCGCTCCTTCCGGGTTATCTTCGCGGTCGACGCAAAAAAAGGATCACTCATGCTGCCGCTCCTCGAACAACTCCTCACCATCCCTTCGCCCACCTTCCACGAACAGGAAAAGGTCAAGTTCCTTCGCGACTGGACCGGCAAAAACCTGCGCGGCGCGGAGATCCTTGAGCACAAGGATTCGCTCATCATCTCGCTGCCCAAAAAGGCCGGGCGTCCGCATGTCGTCCTGGTCGGCCATTCCGATGTCGTCCCTCAATGGTTCCCGGTCCGCCACGAAGGTGACCGACTGCACGGGCCCGGCGGCTCCGACATGCTCGGCGCCGTCGCCGCTTTCATGGATGTCGTCGCCCAGCATCAGGACGCCATCGGCTGCAACATCTCGCTGCTCATCTACAGCCGCGAGGAAGGCACGCCGATCCACGACAACGGCCTCTATGATCTGATTCAATTCATGCCGGAGTGGTTCAAGGCCGTCGACCTCGCGGTGGTCGGCGAACCCACGGACAACACCGTCCAGATCGGCTGCTGCGGCTCGCTGCATCTGCGGGTCAAGGTGAAGGGTCTGGCTTGCCACTCGGCCCGTCCCTGGAACGGCAGCAACGCCCTCTACAAGGCGCTGCCCTTCATCCAGGCGATGAGTCAGCTCGCTCCGGTCAAGCATCGCGTCTTCGGTTGCGATTTCTTCGACGTCCTGCAGATCACCGAGGAGCGTTGCGAACCCGGGCGCACCTCGCTGCCCGGTTGGTGGGAGGCGAATGTCAACTTCCGCTACGCTCCGGTGCGGGGTCCGCAAGAAGCCTTCGACCACGCCACCGGCTTCATCAACGGACTGAAGGTTCCCGATCTCGAGGTCAGCCTGATCGACGACGCTCCCTCCGGCAAGGTCATCGAGACGCCGCTCTTCACTCGCGCCGTCGAGCTTCTCGCCGCTCCGGTCGAAGCGAAGCAGGCGTGGACCGACGTGGCCCAGCTCAGCGCCCTCGGCGTCCCCTGTTTCAACTTCGGCCCCGGCCTCACTTCGCAAGCGCACAAGGCGGATGAATTCATCCTCAAGAGCGACTGCCTGAAGTACCGCGACATGCTCGAAAAACTCCTGCTCTCCTTGTGAGCCGCGGCATTTATCGTCCGGGCATCGAGCTGCATTGTCACTCGAACTGTTCCGACGGCTCCCTGCCGCCGGACGAGGTGATGCGTCATCTCCGCCGTTGCGGCGTGCGGGTGGCGGCGCTCACCGATCACGACTCGATCGAGGGCCTTGAGCTCGCCCGCAGCACCGCGGCCGAGCTCGGCATGGGCTTCCTCAACGGCTGCGAATTCAGCGCTCTCCACCAGGGGCAGGTGATCCATGTCGTCGCCCTCGATTTCGACCCTGCCGAGCCGCGTATCCAACGCCTCCTGCAAGCTGCCGGCGACAGCCGCGCCGAACGGGCCCGTGGCCTCTGCGCCGCGCTCACCGCCGCCGGCTTTCCGGTGAGCTGGGACGAGGCCCTGGCCGAACAGCCGCGGGCCGAGGCGATCGGACGCCCCCACCTCGCCCAGATCCTCATCCGCAAAGGCCTCTGCGCCGATTTCGACGACGCCATCGGCAAGCTGATGGAGCCCGGCCGTCCGGCGCATGTGCCGGAAACCTGGATCGACTTGCGCGATCTGCTGCCGCGTCTGAAAGAAGCCGGAGCGACCTCGGTGATGGCGCATCCCGGCCGCTACCGCTTCAGCACCGAAGGGCGCCGCGGCTTCTTCCGGGCCTTCAAGGAATGGGGCGGCGACGCGGTCGAAATCCTCTGCGGCCAGGGCAGCGGCACCGACGTGCAGCGCTTCGGCAGCCTCGCCTTGCGGATGGAGCTGAAGATCTCCGCCGCCTCCGACTTCCACCACAAGTCGAAATGGGGCCGGCCCAACCACTATCTTTTCGACATCCCGCCGCGCTGGCAGGACCAGCTTCTCTGGCTCGGCAGGAGCTGGGATCCGGTCAATTTCCCGGCGAGTGCAAGGGCCGCCGAAAGAGAAGAGGAAGCCCAGCCGGCCGAGTGAAGCTCTTGCGGAAAGCCCCAGTGGCTTGCCCCGCAAGCCTTTAGAGGCCTTTCAGGCCAACTCTCCCGATTTTCAACAAGTTCCTTGTATTAAATCATTTGCGCTATAGCCTTGAAGCCGTCCCCGGCAATCACCCTGATTGCCAGAGACGAAGCGACTCACCGAAAGCTACTACATTTGCTGGATATGCTGAGGCATCGCAAGAAATAGAAACCCCAATGGAGATACTCATCATGTCCACTAAACTGTTTGTCGGCGGCCTCAGCTGGGACACCAACGAAGAAAGCCTGCGTTCCGCCTTCGGCTCCTTCGGCGACCTCACCGAAGCCAAGGTCATCAACGACCGCGAAACCGGCCGCTCGCGCGGCTTCGGCTTCGTCGCCTTCAGCTCCGAGGAATCGGCCCGCGAAGCGATCGAAAAAATGAACGGCGCCACCGTCGACGGCCGTCAGATCCGCGTCAACGCGGCTGAAAGCCGTCCCGAAGGCGAATCCCGCGGCCCCCGCTCCGGCGGCGGCGGTTACGGCGGCGGCCGCTCCAGCGGCGGCTACGGCGGCGGCGGCGGCTATGGCGGCGGTTCGGGCGGCGGCTACGGCGGCCGTTCCAGCGGCGGCTACGGCGGCGACCGCGGCGGCAGCCGTGGCGGCTACGGCCGCGCCTGAGTCCCCGACGACTCGACTGCAAGAACGGCTCCCTCGCGGGAGCCGTTCTTGGCTTTCCGCCCTGACGATGCTAGTTTGCCGCCAAGACCCGACAATCAGCCCACACGCAGCACACACATGAGCTTCTTTTCCGCCTTCGAGGCCGCCGATGACGACTTTGTCCGCCGCGAACGGGCGAAAGCCAAGGAATTGCGCGACTCGCAATGGTGGAAGAACCTGCGCGGCCAAGGCAAGTGCCACTGGTGCCAACAACGCTTCCCTCCCGCCGAACTCAGCATGGACCACATCGTCCCGGTGATCCGCGGCGGCAGCTCGTCGAAGTCCAACATCGTCCCGTGCTGCAAAGAATGCAACAGCGCCAAGAAATACCTGCTGCCGATCGAATGGGACGAACATCTCAAACGCCTCCGCAGCGGCCTCCCCGCACCGGCGCCGAAGCCACCGGAAAATCCCTGATCCACGACGGAACTCCGGCAAAAAACCCTTGTCATAAGCGGCCCAGCAAACCGGAACCGCACCATGACAAAGCTTCTTGCCGCCCTCGGACTCCTGACCCTCAGCGCCTGCGCTCAACCCCAGCAAACTGAAGTGCCCGCCCCCAAGACCGCGGCGGCCCCTCCGGAGCCGGTCAAGGTGAACCTGCTTCCCGGCGAGCCGGGGCTCGCCGATCTCGCCAGGGCCAGGGAAGTGCTGCGGAACTGGGAGGAAACCGATGCACAGAAAGGCGAACGCCTGCTCCGCATCGTCTATTGGACCCCCGCCGACCGCGATCCCCTTCCGGACTTCCAAGCCCGTCTCAGCCGGGTTCTGAAGCACATCCAGGCCTTCTACGCCGCAGAAATGGACAGCTACGGCTTTCCCGGCCGCAGCATCAAGCTCGAGGAGGACTCGCCCGGACAGGTGAAGATCACCGTCGCCAAGGGCCGCCTCCTGTCGCAAGACTGCAGCGAAGAGGACCACAGCGACGGCGACGCCATCCGCAAAGACTGCATCGAAGCCCTGAAGGCGCAAGGGATCGACGGCGGCAAGGATACCCTGGTGATTTTCTGCAATCTCAGCGAATGGGATCCTGAGAAACGCCGGATGAGCCACCACAGCCCTTACTACGCCTCCGGCGACAGCCGCGGCGGCACCGCCTGGCAGCTCGACTCGGTCCTGCTGGATCCGCTCCATCTCGGGGTCCAGGATCAATTCCTTCACGATCGTCAATACGGCCGCATCTCTCTGGGCAAATACAACTCGATCTTCATCGGCGGCGTCTGCCACGAGCTCGGCCATGCCCTCGGCCTGCCCCACTGCAAGGAGTGCGCTGGCTGCCGCGCCGCCCGCGGCACCGCCCTGATGGGCAGCGGCAACCGCACCTACGGCGAGGAACTGCGCGGAGAGAGCCAAGGCAGCTTCCTTTCCCTGCCTCATGCCCTCAAGCTCGCCGGGCACCCCCAGTTCTCCGGCTCGATCAAGCAGATGCAGACTCGGGTCATGGCCGAGTTTTCCGAGTGGAAGATGGAAAGCAGGCCCGAAGGGCTGCGAGTGGCCGCCAAGGTAGCCGCCAACCTGCCTCTCACCGCCGTCATCGCCTACGCCGACCCCGCCGGCAACGGCGATTACGACTCCGAGATCGCCGCTGCGGTGCCGCTTGCCGACGGCAGCTTCTCCCTCCTCCTCCCTCATCCGGAAGGCCGCCGCAACGCCGATGCCGAGCTTCATTTCGTCGCCGTCGCCGCCAACGGCGCCGCCACCGCCTCGGTGTGGAGCGACCAAGCCTTCTCCCTGCCCGCCCGCGTCGACGACCAAGGGCACCTCGACGTCAGCCAGGCACTCGCCAGCCTCGAATTCGAAGCCGCCTGGAAATTGAAAAAGGCCGGCCGGCTAGATCCGTCCGAGGTCTCGGCCCTGAGCCCGCGCCTCCAGGAAACCTTCCGCCGGCTCGCCCAGCCCGATTCCGCTGCCGGCAAGCCCAAGCCGTCCGAGGCCAGTGTCGAGATCAAGACCCTGGCGCTTTCCGATGCCGCTCCCGACACGGCACGAACCGGCTATGGCGGCGTCCACTTCGACCGCAAGCCCGACGGCTCGCCATTGATCGGCTCCGGCGGCCTAGCCAAGCACGGCCTCTATGCCCACGCCAACGCCGAGCACGGCTACGATCTCGGCGGCGCCTGGACCTCGTTCAGCGGACGCGTCGGCATCCTCCAGGGCGGCTACGGCAAGGTCCGCTTCAGCCTTTGGGCCGATGGCAAGCAGATCTGGAAATCGGGTCTGGTCAAGGAGGGATCGGACAAGGCGTTCTCGGTCAAGGTCGAAGGAGTGCGGCAGCTGGTGCTCAGGGCCGAAGCCGAAGACAATCGCGGCGCCTGGAGCGCCTGGCTCGATCCCGAATTGAAGCGCTGAGCCTACCCGACAAGCTTTCCCGGCTTATACTGGACGGCTGAAAAGTCCAGAAGGAAAAAGCCATGGGAACCCCCTCGTCCGTGAAGCAGAATCCCTGGGGACAGGCCTGGGTCCTCCTGGCCGCTCTCTCCCCTTTCCTCTATCATCCCCTCGCACTGCTCCTCTACGGATGGGCGGCCAAGGCCACCGAATGGAAACGCGCCTGGCTCGGCAATCCCGATGCCGAGCCGGTGCAGCCATTCCTCCGTGAAGCCTACTTCCAAGTCTCCTTCCCGATCCTTCCGGCACTCGGCATCTTTTCGCTCGCCCTGGTCTTCTCGCGACTGTCCCTGAACCGCGCCAGCTTGCGACATCCTGCATGGGCCCTGCTCCTCGCCATCCTGGTCTCGACCCTGCTCTGCGCCGGCGGCTCCTACGCCCTCCCCCTGACCCAGTCCCTCGAATATGCCGCCGCCGCCGCAGTCCCCCTCGCCGCATGGATGCTCACTCCCGAGGAGCGCGAACTGCTGAAACGCTGGAGCCTGCGTTCACTTGCGCTCTGGTGGCTGATCTGCATGCTCTATTGCCGCATCAATCACGACAAAGGCCTCGGCGCCAACCCGAACTGGACCTCCGCCGCCCTTGCCGCCACCGCCCCCTTCGCCTGGCTCCAGCTCTGCCGCCTCCCCGGACTTCAGAGCCCCTCCCTCCGCCTGGGCTGCGCCGCCCTGATCGCCGGAGCCACACTCTGGCAGATCCTCGGCCCCTGCTCCACCCGGACCGCCCTCTTCGCCCTTCCCTTCCTCGCCGTCTGCCTGCTCTTCCTCAGGCTCCCCGGCTGGCGCTCGCGCCTCGCCGCAGCCTGTCTCGCCGGCGCCCTCCTCGCCGCCACCGGCCTCTTCCTCCATTCCCAGATGCAGTCCCGCACCGAAGCGGAAGCCCGGAAACAGAGTGACCTGCTCTCCCGCATCGTCGCCAAATTCCACCGCCTCGAAGCCGAAGACATCCGCGCCCCCCTGTGGAAGGATGCCCTCCGGCTCGGCTTGGAGAAACCCGCCTTCGGCCACGGCCCCCTCGGATGGCTGCGCGACTTCCCCGGCAAGATCTCCGAAAACCTGATGAAGAAGCAGCACTTCTCATCCCTCATCGAGCACACTCACAACCAGCCCCTGATGATCCTGGTCGAGCTCGGCCTCCTCGGCCTCCTGGCCTGGTCCGCCACGCTCCTCTGGCTGCTTCTCCGCCGCCCCGCCGACGACTTCGCCTGGTGCGCCTGGTCGGGAGCCGTGCTCCTTCTCGGCTTCGGCATGGCCGACAAGCCCCTCGCCGTCGCCGCCTCGGCGCCGATCTTCCTTCTCCTGCTCGCCCTGCTCAGCCCTCCCGGTCCCGCCAGCGCCAGCTCCAGTCGCCTGCCGGGACAGGTCCTCGCCGCCGTCACCTTCGCCTTCGGCTTCTTCTTCTGCCTCTGCCTCGGACGCGCCGCGCTGGCCAAGCTCGAATATGAAATCCGCAACGAGCCTCAAGCCCTCGAGACCGCCGCCGCCTTCGACAGATGGAATCCCGATTACGCCTATCTCAACGTCGTCCAGCAAGTGCACGTTCTCGGCCTCTACCTGGGGCAAGCCGACAAGCTACGGCGGGAATGGACGGCCGCCCCGGCGGAATCGCCGCAGAAAGAAAGCCTGCGCATCGCCCTCTCAGAACTCGACACCATCTGCATCGACCAGCTCGAGAGATCAGGTCGCGCCATCGATCAGGCCAACCGCCTCGCCCCGGGCTATGGAGACCTGCAGCGCCGGCACGGCGTCTGGGCGACCTACGCCAGCCTCCTGTCGTCCGACCCGGCGCAAGCACAGGCCCATCTCGACCGGGCCCGCCAGGCCTACGAAAAGAATCTCGCCTTCCAGCCTCTCTCCGTCAACCGCCTCGTCGCCATGCTCGAATTCACCTCCGTTTGGGAACCGCAATGCCCCCGCCTCGCCGACTTGCAGCGCCAGCTCCCGGAACTCCTCGTCAAGCGCATCACCTGGAAAAGCCTCGACCAGGGTGTCGAACCGCGGAGCCGCGCCACCGAATTGCGCCGGAGGCTGCAGGAATGGCAGCCCGGCCAGGACCCCTCCCCCGTCATCGACCAGCTCAACGCCATGATCGACACCGGCAAATTCCTCTGCCAGGCCGATCCGGGATGGAAAAGCCTGCCGCCCTGCCCGCGCTTCTACAACACTCCCTTCACTCTTGACACCTGCATCTGGCTCAAGTCCTCGATGCTGCTGCCCCAGCCCGCTCCCGCCAGCTTCGACGCCTCCCGCCTCGAGCCCCGGCTGTTCCACTCGCTCGCCCGCGAAGTCCTCCTCGCCCCGGACAGCCAGGGTGCCTGGACCGTGCTCCGCCCCGGCGACAAACTCCCGGCCGGCCCCCTCTATCTCGCCGACTGGCCAGGAGCCTTCACCGTGCAGGGCCTCTACGCCGCCGCCGCACTCAGCCTAGACGGAGGAGCCACCCCTCCCCTGGAACTGCCTTCGACCCGCCGCCACCGCCTCGCCAAGCTTTTCCAGATCGACACAGACCGGATCCAGATCTGGACGCCGCCTTTCGACGGACTGCCGTGAGCTCCTGCCATGGAACAGCTTCAGTACTTCACCCATTATCCTCCGACAATCCAGGCCCAGGTCGAAGCCCTGCTCGCCTCCGGCCGCCTGCCCGACCAGCTCCGCCAGCGCTACCCTGCCGCCCACCAGATCCGCTCCGATCAAGCCCTCTACGACTACGCCATGGCGATGAAAAACCGCTTCATGCGCCAAGCCGGCCCGGTCAACAAAGTCGTCTACGATGACAAGATCCGCCGCAGCCACGAAGCTCTCGGCCTCCACTCCCGGATGAGCCGCGTCCAGGGAAAGCGCCTCAAGTCGTCCCAGGAAATCCGCATCGCCGCCCTCTTCCGCCGCGCCCCCGAAGCTCTGCTCCGCATGATTCTCGCCCATGAACTGGCTCATCTGCGGGAAGTCGAACACAACAAAGCCTTCTACCAGCTCTGCGTCCATATCGAAGCGAATTATCACCAGCTCGAGTTCGACACACGGCTCTACCTCGCCTGCCTCGAACTGCACGGGGAAATCTACTGAGCCCCGAAGACTCGCCACTTTCTACGATCTCCTGTCATCACGCCTTGGCAGAGCGGCGATGACCGCTACATTGCGGGGTTTTGTGAAAAATAGATGAACCAGGAGCACTCCATGTCCGTAACCGTACTTATCGGCGCCCAGTGGGGCGACGAAGGCAAAGGCAAGATCATCGACGTCCTCGCCCCCGAGGCCGACGTCGTCGCCCGCTACCAGGGCGGCAACAACGCCGGCCACACCGTCATCGTCGAAGGCAAGAAGGTGGTCCTGCACCTCATTCCCTCCGGCGTCCACTCGCATAAGACCCTCAACGTCATCGGCAACGGTGTGGTGATGAACCCGGTCGGCCTCTGTACCGAAATCGACAAGCTCGCCTCTCAAGACATCGAGATCGTCAGCCGCCTCGAGATCAGCTCGCGCTGCCACCTCGTCTTCTCCTATCACCAGGCCCTCGACGCCGCCTTTGAAGCCGCCCGCGGCGCCGATGCCGTCGGCACCACCAAGAAAGGCATCGGCCCGACCTACTCCGACAAGACCGCCCGCGTCGGTCTCCGCGGCGCCGACCTCTGCCACCCCGAGCGCCTCGAGAAGAAGTTCCGCACCAACTGCGCCAAGGCCAACACCGTCCTCAAGAGCCTCGGCGCCCCCGAACTCGACATCGATGCCGAATGGGCCGCCACCAAGACCGCTTGCGCCCGTCTCGCCCCCCTGGTCACCGACACCGTCCTGACCCTCAACCGCGCCATCAAGGCCGGCAAGAACATCATGCTGGAAGGCGCCCAGGGCGTCTGGCTCGACATCGACTACGGCACCTACCCCTACGTCACCTCGTCGAACACCGGCGTCGGCGGAGCCGTCACCGGCAGCGGCATCGCGCCCCAGCACATCAAGACCGTCATCGGCGTCGCCAAGGCCTACACCACCCGCGTCGGATCCGGCCCCTTCCCCACCGAGCTCTGCTGCGCCCTCGGCGAACAGATCCGCAAGGTCGGCAACGAATTCGGCTCGACCACCGGCCGCCCCCGCCGCACCGGCTGGCTCGACGCCGTCGCCACCTCCTACGCCGTCATGCTCAACGGCATCACCGAGCTCGTCGTCACCAAGATGGACGTCCTCGACGGCCTCGACGAAGTCAAGATCTGCACCGCCTACGAACTCGACGGCAAGCGCGTCGACTACATGCCTGCCGACTCCGAGGATCTCGCCCGCGTCAAGCCGGTGTACGAATCGATGCCAGGCTGGAAGAAGCCGAGCAAGGGCGCCCGCTCCTTCGGCGAACTTCCCGTCGAAGCCCGCAACTACCTCAACCGCGTCGCCGAGCTCTGCGGCGCCCCGGTCAAGACCGTATCCGTCGGGCCGGACCGCGCCGAAACCTTCCGCGTCTGAGACTGAATGAGCTCGTCGCCCCAGCCGATCCCGCAGCACGTCGCCATCATCATGGATGGCAACGGACGCTGGGCCAAGGCGCGGGGTGAAGAGCGCATCTTCGGCCACGCCGCCGGAGTCGCCGCCGTCATCCGCAGCGTCGAAGCCGCCCTCTCTCACGGGGTGCGGGTTTTGACGCTTTATTCTTTTTCCACCGAGAACTGGAAACGCCCGGACAGCGAAGTCAGCGGCCTGATGAGCCTCTTCGTCGAGGTGATCCGCGGCCATGTCGATCTCTTCCGCCAGCAGGGGGTCCGCCTCCGTTTCATAGGCCGCCGCGACCGCCTGCCGCCCGCCCTTCTCGAGACGATGGACTGGATCCTCGCGGAGACCGCAAGCTTCGACCGTCTCACCCTCGTCATCGCCCTCGACTACGGCGGCCGTGATGAACTGGCTCGCGCCGCCCGCCAACTCGCCATCGAAGTCAAGTCAGGGCTCCTCGACGCCACCGCCATCGACGAAAACCTGATCAGCGCCAGCCTCGACACCGCCGGCCTTCCCGATCCGGAACTGATGATCCGCAGTTCCGGCGAGCTGCGCACTTCCAACTTCCTCCCCTGGCAGCTCGCCTACGCCGAAATCGTCGTCACGCCCACTCTCTGGCCGGACTTCGGCGAGGCGGATTTCCGCGCCGCCCTGGAGGAGTTCCGCCAACGCCAACGCCGCTTCGGAGGCCTCTGATGCTGAAACACCGCCTGCTTTCCGCCACCATCCTGCTCAGCCTCCTTAGCGGCTCTCTGCTGTGGAAAGGCCTCCCCGGCCAGCTCTTCTTCCTCGCCTTCGCCACCCTCCTGGTGGTCAAGGGCACCCGCGAATTCCTGAACATGTCTTCGCTGATCTACTCCAAAGGCTACTCCTGGATCGCCGGACTCTGCGCCATCCTGCCGGTCTACGGCGCCTTCTTTGAGGATTTCTTCGGCAAGAAGAACCTCTCCTTCGCCGGCTTCGCCGCCACCATCAGCTTCCTCCTCATCGGCGGCTTCTCGAAAGTCCTGCGCGAAGCCGACCTGAAACAGGGCCTGATGAAAATGACCGCCACCCTGGCATGCTTCACCTACCTGGTCATCCCCACCTGGTTCCTCGCCATGGTCTATTTCGGTTGCGGCCTCAACATCAGCGGCGATGAACGCAAACTCACCTTCTTCATCATCGCCGTCACCAAGGCCTCCGACGTCGGCGCCTACTTCGTCGGCATGACTTCCCACAAGCTCCTCCCCGGCGGCAACCATAAGATCGCCCCCCGCCTCAGCCCCGGAAAATCCTGGGAAGGCTTCTTTGGCGGCATCGCCTTCAGCATCGGCGTCGCCTTCCTCTTCCTGCACCTCAGCGACGGCAGGCTCGGCTCCTGCCTTCTCGAATTCCACAACGGCAGCGGCCGCGGCCTCAACGCCTGGGACTGCATCATCGTCGGCACCGTCTGCGCCATCCTCGGCTTCATCGGCGATGTCAGCGAATCGGTGATGAAACGGGTCTCGGGACTGAAGGACTCCGGCAGCATCCTCCCCGGCATGGGCGGCGTCCTCGACGTCCTCGATTCCCTCATCCTGGTGTCCCCCCTCTTCTACGCCTACCTGTGGTTCCGGCTGCCGATGGCGTGAATGCCGAGCCGAGCGTTTGAGATTTTCCCGTCGTAAGCCTTCCGCCCCGAGTCTCGGGCACTTGAAAAATCCCCGGACGCGTTCACTCTATGGCGCGTCATATCATCGAAATCAACCCTAGAGGAGCTCCTAACATGTCCGACATCCGCGCCAAAGTCATCCAGATCGTTGTTGATAAACTCAACGTCACCAAAGAACAGTGCAAAGACGAAGCCAAGTTCATCGAAGACCTCGGCGCCGACTCTCTCGACACCGTCGAACTGGTCATGAAACTCGAAGAAGATTTCGGCCTCACCATCCCCGACGAAGATCAGGCCAAGCTCACCTCCGTCGGTGAAGCCGTCAAGTACATCGAGTCGAAAAAGTAATCTTCCCCAGGCGGCCACGCTTCCATGCAACTGAAACGCATCGTCATCACCGGCACAGGCATCCTCAGCTCCATCGGCAATAACACCCAGGAGTTTTGGGAGGCCCTTCTCGCCGGACGCAGCGGCATCGCACCGATCACCCAGTTCAACACGGAAGGTCATCGGGTCACCTTCGCCGGCGAAGTCAAGGGCTTCAACCCCACCGACTTCGTCGACGCCAAGGAAGCCCAGAAGCTCGACCGCTTCGTCCAGCTGGCGATCGGCGCCGCCGAGGAAGCCGTGGCCCAGGCCGGATTGAAGAACAGCGGCATCCCCGCCGAACGCATCGGCTGCAACGTCGGCTCCGGCATCGGCGGTCTCAAGACCATCGAAGCCGAACACGAAGCGATGCTGAAAGGCGGCGCCCGCCGCATCGGCCCGATGATGATCCCCAAGATGATCGTCGACATGGCTGCCGGCTACATCTCCATCCGCCACGGCTTCAAAGGCCCCAACTTCGCCGTCGTCTCGGCTTGCGCCACCGCGACCCACTCGATCGGCGAAGCCTTCTGGATCCTGCAGCGCGGCGATGCGGACGTCATGGTCTGCGGCGGGGCCGAAGCCGCCATCACCCCCCTCGGCATCGGCGGTTTCGCCTCGATGCGCGCCCTCTCCACCCGCAACGACGCCCCCCAGGCCGCCTCCCGCCCCTTCGACAAGGATCGCGACGGCTTTGTCATGGGTGAAGGCGCGGGCATCCTCGTCCTTGAAACCCTCGAATCGGCCCAGACCCGCGGCGCCAAGATCATCGCTGAACTCATCGGCTATGGCGCCACCGCCGACGCCAACCACATCACCGCCCCGGCGGAAGATGGCGCCGGCGCCGCCGCCGCGATCCGCATGGCCCTCGGCCACGCAAAGATCTCGCCAGATGCCATCAGCTACATCAACGCCCACGGCACCTCCACCCCTTTCAACGACAAGTTCGAGACCGTCGCCATCAAGAGCGTCCTCGGCGATCACGCCCGCAAGGTCGCGATCTCCTCGACCAAGTCGATGACCGGCCACACTCTCGGCGCCGCCGGCGGTCTCGAAACCATCGTCTGCGCCCTCGCCTGCCAACACGATGTCGTTCCTCCGACGATCAACTACACCACCCCCGACCCGGACTGCGATCTCGACTATGTCCCGAACGCCGCCCGCAAGGTGACCGTCGACGTCGCCTTGAACATCAACCTCGGCTTCGGCGGCCACAACGCCGTCAGCCTCGTCAGGAAGTTCAAATGAAAAAAATCATCCTCGCCGGCTTCGCCGCCGCCCTCTTCGCCTCCTGCGGCTCCTCCAGCCCCGAAGGCGTCAAATCCGAAAAGCTCCCCCAACTTGAAGAAAGCTGGGCCCAGGCAATCGAGGCCTCCTACCCCGAATGGGAACGCCCGAGCTACACCGCTCCTTCGGAAGTCAAACAATAAGCAGCAGCATCAGTCCTGCTTGAGACGAGCCGCTGTCTTCCCCTCGGGGACCGGCGGCTTTTCTCTTGCCGAGCCGCTTCCATCCATGGAAATCCGATTCACCCTCAACTGCCGCAGCACGGCCTACCGCATCGAGCGGCGGAATCTCCTGCATTCCTGCCAGGCGGCCTTTGCCGCAACCCGCCTCGGCAGCCGCACCCCCGGAGCCAGATTCCTCGAGATCCCCATCGTCCTGATGGGAGACAAGGCCATGGCCGAATTCAACTGGAAGCACCTCCGCCACGAAGGCCCCACCGATGTCATCACCTTCGACTACCTCGCCGATTGGCAGGAAGGCCTGGACGAGGAGGACGAGCCCTTCGTCCCGGGCGAGATCTACATCTCCCTCGACACCGCCAGCCGCGAAGCTGCCGAGCGCCAACGCTCCCTCAGCGATGAACTGCTGCTTTACATCGTCCACGGCCTGCTTCACCTCAGAGGCTACGACGATCACGACCCCCGCGACCGCCGCCTGATGCGTGCCGCAGAACGCCGCAGCCTCGCATCCCTCCGTCTGAAGCATGGCGAAACTCCCCTGCTCTGCGAGAAACTCTCATGAACCCCAGCGTCAGCGCCAGCCTCGGCCTCCTCGGCGTCCTCCTCCTCCTCGCCATCTGGCTCGACGGCGTCCGCGCCGCCTTGCTCGACTTAACCCCCGGCATGGCCCGCAAGCTGCCCGATGACGAAGCCGAAACCCTCCGCACCTGGCTGGCCCGCCGCAAGGAATTCGGCTTCGTCATCCGCGCACTCAGCTATTTCGCCGCCGCCGCCTGGATGCTGGTCGCCTTCAACGTCACCATCCTCAACCCCGTCCTCCCCTTGCTCGATTGGGCGCAGCAACTCATCTTTGTCTTTCTCCTGCTGATTTACCTGCTGGTCAAGGAAGGCATCGGCTCCAACCTCGTCGCCGCCTACCACCGCCAGCTCCTGCGCTTCTCCATGCCCGCCATCGGCATTGCCCGCCTCCTCTTCAAGCCCTACCTCGCCCTGGTCCGCCCCGCCGCCCACGCCCGCCAACTCGAAGACCTCGCCGAAAGCTCCGAACACAAGACCAGCGCCGAAGACGAAATCCTCTCCCTCGTCGAAACCATCCCCGGCAACGGCCCATCCACCCTCGAAGTCGGGGAACGCCGCATGATCAAGGCGGTCTTCCACCTCGGCGACTCCCCCGTCGTCCAAGCCATGACCCCGCGCACCCGCGTCGCCGCCGTTAAAGCCGAGTTGAGCGCCGAAGAAGCCCGAGACTTCCTAGGCGCCAACGGCTACTCCCGCGTCCCCGTCTACCGCAACAACCTCGACCAGATCTGCGGCGTCCTCCACGCCCGCGATCTGCTCGTCCCGGAAAAACTCGTCGGACGCAGCGCCGCCGAACTCGCCCGCCCGCCGCTCTTCGTCGAAGAAGGCATGAGCCTGTCCCGCCTTCTCGACTTCTTCCGCCGCCGCCGCGGCCACCTCGCCATCGTCCAAGACGAATACGGCGGCACCGCCGGCATAATCACTTTCGAAGACGTCGTCGAAGAACTCGTCGGCGAAGTCCGCGATGAATTCGACGACGAAGAGGACCTCCTCCTCCGTCCCGAAGAGTCCGGTAGCCTTCTCCTGGATCCGCGCGCCCCGATCTCCGATATCAACGAAGCCCTCGGCGACTACCCGTACCGCCTGCCCGAGGAATGCCCCAACATCGGCTCCTTCGTCGGCATGATCTCCGGCCGCATCCCCCTCAAAGGCAGCCGGCTCAGCGCCGCCGCCGGCCTGGAACTCGAAATCGTCGAGGCCGATGAACGCGCCGTCCGCCGCCTGCGCCTCCATCGCGTCCCCCTCCCCTCGCCCGAAACCCCACAAGGAAACCCCACATGAAAACTCGAAGCCTCGTCGCCATCGCCGCCTTCGCCCTCCTGTCGCAAAGCTGCGGCACCCTCTACGGCACCCTCAGCGGCCCCTTCTCCGGCGGCGCCTCCCTCACCATCGCCGCCACCAAGAACATGGACCAGCCTGTCGCGGTCATGGCCGTCGCCCCCCTCACCTGGCTCGGCGGCACCGCCGTCGGCATCTTCCCCGGCATGTGGAAAGGCCTCCAGTCCGATGTCAACGGCAACTTCCTCATCCCCCCCAGCGAACGCCTCCAGGATATCCTCGACCCCTTCAGCTCCGGCATGTGGGAACACAACCCCCGCCCCCATCCCGTCGGCTCCTGGGAGGAAAACCAGCCCCGCCGCGCCCCCCGCGAACAACCCCGCCATGCCGACGAAGTCCGCTGAGATTTCTTGACGCCCCCCAGGTCCTATAGCCGCTATAGGGCCTGAATTCTTTCGATATGCAAGTCTGCTTAGGATGTGGCTCGATCGTCCCGATCGAGTCACATCCTGAAGTTCACGCGCAGCTCGCTTGATGTGTTTGATTTCGCTGCCGTCATCTTGAATCTTGAATCTTGAATCTTGAATCTTGACTTGAATCTTGAATCTTGAATCTTGAATCTTGAATCTTGAATCTTGAATCTTGAATCTTGAATCTTGAATCTTGAATCTTGAATCTTGAATCTTGAATCCCCGAGGAACCCCCGATGTTGACCGCCGCCGAAAACCGCCACTACAGCCGCCATCTGCTGCTGAAGGAATTGGGCCCCTCCGGACAGGAAAAACTCAAGTCTTCCTCGGTCCTGATCATCGGCTGCGGCGGCCTCGGCTGCCCCGCCGCCACCTACCTCGCCGCCGCCGGCATCGGCAGGATCACCCTCATTGATCCCGATACCGTCGACGAAAGCAACCTCCACCGCCAAGTCGCCTTCACCGCCGCCGATGTCGGCGCCCCCAAAGCCGAAGTCCTCGCCGCCCGCCTCCGCGCCAACAATCCCTATATCCACATCAGCGCCCGGCAAGAACGTTTCCAGCTCGATAACGCCGCCGAACTGGTCAGCTCCCATGACCTCGTCGTCGACGGCTCCGACAACTTCCCCACCCGATACCTCGCCAACGACGCCTGCTTCTTCGCCAAGCGCCCCCTGGTCTTCGGCGCCATTCATCAATTCTCCGCCCAGCTGTCGCTGTTCAACGCCGCCCCCTCCCTCCCCTGCTACCGCTGCCTCTTCCCGGAACCGCCCGACGCCGGCAGCATCCCCAACTGCGACGAAGCCGGCGTCCTCGGCGTCCTCCCCGGTTTGTGCGGCAGCCTGATGGCCTCGGAAGCCGTGAAATTCCTCGCCGGCATCGGCACCAGCCTCGCCGGACAAGTCCTCACCTGCGACCTCCTCCAAAATCAATTCCAGAGCTTCAAACTGCCTCGCGATCCCTCCTGCCCGCTCTGCGGCCAGCAAGCCAGCATCCACCACTTGAGCGAATTGAACTGGAGCTGCACCAGCAAAAGCTCCCCCGAAATCGAAATCTCCCCGAGTCAACTGCAGCAAGAGATCGAGTCAGGCCAAGCTCTCTGCCTCCTCGATGTCCGCGAAACCTGGGAGTTCTCCAGCGTCGCCATCGCCGGCTCGATCAACATCCCCCTCGGCCAAGTTCCTCAGAACCTCGACAAGCTCCCGCGTGATCTTCCCATCCGCTGCATCTGCCACCACGGCGTCCGCTCCCTGAAAGCGCGAGAGCTCCTCGCCGCCGCCGGCTTCACCAACGTCCGATCCCTGCAAGGTGGAGTCGATCTCTGGGCCGATGAAATCGACATGGACATGCCGAAATACTGAAACTCCATTCTTGGCATCGCCATTCCCGTGGCAGTAGATTGGGCTTGGAGAAGCCAACATGCCCAGATCCCACATTTCCCGAGCTCTCGCCGTCCACGCCTGCGGCCTGAGCTCACTGCTGCTCAGCAGCACGTATGACCGGCTGTCGACGCTCTTACCCGCGAGCCTCTACCACCAATTCCTCATTCTCGCCGGATGCGTTCTGCTCATCGGCGCCTTGACCCTGGCCTTGGCTCGCAATTCATGGGTGGAGAATTGGAGTCGCCATCTTGCTCCCTGGCCACCCGGAATCGGCTGGGAAAGCCTGATGTTCTTGACCTGGATCCTGCCCATCAATGGCTTGATTGAGTACTCGATCCATATCATCCCTTATCATAGTCGGGACGACATCACCCTTCGGCTTTTTGTGCAAATCCCCGTTCTTCTGGGGCTGGTTTGGGCCTCTGGCTGGCTCCTGAAAGCTGCGAGTTTGAGCACAACTCGGCTTTGCCCCAAGCTGCTATCAATCAAGGATAGCTTCGTCCAACTCGAGCCAGGCCTTCCGTTTTGGCTGCCCTTGCTTCCGGCTGTGATCGGCTCCGTCATCCTTTGGCTCATGATCCTCCAGGATTTCTCTTTCCCTCCCGCGTTCCTCATTCCCGCAGTCTTCTTGGCTCTCATCCCCATCCTGGCCCTCAATTGGCAGCGCAAGGCAGGGCGCTTTTCCTTGGATGCCTCAGAGTTCTATTTTCTCCTGCTTTCCCAGATTCCCCTCATCGGCCTCCAACTCGCCGTTGCCCTGATCCATAGTTTATGGACCAGCACGGTCATCGGGCTCGCCCTCTTGTCCCCGCTCCTGCCGCTGATTTTGTTGCGCCCCTTCCAGCTTTTCCGTCGCCTCTGGCAGTCACGCCCTCGTCTAGCCCGACGCTGGATCGCCGCCGGACTGGTGCTGATTCTCGTTCTCGGCAGCATCGACGAAGACGCCCCAGTTCCTCCGGAAAACTTGCGCCTTCCAGAAAGCCTGCCTTGGAGCGATGCCGGCAATGGCGCCCCGATCCTGCAAGAGCGCTTGGAAAAGCTACAGAATATGGCCCTCTTCAAGTTCAGCTACTACTCCAATGAGAACAAACCAGATCATCCCCTCTGGCGTAAATTCCTGAAGGAATCGGCTCAATGGCAGCAACTCGAATCCGCTCTTGATCAAGCCCTGACCGCGCCGATCTTCTGCAGTCTGAAAGACAAACACGCCCTGCAAACGGATTTTAATCACGATCACAAGCCTTACCTAGCGGCTCCTTTGATCCATGGTCTCGAACGCTATCTGAATCATGCCGCCAGTGAAGCCCTCTATCACCGTGATTACGAACGCAGCCTCACCTGCTACGAACTGCGTCACAAAGTCGACACCCTGTTGACCCGCGATATAGCAGCCCCCTACGGCACTTGGCGCCAATTCTCTCTCCCCAATGCCCATCTCATCGCCGAACTCGATGCAGGGCAACTTGTACGACTCGAACGCGTGGTTCTCAGTCTCCCCGAAGCTCAGGAATTGCTAGCCGTCCAACAGCGAATGATCCTGGTTAATTTCGATCACGCATTGGAGGGTGTCCACCAAGGATCTCTTGCTTATCTCGGCACTTGCTGTTGCCCGCCTGGGAAACCAGAGAAAATTTTTGCCAGCCTCTTCGCCAACCCCTGGTCTTTCCACCCCCAGGCTAGCCGTCGCCAGCTGCTTGAGGCCTTCGCTTTGCAGCAAACCCTTTGGCCGCAGGAGCTGCCTCGCCAATTGGCACCAGACTGTCTCTCGAAAAACACCTGCACTAGCCTGATGTCCTCGACGCGCACCCTCAACAACCTGATTCTGATGGGCTTCTGGCCCCGTCGCAACCAGGCGGGTAAACTCCTGGCGACTCAATGTCGTAATTCCGGATATGATCACCTCGTCCGCGCGATCCGGCATCAACGTGCCCAGTTGCTCTTGATCGCCCAGAAACGCCAACAACTCGCCACCGGCAAACTCCCGCTCCATATCGAAGAACTTGAATCGCGATTCCGTCCCAAGCATCTTCAAGATCCTCACGGCAAGCCGATCACCCTCGATCCCAAGCTCCCCGGTTCCGTCTTGATCGAAGACTACTCGGTGCAGAGCTATCCCGGCGATAAAAAAATCCTTAAAAATACTCAGATCAAGTATGCCGAGATACAATGAACTGTAGCTCAATGATGCCTTGTCCAGATCTCTGAGCTCGCGTTGTGCGACTTCA
>JBDKFG010000070.1:0-74337 GCA_039798785.1 Verrucomicrobiota bacterium | reverse complement strand
GGACCAAATCCACCTCAAGGACCAACTTAATCTTAAGCCCTGACTGAAATTCATCAGCCCACCAGTCACTTGACCTGAGCCGACAGATGGGGGTATTTCGATATCTGTCAATCTCATCGATAGCCATCGTGATATCGATAGACAACGACAGATATCGAAATCTCGCCTAAAATTTCGCTTCATCTCCGTTTTTCACAATGGCGCAGCTTGGCACCGGTATGTCGGCTGAGGAACTCGGCCAACAGGCTGATCTGTTCGGTCGAGAAAGAGTGGCCATCGGCAAGCAGGATTCGCCGCCGTGAAGAAATCAGGATCCACAAAGCCTGTGGCTGTCCGCGTTGCTGGAAGAGGACGATGAACTTCACCTTGCCGTAAAAAGGGCCGCCGAGCAGGTGTTGAAGCGGGGTGGTGCGTGATTCCATGCCTTGATAGGGGTCGACGATGAAACGCCGTGGGATGAGGCAGGAAATCAAGGGGTAGAGCAGGATTGCCGGCGGTACCAGCAAGGGCCATGGCCACTTGTAGCAATAAGCGGCGAGGGAGATTACAAAAATGATCAAAACAAGTCCCCAGAACTTCACGCCGGAACGCGGCTGCAGGGTGAAAACCTGGGGCTTGTTTTGACTCATCCTCAGCGATCTGCCTGGGGTGGCGGCGACTTGCGGATGAGGCGGGCCATGGTGGCGCGGTGGGGGCTGAAGAAGCTCTTGAGGAAGTGGAACCAGTAGCGCCACTCGCCCATGTCGGAGCGGTGCTGCTCCCATTCGCCGCGGAGGTGCCAGTAGACGCGGTCGAGCTTTTCTTCGTCCTTGATGATGTCCTCGCCGATCTTGATGGTGCTGAAGTAGGATTTCAGCTTGTCTTTCCAAGCGTTGCGGCCGAAGGTCCAGGGGAACCAGTCGATGGTGTGCTTCTTCCGGTAGCCGACGATGTTGCCCTTCATGTTGCGGATCGGCTCCCAGTAGAGGGAGTAGAGGGTGAAGAAGTGGCCGTCGAGGGCGCGTTTCTGGGCGATCATCGAGTAGGCCAGGTTCATGCCTTGTTCGAGGCAGGAGAAGTTGAGCAGGAGCATGAAGGGGCGGCGGCGGCGGTGCACGGTGTCGTGCGCGACTTCGATCTTCTTGTAGAGGTCGGCGAGGTGGACGGTGGAGGCCTGGGCGGCGTCGACGCAGTATTTCTCGGCGTATTTGAGCAGGTTGACCGGCTGGTTCTTGGCTTCGTGGCCTTCCTTGGTGCGTTCGCCCATCATGGTGGTGGCGGTAGCCTGGCCGCCGGTGTTGCCGAGGGCCTGGTTGACGACGACGATATGGAGCACCGGGTCGCCCTGGTGGAGCGAGTCTTCGATCGAGCGGATGCCCTGCATGAAGCCGCCGTCGCCGGTGATCGAGATCACCAGGTCGCCGGAGTCTTTGACGGCGGATCGGGACAGGCCGGCGGCGACGCCGTGGGCGGTTTCGAAGGCGACGCGGATGAAGTCGATGTTCCAGGTCGAGGCCTGGTTCATCGAGGTGAAGACGGTGCCGCAGCCGTCCTGCTCGGAGACCAGCATGCGGCCCTTGCCGCGGTGCAGGTGGTCGAGACGGTTGAAGATGTTGCGGAAGATGTTGGCCTGGCCGCAGCCGGGGCAGGCCATGTCGCCGGCGGTGAGGGGCGATTTGCTGCCCATCGAGGCGTAGACGGCGCGCACCTTGCTGATCAAGGGATGGACATTGAAGAACTTGCCGTAGAGCTTCTTCAGGAAACCGCGTTTCGAGCGCAGGGATGCGAGTGCGGGTTCACCGGCGTCGAGGGCCTTGAGCTCCGCTTCGGGGAGCAGCTCTTCGACGAATTTGCGGCGGGCGCTTTCGGTGGCGCTCTGGGTGATCGCCTGCACCGGTTGTTGCGGCGCATCGAGGGCAGCCTGGCCGGCGAGCAGGCAGAGGCGGTTTTCGGGACGCAGGAGGAGGGCGGCGGCCTTGCCGGCTTCGGGGTCCGATTTGAGCGACTCGATCAGGCTGAGAAGGCGGGCGGGGGAAGAGATGCCGAGCTCGCCGACGAGGGCGCCGAGGAAGACCAGGTTGATCCGTTCGGGGTTGCCGACCAGGGTGCGGGCCAAGGCGCGGGCAGGAAGGGCGACGATGCGGGCGTCGGGACGGATTTCGCGCAGGCGGGCTTCCTGGGCGAGGTCGCAGTCGACGATCAGGGTGCCGCCCTGGATCAGCTGCGGCAGCATGGCGTCGAGACTGCGGTCGGCGTTGAAGGAGACGATGGTGTCGGCAATGATGATGTCCGAAGCGTCGCGCACCGGCTTGTCGGCAACCTTGAGGGAGAGGCTGATGCCGCCGCCGCGCTGCAGGGCGCCGTAGGCGGCCATCGAGTTGGCGCAGCGGCCGTCGCGGGCGAGCAGGCCGACGAGGACGCTGTTCAAAAGCATCAGTCCTTGGCCGCCGCGGCCGACGATGGTGACGTAGCGGACGCCGGCTTCGAGCATCGGGATGTCGAAGGTCTGGCCGCTTGGAGGGGCGGCGACGCCGCGGGCCCCGAGGATGTAGGCAGAGCCGGAGCTCTGGGTCGCCAGCCACTGCGCCGCGGGCGATTGCGGTCCGGCGGCGAGGTCGGCGAGGACGCGATACATGGCGACGAAATAGGAGATCGAGATGGCCCGTCCGCCGAGACCGGCGGTGCACGCGGTGACCGGGGCGCGGCAGCCGCCTTGATAGAGGGCGCCTCGGACTTCCTGGGCGAGGACGCCTCCGCCCGAGCGGCCGCCCCAGTTGTCGAATTCGAGGACGGTGACGGCCTTGACGCCTTCGAGGGCGGCGTTGAGTTCGTTGGCGGGGAAGGGGCGGTAGAGGCAGATCGAGACGACGCCGGCCTTGATGCCTTGTTTGCGCAGCTCGTCGGCGACCAGTTCGGCCGATTGCAGCTCGGGGTCGTCGAGGGCGACGATGGCGAGATCGATGTCGCCGCTGGAGGGGTAGCGCTGCACCTTGGCGGGCGCGGCGCGGCCGGAAATTTCGGCGAAGGACCTGGCGGCGGCATCCCAGGCCTTGTGGGCGTTGTTGAGCGAGCGGTCGCCGGCGACGCGCTGCTCCATGTAGCGGCCGTCGAAATCGAGGACGCCGACGGTTTTGGCCTGGCCGTCGAAGACGTAGGGGTTTTTCGGGCGTCCGAGGAAGGCGTCAGCCTTTTCCTGGCTGAGCAGGGTCACCTTGTTCTGTCGTTCGGTGGCGAGAGTGTGGGTTTCGACGAAGCCTTTGACGACGAGGCGGCCGGGGATCCAGACGCCGTCGCTTTCCATGGTTTTGAGGAGGACGAGGGCGCGGTCGTAGTTCTGCTGCAGGGAGCGGCCGAAGACGACGATTTCGCCGGTGTCGCTGGTGCGCATGGTGGTGGTGTGGTCGGGCTTGATCGAGGTGCCCGGGTTGAGGGCGCGGGTGAGCTCGAGGAGGAAGACCGGGATGTGCAGGCCGGGGTTGATGTTGAGGAACTCGTAGATCTGGGCGAGCGACTGCGAGCCCTGGGCGAGGAGGGCGCGTTCGCCGCGGACGCCGGCGCCGGTGAGGTAGGCGTAGCCGGCTTCTTCGGAGAGGGTGGATCGGTAGTTGACGGTGTGGTCGCCGGGGCGGGGCTTGCGGACGCGGGACTCGACGAAGCTCATCACCTTGGAGTTCGGGGTGATCGGGAAGATGCTGACGTGGTCGAAGCGGGCCTGGAAGATGAATTCGCCGAGCATGTCCGAGCCGTTGGTGACCTGCTCCTGGCTGATCTTTTCCTGGTTGCGGCCGAGGCCATCGAGTTCTTTCGCCTTGGCGACCAGCCATTCAGCTTGTGCCGCGCGACCAGCTTCCGGAGCACGGTAGATGCTGGCGGCTTCACTGGGGTCGATCTTGCGGCCGTCGAAGGCTTCCAGGACTTGATCCTGGGGGACGAAGCGGATCGCCCCGGTCGGGCAGGCGGTGGCGCAGACGAAGCAGCCTTTGCAGTGAGTGTAGTTGGTGACGCCTTTGCGGACGTCCTTTTCGAGGGCGGAGGTGTCGACCGGCCAGCCGGGGATCTTGGCGGTGAGCTTGACGAAGGCCGATTCGAGGGCGCCGACGCCGCGATCGCCGACTTCATGGCCGATGGCGGAGTGCGGGCAGGCGACGACGCAGTGCAGGCAGTCGATGCACATGGTGTTGATAGTGATGGGGATGAAGCTCTTGTCGTCCCACACCCGGCCGCTGGCGGTGCCGCCGCGGACGGTGATGCCGGCCTTCTCGAAGTGCGGAACATCCTCCAAGGGGCGAAGCTTGTCGCCGAAGACCATGGCAGTGGTCTCCGCGATCGCTGAGCGCTCGATGAATTCCATCGAAGCCACTGTGTTCTGTTCCGCTCTAGCCATCGACATCTCCAGGAAATTAGGGTGTGACCCGTTCGGCAGGAACAGGTGCAGGTCGGCAAAGATGCCCCAAAAAGGCTGCTAAGGCAAGCTGTCACGATGAAAAGCCGTTGCCTTGTCGTCACTCCAGAAGGACTCATCTCCTAAGACTTCAAGGAGATAGGGTAAGTCGAAAAGATTTTTGGAAAATCTGCCGAAGGGGAGCCGAGGGGCCGGACGCTAGGCTTGAATGCAGTCGTTCAGGTCGAACCCGATTTTTTGATGCCGAACTTCTCGAGTTTGCGGTAGAGGGCCTGCGGAGTGATGCCGAGGGCTTTGGCGGCTCGGGTGTGGTTGCCGGGATGGCGGCGCATCGCTTCCTTGACCAGGTTGAGCTCCATCTGGTCGAGGTCGAGATTGTCGCCGAGGGCAGGAGCGGGGCTTTTGGTCGAGCCAGCCGTGGCGAGCGCAGCAGGAGCCGCCAAGGGGAGGGGGGCGAGAGGAGCTTCCGGCAGGTCGGGTGTATCGCCCGGCGCCGGCGGGATGCCGAGGTCGCGGGGGGCGATGTCGTTGCCCGCGGCGAAGACGGCGGCGTGCTCGAGGAGGTTGCGGAGTTCGCGGATGTTGCCGGGAAAGGCGTAAGCGGCGAGTGCTCGTTCAGCCGGCTTGGACAGGCTGAGCTTGCGGCGGAAACGGCTGCTGAGTTCGTCGAGAAAGCGGCGGGCAAGAGGAGCGATGTCTTGGCGACGCTCGCGCAAGGGCGGCAGCTCGATCCGGGCGACCGAAAGGCGCCAATACAGATCTTCCCGGAATTTCTTCTCTTCGACAAGGATTTTCAGGTCGCGGTTGGTGGCGGCGATGACACGGACGCCGTTGAGCTCGACTTCGCGGGTGCCGCCGACGCGACGGAACTTGCGTTCTTCGAGGACGCGGAGGAAGCGCGATTGGGCGCCGAGGCTCATTTCCGAGACTTCGTCGAGGAAGACGGTGCCGCCCTGGGCCATCTCGAAGATGCCGGGTTTCTGCTTCTCGGCGCCGGTGAAGGAGCCTTTTTCGTGGCCGAAGAGTTCGGATTCGAGCAGTTGCTCGGGAAAGGCGCCGCAGTTGACGGCGACGAAGGGAGCGTCGGCAGGGCGGGAGTTCTGGTGCAGGAAGCGTGCAGCCACCTCCTTGCCGGTGCCGGTCTCGCCGCAGAGGAGTACTGTGGTTTCGGTGGCTGCGGCGGCGCGTTGCAGGCGGGCAAGGAGCTCCTGCGAAGCCGGGGCGGCGCCGAAGACCGGGGCGCCGGCGGCCTCCTGGGTTCTTTCGATCAGGGCTTTGAGATTGCGGTTCTCGGCGCGCAGCAGCTGGAACTGGCGAGTCTTGCGCAGCGATTCCACGATCTCGCGGGCGTTGAGCGGCTTGCGGAAGTAGTCGAAAGCGCCGGCGCGAAGCGCGTCGATGGCGAGCTGCTCGTTGGAGTGGCCGGTGACGATCAGGACTTCGGTGTCCTGGCTGATCTCGTGCAGCTTGCCCAGCAAGGTGATGCCGTCCATGCCGGGCATGCGGACATCTGAAATCACTACTTGCACACCTTCGTTGCGGGCGATGCCGAGGGCCTCTTCCGGGGTGGAGGCGGTGCGCACTTGGATGCCGACGGAACCGAGGAAGGAGGAGAGGGAGTCTCGGACGGCCTCGTCGTCATCCACCACCAGTACGTCGAATTTGGTCAAGATCGGATCAATCATAAAAAGGTCCTCAGTTGAAAGGTTGAAAGGTTGAAAGGTTTAGCTGCAGAAGAGGTTGCACTGGAGCTCAGTGTCTCTGTTCGGCTTATTCTTCGGTGGTTCTTGTTGTTCATGAGTTTGCCTTTCAACCTTTCAACCTTTCAATCTGGTTCTCGATTTCAGCAGCGCGGGAAGTTGAGGAGGAAGCTCGTGCCTTCGGGGCTGCTGCGGTGCAATCGGATGCTGGCGCCGCAATCCTTCAGGATGCCGTGGCAGATGGGCAGACCTAGGCCGGTGCCGGCGCCGGGCGCCTTGCTTGAGACGAAGGGGTCGAAGAGCTTGTCACGGACCGATTCCGGGACCCCGGGGCCGGAATCGTCGACAATCACTTCCAGCCCTTGCGGCGACAGGTGGGAGCGGAGGCGGATGAAATGGCCACCGGGGGGCGGCACCGGCTTGTCGCAGATGGCGTCGCGCGAGTTGGTGAAGAGATTGATGAAGACCTGTTCGAGGCGGTGTTGGTTGCCGAGGACGAGATGGGCGGGGTCGATCTCGTTGCGGAAGCTTATGCCGCGGTTGCGCAGCTGCTGGCCGACGAGTTCGAGAGAGGAGTCGACGGCTTGGCGCAGGGGCAGGCGTTCGGGGCGGAGGTCGCCGGGAGATTTCTCCGAGGCGAACTGGCGCATATGCTCGATGATCGAGGCGGCGCGATCGACGAGACGGATGATCTTGCTCATAGTGAGGCCGGTGGACAAGGGCTCAAGGGTCTGCTTGTTGTCGATGCTGTTGGCCACCATGTCGGCGTAGACGCGGATGCCCGAGAGTGGCTGGTTGAGCTCGTGGGCGATGCCGCCGGCCATCGCGGCGAGGGCGGAGAGCCGCTGGTTGAAGAGGGTCTGGAGGTCGAGCTGGTGGCGCATCTGGTCGAGGGTGCGCTCGGTTTCCTTTTGCTCCGACAGGTTGCGCAGGAAGAGGAGTGTGAGGCTTTCGCCGCCGTGAACGAGGCTGCGTTCGTTGATGAACAGCGGCAGATCAAGTCCTGCTTCGTTGCGGCCAAGGATTTCGCGGGTGCCGATTCCGGGCTCCCAGCCGGGCAGCCAGTCGCGGGCGTCCCGGTTGAGGGCGGTCGCCGGGCAGCAGCCGAGCATTGCGGCGGCAGAGGCGTTGATGCGGCGGACGAGTGAGCGCGAGTCGAGAACGACGACGCCGTCGGCGGACGCGTCGAGGATGGCGTTGAGACGCGCCTCGGAGGCGTTGAGGGCGGCCATCAATTGCATGCGTTCGGTGATCACATGGCGGATCGAAATGTAGCGGTCGATCCGGCCGTCGGTGCCGGTGATCGGGACGATGGTGGTGTCGACCCAATAGATGCTGCCGTCCTTGGCTCGGTTGCAGATGTCGCCTTTCCAGATCCTGCCGGAAGAGATCTGTTTCCAGACGCCGGCGAAAAACGACTTCGGGTGGGTGCCGGAGTTGAGGATGCGGTGGTTCTTGCCGAGCAGCTCTCCAAGTGAATAGCCCGAGATCTCGCAAAAGCGACGGTTGGCGTGAATGATGTTGCCTTGCGGGTCGGTGACGGCGACGATCGAGGTCTCGTCGAGGGCGGCACTGAGGGCTTCGAGTTCATGCAGGCGTTGAGAGGGGCTCAGGTCGGAAGGGAAGATCATCGGGGTCTCCGTTTGCGGAGACAATCTAAGTGTTTTGCGGCTCATGGCGAGTCCTTGTGGCAACAGCTGATTTTGACTTTGCCGGAATCGTGGCTGAGCGAGGGGCTGATCCAGGGAATGCCGAGGCCGAGGCCGCGGAGGAGAAGCAGTGAGGCGATGAGGGCGACGGAGAGGGATGGAGCCAGGTGACGAAGCTTGGGCCAGGAAAGCAGTTTCTGCCGCATCGCGGCGCTTGCCAGAAGCGCCGGGACGGTGGCGAGGCCGAAGATCGCCATATATGCGGCGCCACGGAGCGGGCTGGATTCGGAGGCTGCGGCCGTGAGAGCCGCGAAGCTCAGCCCGCAGGGCAGCAGGGCGTTCAGCAGTCCGACCAGGAACCAGGCTTCGCGACGCATCAAGGCGCCCCAGGCCCGGCGCAGCCAGACGGGGGAAGGGATCTGCTTGCCGCAGTATGTGAAGGCTAGGAAGATGAACAGCAGCAAGCCCAGGCCAAGAGACAGGGATTGCTGCAGAATCAGATCGTTTAAGAGGAAGCCCAGGCTGCCTGCGGTGGCGCCGAGTAGGCTGTAGCCAAGGATCCGCCCCAGCTGAAGCAGGAAAAGCGAGAGATGATAAGCGCGACGCTGATTTTGCGGCAGAGGCAAGGCAAGGTTCAAGGGACCGCACATGCCGATGCAGTGCAGACTTCCTGCCAGTCCCAAGATCAATCCCGTCGCTAACATGCTTTGCAGTCCTCGTCCGTTCCCGGATGGATTCCGGGAGCTGACGCTGCATTAAGCAAAAGTTTAGAGGGGAAAACGGACTCTTGATTGCAAGTTGTTTATTAAATGTAGGTTATATATTCATTTCAGGTTTTAGAGCAGTCAGGATCTGAGAGAAAGGGCGGCGTGGCAATCCGGGTAGGAGTCGGTCGAGTCGATCGCAAGCTAGCTGGGCATTGCGCGGCCGCGGGGCAGCTGACTCAGGAGGGCTCGAAACCGGGATCAGTTCGGAGCGGAAGCCCCATGCCGACTGGATCACTGTGGTCATCGCATATTTGCTCAGAGCTTCGAAACCAGAGAAATGATAGATGCCGCCGGAGACGCCTTGGTCGATGGCGAGGCGCTGCGCAAGTGCGGAAAGGGCAAAGGCGACATCGCCGGTGTAGGTGGGGAAGCGGGTGGCCCAGTCGTCGAGTTTCAGGGTTTCTCCAGCCTGAAGACGTGGAACGACATCCAGGACCGAGCTTTCGCCCCAATATTCGACTTCGCCGTAGAGGACGGGAACTCGCAGGACCAAGGCTCGATCCGAGCTGGCCAGGCAGATCTTTTCCCCCTCGAGCTTGCCCAGTCCATAAGCGTTGAGGGGATTGGGTTTTGCATCTTCCGCATAGGGCGGGGTGCTGCCATCGAAAACATAGTCGGTCGAGATGAAGAGCAGGCGCGACGAGTTTTTCGCCGCCCAGGCCGCGACTTGGCGGGTCGAGCCAAGGTTGAGGGCGGCGCTGGCGACGGGATTCTTCTCGCAGACATCGGGACGGCGCTCGGCGGCGGAGTGGATGATGAAATCGGGCCGGAATTCCTCCAGCACCGAGTTCAAGGCCGCCGCGTCGGTGAGATCACAGCGGCGGAGCCCGGGGGCGGTCCGGCTCCAGCTCAGGCCCAGGACTTCATGAGACTTGAGTTCGCGGAAGACGGCGCGGCCAAGCAGGCCGGTGGCGCCGGTGAGGAGGATTTTCATCACTCGTGCAGCTTCTGGATCAGCATCTTTCGTATTTCGCTTTTCGACTCGAAGGAACAGAAGCCGAGGGGCTTGGTCCGTTCGACTTCGGGACGGGTGTCGACTTTTTTGCCATTGGTGTCGGCTTTCATGAAGCTCTTGCCGTTGAGGAAGACTTCGACGACGCCGTGGCGGACTTCGATGTCGACCTGGTACCAGCGGCCATTGTCGAACAAGGTATCGTTGCGGGTGGTGCTGTTGTGAGCGGCGTCCTGGTCGTCGATGTTGGACAAACCGCTGACTGCGCCGGACCAGCCACCGAGAACGAGGGTGAGGGAGTCCTGACCGACCGGGAAAGTGCAGGCGGCGAAGAAGTCGAGCCCTTCGAGGCGGCGGGCTTCGTAGCTGAGTCGGTACATGTCGCGATAGGGCGGCTCGCCTTTCCAGGCGACGGCACTGAGGGGCTGACCCATCGGCAGGGTGAGGACGCCGTCCTTGACTTCCGCCTCGGTGGGGGTGCCGGTGAAGTCGCAAGGTTCGAAGCGGCCCAGGGCATTGGCCGGCATCAGGTGTTGCGGCGCCGAGATGACGGTGGTGGTGCAGCCGGCGGCGAGCAGCAAAGCGAGAAGGATGAGGTGTTTCATGGAGAGCCTTGGGTAACGAGGTTAGATGGTGACGCGCTGTTGATTGATCCGGTCGAGGGCTTTGTACAGCGCCTGGGTGCCTTCGTCGCCGCCGCCGGCTTTCATGTAGTCGGAGTAGAGGCTGTGGGCGAGTTCAAGGCCGGGAAGTCGGAGATTGCGCGACTCGGCTTCGCTCAAGGCGATGCCCATGTCTTTGACGAAGTGCTTGATGTAGAAGCCGGGAGCGAAGTCGTTCCGGAGGACGCGGGGATAGAGATTGCTCAAGGACCAGGATCCTGCGGCGCCACTGCCGATGCTGGCCAGAACTTGCTCCGGATCGAGGCCGCAACGGCGGGCGTAGAGGAGGGCCTCCATCACACCGAGCATATTGCCGGCTATGGCGATCTGGTTCGACATCTTGGTGTGTTGGCCGGCGCCGGCTGGACCTTGATGGACGATGGTTTTTCCCATCGCGGCGAAAAGCGGACGGGCGGCGTCGAAGGCTTCGGCTTCGCCACCGACCATGATCGACAAGGCGGCGTTTCGGGCGCCGAGATCGCCGCCGGAAACCGGTGCGTCGAGGGCGCTGAGGCCGCGGGCTTTTGCGTCCGCCGCAATCTCGATCGCGAGGCTGGGTTCGGAGGTGCTCATGTCGATGATCAGACAGGGCGCGGCACAAGTGGCAATCAAGCCAGCCTGGCCGAGCAGGACGGCTCGGACTTCGTCGGGATAGCCGAGCATGGTGATGACAGCCTTGACGCCGCGGACCGCCTCAGTCGCCGATTCGCACCAGATCGCGCCTTGGGCCAGCAAGTCCGCAGCTTTGCTGGCGGTGCGAGTGTGGATGCGGACCTTGAAACCGGCTTTGATCAAATGACCAGCCATCGAGCGCCCCATGACGCCGATGCCGATGAAGGCGACGCTATCGCCGGGTTGCAGGGAAATCGAAGACATGGATCACTTCTCCTCTTTGTGGATGGGCCATCTTAGCGCGGTTCTGGCCGCTCTCCACCCTCTTCACCTCTTCACTGAAGCTCTGTAGCTCATGAAGCGCGTCCGGACTGGACGATTTCGGATGCATCCGGGTTTCTATATTTTTTTAAATCTTTATAAAGCAAGTATAAGAAGCTTAATTCCAAGGCCTCTGATGTTCTGACTGCTAAAGTTGTCTCTTGGAATCCACATTCAGAAACACCGGAGACTCAGCCAATGGACACGAATCTAGCGCCAGCAACGCCGAAGACGCGGTTTTTCCGTCGTCCTGCGGTGATGCTCTTTCTTGTCTTGAGCATGGTCCTAGGTATGGGCGCCTACACTTTCGCAGACGCTCGAGGGCTTAGCTATCTGAGCAATGACCCCAAGGCTTGCGTCAATTGCCACGTGATGAATGACAACTACGACTCTTGGCAGAAAAGCTCGCATCACGCCGTTGCCAGTTGCAACGACTGCCATGTCCCCCATGATTTGCTCGGCAAATATCTGGCGAAGGCCAAGCATGGCTGGAGGCACTCCAAAGCCTTCACCACCGGTGACTACCACGACCCGATTCAGGTACATCCTGAATCCCGCCGGGAAATCCAGGACAATTGTCTGCGCTGCCACGGCAAGCTCACTGATGCTATCGCCGGTCACGCCAAGCTCGGCAAAACCGATGAAGTCAATTGCATCCGCTGCCACGCCACCGTCGGCCACGGCGGAAGGTAAACAGTTAAGAGTTAAGAGTTAAGAGTTTAAGAATTACGAATTGAGCGAAGAGAACCCCCAGAGATCAAGGAGAGATCCCATGAGCAAAGCCTTATATACCCTTGGATTCGTCGCGGCGGCTGGCGCCGGTGTCGGCGTCGCCCTGCTACTGGGCAATATCAAGAAGCACCAGGTCGAAGCCACAGTTACCAACTACGACTTGGTGAAGGTCGACGAAAAGACTGCCGACCCTGCCGAGTGGGGCAAGAACCACCCCCGCCAGTACGACAGCTACAAGCGCACCGTCGACATGGAGCGCACCCGCTACGGCGGCTCCGAGGCTGATCCGAAGAAGCCGGACACTACTTACTCCAAGATCGAAGAAGACCCGCGCCTGGTGACGATGTGGAAGGGTTACGCCTTCGCGGTCGACTTCCGCGAGGAGCGCGGCCACGCCTACATGCTCCAGGACCAGAAGGACACCGAGCGACAGAAGGTCGTCAAGCAGCCCGGCGCCTGTCTGCACTGCCACGCTTCGACCACCACTGTCTACCGTGCTGAAGGAATCAAGGCCGGCGCTCCCGGCGACGGCACCGAGGACCTCTGCAGCGCCGCCGGCAAGGAGCAGCTGATGAAAGGTTTCGACAAGGTCTGCTCGATGCCCTATGCCGATGCCGCCGCGATGGCCAAGCACCCGGTCGCCTGCATCGACTGCCACGACCCGAAATCGATGGCCCTGCGCGTCACCCGTCCCGGCTTCCTGGATGGCATCGCCGTCCTGGCCAAGTCTTCGGAGCCCACACCGGCACTTCCCTCGGTGGAGAAGTGGCGCAAGGGAGACCGCAAGCGCGATTACGACCCCAACGTCGACGCCTCGCGCCAGGAGATGCGCTCCTTCGTCTGCGGCCAGTGCCACGTCGAATACTACTTCAAGGGCGATGCCAAGCGACTGACCTACCCATGGCACAAGGGTGTCAAGGTCGAGAACATCCTCTCCTACTACGACGAACCGGTCTTCAAGGACGGCAAGCCCTACAAGGACTTTGCCCACAAGATCAGCGGCGCCCCCGCCCTGAAGGCGCAGCACCCTGAATTCGAGCTCTGGAGCCAGGGTGTCCACGCCCGCGCCGGCGTCGCTTGTGCCGACTGCCACATGCCCTATGTCCGCGAAGGAGCCATGAAGGTCTCCGACCACCAGGTCCGCAGCCCGATGCTGATGATCGACAAGGCCTGCCAGACCTGTCACCGCGCCTCGGAGGCCGAGATGAAGGCCCGTTGCGAGCTGATCCAGGACCGCACCAAGGCCTTGATGGACCGAGCTCTCAACGGCCTCTGCGACCTGATCAAGGACATCGAGGCGGCCCAGGCCGATGGCGCCGGCGACGAAGAGCTCGCCAAAGCCCGCGACTTCCAGCGACAGGCCCAGTTCCGGATCGACTTCATCAACGCCGAGAATTCGATGGGCTTCCACGCCCCGCAGGAAGCTGCTCGCATCCTCGGCGAAGCCTGCGACTTCGCCCGCCAAGGGCAGGTCGAACTCGCCAAGAAGCACGCAGCCAAGCCTGCTTTGCCGAAGCCTGAAGTCAAAGCTCCTTGACATCCAGAAGATTGAGAAGCCCGTCGCAGGAATGCGACGGGCTTTGACGTGGTGCACGCGTTTCTCCTATCCCGGTGGAACCGGGACCCAAGTGAGACCGTAGAATTCGGATGGAGCAAGACGGAAATCGGTGACCTGAGCTTCTTCAGCCCTTGATTATTATAAAAAATGGGATTTTATGGAACAGGTCTCGGTTTTGAGACTCTGACTCCCAAGGCCAACTCAGGAATCCCGACATGAAAAACTTCGTCCTTGCTTTACTCGCCGCCTGTTGCAGCGCCGCTGCAGCAGACATCCACCTCTCGCCGCAAGGAGACGATCGCAACGACGGAAGTGCCAGCAAGCCGCTTCAAAGTCTCGCCGCTGCTCAGAAGGCAGCGCGTTCCTTCCTCGGCAAGGAGGCAGTGACGGTTCATCTCCATGGCGGCGTCTATCATCTCTCCCAGCCCTTGGTCTTCACGGCTGTCGATTCCGGCACTGCGGTGTTTCCCGTGCTTTGGCAATCTGTATCTGGAGAGGATGCGGTGATCAGCGGCGGCGCCGTTCTCAAGCTCGAATGGAAGCCGTGGAAGGATGGCATTTTCCAGGCTCAGGTGCCGGCGGGCATCGACATTGATCAGCTCTTCATTAACGGCGCGAGGCAGGTAATGGCCCGCTATCCGGACTTCGACGTCAATGCGAAAGTCTTCAACGGCACCGCATCTGATTGCGTCAGTCGCGAACGGGCCGCACGGTGGGCCGATCCTGCAGGTGGATTCATGCACGCCATGCACGAGCATCACTGGGGCGGCTTCAGCTACCGCATCATCGGCAAGGACGAAAATGGGAATGTCAGGATGGAAGGCGGCTGGCAGGGAAACCGTGCCAGCGCTCCGCACCACAGAGATCGCTACGTCGAAAACATCTTCGAGGAGCTCGATGCACCAGGTGAATGGTTCTTCAATTCCAAGAGCCGGAGCCTCTACTATCATCCACCAGCCGGCATCGATCTCGGCAAGGCCCAGGTGGAGGCCGCACGGCTGAAAAACCTGATCGAATTTCGCGGCGACATCGCTAAGCCGGTGCAGCACGTCGCCCTCAAGGGATTGACCTTCCGCCACAGCGTCCGCACCTTCATGGAGACCAAAGAGCCCTTGCTGCGGACTGACTGGACCATCTGCCGCGCCGGAGCACTCTACTTCGAGGGGGCCACCGATTGCTCTGCCGAGGACTGTTTCTTTGATCAGCTCGGCGGCAACGCCATCTTCGCCAGCGGTTACAATCGCCGCCTTCAGTTCCGCAGCAACCGAATTTATCAGGCGGGCGCCGGCGGCATCATGTTCGTCGGCCTGCCCAAGGCGGTGCGCAACCCGCTCTTCGAATACAATCAGCGCCAGAGCCTAAAGGACATCGACCTGACGCCCGGCCCCAAGACTGATGACTATCCGGCAGATTGCCTCGTCGAAGACTGTCTCATTCACGAGATCGGCCGGGTCGAGAAACAGGCCACCGGCGTCGGCATGGACATGGCCGCGCGGATCACCGTTCGTCACTGCAGCATCTACGACATGCCCCGCGCCGGCATCAACATCGGCGACGGCTGCTGGGGGGGGCACATCGTCGAAGGCTGCGATGTCTTTGATACGGTGAAAGAAACCGGCGACCACGGCAGTTTCAACTCCTGGGGGCGCGACCGCTTCTGGGGATTGAAGGACTGCACGCCAGAGAGGATGGCCGAGCTCGCCAAGCTCGACGTGGTGGAGACCAACATCCTTCGCAACTCGCGCTGGCGCTGCGACCACGGTTGGGACATCGACCTCGACGACGGTTCGTCAAACTACCAAATCAGCGGCAATCTCCTGCTCAATGGCGGACTCAAGCTGCGCGAAGGCTTCTACCGGAAGGCAACCGGTAATATTGTTATCAACAACGGCTTGCATCCGCATGTCTGGTATCCTCATTGTGGCGACGAAGTGAGCGGCAACCTCTTCATGGCGGCACACGCACCTGCGGTGATGCCCGGTGGCACCTGGCCGGGCCGCATCGACGGCAATTTCTTCAGCGCCGCCGAAGATTGCGCCAGGTTTCTGAAGCAAGGCTGCGATGCAGCATCGAAATCCGGTGAACCCGGTTTCAATGATCCGACACAGGGAGATTTCAGCTTCAAGGCCAGTTCCGCCGCCAAAGACTTCGGCATACCGTCGCTGCCGAAGATCACCTATGGAGTCCGCATCGCGAAGCTGCGCGCCATTGCGAGATGCCCTGAGATGCCCAGCATGAAATTCAAGGCCAATTCCGGGGAGACCTTGGATGCTGCGGTCTGGCTGCAAGCCAAGGTTCGGGACATCGGAGGCGAAGAATTCTCTGCTTATGGAGTCGCCCGCGTCGACGGCGGCATCGCCATGGAAATGGTCTCTCCGGACAGCGCCGCTTCCAGGGCGGGCTTCCTTGCCGGCGATCTGATTCTGGGGCTTAACGGCGTCAAGACCCCTCGCATCCGCGACTTCCTGAAGCAGCGCGACGCGTCCGCCGGCAAGCCCCTGGTGATCAGCCTGGTCCGAGGCCAGAAGCCGATGACTCTCAGAATAGAAAGCTATGAGTTCGTGGTCCCGGGCAAAGCCCTGCCGGGTCCGGCGACGAGTGGCCGCCTCAGCTCCAGGCCTGAGACCCGCAACGAAGCTCTCGGCACACTTGTCGACGGGGCTCTGGCTCGGAATTACGGTGCCATTTTCGGCAATGACGTCGGCCGGGGAATCTACAAGATGGATCTCGGTGCGGTCCAGAAGATTTCCGCCATCAACACTTGGAGCTTCAATCAAGACGGACGACGCAGCGCCCAACGATTGATTGTCTATGCGAGTGTCGAAGATCCAGGTTTTGACTTGTCGAAATGTCAGCCCTTGGCCGCCATCCGTGCCGATGCCGACACTGAGATGGTGTCGACTCAGCTCAAGTCACAAGGCTTGCTTGCCACTGCCCGCTATGTCCTCTGGGTCTTGGAGCCTTTGAATGATAAGGGCGAGCACAGTGCCGTGCAGGAACTGTCAGTGGAATGAATCGGTCCGTTGATCTGCAAAGGGAGCCTATCAGGGACTTGTGACGAGCGGCTAGGCGGTCTACAATGGGTTCAAACAGGAGGCCCGAAATGCGCAGCCGCTCATTCACCTTGATCGAGTTGCTGGTGGTGGTGGCCATCATCGGCATCTTGGCCGCGATGCTCCTCCCAGCTCTCGGATCCGTCCGCGAACGGGCGAATGTCAGCAAGTGCAAAAATCACTTGAAGCAGATGGGGCTCAGCTTGGGGACCTACTACTCCGATGGAACATCGCGCGAATTCGGCTCCTCCTTGGTCGCACGGATTGAGATCAATGCCGCCAATACTCATCCCGTCACCGGCATCCAGGGCTTTGGTTTCGACAACGCCATTCTCAGTTGCGCCGCGGCGCGGGCCAGCAGTCACAATTCCTTTAGTCCGCTCGGTGATTTCGCCTTTAACAAGGGAGGGGGAAGCTTGCGCAACTACATCGTTGCGGTGCCGACACCCTTCCTTGCCGGAGACACCTGGGCTGTGGTCAACAATTGCGATTCCCTTCTGATCTCCGACGTCGGAACCACCCCGGTCGAGTGCAAGCACAAAGTCAACGGGAAGGAGAACATTCTTCTTGGTGACGGCCATGTCGAGGAGAAGTGACTTGAAGCGTCCTGTAATGAGTTGACTGCGCCGCCCAGTACCTTATTGGGCCAGTTCGGGCGGGCGGGTGAGCATGGGTTTGATTTCCTTGCCGAGTGAAGGGGAGATCAGCCTGACTTTACGATAGGCTTCGGCGGCCATTTCGTCGTCACCGTACCAGGCGGCGATAACGGCCAGATTAGCATACCAGCGGGCAGCCTCGGCAAGAATTTCCACCGGAACATCGTCGTCGGGCAATCCCTTGGCGAGGGGTTCCTGGGCGTACCACACGGTGAGATCGTGGAGAAGGGCAAGCCCTCCTTGCTGCCAGGAGATTTTTTTCTCGCCTGACGAGGTGATGACGGTGATGCCGCTCCAATCCGCATTAGTGAGTTCACCGACCATGGCTTTGCCCTCGCCGCAGGGGAATTGCCCCTTGTGTGCGGTGCCGTAACGGATCGCCTTGACCACACGCGACATGACATCTTGGAGATAGTCAAATCGCTTGCCTTCCATTTCGCGCCGCTCGGCGGGGATGGACGCGAGGATGTTGTTGCATTCCGCGCGCAGGAGATTGATTTGGAAGTCCGGCGGGCGCAGTTTGCCGTAGGCTTTTGGTATGTCGGCGGCGGAGAGGAGCACGGCAGGAGCATCGGCGACGGTGTCTTCGCCGCGCATCATGCGGTCGAAAAGCGAAACTTCTTCTTGAACCAGCTCTTGTTTGACGACTTGAGGGCCGCCTCCGTCCTTGATGTCGACGGGGATCAGGCTGTCCATCAGCGCGCGGCTCTTGGGAGGAGTCTGCTGCGGCGCTTTGGGGGGCGGAGCAGGGGGCGGAGTGGCTTTACGTTGCGCCGGCTGGGTCTGGGCAAGGTGGGGCGGCGCATCCTTCTTTTGGAAGAGGAGGGGCAGCAGGCAGAGAGTGCCGACACCGAGGACGACGATGCCGACAGTGCTGGCACTGATGCCGCCCGTGCTGCTGCCGCGACGCATGTGGCGGCGAGGCTCGTTCTCGGAAATTTGGAGTTTTATCTGGGGCTCGGGGGACTTGGCTTCAGTTTTCGCGACAAGCTCAGAGCTTGCGGAAGATGGCTCCAGTGCGATGGCGGCAGCGGCCGGCGGTGGTGGTGCGCCTGCGTCGGCGCCGGGAAGGGGGGTCCCTGGCGTCTGCAAAGCCTTGAACTGATCGGCAAGCAATTGCAGGGAGGGAGTCGCTTCTTCCCGCAAGAGAGGTTGGAGGAAGTCGCGGAGATCACTAGGAAGGCCGCTGTCTGGAGTCAACGCCGAACGAGCGGTGAGCTGGACTTTCGGGATCTCGATGGTGCAGGGAAGCTTGCCGGTCAGGAGCTCATGGGCGGTAACGGCGATGGAATAGATCGTCCCTGAGAGGTCGAAGCGTTGCTTGGCGAGGAAGTTTTTACCGGCGTAGGGAGCTGGAATGAGTTTGGGGATGGAGCTCTCCTCGACCAGAGCGTGAGAGACCAGCGACTCATGGAGGCCCGGATCGAGAAGGACGACGCGGCCGTCGGCGTCAAGGCCGAGTTGCGACGGCCGCAGAACGGGATGGAACTTGGCTTCTGTCCAGGATTTCAGTAAGCGGCAGGTCTGCTCCATGATGATCAGTGTCTTGAGGCGGTCGATGGCACCTTTCTCCTTGAGCCTGGCGCCGGCCGAGGCGTTCACGAAGGGACGGTGAAGGGCGAAGACACCATCATCTTCGACCACTTTGGTGGCGAGCGCAAAGCCGGCTTGTTGGCGGAAATTGAGGGGGGAGACCGTTTCGAGCAGCTTCTCCGCGCTCACCTCCTCTTTCAAATCGACTTTGCCGCAAAGTATCCGCACCAGCCCCGGTCCCTCGGCGTCCTTGCTTTTGCAGACGACGCCAAGGGCCGATTCCCCGAGTCGGGAGGTCAAGGTGAGGGTGCTGAAGTGCATGGGCACGTCGAGAGAGGTGGAGCAGCCGCTGCAGGGGAGGACGCTGAAGGGGGGCGCGTCTCCGCAAGGCGTGCTGGTGCCGCAGGAAGGGCAGACCAGATTCGGTTCTTGAACAGGCTCGTTCATTCAAGACTCCGACAAGCTTTGCGCTTTGTTGCGCGCCCATTCGGCGAGGGCCTCCAGCTCCAGCCTTTCATCGGCGCTGATGTCGCGAGCCTTGCACAAGGCTTCGATCTTGGTGACGAAGCTTTTGAATCGGATCGCTTGAGTCGAGGCGGAGATCTTCTTGCCGTCGCCTCCCCCCCCCAGCAAGGATGCGGCTTCATCGTAGAGGACCGCCGCCGGGGCGCTGCGGGAGGGATCGCCGCCGGCGCGCTTGTAGAGCAGTTTCATTTCAGGGCCCAGCTCGGCGTCGGCGGAGCACAGGTCCCCGAGCGTCTTGAGGCGACTCTGGGCGTAAGCAGGACGGAGTGCGGAGAATGCTGCAAGCTTGCCGGCACGAGTCCGGACTTTGCCGATCAGCTCCTCGCGGAAGTTCTTCCCTTTCTCAGAGATGCGGGCGGCGTCGCGAGAGAAGGCAAGTGCGTCCTTGAGCTCCTCGGGAGCGCTCAAGTCTTCGACCTTGTCGGCCACTGCATCGAGCAGCTCGGCGCTGCTTTTGCAGGAGGTGCGATAGGCGGCGATCATGCCGCCGCTCCGCTTGCCGAGCAGCCAGCCGCGCTTGGTGTTGCCGTGGATGAAGAGATTGTGTTTTCCGACGGCGAGGGCGCTGCCGGCGCAGCCAAGGAAATAAAGTTCCTTGTTGAGGTATTCGTCGCCACCGTTGTTGCGTTTCGATCCGATGTACCAGACCGGCATGGCGTCTTTCTCTGGACGGTTCGCCAGCTCGAAGTACCAGGCCCAGTAATCCATGAACTCGCGGTAGCCTTTCTGGTTGTAGAGCGAGAGGGCGGCGGGAGCCCAGAGCATGCCCATGACGCCGTTGGCGTGGCATTCGCGGGCCTGCTTCATATGAGTGTGGATGAAGGTGCTGGCGAAGAGGCCTTTCTCCTTGTCCTTGCCGCTGATCGCCATGGCCAGGGCGAAGATGCCGGTGCGGCCGAGGCCGTCGGCTCCGCCTCCGTTGATGATGTAGCAGACGCAGCCGTCCCCCTGCTGAGAAGCGAGGCAGTGCTTGTAGGCACGGTCAAAGGCCTCGGTGTCGATCTTGACGCCGCATTTGCCGGCGAGCGCCCAGACCAGAAGCTTGTTGGTGGTGATGATGTTGAGGCCGGCGCCGTCGTAGCCCACTTCGTAACCGTGGCCGCTGCGGCCGTTGGCGCCCAAGCGTTTGACCAAGTCTTCGCAAATCAGCTTGATCGTCGGCAGTACGGCGGTGTCGCCGGTCGCCAGATAGTACTCGCAAAGATAGGTGCCGGTGTAAACGACATTCCAGGAGTGAAGGCCGCCTTGAACCTTCAAGGTTTCCCATTCCTGGCAGAAGCGATGCGCCAGATCTTTCAGCATCTTGGCATCTTTCTTGTCGCCGTTGGCGAGAAGACAGAGTCCGCAAGCGCTGCTGGTGACATAGCGGTTGCCCCAGGCCACATCGGGTCCGGCGTTGGCTCTGAGATAGGAGCACCACTCCTCAAGGATCTTGTCGGTGCGAGGACAGTTCTCCGGATAAGATTTGGCAAAGGGACGGAGCGGCGGCAGGGGGACCTTGAGGGTGAGGGTCTGCGAGCCTCGCTTCACCTTCAATTCCAGCGGAGTGCGGTTCTTCAGGCTGGACTGGATGGCATAGCCAAGGCCTTCTTGAGGTCCCTTGCCGCCGTCGAGGATGTTGTTGGTCGCGGCTTCGAAGTCCTTGCCGTTGGCGCCGAAGATCTTGTCGCCAACCTGCAGTCCAATGCCTGCCACCAGACCGCCGCTTTGAACCGCAGTGACCGAGATGTCATTGTGATCGACCTGGTAATTGCCTTCGGCTCCGAGAATGCCCAGCCCCATCGGATGCGGCGCGGTCTGATCTGCCTCGGTCTTTCCTTGTGCCAGCAGGACCGATGGGCTTATCCCGACAAACAGTGCGATCTTCAGCATCCAATTCATGGTCAACTCCTTGATGAGATGTGGTGGGACTTCTTTAAGTATAAACTGGCAGACGCTGATCCGGCAAGCTTGCCATCATTAAAATCAATAAAAATGACACTGGCGAATTCAGTTGCTTTCCGGGGCTTCGCTGCAGTTTTGGCGGGTGACGTCCTGCTGCTTGATCCAGGATCTGGTCAAAGGGTCGTCGGCCTGGCCGCGGCGGCCTTCGCAGGGGCAGGATTGATGGACTCCGGCAATCCAAGCCTCGAGTTCCTCTTCACTGATCTCGCTCCGTTTTGACATGCTCAGTTTCCTGTCAATTTGCTGAATGGATAATCAACTCACCGAGGGGCGAGCTTTTGACGGGGAGCTAATATCTCCCAACTGACTTATAACGGATAGCCCCTATGCGATATTGCCTCCTCCTCATCTGTGTCTCATGGCTTTTTTCCTGTGAGGAGAAGCCGCAGCCGCCGAAAATCGCCGAATCGAACCCGGGCACGGGAACGGCTCAGCCGCCTGTCAAGATCAACTGGAAGCAGCTTTCCGGCTGGGAACTGCCGGTATCACTCGCCACCGACATCCTCGAAGAGGAGATCCCGGCGGTGAACGCCGCCATGCCAGCCAGCCTCAAGGATCTAGACGGCAAAAGAGTCAGGATCGCCGGTTTCATGATGCCATGCAGCAACCAGGAGGATCTCGTCGACATGTTTCTCTTGGTGCCCGACCAGATGGCATGCTGCTCCGGCCGATCTCCTGCCAGCCATGAAGTCATCGCCATACGTCCCAGCCCGCCTGTCCCCTATATCAAAGACGTCCCTTGCGAGGTCGTCGGCATCTTCTCTGCCGAAACCCGTCTCACCCCGCTCGGGACCGGATCCTGCAATCTTCCCTGGCGCCTGACGCTGGAATCTCTTCGCCCCGCCCCCGAGTGCGCCGCTGAACTCCCCAATCCCGACCCCAATTACGTCCCGCCCGCTGACTGGAGCCCCCGCGTGCCCTTCCCCTCGACCAGTCCGAAAACTCCCTCTCCGGAAGAAAAGAAGAAGCTTGAAAATAAATGAATTGTCGCAAAATCAAATAACCATGTCGCAACATTTGAGTCTCTCCGGCATTTAGTTTCAGCAAGCAGCCCGAAGGAAGAACGATCTTATGATGTCCCCATTTTTGACTCTGGTCCTGGCATTTGCCGAGCCCGCAGCCAAGCCGGCTACGGCGCCGAAGCCCAACATCGTCTTCATCTTGGCAGACGACCTTGGCTACGGTGAACTCGGCTGTTATGGACAGAAGAAGATCCGCACCCCCAACATCGACCTTCTTGCCCAGGATGGAATGCGACTGACCAATGCCCGCAGCGGCGCTCCGGTCTGCGCCCCGGCCCGCTGCGTCTTGATGACTGGCAAGCATCTCGGTCAATCTTATGTCCGGGGCAATAAGGATGCCGGCAACGAATCTCAGCTGCCGATTCCGGATGAGGAGATCACCATTCCCGAGATCCTCGCTCCCCAAGGCTACACCAGCGCCTGTATCGGCAAATGGGGCCTCGGCGGATTCCAGAATTCCGGCAACCCCAACAAGCAGGGTTTCGATCACTTTTTCGGTTACATCTGCCAGCGTCAGGCGCACAGCTTTTATCCTGATCACCTGTGGAGCGATGGCGTCCGCGTCGAGCTCAATAACAAGCCTGCCGTTGCCGGGCACGGACGGCTTAAGGACGCCTCCGGCGACTTCGGGAAGTTCCAAGGCAGCGATCACAGCTCTGAAAGGATGATGGCCGACGCCGAAGCCTGGCTGGCCAGGCGAGGCACCGACAAGAAGCCATTCTTCCTTTACCTATCCCTCACCGAACCCCATGTCGCCATGCAGCCGCCGCAGCGACTCGTTGATTCGTATCCGAAGGAATGGGACGCCCACCCTTATCTCGGGGACAAGGGGTATGTTCCGCATCCACGCCCGCGTGCCGGTTATGCAGCGATGATCACTTATCTCGACGAGCATGTCGGACGTCTTCGCAAGGCTTTGAAGCAACATGGGCTGGATGACAATACCTTGATCATCTTCAGCTCAGACAACGGCGCCACTCATAACGTCGGCGGGGTCGACACCGAATTCTTCTCCTCCGTCGGGGCGCTTCGAGGCCGGAAAGGGTCGGTCTTCGACGGCGGCCTCCGGGTGCCGATGATCGCGGTATGGCCCGGCAAGATCAAGGCCGGCTCGCTGAGTTCCGCGGCTTTATCTTTTCACGACATCATGTCGACTTTAGCCGAAGTCAGCGGCGCCAAGCCCGCGCCCGCCAGCACCGGCCGCTCGATCGTCCCGGTCCTGAGCGGCAGGGAATCGGAGTATCAAGCGGCCACCTGCCTTTGGGATTTCCCGGAGTATGGCGGGCAGCAGGCGGTCTTGCTCGACGGTCGCTACATGGTCCTGCGCTGCGATTTGCAGAAGTCACTCATGCCTTGGCAGGTCTATGACGTCTTGAGCGATCTCGGTCAGGAGAAGGATCTTGCCGCCAGCGAGGCCGGTCAGGCCTTGATCCAGCGGGCCGAAGTCGCCTTCACGACTCAGCGCACTTCAAATTCCAACTTCCCGATTCTCAGTGTCGACGGCGGGGCGCCGCCGAAGAATTAAATCTTTGATTTTGTTCGCGTTCTGTTGAATCTTGAATTTTGAATCTTGAATCGGATTCCCGAGCTGAGCCCAAGCTCAGCTTCGGAATCCAGGTTAATTCTCCTAGCCGGGCCAGGTGTTCCTGTCCCGGCTTTTCGCTCTTGACGCCCAAGCCTTGAGAATGGCTTCTTGCACGGTATACTGCCGACACCTCAAGCAACCCCACAGTCCACATGACCAAGCCATCCGTCCCGATCCAGATCCAAGCCATGAGAGACTTCCACAAGTCCGCAGGAATTTCCTGAATGGCCAGAGGCATTGGCAGCAGGGAGAAGCAGGAGAAGCTCTACGCCGCGGCGAAGCAAGGGCTGCCTGAACAGCTCGCGCCCTGCCGTCACTACCACAGCTGCGGCGGCTGCGATCTGCAGGAGCTCAGCTACGAGCATCAGCTGGAGGCGAAGAGGCGCTCACTCGCCCAGCTCATCCAGAGCCGTGGCTTCGACCGTTTTTTCTCCGGGGTCGAGCATGAGATGGTCGCCAGCCCGCAGCCTTTCCATTATCGTCAGAGGATGGATTTCGCAGTCGCAGCAAACGCTGCCGGTCTCCGCCACTGCCACAATCCGCGCGCCATCGTCGCCACGCCCGAATGCCTCCTCAACCCTGAGCCCTCGCAGTTCGTCTTCCGTCGCTGCGCGGAAGCCTGCGCCAGGCTCGGCATACCGGCCTACGACAGCCTCAAGCATAGCGGCGGCGATTTGCGCTACATCATCGTCCGCCGCACCCGCCTCGGCCAGCAGCTCCTCTGCCTCATCACCGCCACCCAGGATCACTCATCCTCGATCGAAAGCCTGGCCCAGGAGTTCATCGGCGACGGCTCGGTGCACTCCTTCCATTGGATAGTCAGCAGCGGCAAGGCCGACATCTCCGTGGGCGACAGCTTCCGACACTGGGGGTCCGCGTTCATCGAGGAGGAGATCCTCGGCAAGCGCTTCGTCCTCGGTCCCAGCACCTTCTTCCAGTCCAACGCAGAGGTGGCCAGCCTCGCCTATGGCGCCATACGCGATGCGGTCGAAAGCGTCCGGCCCGAGCTGCTCCTCGATCTCTACTCCGGAACTTGCACCATGGCCCTGGTCTGCGGCGAGTCGGCCCGGCGGATCGTCGCCGTCGAGAACTTTCCCGACAATGTGCTCATGGCCCGTCGCAACGCCGCTGCCGCGGGAATCACCCATCTCGACATCGTCGAGCAGGACGTCAAGGATTTTCTCGCGACATGGACGGAAGTCCCCGGCTTCGCCATTCTCAACCCGCCCCGCGCCGGAATGGAGGAGATGGCCCTGCGCCGCATTCTCGATCTGGCACCCGGACGACTCGCCTACCTATCCTGCCACCCAGCTTCGCTGCTCGATGACCTCGGCATCCTCGCCCGTCGCTACCGCCCCACTCGCCTCGTCCAGTTCGACATGTTCCCCCAGACTTGGCATTTCGAAACACTCGTCCTGCTGGAACGAGTTTAAAGTTTAAGGTTTAAAGTTCGATCCAGCCGCTACGCAAAGTCGCTCCTTCACCCCCTAAAACCCTTTCACCCCCTGAAATCCATGATCGACCCTTCACGCCTCCGCCTCGGCCTCTTCCTCCTTGCTGGATTGACCTTGTTCATCGCCGGGCTTTTCGCCTTCGGCCTGCGCCGGGCTTTTGAACCGACCGTGCAGTTCTATACCTATTTCGACGAGCCGGTGCAGGGGCTCGAGCCCGGCGCAGCGCTGCGATTCAAGGGAGTCACGCTCGGCAAGGTGAAGCGGATCACCATCGCGGGCCAGCGCATCCGGGTCGAGTTCACCTGCGAGATCAGCTCGATGAATCCCGGTGAACAGCCGGGAGACCGCGACTGGTTCCGCCAAACCATCCGGGACGAAGTCAAGAAGGGACTGAGGGCCCAGCTCGAGTACACCGGCATCACCGGACTCAAGTTCGTCCAGCTCGACTACCGCAAAGCCGAGGAACTTGAGGTCGACGGCCCCGGCGATGACGACCGCTTCATTCCGTCGAAACGCTCAGCCCTCGCCGGCGCCATGGAGAAGATCGACCGCTCGATTTCCCGTCTTGCCAGTCTCGATATCGCCGGACTCGCCACTGAGGCGCAAAAGTCCTTCGCCAATGCCAACCGGATACTCGAGAGCAAAGCCGTCGGCCAGATCGTCAGCAACCTCGAGAGCAGCAGCTTCCATCTCGCAGAACTGAGCTCGCGGCTCGATGCACGCTTCAATGACGAGCGCCTGGCGGCAATCCTCAGCCAGGCTGAAAAACTGCTCGCTTCAGCCAATGAAAGCTCGCTGGAATTGAAAAAGCAAGTCGCGGCTATGGAGCTCGAGGCCGTCTCTAAACAGGCCCGCGCCACCCTCGCGCAACTGAGCTCCAGCACCCGCAACATCGAGGAGCCGATGCGAGACGCCGCTTTGTCCCTCGCCCAGGCCGGCAAGGACATCTCCGCCTTCCGGCCAGCGGCCGAGAAAAACCTCGCAGCCTCCTCCCTGGCTCTGACCGAAAGCTCCGAAGAAGTGCAGCTGACCCTGAAACGCCTGCGCGACACACTCAGCGCGCTCGACGCTCTTTTGACCACTCTGGAGCGCGATCCCGGCAGTCTCGTCCGCGGCAAGGAGGCGGAGTGAGTCCCGTCTCCGCCACGGCTTCTGTTGACATCTCGGCGAATCCCCACGACAAAATTCCAATGTCGCGGTAAACTCTGTCTCAGACAAACGATCCGGAGTCCTGCCTTGCAACTCGCCTGCGAACATTGCGGCCGCCTTTACGACAGCACCGTCCCCCGCAGCGGCGGCTTGGAACGATGCACCAGCTGCAGCAAGCTCAACCTGTATCTTCCGGATCCGGAATCCTCATTCGTGATCTTCGGCGACTATAAGATCGAGGACAAGCTCGGCACCGGCGGCAACGCCTTGGTCGTCCGTGGCCGCCATCTCGCCACCGGCCACGACTACGCGCTGAAGCTTTTCTACACCGCTCCCGGCGACGACGAGCACGGCGGCAAGGAGTTCGCCGCCGAGGTCGAAATGGCTTCGCAACTGATCCACGACAACATCGTCCGGATCTTCGGCGGCGGTGAAATCGACGGCATTCTCCACATCGTCATGGAACTGATCGACGGGATGAATCTCGCCGAATACCTCGAAAGCTACGGTCCGATGCCTGCGGAAGACGCCATCGCCGTCGGCGCCCATGTCTGCTACGCTCTCGACCACGTCTGGTCCAACTTCCTGATGATCCACCGCGACGTCAAGCCGCACAACATCATGATCACCAGCGACGGCTGCGTCAAGCTCTGCGATTTCGGCCTGGTCTCCTCGCACGAAACCGCCGTCACCGATTCCAAGACCATCATCGGCACCCCGTACTACGTCAGCCCGGAAATGGTCACCAGTGACGGCCATCAGGACAACCGCGCCGACATCTACTCGCTAGGAACCTCGCTCTTCCACATCATCTCCGGCGCGCCGCCCTTCAACTATGGCAGCCTGCTGGAAGTGCTCAACGCCCGCCTGCGCGACAACACCCCCCGTCTGGACGAAGTCATTCGCAACTGCCCGGCCGGGCTCGCTGAAGTGCTTGCCACCATGATGGCTCGCGATCCCGATGATCGCTACGCCACCGCAACTGAGGCCGCCGAGGACCTCCTGCGCATCCGCGATGGACTTGCGCCGCTCCTGGTAGACGCCAATCGCAGCAGGAACAATCAATAATCGAGAATGCACGGCCTTTCGATCCGGCCGGATTCTATGACCTTAGAAATTCCTAATGCTCGGGAGCCCTCATGTCTGCGGAAATTGGAAATCTCGTCTGGATCGATCTTGAAATGACCGGCCTCGACCCGCGTCGCGACAGCATTCTTGAAATAGCCTGCCTGATCACCAACAAGGATCTTGAAATCATCGCCGAAGGACCTGATCTGGTCATTCACGCTTCCGATGAGACTTTGGCGGCCATGAATGCCTGGTGCCGGGAGAATCACGGACGCAGCGGCCTGACCCAGGCCTGCCGCGATTCCAAGATCAGCCTCGCTGATGCGGAAGCTCAGGTGCTCGAGTTCATTCAGCAATACGCACTGCCAGGTAAGTCCCCCCTCTGCGGCAATTCGATCGGCATGGATCGGATGTTCCTCTTCCACTACATGCCCAAGCTGCTGGAACATCTCCATTACCGGGTCATCGACGTCTCCTCCTTCAAGGAAGTCTCTTGGCGCTGGTACGGCGAGATGGTGCCGAAATTCAGTAAAAAGACCAAGCACCGCGCCCTTGACGACATCCGTGAATCCGTGGCCGAAATGTGTCATTACCGCCGACATATGTGCCGCCCGCAAGTCACCCAAGAGGACGGCAACGGCAGCTAAATCTCTGAATAGTGGGGATTTTTTTCATGCTTTGCGGAACACTAGGGGATTTCGGCATGTCAGTGGTGAATCCCAAACCTGCCGAGGTGAATCATGATTCTGCGAATTCCCGCTCTTTTGCTGCTTTCCATCAATGCTCTCCAGGCGCGTGCGGCCGAGGAGAAGGAGTATCACGACAAGATCAAGCCTTTGATGGAGAAATACTGCACTTCCTGCCACGGAGCTGAGAAGATGAAGTCGGGGATCCGGGTCGACCTCCTTACCCCGGCCTTCGAGGATCGCCATTTGCAGCTTTGGCGCGAGATCCGCAAAGAGCTGGAAGAGGAGGAGATGCCGCCGGAGGAGAAGCCGCAACCGAGCGCCGAGGAAAGGCAGGCGCTGCTCGCCTTCATCGATGGCGGCATCAAGAAAGCTTTGGAGCGCGACAAATTCCGGAATGGACAGATCCGCCGCCTCACCCGCCTGGAATACCGCAACACTCTGCAAGATCTCCTCGGGCTCGACGAAAACCTGGCGCGCGTCCTGCCTGAAGAAGGATTGTCGAAGGAAGGATTCGCCAACAACACCCAGATCCTGTCGATGAGCCCTCTGCAGCTGGAGTCCTACATGGAAATCGCCTGCCAGGCGCTCGATATGATCATCGTCGATCCGAAAACGCCCCCGGTGGTCCAAAACTTCCGCATCGATCTCGGCCACGGCGTCAACCCCAAGGCCTCGAAGGAGAATCTCATCCTCGGCGCCGGCTCGGAGTTACTCGCCAACGACGATCACAGAATCACCGAGTTGACTGCGGTCAAAAATTTCCCTATCAAGCCATTCGCGATGCGCAAATCCTATGACTTCATCGAGGGCTATCGAGGCAACGACACCGTCCGGGGCTGGCGCCATTTCGACGGACTCCAGCACGCCGTCTACGCCTGTCTCCGTGGCGGCGGCGGCTACCCCAAGGGCGAGCCCTACAGCATCATCGACGAGGGCTTGCTTCTGCGTCCGTCGATTCCGGTGAACGAGATGTTTGGCCAAGGTAGCACCATGGGCACCACGCCGAACTTCAAGATTTCCTTGCGCGAGCTTCCCGCCGGCGGGAAATTCCGTGTCAAGGTCAAGGCGGCCCGCTACGACGACATGTTGCCGCTCGATGCCGGCAGCAAGCCCATAAACGCTCCGGCAGGCATCGAGATCAGCCAGTCGAGCCGGGTCAAGGTGCCGAAAAGCGGCATCTATCAGCTCGATCTCCGCTATGCCAGCTCCGACAAGGTCGACAAACTCAACATCAAGCTTGGGACAAGGGAATTCGGAGTCCGTCTCAACGGCGCTTTCGTGTCGCAGCTTGAGCTGAGCCTTGACGACCTGGCGAAATTCGAATTTGACACTGCCAGGATCACCGTCCCCGGCAAAAACAAGGTGATCAACCTCCATGAAGTCGAAATCTATCAAGGAGGCAAAAACATCGCGCCCAGAAGCACCGTCTTAGGCTCCTCTCTCTACGACATGCAGGATCAGTTCGCTCCGCAGAATCTGGTCGACGGCAACAAAAGCAACCTCGCCCACACCGGCTTCGAAAACAATCCCTGGCTGGAATTGAAGTTCCCCGAATCGGTTCGAGCCGACAGCCTCACGGTCTTCAACCGCGGGGGGTTCGAACAGCGTTTCGAGGGCGCCAAGATCACCTTTTCCCAAAAGGGCAAAAAAGTCGCCGAACGCCAATTCTCCGGCGCTCCCAAGGAGAAGCACGAAGGCTTCTTCCTCGTTCATCTTGAGGCTGGCGACTTGCCGGTGGCCCTGACCGTCGAACCCAGCACCAAGATCCTGTCCGCCAAGCTGAGCCCTGTCGCCGCCGGAAGCCCTGCCGCCGAGCGGTTCGCCGCCTATCAACGCACCAATCCCCGCCTCGGCGTCCATCTCGGCTTCCGCCGCGACGACGGCCACAGCCTGGTGCCGGTACGCATGCCCGACGAAGTGAAGTCGTCGACACCACAGATTTATACCTTCGAGGGTTCGATCAATGACTTCCCCGCTCCTTCGATGGTGGAGGAGAACGACAACTACCTCGCCGGTCTGCGCGAGATCGGCGTCCGCTCGGAATACACCGATGGACGGGACGTGCCTCGTCTACTCGTCCAGTCGGTCGAGTTCGAAGGACCGGTCTATGACTCCTGGCCGCCGAAGAGCCACAGCGACATCTTCATCGCCTCGCCCCACCAGGATCAACCTGAAACCTATGCTCGCGAAATTCTCGCCGCCTTCATGCCGCGAGCCTGGCGGCGCAGCGTCAGTCCCGGCGAGATCGAGGCGATGCTGAAGATCTGGAAGGACGCCTATGCAGCGAAGCCTGATTTCCGCGCCGCCGTGAAGGATGCCCTTCTCTGTGTCCTCACCTCGCCGCAGTTCCTCTACCTGATCGAGGACAGCCCCTCTCCCGCCAAGGAGGATCTCAGCGGCACCGAGCTCGCCGCCAAGATCAGCTACGCCTTGTGGAACCGCCCTCCCGAAAGCGCCTTGATCGCCGCCGCCGAAAGCGGCGCCTTGCGCCGCGAGCTCCCGTCCCGACTTCAGAAAATGCTGCTCGATTCACGCGCTGAGCAAGGCCTTGAGACCTTCGTCCGCCAGTGGCTGCAGCTCGACAAGTTCGACACTGTCGCGGTCGATGAACGCAAGTTCAAGGATCTGCACAAGAACGCCCGGGCGCAGCTTCGTCGCGAGCCGGTGGAGTTCGTCAAGCACCTCCTCCGCCAGAACCTGCCGGTGAGCCATTTGGTGGAGAGCGACTTCATCATGGCCAATGATCTCACCGCAGCCTACTACAAGCTGCCGTCTCCCAATTCCGGCTTCGACTTCGTCCCGGTCTCTACCGCCACGCGCCGCGAACTCGGAGGCCTGCTGTCGCAAGTAGCCTTGCTCACCGGTCTTTCCGACGGTCACGAGTCGCACCCGGTCAAGCGCGGCGCATGGCTGGCACGCAAGATCGTCGCCGAGCCGCCAGGCGATCCGCCGCCCAACGTCCCCGGGATCGACAAGAGCGGCAGCAAGGAGATGACCCTCCGCCAACGCCTGGAGCTTCACCGCTCGCAACCGGGCTGCGTCAAATGCCATGAAAAAATCGACCCCTGGGGCATTCCCTTCGAGACCTTCGACGCAGCGGGACGCTACAAGCCCAAGGCTGCGGCAGACGCAAAGCTGCCGGACGGCACAGAAGTGAAGGATCTTGACGGCCTCAAGGCTTATCTTGCCAAGCAGCGGCCTGACCAGATCGCCTACAGCTTCATGAAGCATTTTGCCTCCTACGCCGCCGGCCGGAGCCTCAGTTATGGCGAAGAAGTCTGGCTTCGCGCCGAGGCGACCCGGCTGATCAAAGAAGGCGCCAAGATGCAGGATCTCGCACTCTTCGTCCTGCAGAGCGACGTGGTGATCAAGAAATAGCGGAAGCCTAGACCTCAACCGGAGCTTATTGAGCTCAGCTTGCACTCTACATCCGCGAGCCCTGCTTCCGCCGGATCGGCACCCGTCCTTCATCCGGGCAGGAAGCGGCGGGCATTTGGTGGTAACATCCAGTCACAGCGAGGGATAAAACTTGAATTCTGACATGAGCTCTTGTCGGATCAACACCCCCCTTTAGATTGAGCAGATAATCCAAACGAATGCACCGGGGGCCTAAATGCCAAGCTTGATCAGACTCGACAACGGCCAGATCTTCATCTTGAAAGGCCAGATGACTGAAACACTCGGCAGAGGCAGCGACACCAGTATTTTCATCGACAACGAAGGCGTCTCCCGCAAGCACGCCCAGATCCTTTCCGCCAATGGAGTCTGGGAGGTGGTCGACCTCGGCAGCCGCAACGGCATATCGGTCAACGGACGCCAGACCGAGCGTGCCTTCCTGGCACCTGGAGACCGCATCACTCTCGGGCCTGTCGAGCTTATGTTCACTGCCGACGGAGCCTCTTCCGCTAGCAACCGCCCGAAAGCCAGCCAGAACTCGGGCCACAAGACCTTGAGCAACCTGCAGGAGTCCTTCGCCGACACGGTCGAGTACCTCGCCAGCGAACCCTTGCTCAACGCCGTCAGCCGGGAGCTTTCCAGCGAGTGGCTCCGCCGCCTCGTCCTCAGCTCCATCGAGATCACCGCCTGCTCCAATGAAATGGACGTCTACGAGACTCTCGACACCAACCTTCTGAACGCCTTCACCTTCGACCAGATCTATCTCGGTCTGGCCGACCCTGAGCGCGGCAGCAACGCCGGCTTCCTCGACGCCGCCGAAGGGGAGCCGGATCAGAGCCGGATCAGCAAGGACATCCTGCGGCGCTCTCTGAGCGACGGCAAGTCGGTCCTGGTGAAGAACGTCGCCCAGGCTTTGATTTCAGACGGCCGCGAGCTGAGCGCCAAGAAGGTTCGCTCGATCATATCCGTCCCCCTGCTCCGTCCCGAAAAGACTCCCTATGGCGTCGTTTATCTCGACAGCACGCAGCGCAGCTTCACCAACGACGAATTCGGTTTCACCCGGGCGTTGTGCTGGCAGGCCGGTCTGCACCTCGCTTCAATCGCCAACCATCCCACTGTCGGTCCGCAGACCCGCAGCATTCGCCTGATGCTTCCTGGCAGCTCCCCGGCCGCAGCCCAGGTGATGGACCGGGTTTTGGTCCTCGGCCCCCAGGAGGGACCAGCCCTGATCCTCGGCTGCAGCGGCAGTGATTTCCATCTTCACGCCAAGGCCATCCACTCGCACTCCCAGCGTTCGTCGCTGCGGATGCTCCATGTCAACTGCGCTGAGATCGCCGGGCACGACGTCATTGAAGAGCTCTTCGGCGGCAATGGCTTCCAAGGACGCCTGCGCCAGGCCCAGGCCGGCACCATGATGCTGGAGAACTGTGAGCACCTGCCAGTCAACGTTCAGTCGCTGCTGGTCGAGCGTCTGCTCGAATGGCAAAGCCTCGGCGAGACCGCGATCCGCCAGGCCCCGCGCTTCATCTTCACCAGCACCTTGCCGGTCAGCGAACTTCGCCAGCGTCTGGTTCCTGCCCTGATCCAGCGCCTTGGCAGCTCCATCCTGCAGCTTCCCAGCCTGGTCGAACGCCAGGCCGACCTGCCCAGCCTCGTCGACTTCTATTTCCAACGCGCCCGCATCGAATCTGGCCGCCGCAACCTCGAGCTCGACCCCGAAGCCCGCCGCAGTCTTCTCGGACGCACTTGGAGCGGCAACGAGATCGAGCTTGCCTCCTGCCTGCGTACCGCGGCCACCCGCAGCACCGGTCCGCTTCTCACCGCCGCCGATCTGCCCAAGGTCTGAACGTGCCCCAGGCCAGCGCTCCCGGCACCCTGATCATGGCCGCCAATGGCCTCGGCAATCCCGAGGACGTGCCTCTGCGTTCTCTGCAGGCTCTGCGCGAGGCGCAGCTGCACATCTTCGAGGAAGACCGCGCCGCCCGCGCCGCCCTCAAGGCCGCTGGCTTGACCCGATCCTGGCTGCGCTGGTCGGAACAGCAGGAGGCAGGCACGCTCGAGGCCCTCCGCCAATGCCTCGGGAACGGCGGCACTGCGGTCTACATGAGCTCGCAAGGCTGTCCGGTCCTGGAGGACCCAGGCACCGCCCTGGTCGGGGTCGCAGCCCGTCTCGGCGCACAGGTCCGCTCCGTCGGCGGCCCCAGCTCGGTCACCACCATCCTCGGTGCCTGCCCCTTCCCGGTGAAGGGCTTTGTCTGTGAAGGTCTGCTGCCGCGCGAGCCGGCAGCCCGCCGCCGCTGCCTGCAGGAACTGGCCCGCTTGAAACGGCCGCTCGTGCTCCTTGAAACTCCCTACCGTCGAGAAGCCTTCCTTGCCGATTGCGGCAAGGAACTGGCGGGGCGAGAGGCCGTCCTCGCCGTCGATCTCGGCGGGCCGGAGGAGCGCTTTCTCCTGGCGGAGACCGGCGCCTTGCCGGCTCTGGCGGCGAGCCTGACGCCGAAACTCAATTTCCTCCTTGCAGTCGCCGCGCCGAAGCCTGGTCGCTGAACTATCGCGCAGCGAAGTCCAGGACATCGCGGAAGGGGATTTCCGCCAAGGCGCCGAAAAGGCGGTGGCGACCGAGCTTGGCGGAGGTCAAGGCCGGGCTGCTGAGGCCGCAAAGGAAGCGGGCTGCCTGGCGGGGGTGCCCGAGGCAGCGGTGCTGCAGCCGGAGCGACTGCCATTCGGCCTCCGGCACCAGCTCGGGGATGGACCGTCGCGCTATCGTCGCGGCGAGCGGCTCCTGACTGCCTTCGAGACACCAGGAGCAGTGGCCGCAGGGCTGGGTCCGCATCTCTCCGAAGTAGGAGAGCAGGCGGAGATTCTTGCAGCCGGCGAAGTTGATCAGATCCACGACCTGGTGCAGTCTTCGGATGTCGGCCGCTTCCCGTTTGTCGAAACGCTGCGCCAACTCCTCGACCAGGAGCGCCGGATCGGGGAGGCCCAGGCGCTGGTAGCGCTGCCGCAGATCAGCGCTGCGAAGTTCGATGAAGCCCTTGGAGGCGAGGTGGTCGAACATCCGCACCAGGCGCTGTCGGTCTTCGCCAAGTGCTTCTGCTGCTTTCGCAGGCTCGAGCTTGTACCAGATCTTGCCCAGGGTGGCAAAGGCGACGACGCGGCGGATGAAGTCGCCCCGTTCGCCGGGGAAGGCGGCGATGAGCGCCGGCAGGGGTTTCAGCAGCTTGAATTCGTAGCTGGCATAAAAAGGCGTGCCTTGGCGGAGATGGCCGTTCAACTCGAGATAGGTCAAGATGGTGCGCAAGACCAGGGGCCGGATGTCGTTGTGCAGGCTGACTTCATATTGATTGAGTTCGAAGTTGTCGCCACGGCTGAACAGATAGCCGATCAGAGCTTCCAGGGCTTGGCGCGTCGGCGTGTCGCCGTAGGAGAAGTTCTCCAGGGTCGGAATGTCGGCGGCACAGGCGAGCAGCTCGACGGTCGAGGGGAGACCGTCACGACCGGCCCGGCCGATTTCCTGGGAGTATGACTCCAGGCTTTTGGGGAGATTGTAATGGGTGACATAGCGCACGTCGGACTTGTCGATGCCCATGCCGAAGGCGATGGTGGCGACGACACAGGCCGAAGGCGAGGCTTTCCACCAGTCCTGAACTTCCGCCCGCTCGGCGTCCTCCATGCCGGCATGATAGGCCTGAGCCTCGAGACCCGCCTGCTGCAGCTTCGCGGCCACCTCCTCTGCGGTTTTCTGCAAGGTGACATAGATGATGCCCGAACCCGGCGGACGGCTCCGCATGCGCGAGATGAGCAGCGGCAGACGCTGCTCTTCGACCACCGGAGTGGTCAGCAAGGTCAGGTTGGGGCGGTAGAAGCCGGTGAGGACGGCTGCTTTTGCGGGGATGGCAAAGCTGCGGCAGATGTCGGCGACGACCGCCGGCGTGGCAGTGGCGGTGAGCGCCAGGACGCGCTCGGCCTTGAGGGCTCGGGCGGCGTCAGCCAGCTTGAGGTAGTCCGGACGGAAGTTGTGGCCCCATTCCGAGATGCAGTGGGCCTCGTCGACAGCGAAAAGGCCGATGCGGAGGCGGGCGAGCTGCTCGAGAAAACGCTCGTTGTTGAAGCGCTCGGGCGCGACGTAAAGAATCTTCAGGGAGCCGTCGAACATGCCCTGCTCCACCGCCCGGCTCTCCGACAGGCTGAGACTGCCGTCGAGACGGGCGGCGGGGATGCCCAGTCTCTGCAGATAATCGATCTGATCCTTCATCAGTGCGATGAGAGGGGAAATCACCAGGGTGAGACCATCGATAAGCAGCGCCGGCAGCTGATAGCAAAGAGACTTGCCGCCGCCGGTGGGAAAGACCGCCAGGGCCGCCTTGTGTTCAAGAAGGGCGGCGATCAATTCCTGCTGCCCGGGGCGAAAGCCGGGAAGGCGGAATCGCTGTTGTAATAAATTCAGAATGGTTTGATCGGACATGATGTGGCCCCGGATTGCAGCGATGGATCAGGGGTTGGACTGGCAAAGCTGATCCCAGCACTCGCGCTCCAACTCTCTGACTCAGTTTTTAGCGGCGATTTCAAGCTCCTCGCCTTCGCGGACGAGACGGGCGCTGTTCATGATGATGACCAGGGTGCTGAGAGTGTGGAGGATCGCCGCCGCGACACCAGTGAGATAGCCGAGGGCGCTGAAAGCCATGCCGATGGCGATGCTGAGGATGCCGATGGCCAGATTCTGGGTCATCACCGTGCGGGTTCGGCGGGACAGGGTGATGAAGTAGGGGATGCGGCGCAGGTCGGAGTTCATCAGGGTGACGGAGGCGCTGTTGACGGCGATATCGGAGCCGGCGGCGCCCATCGCGATGCCGACGTCGCCGCTGGCGAGGGCGGGGGCGTCGTTGACGCCGTCGCCGACCACGGCGACGCCGCTTCCGGAAGCTTTCAACTCGGCGACCTTGGCCGCCTTTTGAGCCGGCAGGCATTCGCTGTGGATCTCGGTGATCCCGACTTCCACGGCGATGCTCTGGGCCACCGAGGCGTTGTCGCCTGTGACCATGGCGATGTCCTCGATGCCGAGCTCTCGCAAGAGCCGCACCGCCTCGCGGGCTTCCGGGCGGACCTTGTCGGCCAGGGCGATCCAGCCGAGGCAGCGTCCGTCCTTGGCAACGTAGACCAGGCTCTTGCCGCTGGCGGAGCCGGCGTCCGGACAGGTAGTGGTGTCGATCTTCAGCGAGTCGAGCCAGGTGCGGCGGCCGGCGAGGCAATGGCCTTCACTGCCCATGGCCTGGACGCCGCGTCCGGGTTCTTCGGTGACCGAGGCAGGTGCTTGATATTTCAGGCCGGCCTCTTCGGCAAGACGGACGATGGCGCGGGCGACCGGGTGGGTCGAGGAGCCTTCGGCGCTAAGGGCGGCGCGCAGGAGCTCGGCCGGAGGAACGCCTTCCGCCGGCTGCAGGCGCGACACTTCGAGGATGCCCTGGGTCAACGTGCCGGTCTTGTCAAGCACGATCGAGCGCACCTTGGCCGCAACTTCCAGCTGGGCGACGTCGCGGACCAGGACGCCGAGGCGGGCGCAGGAGGCGACGGCGGCGACTACGGCGGAGGGGGTGGCAACGACGAGGGCGCAGGGACAGGCGACGACCAGCATGGCAACCAGGACGTTGAGATCGAAGTCGCTGAAGTAGTAGGCGATGCCGGCGAGCAGGAGGACGACGGGGACGTAGTAAGCGGCATAGCGGTCGATCATCCGCATCACTGGCGGGCGCGAGGCTTCGGCCTGTTCGATCAGACTCCGGACCTGGCCGAGGGTGGTGTCGCTGCCGGTGCGGGTGACCTTGACGGTGAGGGCGCCGGTGAGGTTCTGGGTGCCGGCGAAGACGTCGTCGTGTTCGGTCTTGTCGACCGGCAGGGATTCGCCGGTGATCGAGGCTTGGTTGAGGGAGGAGGCGCCTTGGGTGATGACGCCGTCGACCGGGAGGGCATCGCCGGGGCGGACGAGGATGAGGTCGCCGGGGCGGAGGGAGGCGGCTTCGACTTCGAGCTGGCTGCCGTCGGCCTGGAGTTTCAGGGCACGTCTGGGGGTCATCCGGATCAGGCCTTCGATGGCGGCGAGGGCGCCGGCGGCGGTGCGGTGTTCGATCATGATCGCCAGGAGCATGAAGAAGGCGACGGCGGCGACGGTGCGGTAGTCCTCGCCGACGAAGGCGGCGAGGAGGGCGAGGGCGACCAGCTCGTTCATGAAGACGCGGCCGGCGGCGAGGTCTTTCAGGGTGGTCCAGAAGATCGGCAGGGAGAGGAGGAGGGCGGCGGCGAGAGCGGAGACGACGCCTTGCAGCGAATCGGCTCCGAAGACCTTGTCGGCGATGTAGGAGTTGACGATCAGGAGGCCGCCGAAGCAGACCACCCAGAAGGGGACGTGGGCGTGCGAGTGGTCATCGAGGGAGGGGCCTTTGTGCGCCTCGCCGGGGTGATGGTGTTCATGGCCGCAGCAGGAGCCGTCGTGATTGTGAGTGTGGGCACCCTTGGGACGGAGAAGGCTGGAAAGCTTGGCAGGGATCATAAATCTTGCAGGCTCCGGGTATGGTGGTGAACGCGCCAATCTAGCTCGGCTACGAAAAACCGCCGCATCATGCGTATATTCTCTCGAACGCCAATCCTGGAGTCCCAATTGATGAAATCCCTTCTCGCCGCCCTCGTCCTCGCCGCCGCTCCCTTCCTGCAGGCGGAAGGCTCCGCCAGCGCCACCGCCACCGCCACCGCCGGCGTCGAAAAGCCCGCGGCTCCGCGCTCGCGAGTCGTTCTCCTCAATCCCATCGTTCTGGCCGACGATGAAGGCAAGGTCCAGGCCAACACCTGCTTCCCGAAGAAGCTGGTCGACCGGTGTTACACCAAGGCCGATCTGGAGTTTCTCTACCTGGAGCCGCGGATCTGGCGCAACGGCAAGGTCCTGCGCGGCGAGATGAACCTCGACCGGGTTTGCGAAGAAGCGAAAAAAGCCGGGGTCCTGCGCGGCCAAGGCGAAATCGTCAACCTCATCTTCGTCAGCGCCCTCGACGGCCGGGCCCAGACTTGCGGCCGCGGCAAATTGAATGGCGACGTCTGCTTCGTCTGCCTGCCCGAAAAGGACAACGACCCGGACATGCTGGAGTTCGTCGTCGCCCACGAGGTCGGCCACTGCTTCGGCCTGATCCACGCCGTCGACGACCCGCTCGTTCCCGACGATGTGCCCAACGTCCAGGGCGACGGCCCCTACGCCGAGCGTCTCGGGGTCGATGGCATCAATCAGCATCAGCGCGACGTGGTCTTGAAATCGCCCCTGGTGCAGGAGCGGGTGAAGTTCTTCAGTGCCGCGGCCGGGGCGAAGCTGATGCTCGACGAAAGTTGGGAACCCTATCTCTCCTCTTTGTCGCCGGCGGCTGTCCGCGCCTTCCTGCGCCGCTACGACATCCCCGACGAGCCCGCCGCCGCCCTCAAGGCCGCCCGCGAGCTTTTCCCCAAGGAGCTGATCGAATTCAGCGAGGAGGAGAAGCAGATGCTGCGCGACGGCATCACCAGCCTGGAGAAGCACGGCGCCGCCAAGGACTGGGGATTGATGCACCGCTGCCCCTGGCACTTCATCAAGGTCAAGGACAGCTTCTGCGGCGGCTTCCCCCACACCCGCGGCCCGGCCATCCTCTTCAGCTCCTCGGCCCTGGCGATGATGAAGCGCAGCCCGATCCATCGCGACAACCTGCTCGCCCATGAGAAAATGCATGTCCTGGAACGATTCTATCCGGAGCGCTTCCGCCAACGCTTCGCCGAGCCGGTCGGCTTCACCGCCGTTCCGGGACTGAATCTGCCCGCAGCATTGCTACCCGCTTACCTTCCCAATCCTGATGCGATGAGCACTTTCTTCAGCTTCGCCGAGGACGGCCGCGATTGGGTTCCCCTGACCCTTCTGGGACAGCTGGATAAGCCGATCATGGGGCGCGATTTTGTCGGCAAGGCTTATCCTGTGCTGCGCGGTGCCGACGGCAAGATCACCCTGGACTCTAGCGCCGGCCGTGATTTCCCCAGGAGCTTCCCGGCTTTGCTGCAGCGACTCCCCGCCGCCCGCAACTGCAATGATCATCCCAATGAAACCGCTGCTTATTACACCGCCGAGCTTCTCTCCCCCTTCAAGCCGGCGCTTGATCCGGTGCTGGGACCCGCGCTCAAGCATTTTCTTGAATAAGCCTGGATTCTCCGTGCGCCTCTTACTGGTCGACCTCAGCTCTTCGGCCTGCGTTTTTTCGGTTGAGGGTTTTCGTCCTCGAGGGCGAGCCGGGTCCATTCCTGCAAGCGGCGGGGTTCGTCGAGCAGTTCGAGGGGGATGCGGAAGTAGCGGAGGCGGATGAGGCGGCCGCGGGCGGTGTATTCGAAGGGAGCGAGGCCCTGTTCGACCTCGAAGAAATGGCGGGCGCGGGACGAGAAGCCGCGGAAGTAGACCGCATCCTCGTCGAGAATGGCGAAGAAGGTGCCGTTGCAGCGCATCCCCGCCCCGCCGAACATGCGGCGGGTTTCGATCAGGCCGAGCGGGCTGAGCAGGTCTTCGAGGGTTTCGGCGAGGTGCATGTCGCAAGATAATCCGCCGCCGGCAAGGCGCGCTGCTCCTGGGGGGCTGCTGGGAGCGCGCCAGCCCTCTGGCGCGGGGTTATCGTTCCTCGTGTTTCCGCCCTTCGCGAGGGGGCAAGAACCTGGCGCTTCCCCAGGGCCAATCTTGCGCTTCCCGCACAAGACCGGCTTCCTTCGGATTGTTGTGGATGTATCTCACCGCATTGGCATAATGCTCGCCGTTGCGGATGAAGCGATCGAAAAAATCCAAATGCCAAAAACCCTTGCGGGACAAGGGACAGCCCGCATCTTGCCGCGGCGAGCGCGGCGGTTCCCCGGCGCTGGCTTGGTGTTCAGCGTTTTGCTCTTGCGTTGTGGACGTCTTTTCTTCCTGGGCGAAAGGAAGAGCGCCAGGGGGCTGGCGCGCTCCCAGGGGAGGGGCAGGAGCAAGAGCTTCACAAATGGCCTTGGCACTGACCGTCTTCCAGCCTTTGACAATGTCGCCTAAAGTCATTGTTCCGATGATCTCAATCAACACATGCAGATGGTTGGGCATGACCACCCATTCCAGCAGGCGGTAGTGGATGCCGTCGAAATGGAGCAAGGTGGCCTCCAAAATCGCCGCCGCTCGCGGATGCCGCAAAACACAGCTGCCGTGCCCGGCGTCGAGCCAGCTCTGGATCGTTTGACGTCGTTTCAGGTCGCGTTCGCTCTGGCTCAGATCCTTCAGCTCTTCCTCGAGTCGCTGGAGTTTCTCCTGCGGCAGGCTGTCACCGAGGTGGATGGTGATCGACTGCACGCTGTAGCGTCGATCAAAATGGGGCAGGTAGCCGCGCGAATGCCAACCGCGTCCCTCGACCAATCGCATCTCCTTCTCCCGGGATGCCCTCTCGTCGCCGTTTCTTTCGTCGTTCGCCTGGGAGCGCGCCAGCCCCCTGGCGCCGTGCCGTTCGTCGTTCGCCTGGGAGCGCGCCAGCCCCCTGGCGCCGTGTTCTTGTTCATCGTTCATCGTTTACCCCTCGTGAGGTAAGGTAACGCGGCTGGCGCGATGGGCGAAAGGAGGAACGAGGAAAGGAAGAGCGCCAGGGGGCTGGCGCGCTCCCAAGGAACGAGGCGCCAGGGGGCTGGCGCGCTCCCTGGGGACGCTCCCAGGGAACGAAAGGGACGAGGCTCAGCTCTTCAGCACTTCCGGCAGGTTGGGGATTTCGGCGCCGGCGTTGAGGACCGCTTTGACCGCCTTGCGGTTGAGGTCGAGGATCTCGTCGGGGGCGAGGGTGCGTTCGTCGGAGGCGACGGTCATCCGGTAGGAGATGGTCTTCTTGCCCGGGCCGAGGTTGTCGCCCTGGTAGATGGAGACCACTTCGATGCCGGTGAGGCTGGCGCCGAGGGCCTTGGTGATGGCGGTCTGGAGGCTGCCGGCGAGGGCGCGTTCGTTGACCAGGGCGGTGATGTCGAAGTCGACACTGGGGAAGCGGGCGACCGGCTTGTATTTGAACTTGCGTTCGGCGCCGACGAGAGCGTCGAAGTCGACCTGGAAGAGGTAGGCGTTGGCCTTGATGTCCTGGGTCGCGGCGACGGCGGGGTGGAGCTTGAAGATCTGGGCGATGAGCTGTTTGCCGCGGTAGAGGCCGCAGGCGATGCCGGGGTGGATCCAGGGGGCCGATTTGTCGCGCAGTTCCTCGACGGTGAAGCCGGCGAGACCGGCGGTGCGGAGGAGGTCGAGGACGCAGGCCTTGGCGTCGGCGAAGCTCTGGGTCTGGAGCGCGTCCTTCTTGTCGGCGGCGGGGACGAAGGCGCCGGTGAACTGGAAGCGTTCGGTGGGGAGGAGGCCCTTCATCACCGTGGTGTCGTAGACGCGGGTGAAGTTGAAGAGGCGGAAGGAGTCGCGGTACTTGAGGTTTTCCGACACCGCCGCGATGATCTTGGGGATGTCGGTGGTCTTCATGTACTTGGCGTCTTCGGAGAGGGAGTTGACGAGCGTCATCAGGCCGTCCGGCTTGAGGCCGTAGGTGGCGAGCTCCTTGTCGCCGCACCAGGGGTAGCTCATGATCTCGGTGGCGTTCCAGCCGTTGGCGAGGACGTTCTTGAGTTCGCGTTCGAGCTTGCGGGCGGGGTTGGGGGCGGGGATCGAGTCGGGCAGGGTGACCGCCATCGAGGGGATGTTGTCGTAGCCGTAGAGGCGGCCGATCTCTTCGACGATGTCCTCGGCGATGGCGACGTCCTTGGTGGCGCGCCAGGAGGGGATGGCGATATCGAGGTCGCCCTTGAGGGAGAATCCGAGGCGGGCGAGCTTGTCATCGATGAAGGCCTTGCCGACGTCGGTGCCGAGGCGGCTGGCGAGGAAGGCGTAGCTGGTCTGGATGCTGAGGGCCGGGTAGGGGGCGGGGTAGGAGTCGACGATGCCGCCGACGCAGCGGGCGGCGGGGCAGAGTTCCTTGAGGAGCTGCCAGGCGCGGCGGAGGGCCTTGTCGCAGTTCTCGGGGTCGAGCGACTTTTCGAAGCGGGCGGAGGAGTCGGAGCGCAGGCCGGTGCGGGTGGCGGTGCGGCGGACGCCGGCGGCGTGGAAGTTGGCCGATTCGAGGAGGAGGCGGGTGGTGCTGGCGGAGACCGCCGAGTGGGCGCCGCCCATGACGCCGGCGAGAGCTTCGGCGCGGCCGCCGATGTCGATCACCAGGTCGCTGGTCTTGAGGGTGTAGGACTGGCCGTTGAGGGCGGCGAAGGATTCACCTTCGGCCGCGGCGCGGACGCTGACCTGTTTGGCGGCGAGCTTGTCGGCGTCGAAGGCGTGCATCGGCTGGCCGAGTTCGAGGAGGATGAAGTTGGTGACGTCGACCAGCTTGTTGATGCTGCCGATGCCGCCCTGGCGGAGGCGGGTCTGGAGCCATTCCGGCGAGGGGCCGGCGTCGAGGCCTTCGACTTCGAGGCAGGAGTAGCGGCGGCAGAGTTCGGGATTGGCGATGGCGACTTGCCAGGCGCTGGTCGCCTTCGAGTCCGGTTCGAGGCCCGGGTAGGGCTTGAGGGCGCCGCCGAAGACCGCGGCGAATTCGCGGGCGAAGCCGTAGTGGCCCCAGAGGTCGGGGCGGTGGGTGAGCGACTTGTTGTCGATCTCGAGGACCAGGTCGGCCTCGGCGCGGTAGGCGGGCAGTTCGGAGAGCTTGGCGCCGACGGGAGTGCTGTCGGGCAGTTCGAGCAGGCCGTCGGAGGCTTCGGCGAGGCCGAGTTCCTTGGCCGAGCAGAGCATGCCGGTGGATTCGACGCCGCGGATGGCCGCCTTCTTGATCTCGAGGATGGCCGGCTTGCCTTCCTTGTCGGTGTAGGGGAGCTTGGCGCCGAGGTCGGCGAAGGGGACCTTGATGCCGGGGCGGCAGTTGCCGGCGCCGCAGACGATCTGGCGTTCCTCGCCGCCGGCGCGGATGGTGGCGAGGCGGAGCTTGTCGGCGTTGGGGTGCGGCTGGGTGGCGAGGATTTCGCAGACGCGGACCTGGGTCAGGGCGACGCCGGTGACATGGACATCTTCGACTTCGGCGACGGAGAGGGAGATCTTCGAGCTCAGCTCGAGGGGGGTGAGATCGATCTTGGCGTCGGTGAATTCCTGGATCCAGGAGAGGGAGAGTTTCATGTCGGTGACCGCGGGGTTGGGAGCTTGGGATTTTATTGCGAAGGCCGCGAATTTAGCATCGGAGCGGAAATTGACACTAGGGGGCGAAGGAGCTTGATGAGCGCGAATTCAATCACCGGCTGACGATAAGTTGTAAGCAACTCTTATTTGATCATTAAGCATTGTTGTTGCGATAACTACAGTACATTCCTTTGTATTCAGGATAGTACGACTAGCACGATCTTGCAGCCTGAGCTGCTTCGTCCAGCGCCATCAGCAGGAGGAGGGCCATGGGATTGCGGCGGCGCAGCAGAGCCAAAGCATAGTGCAGGCGTGACTTCACCGTGCCAAGTGGAATCTCGAGCCGGACGGCGATCTCCTCGAGGCTCATCTCGTCGCGGAAACGCAGGGCGATGAGCTCGCGTTGAGCTTCGTCCAGACCGGCACTCAATTCTGCGATCAGGCTCGCGCTGTCATCGCAAGGAGCCCCTTCGGACGCCACTTCCTGCCCCGACAAACCTTCGTGCTGACGCCGCCACTTCTTGCGCAGTAGGTCGATGCTGCGGTTGCGGGTCACTGCGTAGAGCCAGGTGCGCAAGGCGCAATTCAGTCGAAGGGCGGGCGCCTTGCGGCATAGATGGCTGAAGACCTCCTGAAGGACATCGGCCGCGTCATCGGGATTTTGGGTGAAGCGACGGGCGAGATTGAAGACAAAACCGCGGTGTTTTTCATAGAGACGGACCAAGGCGGCTTCTTCGCCCTGCACTGCCGCCTCAAGATCCGCCCAATCTTCGTCCTTCATCCTCAACCTGTATGTTTTCCACCGCAATCTGCTTTCTCCGGCGGAAGTTCCCAGTCAAATTCGCAACTTCCGTTATGACACTATGATGCTGAAATAGAGCAAAAAAACCGCCCGGATTCTTTGCCGTTATCGATCTCCGGGTGCATATTCCGGGCCGTCCTTCCCGGACTCGCCAATTTCCCAGAGAAAAACAAAGGACTAGAAAAGAAAATGAACAAGTGCGCCTGCTTCTTCACAAGCACGCTCGGCAAGAAGGTGACCATGGCGGTCACTGGCCTCTTGCTGATCGGCTTCCTCTTCGTTCACCTGCTCGGCAACCTGACGCTCTTCCCCGCCTTCGGGGGCGCCGACAAGTTCAACGCCTATGCCCACATGCTCAGCTCGACCCCCTTGATCTACGGAGCCGAAGTCGTCCTCCTGGCCATCTTCCTGGTTCACATCGTCGCCGCCATCCAGGTGTCGCTGAAGAACAAGGCCGCCCGCCCCCAGGCCTATGCCGTCCGCAACACCTTCGGCAAGTCGAACCCATATTCCCGCGGCATGCTGCATAGCGGCCTCACCATTCTGGTCTTCCTCGTGCTCCACCTCGTCAGCTTCAAGTTCGGCATGTTCAGCAAGGAAGAAACAGTGATGATCGACGGCGATAAGGTCCGAGATCTCTACACATGCGTCACCAAGCTTTTTGAAATTCCCGCCTACTCCGCCTTCTACATCATCGCCATGATCGTCATGGGCTTCCACCTGATGCACGCCTTCAAGTCGGCCTGCCAGACCCTCGGCCTCTTCCACGCCAAGTGGAACGGCCTCTTCGCCCGCATCAGCGTCGGCCTCGCGATCTTCTTCGCACTCGGCTACTCCAGCTTCCCGATCTACTTCGGCTTCATCAAGTGCGAGTCCTGCGCCAGCGACAAGCCCGCCCTTTCCCAACCCGCCGTGACCAAGTGAGGCCCTCATGAAACACACCGAATACTTCAACCTCGCCGAAGCCGCCCTCGACGGCAAGTGCCCCTCCACCGCCGGCGCCCCCCTCGAGGCCTGGAGCAAGTACAAGAACTCCCTGCCCCTCGTCTCGCCCGCCAACCGCCGCAAGTTCAAGGTCATCGTCGTCGGCTCCGGCCTCGCCGGCGCCTCGGCCGCCGCCTCCCTCGGCGAACAGGGCTACAACGTCGAGTGCTTCTGCTTCCAGGACAGCCCCCGCCGCGCCCACTCGATCGCCGCCCAGGGCGGCATCAACGCCGCCAAGAACTACCAGAACGACGGCGACAGCGTCTACCGCCTCTTCAAGGAAACCATCAAGGGCGGTGACTTCCGCGCCCGCGAAGCCAACGTCGCCCGCCTCGCCGAGGAATCGGTGAACATCATCGACCAGTGCGTCGCCCAGGGCGTCCCCTTCGGCCGCGAATACTCCGGCTACCTCGACAACCGCACCTTCGGCGGCACCCAGGTCTCCCGGACCTTCTACGCCAAGGGCCAGACCGGCCAGCAGCTCCTCCTCGGCGCCTACTCCTCGCTCTCCCGCCAGATCAAGGCCGGCACCGTCAAGATGTTCACCCGCACCGAGATGCTCGACCTGGTGATCGTCGAGGGCCGCGCCCGCGGCATCATCGTCCGCAACCTCGTCACCGGCAAGATCAGCGCCCACGCCGCCGACGCCGTCATCCTCGCCACCGGCGGCTACGGCAACGTCTACTTCCGCTCCACCAACGCCAAGGGCTCGAACGTCACCGCCACCTGGCGCGCCCACAAAAAAGGCGCCTACTTCGCCAACCCCTGCTACACCCAGATCCACCCCACCTGCATCCCGGCCACCGGCTCGGACTACCAGTCCAAGCTCACCCTGATGTCCGAATCGCTCCGCAACGTCGGCCGCGTCTGGGTCCCCAAGAAGAAGGGCGACACCCGCAAGCCCGCCGACATCCCCGAGGACGAGCGCGACTACTACCTCGAGCGCAAGTACCCCGCCTTCGGCAACATGGTCCCCCGCGACATCGCCTCGCGCAACGGCAAATACGCCTACGACGAAGGCCGCGGCATCGACGGCAAGGAACAGGTCTACCTCGACTTCAAGGACGCCATCAAGCGCGACGGCCTCGAGAACATCAAGCTCAAGTACGGCAACCTCTTCGACATGTACCAGCGCATCACCAACGAGAATCCCTACGAGACTCCGATGCGCATCTACCCCGCCATCCACTACGTCATGGGCGGCCTCTGGGTCGACTACAACCTGCAGACCTCCATCCCCGGCTGCTTCTGCCTCGGTGAAGCCAACTTCTCCGACCACGGCGCCAACCGCCTCGGCGCCTCCGCCCTGATGCAAGGCCTCGCCGACGGCTACTTCGTCGCCCCCTACACCGTCGCCGGCTACCTCGGCAACTTCGTCGGCGGCAAGATGCCCAAGGTCGATGCCGACCACCCCGAGTTCAAGAAGGCCCTCGCCGAAACCCAGGCCGCCACCCAGAAGCTCCTCGACGTCAAGGGCAAGCGCTCCGTCGACGACTTCCACCGCGACCTCGGCAACAAGGTCTGGGACCTCTGCGGCATGGAGCGCACCGAGAAGGGCCTGAAGGAGCTGATCGAGTACATCCGCAAGCTCCGCAAGGAATTCTGGACCCCCGGCGAAGGAGTCTCCGTCGTCGGCACCGGCGAAGAGTTCAACACCTGCCTGGAGCGCGCCGGCCGCGTCGCCGACTTCCTCGAGTTCGCCGAACTGCTCGCCCTCGACGCCCTGATGCGCGAGGAATCCTGCGGCGGCCACTTCCGCGCCGAGCACAACGACGACGGCGAAACCAAGCGCGACGACGAGAACTTCTCCTTCGTCGGCGCCTGGCAGTTCAACGGCGTCGATGCCAAGCCCACCCTCCACAAAGAGCCCTTGCTCTTCCCCTCCTTCAAAGAATCGGAAATGAAGAGGAACTACAAATAATGAGCACCCTCAACCTCACCCTCAAGATCTGGCGCCAGAAGAACACCGCCAGCTCCGGCGCCTTCGAGACCTACTCGCTGAAGAGCGTCCCCACCAGCTCCTCCTTCCTCGAGATGCTCGACCAGCTCAACGACGAGCTGGAACGCGCCGGCAAGGACCCCGTCGCCTTCGACCACGACTGCCGCGAAGGCATCTGCGGCATGTGCTCGCTCTACATCAACGGCAAGCCCCACGGCGGCCAGAAGGCGACCACCACCTGCCAGCTCCACATGCGCTCCTTCAAGGACGGCGACACCATCACCATCGAGCCCTGGCGCGCCGCCGCCTTCCCGGTAGTCCGCGACCTCGCCGTCGACCGCAGCTCCTTCGACCGCATCATCCAGTCCGGCGGCTACATCTCGGTCCGCGTCGGCACCGCTCCCGAAGCCAACTCGATGCCGGTCCGCAAGGCCGACGCCGACAAGGCGATGGACTACGCCACCTGCATCGGCTGCGGCGCCTGCGTCGCCGCCTGCAAAAACGCCTCGGCCTCGCTCTTCACCTCCGCCAAGATCTCGCAATTCGCCCTCCTGCCCCAGGGCAAGGTCGAATCCCGCGAGCGCGCCCTGGCGATGGTCCGCCAGATGGACGCCGAAGGCTTCGGCCACTGCTCCAACGAAGGCGAGTGCGAAGCCGCCTGCCCGAAGGAGATCTCCATCGAAGGCATCGCCCGCATGAACCGCGAGTTCATGTACGCCTCGCTCTTCGAAGAGCCGGTCAAAGAAGGCGGCGGCGGCGAGTGATCGCTGAACAAGGTTGAAAGGTTGAAAGGTTGAAAGGCCAACAACCGGACAACCTGGAGCCCAAGATTCGCGCCCCCCGCAATGGCATTTGCGGGGGGCGTCGTTGTTCTAGTTATAAATTTCGTAAGCAAATCAGGATAAGCCCATGGACGAACAACCCAAGCTCAAATTATTACAGAATCATTGGAAGAAAGAATCAAAGGCCAATGCGATTGATCACCCCTACTGCAACTGTCTGGATCCGAAATATTTCAAAGGGCGAGAATTGGAGGTCCATCAAGACGTTCAGGATGAAGAAGCTCCGGGCTGGCTTCGTATATTGAAGTTGATTGATGAAGCTGCAAATGATGGACGCGAGGTATTTTCTCCGCTCCGGGAGATGGATCCTGAGGAATGGATGCAGATTGTGACGCTTCCCACATCCATTGTTAAGCTACAAAATGTGAAGCATTTCATCGTGTACGGAAGCAATCTCTCGCGGATTCCCCCAGAGATTGGTGAAATGCGGAGTCTTGAAGAGTTCACCCCCTACACATCCTATCGCCTGCATTGGTTTCCGTACGAAATTCTCCGGTGTAAAAAATTAAAACAGACCACTGTCAGTACTCGAGCGGTCTATGGTAACTACAAGCATCGACCACCATTCCCGTTGCTACCGCAGTATTCAGATTTATACCGGCCGAAGTTCTGCTCTATTTGTACTGGTGAATTCAAGCAGTTGCCTATTCAAAGATGGGTTTCTCTACGCATGGGCTCCGATATTGTCCCCTTGTTAGTACATGCCTGCTCAGTGGCGTGTCTCGACACTATTCAAGATGCTCCTGATAATTACGTTAAACGTCCACATTGTGGCGGCACCAAACTGAAGCAACCTGCGACTTGAGGCGAGTGCTCGCAGATCATGGCTACCCCATTCGCGCCCCCCCGCAAAGTGATTTGCGGGGGGCGTAGATTTTGCAGCACTTGTCGATATCAATCGATGTCTGTCGATACCATCGATAGCTATCGTGATATCGATAGATATCGACAGATATCGACTGAGTTTCCGCTCTAGCTCCCCGTTGCAAAACCCACTCACCTCATTCCCATTTTTTTCATCCAGCCCAGAACCAAGATCAACCCATGCTCGCCGAAAAAGAAATCTATTTGTTTACTGTTGAACTTGCAGTTCAAATCAAGGGGCGAGGCTGTGTGCTTGCGCCAGGTGCCCCTTGTGAAGCTGATTCTCCAATTATTCGCGAAGGAAACGAGCTGCGCCTGTTAACTCCAGAAGGTCTTTCCATTCGAACTCAAGTAAAAGCAATTGAACTACTAAATTGCGGACCTCGGAAACCCAGAAACATTGCTGCGCCCATTTTGCTACCCAAGAACATCACCAAAGAGCAAGTGTCACCAGGAACAATGGTCTACTTGGTCGTGTAATTTTTCTATCACCCACTCTCCCCCCAAAAAACAAGCTCACCCATGCTCGCCGAAATTTCCGACAAGATGCCCACAATCCTTGAGCTTTGGGGCCTCATGCTCCTGTTCTCAGCGCCATTCCTCTTGGGGCTGGCGCATCGCTGGATCGCGCTCTTGGGCCTGCTCGTCGCCCTGCCTTTCGCCGCAAGTCTGGTCTACAGCGCTTATGCGGAAGCTTTTCTCGAGGGCAGCTTTAGGAGGAGCTGGGATTGATGTGGAATTGTGCTGCCCATTCGGGAATGGTCAAATTGACGGGGGAGTGGTTTTTAAAAAATTGCCAGCCACCTCCTGGGTCTGCTGAGCGTTCGGCGGCCCCGCCAACTGGTTAGAGATGGCGGACGAGTTAGGATCTGGCCGCGCCTGCTTCACTCGGCCAAAAGAACCCCCGCGCCGCCCTGCGCTCGTGCCTCGCTGCGGGCTCTGGGGTTTGGCCTAGCTGGCGCTGCCCCCAACTCTGCCATCCCCAACCGCTGCCTGAACCTTCATGGCATCGCCTCGGCAGTAGGCGGAGCGAGCTGCTCTTTGCTCGGGATCACGACCTTGGCCTTCTTGACTGGGACGACATAGCCGCGCTTGTCGCGAGCGACGGCGTGCAGAGTCGCTAGGAGACGGACTTGTTCTCGCGGTGAGGGCATGGTTGGACTTCCGTGAATGGTTCGGGCAGGATGTGGATTAAGCTTGGATTCCGAAGCTGAGCTTGGGCTCAGCAGATTCAAAATTCAAGATTCAACAGAACGCGAACAAAATCAAAGATTTAACATTCAAGACTGAAGGCTGACTCACAGCTTCAACTTCGGAATCGAGGTTAAGCCAAGCTACTACGAAGCGCGGACGAAAACAAAAAAAGCTTATTTGCCGATGCAGTAGCGGCCGAAGATGGTGTCGAGGATGTCGGGGCGGATCGTCTCGCCGAGGATCTCGCCGAGAGAATCGCAGGCGGAACGCAGATGTACCGCGAGCAGTTCCCAGCGGCGGCCTTCGAGCTCGCGCGGGCAGGCGGCGAGGGCGGCCTGGGCGGCCTCGAGGAGGGCCGAATGGCGGCTGTTCAATGCGTATTCCGGCGCTTCGGCGTGCGGTTTCTCCCAGACCAAGCGCTCGACCAGGTCGAAGAGGGCCTCGACGCCGATCCCGTCGCGGGCGGAGATCAGGGCGCGGTGCGGCGTCAGGGCGAGAGCCGCGGCGGGCAGGGCAGGGGAGGGCACCAGGTCGCTTTTGTTGAAGACCAGGACGAGCGGGCAGGTCCAGGCGATCGCCGGGTCGGGCAGCTGCTCGTCGAGGGGGCGGCTGAGGTCGCAGAGCCAGAACACCAGTTGCGCCTCGCGCAAGGCGGCGCGGCTGCGCTCGATGCCGGTCTTCTCGACCAGGCATTCGGTGTCGCGGATGCCGGCGGTGTCGACCAGGCGCAGCGGGATGCCGCGGATGTGGGCGCTCTCCTCGAGGGTGTCGCGGGTGGTGCCGGGGATGTCGGTGACGATGGCGCGGTCGCGGCCGAGGAGGAGGTTGAGGAAGCTGGATTTGCCGGCGTTGGGCGGGCCGCCGATGACGGTGCGGATGCCGGAGCGCAGGATTTCGCCGTCGCGCCGGCCGGCGAGGAGCTTCTCCAGTTCGGCCGAAGCTTCGGCGAGGGCGCGGAACATCGAGTCGGGAGGGGTCCAGTCGAGATCCTCCTCGGTGAAGTCGAGGCGCACCTCGGTCTCGGCGTGTAGGTCGCTGAGGCGGTCGCGGACGGCGCGGACGCGGCGCCCGAGGGATCCATCGAGCTGGCGTTCGGCGGCGGCGAGGGCCTGGCCGCTCTGGGCGCCGATCAGGTCGGCGACGGCCTCGGCCTGGGTCAGGTCGATGCGGCCGTTGAGGAAGGCTCGGAGGGTGAATTCGCCCGGTTTCGCGGCGACCGCGCCGGCGCGGAGGCAGGATTCGAGGGTGGACTTGGCGGAGAGGCCGCCGCCGTGGCACTGGAACTCGACGACGTCCTCGCCGGTGTAGCTGCGGGGGCCGCGGAAATACACCGCCATCGCCTGGTCGCCGGGGGCGCCCGTTTGCGGATCGCGCATCTGGCCGAGGATCATCCGCCGCTCGTCGTCGGCCGACAGCCGACGCGGCCCCTTCCAGGCGAGATTGGCGAAGTCGAGGGCGCGGGGGCCGCTGAGGCGGATGATGGCGACGCCGCCGCCGACGGCGGTGGCGATGGCGGCGATGGTGCTGGCCTGGGGGGAGTTTTTCATGGCGCCGAACTTAGCCCGGAAAACCAGGACTGGCGATATCGCCATATCGTCGTAATTGCGATATCGGACTAAAGTCAAAGACGAAATGGAACAGAAAGGATTCGAGTCATCATGCAACAAGGATTATTCCAGGGCCAGAGGATGGGCCAGGAACAGATCATGGCGCCGCAGCAGATGCAGTCGCTGGAGATCCTGGCGATGCCGGTGATGGAGTTGCAGCAGCGGATCAACCTGGAGATGGCCTCCAATCCCACCTTGGAATTGGAAGAGGCTGGCGGTGAAATTCTTGATGGCGACCCGCTGGCTCATGGCGCCGAAGAGGATCCCGAGGCGGGGGCGCGAGCGGTCGAAAGAGACGAATCATTGGCCTCCATCGTCTCGGCCGAGCGCGGCAGCTACCAGGCGCCCGACAGCGACGCCGAAGAACGGCGCCGTCATTTCTTCGATTCCTTCACTCAGGGGGAGACGCTCGAAGAGATGTTGATGCAGCAGCTTCGCACCAGTGATTTGCCGGAGCACCTTCATCCTCTCGCAGAGCACCTCATCGGCTCTCTCGATGAAGCCGGGTATCTCCCCGGCGGCCCCCAGCCGATCGCCGCGGCTCTTGGAGTCGATCTGAAGACGGTTAAGGAGGTGCTCGCGCTGATCCAGAGCTTCGAACCGGCAGGCATCGGCGCCAGCGACCTGCAGGAATGCCTGCTGCTGCAGCTCAAGCGTCGCGGTCAGCAAGGCAAACTCCCGTGGAAAATCGTCGCCAAGCACGCCGAGCTGCTGGCCAAAGGCGACGCCGGCAAGCTGGCGAAATTCCTTAAGCTCGAACCCGGCCAGGTGCAGGAGGCGATCGCCGAGATCCGCCGACTCACCAGCCCCTGGCCCGGCCTGGTGGTCTCCGACCGCAATCCCGATTTCGTCAGTGCCGAGGCGGTTATCGAGACGCTTGAAGACGGCAGCCTCGCGGCCCGCCCCTTGCGCGATTCCATGCCTCGTCTCCGCCTCTCCGACCGTTGCCTCGCCATCCTCGAGGACCCGCGTGTCCCGGCCGAGGACAAGAAATGGATACGAGACAAGGTCTTCGCTTCAAAATCCCTGATGCGCGCCCTGGAAATGCGCGAGAGCACTTTGATGCGCCTGCTCGCCATCGTCATCCGCGAACAGGAGAGCTTTTTCCGAGAAGGCCTCGCCGGTCTCAAGCCCCTCACCATGCGCAGCATCGCCGAGGAGCTCGGTGTCCATGAAACCACGGTCTCCCGCGCCATCAGCGGCAAGCATGTGCAGACGCCTCGCGGACTTCTCGCTCTCCGATTCTTCTTCAGCACCGGCCTCGAGACCTCGAGCGGCGGACGCCTCTCTACCGAAGCCTTCAAGCAGCGGCTGCAGGAGCTCATCCTCAGCGAGGACCGTCGCAGCCCGCTCGGCGACGGCGACATCGCCAGCCTTCTCGCCGCCGAAGGACTGGAGGTTTCGCGTCGCACCGTCACAAAATACCGCGAGGAACTAGGGATAGGGTCGGTGGCGCAGCGAAGGAAATCCTGATTTGCCACGAAGCGCGTCATCACTCTTGCGGATACTGTCCCGCCACCGTAAAATACTGTCATGATTAACCAAAAACGTAGGGAGCGCCGCGATGCCGAAGATCATCATTCCGACCAAGCTGGAAACCGTTTGCAAAGAGCTGCTCGAGGCTCAAGGCTATGAGGTCGTCCAGGATGGCAAGACCGAACTTAAGGCCCTGCTCGAGAAGCACAAGGACGCTGTCGGCCTGGTCGTCCGTTCCGAGAAGATCACCGCCGAAATCATCGACATGCTGCCTGCCCTGCGTCTTGTGGTCCGCGCCGGCGCCGGCTACAACACCATCGACATCAAGCATGCCCGCAGCCGCAACGTCGCCGTGATGAACACTCCCGGCGCCAACTCCAACGCTGTCGCCGAAGAGGCTGTCGGCCTGATGATCGCCGGAGCCCGCTACTTCATCGATGGCGACAAGACCACCCGCGCCGGGCTTTGGGAGAAGAACAAGTACATGGGCAGTGAGATCACCGGCAAGACCGTCGGCATCCTCGGCTTCGGCAACATCGGGCAGCTCCTCGCCAAGCGCCTCCGCGGCTTCGACGTCAAGCTCAAGATCTACGACCCCTTCGTCTCCCTCGACAAGGCCCGCGAGCACGGCGCCGAGATCGCCTCGATGGAAGACATCTTCGCCACCTGCGACTTCCTCTCGCTCCACCTGCCCGCCACCAAGGAGACCGAGAAGATCATCAGCACCCAGTACTTCTCCCTGATGAAGGACGGCGCCGTCCTGGTCAACTGCGCCCGCAGCGAGGTGCTTGACGAAGAGGCTCTTCGCGAAGCCCGCAAGAGCAAGCGCATCGTCTTCTGCAACGACGTCTACGACAAGGACGAGGCAGGCCCCAAGACCTGCGCCGACATCGCCGACATCATGCTGCCGCACCTCGGCGCCAGCACCTTCGAGGCCAACAACAACGCCGCCCGCATGGCCGCCAACCAGACCATCAACTTCCTCGAGCGCGGTCTGGCCATGCACGTGGTCAACAAGTCGGTGCCCGACGGTCTCGCTCCGGAGTACCAGCAGCTCAGCTCCGCTCTGGCCCGCTTCGCCCGCTCCTACATCGGCGCCAAGGCGCCGGTCTTCGAGATTCAGGCGAGCTTCTACGGCAAGCTCAAGGATTTCTCGCGCTGGCTGATCCCCCCCATCGTCGCCGCCATCTCGGGTGACAACAAGATCACCGACATCGAGCAGGCCGAGGAATATCTCAAGTCGCGCGGCATCAGCTGCAAGATCCGCGACACCGACGAAGGCAAGCGCTACGGCGAGTCGATCACCGTCGACCTGATCAGCGGCACTCAGCAGATGGACCGCGTCTCGGTGCGTGGCACCTTGACCGAAGGCAACATCATCGTCTCCCGCATTGGCGAGTTCGGCAAGCTCTACTACGAGCCCACCGGTCACACCGCCGTCTTCGTCTACGACGACCGTCCCGGCGTGCTCGCCCAGATCTCCCAGGCGATGGCGCTGGAAGGCTTGAACATCGAGGACATCCGTTCGCCCCACAACGACAGCGGCAGCCGCTCCATCGCCATTCTCAAGCTCAACGGCGAACCTCCTGCCGAGTTGATCGAGAAAGTCGGACGCCTCCTGCATTGCCACGCTGCGTTCACAGTCCATATTTGAGGCAAAGCCACGCAGGGGAGTGATGTCTTACAAAATCGGTGAAGTGATCCGGGATCATCTCGGCCAGGAGTTCTGCTATGTCCCTGCCGGGCCCTTCCTCGGCGGGGTCGAAGGCAAGGACCGTCTCTCCCTGCCCGCAGCCTTCCTCATCGGCCGCCATCCGGTCACCGCCGGCATGTTCCAGGCCTTCCTCCGAGCCACCAAGCATCCCTATGCCGCCGAGGATCTGGCGCTGCTGCAGCAGATGTCGCCGATGCCGGACTGCCCCGCCTGCAACGTCAGCTGGGACGACGCCAAGGCTTTCTGCCGCTGGTTGCGTGGCAAGACAGGTGAATATTACGCCCTCCCGCAAGTCGATGAGTGGGAGAAGGCGGCTCGTGGCGAAGACGGACGCCTCTACCCCTGGGGCAACGCCGTGCCAGAGCATGATCTCGCCTATTTCGACCATGCCGACGCAGGAACCACGTCTCAAATCGGCCGCCGCCCCGGCGGCGCCTCGGTCTACGGATGCCAGGACATGGCCGGCAACGTCTGGGAGTGGACTCTCGATTCTTTCAATGACGAACGAGATCTCCATGTACTGAAAGGCGGCTCGTGGCAGAATCCCGCCACCCATCTCGAAAATGGCGCCCGCCTGTTCTCCTATCCGCCATCGAAGCGCCGCACCTACATGGGCTTCCGCGTCGTCTATCTCCCGGCCGAACTGTACTCGGTCTACATGGCGGCCTATGAGCAGAATTGAGTTCATCACTTCCTCAAGGGTCTTGACCACGACTACATCGATCCCGAAAATGCCAGCTGCATTCGCCTGGCTTCTTCTCTCTGCCACCTCGTTGACGGCTGGTGAATTCGGTCCCGAGTGGAGTCCTGCTTTCCCCCTTCAATCTGAAGACGGCTTCAGCATCGGCACCAGTTTCACTTCCCTGCGCCTCAGCGATCCGAAAGGGCGCAAAGTGCTGGCGGGGCCGCGTCCAGGGCGGCGAGTGATTGAAACTTTCCACCTGCAGTCGTCAGTGTTCGGGAATAAACCGCATGAGCTCAAGTCTTCGACTGACATGAAGCCGACTTGGTCGCTTTGGAGCCCCGTTGGCGCCGGTCTGCCGAAGGAGGTTTTCAAGAGCCCTCAAGACCTTCGCTTCACACTTGATGTGAGCAGGGATTTTGATGCAGGCGAAGACGAATCGCCTTGGCGAGACGGGCAGGTCGGCATGATTCTGGGGGATCATGACAGCGAGGGCGGATGGGGGCGCTGCGGCATTTTCCTCGGCCTGCCTCTGGCCAAATTCAGTGGTGAAGAGACTGCTGGGATGGATGCGACCGAGTGGCAGCTGGCACTTGATTTCAGCGCACGGAAGCGCATTGAAGCTTTTTATCTCGAAGGTGGATTCCGGATCGAACAGGAACCCGGCTACGAGGATTCCTTAAGCCTTCATGCTGGCGGCGGCTTCGTCGCCGGGCCGGTCGATCTGGGCTTCTTCATTAGCGAGGAGAGGCATTTTTCTCATGCTTGTTTCCCCTTGTTCCAACGTTGGTTCCAGGATGACGACGGCCATCGCCGCAGCGTAGGGCCGCGCTTGCGGCTGCATCTCGGCGACTCCCTTGATCTCGAATTGAGCCATGAATGGCCGGTCAGCCGCCAAAGCGACGAGCCTGAAGCGGTGCCGGAGGATCGCAGCTGCTTGTCGCTCCTCTGGCGGTTTTGACGCCGGCAAGACTCTGTGACCGTCGCTGTCGCAGAGTCACTGCAGTTCATTGTGACTTATCTGATGCTTTGTCCGACAAGCAGTTGCAGTAATCACTTTTTGATTTTTTCGAGAGCCTTTTTGGCCGCTTCCCGGAGGAACCAGTTGTCCGAATTCAGAGCTTTTTCAAGAGCTTTGGCGGCGTGGGCCTGGGCCTTCGGACTGATCGCCCCGAGAGCTTCGGCAGCCATGCAGGAGATCTCTTTGCGGTCGACGCGTCCGTCGGCCAGAGCCTTGCTGAGGCTGGGAATGGCGTCTTTCGCCTTCTGTCCTTCACTGACCAGAGCGTCGAGCGCTGCTTTCCTGGTCGACCACGAGGGGTCGTTGCAGAGGGCGTCACTGATCGCCGCGGCCGCTTTGACGGGTTCGTGCTCGAGCTGAAGCAGGACGCGGGCCGGCCGTATGCGATCGATGCGGGCCGGCTTTTCGAGTGAGGCGACCAGCTCCTTGAGATCGGCAGGCCGTCTTTTCAGTTCCTCCAAGGCGGCTCTGCGCCTGTCGGCATCCGTCCCCAGGACATCCTCGACGATGCTTTCCAGCGAGGCGGCGGCATCGCTGGCGGCAGGAGCCTCTCCACTCGTTTCGCCGGAAAAGCCGCTCTTGAACGCCCCCATTCCGGCAGCGCCCCCGAGAACGGCACCGGTGGCGATCGTCGGGGCGGCATAGCTGTGGGTTTCTTTTGCGGCGCCGAAGGCCGAGCCGCCGTATCCGTTACCTTGGTAAGAAGTGCCAGCAGTGATGGAGCCAGGCGAAGAGCCGGCGTATGAGGGGGAAGGGGAGGGAGGCGGGGACTTGACGCTTGCGGAAATCGAGGAGGCATAGGTAGGCGGTCTGTAAGCGTTGGAGGCAGTGGGCTGCGAAGTGGCGTAAGACCCCACCGAGCTGTAGGAGGAGCTGGAGTAGCCGCTGCCGGTGTAAGAGCTGGAATAGGCCGAAGCTGAGCTTTCCTTCGGGCGCCCCAGCAGCTTGCCGCAACCGCCGCACGCCAGCGCTGCAGGGAAGATCGGTGAGCTGCAATTGCCGCAGTGGAGCGGAGCTTTGCAGGAACAGCATTGAGCCAAATTGTCATCGCCGACTTTCGAGCCGCACTGATGGCAGAATTTCCAATAACTCATCTCAAAGTCTCCTTGTTCCGCTGACTGACACAAAGAGCATACTGCCGAGGCCGGGTGCTTGACAAGGCAATTGAAAGGAAAAGTGTTTTTTTTCGCGGCTCAATCCCGTTTCAGCCCTTGGCTCTCGTCTCCTTTGGTCTAGATTCGGCCTAAGGAACGCCTGTCGCGTCACTTTAAAAATCATTCATCAACTCAGGAGATTACTCATGGCCTCTGAAAAAGTCATCGTCCTCGACGACTCGAACTTCTCTTCCACCGTCGCCAGTGGTGTCACTCTGGTCGATTTCTGGGCGCCCTGGTGCGGCCCCTGCCGCATGATCGCTCCTCTCATCGACAAAGTCGCCGAGCGAGTCCAAGGCAAAGCCAAGGTCGCCAAGATCAACACCGATGAAGGCCAGGACAGCGCCATGCAGTACGGTGTCCAGTCGATCCCCACCCTGATCATCTTCAAGGACGGCAAGGAAGTCGAGCGCCTGGTCGGCGCCAGCCAGCGTGAAAACGACTTGGTCGACAAGCTTCTCAAGCATGCCTGAGTTGCGCGCAGCCCTGCTTCTGGCCGACGGTTTCGAGGAGCTCGAAACCGTCGCTCCTTTGACCATCTTGCGGCGGGCCGGCGTCAAGGTTGACATCCTCTCCCTCAGCGGCTCAAATACGGCAACCGGCGTCCGCGGCCTGGTCCTTGCCTCCGACAAGGCCTTTGCCGCAGCCTCTGCCCAGGATTATGGGGTCGTGGTTCTTCCCGGTGGACTTCCGGGGGCCCACCACTTGCGCGACAGCGAGGAGCTGATCAGCTTTCTGCAAAAACTCGCTCCCGATGCCGTCATCGCCGCGATTTGCGCGGCTCCGATCGTCCTTGAACGCGCCGGCCTGATCCGCGACCGTCAGGTCACCTGCTTTCCCGCCAAGGAGCCTGAGCTGGGATCCGCTCGGGTCACTGGCGCACGAGTTGAACGCGACGGACGTATCGTCACGGCAAAAGGCGCCGGCGTCTCGATCGAATTCGCCTTCGAGATCCTCCGTGCTGCCGGTCTTGGCGAAGCGGCTGAACAAGTGAAGGCTTCTATCTTCGCTTGACTCAGACCGATTTCTTTTCATCTCTTAAATAGCAGCCATTTTTATGCCGGACCGGCAGGCAAGACGGCTCCGGCATGCTAATAATGAGGCGGCAAATTCAAGGCGTTCGAACTCTTGGCTATCGACACCACAGTTGATGACATCCTCGATCTGATCCGCGAGCGCGGCTCGGAGGGAGCGGCGCGTCTCTTCCGCAAGGATGAATTCGTTCCTTCGAAGGTTCAGATCGAGCTCGAGGCGCGGGGCGAGGCTGATCTTTTCCTTGCCTTGATTCCCGGCACCGCGACCGCCATCATCGAGAAACTGCTCGGTCGCTGTGACGATCCAGAAGTTCTGCAGGCGCTCTGCCAGCACCCCCGCCTGCCAGTGACAGCGATGGCTGAGTTCGCACGCTCGGACAGCTCTGCCGTGCGGATCACCGTCGCTTCTCACAAGCAGATCAGTCCCGGTACAGCGGCTCTACTCGCCAAGGATCCCTCGCCGCAGGTCCGAGCCACCTTGGCGCGCAACATCTCGGTCCCTAGCCGGATCGCACTTTTCCTCAGCTCCGATCCTCATCCCTTTGTGCGCGCCGCCCTCGCGACCCGCAAGGGGCTCGACCGCGATCTCCTGCAACGCCTGGTCCGCGATCCGGATCCCGGAGTCAGCGCCACCGCCGTCACCGCCTCGAAGCCCTCGCCCTCGGAACTGCTCGAATGGGCAGACTCCGACGAACCGCTGCTCCAGGCCTGCCTCCTGCAGCGCAAGGATCTCGACGGCGACTGCCTCGAATCCCTCGCTTTGTCACCGCACGGCAACATCGCCATCGCCGCGATCAAGGAGCGACTCCCTGATCCTCCGGTCCAAGTCGGCCTCGCCAAAAACGGCACTGATTCGGTCCGTGCCTTCCTCGCTGCCCAAAGCGGCCTCGCCGACGAAGCCCGCGACGCCCTCTCCGAAGACTCGGGCGGCAGCTTGAAAGCGGTGCTCGCCGCCGCACCCGACAGCTCCAGCGATCAGCTCGAAGATCTCGCCCGCAATGCCGATGCCGCCGTCGCCGATGCCCTACTCAGCCGCGATGACTTCTCGCCGCGCCTGGCGGAAATGCTCAGCCATTCCCCTGACTCCGCCGTCCTGCGCCTGCTCGCACTCTCAGGACGCGACCTCCCGGCGACCGCCTTGCGCCGCCTCCTGACCCATAACGACCGCGTCCTGCGCAGCCTCATCGCCCGTCGCGGCCTGAGCGATTCCGGCTTGCCGGAAAATGCCGCATTGGAATGTTTCGCCGATCCCTCGCCGGCGATCCGCGCCCTGGGTCTCGCCAGCCGCCACCTGCCCCGCTCCTGCGTCGCCGAAGCCGCCCGCTCGCCCCTGCCCTGGCTGCGCCTGCAAGCGGTCAAAGCTCCCTCGCTCGACTCCGCCAGCCTGGTGCAACTGCAGAACGATGCCGATGCCGCCGTCGCCGCCGCCGCCCAGCAGCGAGCCCGCCAGCGACTGTCGGAAATCGGCTGAGATAACCCTTTCCTTCACCCCAATCACGATTGAACCCCATACCCCAAGCAAGAGACAAAAAGATGGCCGAAAAGAAAAGCAACAGCCTGTCCTTCGTCGACATCGTCACCCGTGCCGATGCCGCGACGATCCGCGCCGCGCTCGAAGCCCGCGTCAAGATCGACGAGCTGCTGATCCAGCGTGAAGAAGCCTACCGCCGCATCGCCGATGCCGAGCGCCAGATCGAAGAGGTCATCGGTGAAGATGGCGCCTTCGAATTCCCCGAGCCCCCGGTTCCCGTCTTCTACGGCGCCCGCGCCGTCGCCGTCGCCAAGCCCGCCCCCAAGGCCAAGGCCCCCCGCGGCAGCAAGGCTGCACCCAGCCCGGAAGTCGACAGCGATGAAGAGAACGAGCAGGAATAAGAGTTTAAAGTTTAAAGTTTAAATTTTAAAGTTTAAGCTCTTAGCAGCAATAGGTTCCATTCGTGACTCAAGCCCAGTCCAGTTTCCGCATTTCACCCGGAGGTCGATCATGACCGCCGCGGAACGACTGCGCCTGGCCGAGCTGCTCCTCGACCGCGACGACGCCTTTGGCCGTGTCGCTCTCGCCGAAGCCGAGATCGCCCGCCTCCTGCCCGGAGTGAACTTCCCCCTGCCGCCCCCGCCCGAGCTCCCCTCCGCCCGCAAGCGCCCGAAACTCAAGGCCAAAGCCGGCAAGAGCAAAACTGCTCCCGGCGCGCCCGAGGAATTCATCCTGCCGCCCCTCCTCGACGGCGAAGACGCCTGGCTCCTGCGCTGGCGCGATGCCGCGGGCCTCGAAGGTCAATCGCCAGTCGCCAGCGCCGCCGCGGTCAAGGCCATGCTCCTCGCACGGCAACCGCCAATTCTCAGCCTCGCCACCTGCCGCTTCGATGGCGAAGCGATCGACGTCGCTCGCGAATTGCGACAAATTGAATAAACACACAAGGAATCAATCAATGAGTCTGCCAAAATATGAGGATGTTTTGAATGGCCCATTGCCTGAAAACAAAGAGACAATAATTCTTGAAGTCCCTGTCTCTATACGTGAAAAACTTAGGAATGGTCTTATATCATCATTGGTCCTATTTGTATTTCAGTTAATTTTATTAACATGTCTGTATTTATCAAATAATGAAGTCGATATTTTAAAAGTTTTTATAGCTTTAATTGTTGTTATACTTCATGTCGTCTTGGGATGTGCAGCAATTTTAAAAAGAAGCTTATTATTAGCATGGGCTTCAGCAGCTTCAATGTTAGCTCTATCTTCTTATATTTTCTGGGCCACCCAAAATGACGCATTCACTGGGCTTGGACTTAGGGTTATATATGCATTTTTTACGCTGAATAACATATCTTCTATGATTGGTATTTTCCAATATAGAAAGTGGCTCAAATCTTTAGATGATGATGAAAAAAATGTCACCTCCTGACACCATCGCCGGCGCCGCCGCACCCGCCGATCTGAAACATCCCTTCCGCATGCATCCGCTGCTGCGCTACTTCCTCGCGACCCTCGCGGCTATGGCCTGGTGCGCCTCCTTGCCGCCGCTGTCATGGAGCTGGAGCATCTGGCTGGCACCGGCTCTGCTCCATCTCGCCTGCCTGGGCTGGAACGACCGCCGTCTCTGGGGGATCGGCATCTACTTCGGCCTGCTCCTCAACACACTAAATTTCTCCTTCCTGCACCACATTCAACTCCTAGTGCCCTTCGGCATCGGCATCTGCTACTGCGGTCTCACTGCGCTTTTCTGTCGACTCAGCGGCGCCTTCAACGAAGCGCTCTTGTGGCGCGATGTCACCGCTCCTCGTGCCGGCATCCTGCCGCAACCGAGCCCGCGCTCGGTGATCCTCGGCGCCCTCGGCACGACGGCGCTCTTCGCCGCGCTCGAGTGGGTCCGCGGCTGGCTCTGGACCGGCGTCCCCTTCGCCACCCTCGCGGTGTCGCAGGCGGAAGTACCCGCCACCTTGCTGTCCGCACGGGTCTGGGGACAATCCGGCTTGTCCCTGATGATCGCCTTGGTCAGCTTCTCCCTTTCCGCCGCCCTCGGCGCCTGGCTGCTAGGGCGGCGCGACGCCTGCAAAGCGGTCGCCAGTGGCCTCGGGCTTGCGCTCGCAGCCATCGTGGTCATTCTTGCGGTGGCCGCAACGTATTTGCCGCCGAAGACCGATGCCAGGCTGCAAGTTCGTCTGGTGCAAGGATTGTACCTGCCCTTGATGGGGGCGACGGAGGAAGAGTATTTCCAGCAGCTTGATGAAGCTCCTTTGACTTATTTCCAACTTAGCCTGAAGCGGGGAGTCCAGCCAGAATTGATCGTCTGGCCGGAGACTCCTCTACCCTGTTCCTATCCGAAGCATCCTCGTTTTGTGGAAGCGGTCGTGATGACCACTTCTAGAGCCGGTGCTCCGATGATCTTCGGCACTCCGACCGAGCTGCCCACAGTTTCAGGCTCGCGTCCGCTTCGCTACAATTCGAGCGTCTGGGTCGATGCCGCCGGACAGCAGCAAGGGTTGTATTCGAAAGTGCATACCCTGCCCTACGGCGAATATTTCCCCTTCCGTTACCTCCTGCCCAGGTCCTGGCACGAGAAGTTTGAGGATATGTCGGGTATGGGCGCCTCCCTCAGCGAAGGAATGAATACTAACGTCTTCCATCCACGAGCTGATGCCGCGATCGGTACGCCAATCTGTTTTGAGAGCCTTTTCTCCGGCATCTCGCTGCGTTTCCGCCGGCAGGGCGCCGACCTCCTCCTGGTTCTCTCCAATGATTCCTGGTTCAAGGACTCCTGCGGCGGAGCTCGCCACGCCGCCCACAGCGCCTTGCGCGCGGTCGAGTGCGGTGTTCCTGTAATGCGTTGCGGCACATATGGATTCACGCAAGTCCACGGCCCGGACGGCCAGGTCTTCGCCAAGCTCCGAGCGGACGATGGCTCGCCCTTCGTCCGAGACGCTCTTGATGTCAGCGTTCCCTACCTGAGAAAGGCGCCACCGACACCTTGGATGCTCTATCCATGGGCGGCGGATCTTGTGGCAGTGCTGGGGGCCTTGGCTTCGATGATCTGGCTTGGGTATCGATGGCATCGCTTGCGTCTGGCCCGTGCCGAATCGCTAGCGAGCGCTTCGGCCTGATGGTGATCGGGCGACGCGATCGATCAATTCGATGTTGGATTTCCGATGCTTCTGGCTGGTACTAAAATTTGGCTGAGCTTAGGATTGTAATAGGGTCGAATATTGTACATCCGGACACTTTGGCTGGGGGTCACTTGAAGTCTTATCCTATCCGTTTTTATTGGATAGAAAGTCGGATGGTGACCGGCAGCACTGACATAGGAATCCCAGGCCACAGGGATCCATTTCCCAGCGACAAAGCAGGAAATTTTCAACAACTGATAAGGGTTTCCTTCCCACTGAAAATCCATGCCATTCACCGTGGATTTTTCTTTCAGTATAATCTCGATCTCTATCGGCTCATTGATTGACTTTTTAATAATTTCAACTGCACTCTTATTATTTGCAATCTTCAAAAGCTCAAGATTTGGGCATTCTTTGATGGCGACCGGCATAATCCTATCGATCGCCACTTCTTGAACTGCATCACTAATAACATCAACCTCCAGAAGCTGCAAACAAGTTAGTAGAGAGCTTGACAGCTTACATTTGACTAGATCGCCTTCGTGTTGTGGCCAAGGTTGAAATGACGAAGACATGCCTTGATTTTTAATATTATGTGGGGATGCTTCTCCAAACATTGCTACATACGGCATCTGGTCTAGAACTAGGCACTGTGTGGCATGCATCGGCATTCTTCCTAAATGAGCCATAATTGTAAAACTTCTTAAGTTCTCTCGGTTATATTTCTTGTTCATCTTAATATGTCTATAGGTTTGGCCTGAGAAACCAAATAAGTTCCAAGTTACTTCAAGATTTTCAACGTCTGAATGTTTAGGAATTTTGACCACCCAGGAAACTTGTCCGTTACGCCAGTCAATATCAGCATTATTTATGGAGATTTTTCGATCTATAACACTCATTGATGGCGTCTTTAAGCCAATATTCATGTAAAAGTTCTCACCAATGACACGCTTAATTTCTGCGGATTTTTCCGGAGATGAAAATATCAATCCTTGAAACGGAAGTCGAGCGCGAATTGTCATCTCAGAATCTCCAATTTCAATCACGGTGTCCATGCCACTAATCAACTCAATAACTTGAGACTTAATTTGACCAGAAATCTGCAAGGATGCAATATATTGTGTTAATATTGGCATATTTTTAGTGATTAAACTCCTGATTTTTTGCGGCATTTGCGCATCATCTTCGATTTCAATTATTTCATTTCTAAAATCATCCAAGGGCTGATTCAACTGATGGGGCAGCAATTGCTTTGCGATAGACAGATTTCGACTGTAGAAATTTTTAATAAATACTTCGTACTCTAGACATGATAAGCTTTTATCTAACTCAGCTTGGGGTGCTTTCCCGGTAATTATAAGATTTCTTTTGTGCGATGATAAAATAATTGCCATGACGGCGGATCTTATCCAGAGACCGGTTACGCCTTCACCACCTTGCGTATCAAATATATATGAAGATTTCAGCCAACCACCATCAAAGGAGGGCTCAATGGCAAATTTCCAGCGGAACGCATCGAGATGCTTTCTAAATAAACCAGGATCCACTAGATTCATCGCCAAGGATGACGCGAAGAAGCCTAGGCTAGAGGTGGAGTGGGAGTGGTCACCATCACCTAAGACGCAATCCCAGCGTTTTCGAGCATCAGCAACAACCTGGGCTGAGCCCTTGGAATTATAGAGATATGCAGCGATCACACCAAGACCATGCATCGCATTACCGCCTTCTTTGGCAAAATTATTATCACGTATCGACGCAGATCCTCGCCCATAAGGGTAGGCACCATTACACTGAATGTGGGATATATGGTGGAAAAATTTATCTGTCCATTTTTTGTCTATATTTATTGGGCATTTTGATGCAACTGATAAACCCAATTGGGCATATGCTGCTCCTAAATATTGTCCGCCTTCATTATAACCTAATCCATAGAGTCCGTGACCGGCAATCATGTCGGGTTGCACACAATCGATCATTCGTTGGGCAGAATTTTCAATAGCTGGTAAAATGGATTTATCTTTATACCTTAAATAATATTCAGCTAAAAATGTCAAAATTATCCCTCGTGGACATGCCCACCCAGAGGAGGAATCATTATATCCTATATAATGTGCGGCTTTCTGAATCTGAGCATCGTACTTATTATTTCCGCTTGCCATGAGAGCTAACCCACAGAATGCAGTATGGAATGAATTTGTTGTATAACCTGACCAACAAGGCCAGGATCCATCATTCTGTTGTTGAGCGGACAAAAATTCACAGGTCTGCGATACCAATAAGTCGCTTTTCGGGCATTCCTTTGGAAAAGACTTTGAAAATTGGCCGGTTTTCGGAATGCTAAACGTCATATTGCGAATACAATCAGAGAAAAAATCCTCTGGGATGGACTCATTTTTAAATCGGATTGAGGCGCGGAGGCGACCATTCCCGGTCCCCCCGAATCGTCCCGATATTTGCGAGACTCCAGGGGGGAGTTTCCAGCAAAATTCGGATTCCGCATGCGCGATCCAGCCAAACCTATCCACAGTCCTCTGAGGCAAAATCACGGCTCCAGGTTGAAGCGTCGATATACTCCCATATCCGGTGGACATATAGATTGGCGCCAGTTCCGAGAGCAGGACGAGTTTGCCATTGACGATCAATTGCACATCCGCCCAGTAAAGTCCGCAACCGGTGAAGTTATTGGCTACTGCACTATCCACCCGCAGCTTCAATTTCCCCGAATTGCCATCGAGCCTCAATGTGAATTGCTCTTCCTTACACCAACGATTGAGATCTGGACTATGCCACAATTCTCGCTCGGAAACGCCAATTTTCTTTAACTGAAATTTTGATATTTCAATTTTAGCTCTTCCTTGGCATTTGATGTCGATTGACTTTTTGACGCCTGGCTTGATAATAATTTTGGCATTTGCCGGAATCCGCCATTGATCTTGAGAAGTTATTTGAAAAATATTTCCACCGTAGATAGGTGCCAATTTTTCATAAAATGAGTTAATAACTTCAGATCTCTCAAGTCCTGAAATTATAATATCAGATCCTGTGGAAATGAAAATCTCCTCAGATACACTACTCGCGATATTGATTTTTGCACTGTTATTAACTTCAAATGTATGGCTTTCAATTAAAGGTGGCCTGATAACTGAGCAACTAAATCTTCCGAATGCAGATGCTTGATCGAGAATTTCTCCAGCTTGAAACTGGATTTCTCGCTCATTTTTTTTTGTCAATTTCAATGAGTGTTTGTACTCGGTTGAATCCATGACCTCTTGATCCATCCATTTATAAATAAGATCGCCGACCTGCAAGTGACCATAAGCTGGAGAATCTCTCACTACATGAGTGACTTCAAACGCCTGAAATTGAAGTTTTCCATCTTGATCTTTCAAGAGATCCGGGACTAAAGCTCTACAGGATTCGTACTTCTGGTATTTGAAAAGATGTGCTCGGCCACGAATGCCTAGAGGCGCCAGCCAATGCCCCCACTCTTGCGATCCAGTGCTTAGTTGAAAGCGCCCATCTTGGGTCTGTATTAAAGAAGCTGGAAACCAGGTATTGCCCCCGCTTTGAGGATGCTCTGACTTCCATTTATATATATCAATCTTTTTAAAATTATTCATGATTTTATAATCTTGAATCGGCAAATCATGATCCACCGTGGATGGACTTTTGCTAATCTCAGGCGATGAACAGTCACGCTCTCTCAAGGAAACCAGAAACCATGCGATAGCGATTGCTGATATAAAACAAAAAAATATAAATATTACAAAAAATGATGATGATTTGCTTTTGTTTTTCATTGAAAAAATCCTTGAGTTCAATCCGATTTCCCATGAGGCAAGAGTCTTTGGCAGACGGCGAGGAAGGAATCCTGGTCACGCTGGCATCGGGTCAAAAAGACGGCATGGGCGAGGCCGGAGTCGAGAAGTTTCCTGGCTATCGACTCATCGCTTTCGACCACCCACACGGTGAGTTCATCTGGCCGGGTGCGTGCAATCTCCTGCAGGGTCTCATCGTCGGGCAAGTCGCGCTGCAGGACATTGACGAGCACCAGGCAGGATCCGGGCTTCTGCTGATCAAAGAGTTGCGGGAGCTCTTCATAGTTCAGATATTTGTTGTTATCGATCCTGATCTGCATCAAGGCGGGGCTGTCCTGGGTGATCAGGCGGCCTTTCGATTCATGGAAGGCGCTGTGGGCGACCAAGGCAGCGGTTTTGCCCAGTGTTTTCAGCTCACGCTGCAGGCGCAAAGGGGCGGCTGACTGGCTGATTTCGAAACTTTCCAGATTCCTCTGGAATATGGCTTCATCTTCATCGAAGGCGAAAAGTCGCCACAAGAGAATCGGAAGCCCCAGGAGACAAGCCGTCACGGCAGAGAATCGGAGTGCTGCCTGTTCTGGCAAGCGGCGGCTGAGCCAGAGCAAGGCGAGTCCTGAGCCCATGATCCATGGCGCCATGAAGGCGGCGGCATCCACAAGCCCCATGTCTCACCTCGCCCTGATCAGACGATTGAGGGTATCGGTGCCGGGAATGAAATCGAAATTGTCGGTGCAGGCGACATGACCATCGACAAAGACGACCATCCTCTTGCCGGAGTGGTAGCGGTAGGGGCCGAAATCGGAATCTCTGGCGAGAGCACTGCAGGAACCTCGTCCGGCATATTTTCCGGTCCCGTTGAATCCTTCCGTGAGCAAGTAGCAGCAGCCTGGATCGCTCACAGTCGCGGATGCCCGGGATTTCATCCGCCCGAACAAGCCGTTGCGCATGCTGGCGGGGATTCTGTAGGCGAAGGGTTCTCCGCTGCTCTGGCCGAACCAGAGGTCGTAGGCGTTGACGCTGTAGGTGCGGATCAGCCATTGCGGATCGTCATCCTTGTCGGTGGGGCATCTCAAGAGGGAGTCGCTATTGGACTTCTTATTGACGGAGCGGGCCTCGATTTCGCCTTGGCTCAAGGCGCGGCTCATGTAAGGTGCCAAGTGGTCGTCCCAGGAGACATATTCTTTCCACTGCCAGGATGAATACTCCTTGAAGTTGTAGCCGTTTTCTCCTGGCGGCAGTTCCCGACAATTCCGTTCAAAGAGGGCGAAGGTCATGTGCAACTGTTTAAGGTTGTTGCCGCAAATGACGAGTTTCGCCATTTTCCTAGCTCGTCCGAAAGCGGGGACGAGTAGGCTGGCGAGTATCAAGATGATGCAAATGACCCCCAGCAGCTCGAGCAATGTGAACGTTTTTTTTCTCATTTCGGGGATCCTTGATTGGATACGGCTATGGGTGTGGCCTCCAGGCGGCTGCGGCCGGCGGGGATCTCGCGGCTGCTGCCATTGAGCACTAGGGTGAAGGGCTTGTCGCACTGGATGTCGACGTGGCCGGCCCCGTCGTAGAGGAGATCCGCCTTGACCTCGCCGAAACGCAGGCGGCGGATGCCGTGAGCTTCCCGGAGATGAAGCCTCCAGCTCAAGCGATGGCGGACGCCGTCGGGGCGGAAGCCGAGGATGTTTTCGATGTAGAGGGAGATCGGCCCGCATGCGGACCAGCCGACGAAGTCGCCTTTGCCGCTTTGCGGCTCCAGACGTTCCGGCATGTAGTTTTCAAAGACCGTGCCGCGCTTCTTGAAGACGGCGGCCATGCCGTCGAGGTATTTCGCGGTGGCCGCGGCGGCGAAGTCCTCTTCGCCGCAGGCTTCCAGCCCCTTGATGATGGCGTAGTTGGTCGGCGCCCAGACGGCGCCTTTCCAATAGCCGCCGCTGGGGAAGTTGTACTCCTTCTCGTCAGCGGCCAGGGCGGGGAAGACGAAGGGGCGCCAGAATTCCTTTTCGTCCTTCAGGTGGGCGACCATGCGGGCGACTTGCTGAGGCGTGGCGATGCCGGCGATCATCGGCCAGAAGCCGCAGGCGGTCTTCTTCTTGAACTGGGTGCCGTCGGCGAGGACGTCGTAGTAGAACCCGTCCTTCTCGTTCCAGCACCATTGGTTGATGCGGGCGCCGATGGCCTCCGCCTCCTTGTCGTATTGGGCGGCCTTGTCCTTCAAATCGAGTTCGCGGCAGATCAAGGCCAGTTGCCGGTATTGCATCACCATCTGGCAGGACATGTCGACCCAGCCCGATCCTTTGCCGGTCGGCTTGGGAATGTCGTCCATGCCGCTGCCCAGCGAAGTGTTCCAATACAGCTTATGGGGCGTGCCCGCGGAGCGGCGTCCTTGGGCGAGCCACTCGGCGGGGGCGGCGTCAGGATCGCCGTCGCGATTGAGGAATTCGAGGTATTTCTCGAGCGCCGGCAGGACCGCGGCGAAGCGGGACTTGTCGCCGCTGATTTTGAATGACTCGCACTCGGCCCAGGCGAACAGCGGCGGATTGACGCTGTTGCGCCAGCCGCCAGGATCGCGGAAGCCTCCGTGTTCGCCGAATTTGATTTCTCGTCCCTCCTTCTCGGTGTATTCCCGGCAGATGAAGCCCTCGGGCCGCTGCAGGGCGTAGAAATTGTCGAGCGACTGGATGAAGGGGAACTGGGGGTGGCCGTAGCGGCCGAACATCATCATGAAGCAGGTGTCCCACTGGAAGATGTTGCCGCTGAAGGCTTCATCTAGCCAATTGGAGACCAGGGGCGAGCCTTTCGGCGGTTGCCGGAGGTGGGCAAAGGCGAGGCTCCAGCACTTCCAGTACATCTCCTGGAGTTCGGGGCGCGAGGGGAGCACCGGCTCGGGGAGCTCGCCCTTGACCTGGTCGAAGGTGGGCAGCTCCTCGCGGACATAGATCTTCTTGGGATAGTGGACGCCGCGCGGCTGAAGTTCGGCGGCAGCCGGTTTCTCCGGCGCGGCGGCGTCGCCGCAGACGGCGAGGATCGAAGCGAGTGCAGTGTTGAAGATGGTGTTCATCAGGGGGTCTCCTCATTCTTTGCTGGCGACGCTGGCGCGTCCTGCTCGTTGCGGCGGGGACGCAGTGAGGCGAGCAGCATCAGGGCGGCGAAGACGAGAAGGCAGGCACCCCAGCCGAGATTGATGTTGACGCCGAGGGTTTTCGGGTCGGGCGCCGCGGCCAGGCCGAGGGCGACCAGGATCGTGCCGATGATGCCGAACATCAGGCCGATGGGAATGCGTAGATCAAGGCCCATGGAGTTCTCCTTTCATTTCAACGGAAGACGAGATTGAGCAGGAAGCAGGAGGCGAGCAGCAGCGCCGCCAGGATCGCAGGCCGCAGGTGCCAGGGCTCCTTCCCGGCGGCGATCCGGGGCGTCAGGGAGTAGACCAGGCCCTTGAGCTCTTCGTCCGGCTTGTCGCGGGGCGTCGCGAGAGAGATCAGGACGCTGGCGACCAGGCAGACGACGAAGGCGAAGGAGGCGAGCCAGAAGGTCTGGGCCATGTCGCTGGGGAAGCGGCCGTAGACGACGCAGAGGTAGCCGCCCTTGACCCCTGGGGCGTTCCCTGCGGCGAGGGTGCAGGCGTGGAAGACTCCCGAGGCGAGGGTGCCGATGAGGAGTCCGTAGAAGGCTCCGGCGGCGTTGATCCGGCGCCAGAACATGCCGAGCAGGAAAGTGGCGAAAAGCGGCGCATTGACGAAGCCGAAGACGAGCTGGATGATGTCGAGTGCGTTGGTCCAGGCGCTGGCGAAATAGGCGCAGCCGATGCTGGCCAGGATGCCGGCGAGGGTCGCGGCCCTGCCGACCCGCATGTAATGCGCGTCGGAGCGGTCCTTGGCGACATAGGCCTGGTAGAGGTCGTAGGTCCAGATGGTGTTGAAGGCGGTGACGTTGCCGGCCATGCCCGACATGAAGGAGGCGAGAAGCGCGGTCAGGGCGAGGCCGAGAAGGCCGGCGGGGCAGTAGCGTTCGATGAGGGAGACGATCACCCCGTCATAGTCGATCTCGGCGACCGCCTTCTGCAGGCCGACGCGGATGGCGGCGTCGCTGAGGCCCGGGCTGGCGGAGATCAGCTTGCCCAGCTCTTCCGGGCGCATCTTGCGGCCGCTGGCCTGGGCGACTGCGGCAAGTGCCGCCGCAGGCTCCATTCCCGCCGCCTGGCGCACCGCCGCCACGCCGCGGTCGAGGGCGCCCTCCTCGAGCCGGACTGCGGGCAGGTGGTAGGACCCTTCCCGGCCGCCGCGGACGCCGTCATGGGCAAGGCCGGCGGCGATCATGCCGGGGAGGATGACGAGGACCGGAAGGAGCATCTTCGGCACGGCTCCGATCAGCGGGGTGCGGCGGGCCGCGTTCATGTCCTTGGCCGCCATGGCGCGCTGGACCACCAGGAAGTTTGTGCACCAGTAGCCGAAGGAGAGGACGAAGCCCAAGCCGAAGACCATCGCGAAGAGATCCACCCCCATCGGATTCCGTCCCGCACCCTCGAGCATCGGCTGCCAGGCGCCCGTCCAGGCCTCGCCGCCGAACTTCGCGCCTTCCGCACCGACGCCGATCGCCGCGGGATCCTGGGCGACGCCGGCAAGCTTGAGCTTGAGCGCCTCCCAGCCGCCGACTTCCCGCATGCCCAGATAGACCACCGGAGCGAAGCCGAGGACGATCATGAAGAACTGCAGCACCTCCGTGTAGATGGCCGAGGTCAGGCCCCCCTTCATCACGTAGAGCAGCACGATCGCCGAGCAGATCCAGAGGCTGAGATGGTAGTTCCAGCCAAGCAGCAGCTGCAGGAGCTTGGCGAGAGCGTTCATCGATATCCCCGAGGCGAAGACCGTCATCACCGCGAAGGTGATGGAATTGAGGCAGCGGACCCTGCCGTCGAAACGCAGGTAGAGATATTCAGGGACGGACCGGGCCTTGGATCCGTAGTAGAAGGGCATCATGAATACCGCCAGGAAGCACATCGCCAGGATCGCGCCGATCCAGTAGAAATGGCAGGTCATCATTCCGTATTTGGCGCCGCTCGCCGCCATGCCCACCAGCTCCAGCGCCCCGAGATTGGCCGAGATGAAGGCCAGGCCGGTGATCCAGGCGGGGATCGAGTGGCTCGACGTGAGGAAATCGGCGCTGTTGCGCATCTGCCGCTTCAGGGCGAAGCCGATGCCGACGACCGACGCCACGTACACCAGCATGATCAGGTAGTCTGCCCAATGAAGATGAATGCCACTTTCCATGGTCGCCTGCCTTTTTAGAAATGAGTTTCCTGAGCCTTCCGCCTCTCAAGGAATACTCGATAAAAAGTCATCATCCATTGTCTTTTTTCTCAATCAGAAGAACAGTTTTCCTGAATCCAGGTGTGGCATCCACATGCAATTGAATGAGATCCGAAGTAAGCTCCGGGCTCAGCGCGGAGAAGCGTCCCTGAAGGCTGCCGGGGTCTGGCCGGTCTCGCGCTTGAAGAAGCGGCAGAAATAGGCGGAGGACAGAAAGCCGCAATCGCGGGCGATTTCCGCCAAGGGGCGCTGGCCTTCGAGGAGGAGCTGCTTGGCTCGCGTCAGGCGGACGCGGAGGATCTCCGACGAGACGCTGCGGCCGAGGTGCCGGGCGAAAAGGGCGTCGAGCGTGCTGCGCGAGCACTTCAGCTGCGCGCAGATCTGTTCGACGGAGAGCCCCTGGCATGCCCGGTTGCGGATCATCCTCGTCGCCTGGATGATGACTGGGTGGAGCGAGGGAACGATGTCAGTCGACTGGCGTTCGACGATACGCAGCGGCGGAATGTTGCGCAAGCCACTGAAAACCGCCTTGCCGTCGAGCATGTCGGCCAGGGTGGAGGCAGCCTGCCAGCCGATCGCGTAGGTGTTCGGCGCGATGCTGGAAAGGGTGGGCCGGCAGAGTTCGCAGATCATGTCGTCGTCATCGATCCCCAGGACCGCGACTTCCCCGGGAGCCGCGATGCCGGCGCTTCGGCAGGCGTTGATGATCTGCTGGCCGCGGATGTCGTTGCAGGCGAGAATCGCCACCGGCTTGGGAAGGGATTGCAGCCAGTGGCAGAGATCGGACTCGTACTCCATCGCCCCGCGCTCCTGCTGCCTCCAGTCCGGCAGAGCGATCTCGTGAGGAGGGTGATATACAGCAAGATCATCCTCACCGACAAGGCGCGCCACGGCCGCCTCTCTGCGATCGGAAAAGAAGATCCCGGGATAACCGCAGAAAGCAAGATTCTTGAAGCCCGCATTCCGGAGGAAGTTCACAGCCAGTCGGCCGACGGCATCCGGATCCGTGTCGAAGACGGGTATGGAAGACGAATAGCCCTTGCCCTGGACGTCGACCACTGGCACTTTCAGTGCCTGCAGCTTGCGACTGATTTCACGGGAAGGGATATAGGCTATGACGCCATCGATCTCCCCTTTCCGGATCCACTGCGGAAGCTCGTGCGAAACGGGCCTCTCGTGCGGCATCAGAATCCAATCCTCCCGTAGACGAGCGTATTCAGCGATGCCATGGCAGATCGAGCGGCCGTAGGCCCGTGTCGCTTCGATCAGCAGAAGTATGTGTCGTTCACGCGGCATCGAGTTGAACTGGGGTTGGGTCAGGGCTGTTTTTGCATAATACTCCTGTTCCGCCGCTTCCGTCGAGGGCGGATTGCGAGATAATGGGTCTTCCGGGCAAGCGTATCCAAGATGCCTCACGAGTCATGCTGGGAACCCCTGCGAAAAGATTCTGGTCTGAATTCTGACGAATTCTGTCGTTCGACCCCTTGCGGGGGCTACCATGTGCGACCCGCGAGGGGGCGAGCAGCAGGCGCAAAGGCCCAAACGCTTATCTTGAATACGCGTGGTCTTCCGGGAAATTTGTGGGCTCATCATTGATTGAAAATGCGGTTCTTCCTGGATGTTTGTGGTTCTTCACCTCATCCTGCACATCCCGCACTTCCGGCATCACACTATCAAACCACCGCTTCTCTTCTGGGCGCGTTGGCCATCCGCAACACAGTTAG
>JBDKFG010000069.1:0-52408 GCA_039798785.1 Verrucomicrobiota bacterium | reverse complement strand
GGTGATTTCGCCGAGGCCGTCGAGGTCGGCGAGGGTGTTGGAGGCGGTGAGCGTCTGGCCTTGGGTGAGATCGCCGGAAATGGTGACGGAACCGGTGGGAGGGTCGTTTCGATTGATGACAGTGGAGATGCTGGTCACGGTCACTGATTCGGAATGGCCGTCGCCGTCGACAAAGGAAGCAGTGAGGATCAGCGATTTCCCGACCTCATTTTCACTAAGAAGTAAGTTGGGGTCCTGACCTAGGATCTGGCCATTGGAATCACGCCAAGAAAAACTCAAGGCGCCGAGATTTTCTGGATCGACAAGATTGTGAGCGGCGCTGACCGTTTGTCCCTGAACTAAACCGCCACTGATCCATAGAGAGCCACTTGGCGCGTCGTTGACCGCTGCAATGTTGATCGAGACGGACTGGGTGGCGATGCCGCCGTGGCCGTCGCTGACTTCGATCACTACGCTGTCGGAGCCGTTGGCGTCGGCAGCGGGGGTGTAGGTGAGGGTGCTGCCGCTGATGGAGGCGCTGCCCTTGGAACCATTGGTCTTGATGCTGAAGCTAAGGGTGTCGCCATCGACGTCGCTTGCGGCGAGCGCCAGAGTGGCGGGAGTGTCTTCGGTCACGGCAAGGAAGGCGGCGCTGGTGCTCTCGGGAGCGTCGTTGACGGCGGCGATGCTGACCGAGATGGTCTGAGAGCTGAGGCCACCATTGCCGTCGCTGACTTCGATCACCACGCTGTCGGGGCCATTGGCATCGGCAGCGGGTGTGTAGGTGAGGGAGCTGCCGCTGATGGATGCACTGCCCTTGGAACCATTGGTCTTGATGCTGAAGCTAAGGATGTCGCCATCGACATCGCTTGCGGCGAGCGCAAGAGTGGCGGGAGTGTCTTCAGCGACGGCGAGAGTGGCGGCGCTGGTGAAGAGGGGTGCGTCGTTGACGGCGGCGATGCTGATCGAGATGGTCTGAGAGCTGATGCCACCATTGCCGTCGAGAACTTCGATCACCAAGCTGTCTGAGCCATTGGCGTCGGCAGCGGGGGTGTAGCTGAGGCTGCTGCCGGAGATGGAGGCGCTGCCCTTGCCTCCTTGAGTCTTGACGCTGAAGCTGAGGGAGTCGCCATCGATGTCCGTTGCGGTGAGCGCCAGAGTGGCGGGAGTGTCTTCGGTCACGGCAAGGAAGGCGGCGCTGGTGATCACCGGCGCGTCGTTGACGGCGGCGATGCTGACGGAGAGGGTATGGGTGGCGATGCCACCATTGCCGTCGAGAACTTCGATCACTACGCTGTCGGAGCCGTTGGCGTCGGCAGCGGGGGTGTAGGTGAGGGTGCTGCCGCTGATGGAGGCGCTGCCCTTGGAGCCATTGGTCTTGATGCTGAAGCTGAGGTAGTCGCCATCGATGTCCGTTGCGGCGAGCGCCAGAGTGGCGGGAGTGTCTTCAGTGACGGCGAGGGAGGTGTCGCTGGTCAAGAGAGGCGCGTCGTTGACGGCGGCGATGCTGACGGAGATGGTTTGGGTCGTGGTGAGCTCGCCATCGCTGACCTCGATGACGAAGGAGTCGGAGCCGTTGGCGTCGGCGTTCGGGGTGTAGGTGAAGGCGGAGCCGGAGACGCTGACTAGGCCTTTGCTGCCTTGCGAAGCGATGGACCAGGTGAAATTGGAGCTGTCGATGTCGGTGGCTGCTGCTTGATAGACGACGGCCTGGTCTTCCTGAGTCGTGAGAGACGCGGCGCTGCTGATCACGGGAGCGTCGTTGACGGCGGCGATGTTGACCGAGATGGTCTTGGTGGTAGTGATTGCGCCGTCGCTGACAGCGATGACAAAGCTATCGAGACCGTTGGCGTTGGCATCGGGAGTGTAGGTGAAGAATGAGTAGTGTTCAATCGGGGAAAAATAGTTGGCATCCGACGTGAATTTGAAAGGAGAGTCTGACAATCTGACTTGCCCCTTGCTGCCTTGGCTCACAATCGACCAAGTGAGATTGGCGCTGTCGACGTCGAACGCAGAGCTAGAATAGAGGCGAACTTGATCTTCCGGAGTCGAAATCTCGTTGGCGCCACTGATCACCGGCGCGTCGTTGATTGGCGTAATGTTGACTGAGATGGTCTTGGTCGTTGTGATATCACCATCGCTGACGGCGATGACGAAGGAGTCGGAGCCGTTGGCATTGGCGTTCGGGGTGTAGGTGAAGACGGAGCCGGAGACGCTGACCAGGCCTTTGACTCCTGGCGAAGCGACGTACCAGTTGCGATAGGAGCTGTCGATGTCATCATAGACGGTAACGTAGCTTGGCGTGACAGCAGACCAAGTGAGATTGGAGCTGTCGATGTCGGTGGCTGCGGCTTGATAGACGACGGCCTGGTCTTCCTGAGTCGCGAGAGACGCGGAGCTGGTGATCACCGGCGCGTCGTTGACCGCTGCGATGCTGATCGAGACGGTCTGGGTGGTGGTGAAGTAGCCGTCGCTGACGGCGAAGGTGAAGGAATCGGAGCCGTTGGCGTCGGAGTTCGGGGTGTAGGTGAACTGGGCTCCGGCCAGGCTGATCGAGCCCTGGGTCGGGGAGCTGAGCAGGGAATAGCTCAAGGGATGGCCATCGGCGTCGGTGGCGGCGGCGGTGTAAAGCGCAGGCGAGTCTTCGGTGGCGAGGAGATTCGTGGCGCTGGTGATCACGGGGGCTTGATCGACGACCACGTCCTTGAAGGCAAGGGCGGCGGAGGATTTGCCGAAGGCGTTGGTGGCTTTCAGGGAGAAGCTGACCGGTCCGGAGCCGGCTTGGACGAATCCGACGAGGCCGTCCTGCAGGTCCTGCAAGGTGAATTTGCGGGCCTTGAGGCCGCTGAAGGTGAAGTAGCCGCCTTTGACCGCGCTGGCGCTGAGGAGGGTGCCGGAGGGGACATCGCTGCCGAGATGGCTCAGATGCAGGAAGTCGGAATCGAGGACGGTCGCCAGTCCTTTGAGCACGGCCAAGGAGGCGCCCGGGGTCAGAGAGGGAACGGGGAGCGTGCCGCTGCCTTTGAGCTTGAGCTGAACCGAGAGGGCGCCGCTGGATGTGGCGCCGTCACCGTCCTCGACGCTGAAGCGGAGGTTGGGAGCGAGCGAGGCCTGGTTCAGGCTCAGGCTGAGTTTGCCTGACTTGAGCTCGGCATAGGTGAAGGAGCCCTCGGCGCGCGCGCTGCCGGCGTAGCTCAGGGTGTAGGCCGAGCCGAGATCGAGGTGGATGAGGGCGGAGTTGGCGGTGCTGTCGGGGTCAAGGATCTTGAAGTTGCCGGCGCTGAGCTTGCTGGCGATGCCGGGCTGGACGACGAGGCGCGTGGTGCTGATGCTGGCCCGGTCGTTGATCCGTTCGAAGTTGACCCCGGCCTGGAAGTTCAAGCTGAGGCTGGAGGCGAGGCCGCCGGAATCCTTGACGCTGAGGCTGATCGAGGGGGCTTTTTCCGAGCCGTCATGGACGAAGACTACGTCGCCACTGAGGACTTGGGCGTGGGTGAAGGATTTGAGCGTCTTGCCGTCAAGGACTTGTCCGGCGACGAGGATCTTGCCGGAGCTGACTTTGGCGGTGTAGACGGCCTGGCCGAGGGTGCCGGCTTCGCCATCCTCTTCGTCGCTGAGGGAGATCAGATCGCGCAGTTCGAGGCTGCCGTCCTCTTCGATGACAGCGTCCATATCCTGGAGGATCACGGCTTTGTCGTTGACCGCCTTGAAGCTCAGATTGGCGGCGGAGCTGGCGACGGAGAAGCTGTCGCTGCCGGAGGTGGCGGTGACGACGAAGGAAGGGGCGTGGCTGCTGCCGTCATGGAGCAGGCTGACCCTGCCGGCCTTGAGCTGCTCGAGGGTGAAATTCGTGGTGGCAACACCATCGAGAAGGAAAGTTACACGCTCTAGGGCGCCAGCCTCAAAGCTGACTGAGTTGCTGGCCGCGTCTTGGATTTTGACCCATGATGAGCTCAACTTCAGCGCTTTGCTTGGATTGGATTCGCTGATCGTGAGTTTGCCTAGGGAGTAGCTGAAGGTCATGGGGGGGGTCTTATTGGAAGGTTAGAGTCAGGGAACTTAGACCAAAATAATGAGTTTGGAGGTGGAAGTCCAGTTTTTTTGATCCGTATACTCTTGAGAGAACTGTTTTTCGCTTGGTGCCTCTGTGGTCCGCCTTCCTGAGTTCCTGGCCTAGCTGTTCTCGGGATAAATTCGGTAGCTTGCAAAAAATTTGCTTTTTATATGTCGGTGGGTGTACTGTTAATAGAATTCCTAAAATCACATATAAAAACAAGGAGCTTGGACATGTCCTTCAGCCTCAGCCTCAGCAAAATTCTCGTCAGCGAATCGATCACTCCCAGCCCCATTCGTCTCGGGACATCCTGGATGAAAGTCGGCAAGCTGCCGGCAGGCGCCGCCCTGGAGTTTGACGTGTCAGAAGTGAAGAACTGCCAGTTTCTTGTCGATGGTCAAGCCGCTACGGAATTCACCTGGGCACAGCTGAAAAAAGGGCAAGTCAGTCTCCTTCATGACGGCAGCAGCCAGAGCCCGGGATTCAGCCTGAAAGGGCGACTCGGAGAGGACTCCGTGACAGTCTTCAGCTCCGAGGCCAACTTGAGCTTCCGCCCGACGAATGACAAAGCGGCTATCACCCAGAAAGACTTCGTTTTGGATGAAGGTGGTGAGCTCAATTTGAGGTCAATGATCTCGCTACACGATGAAGAGGATGCGGCCGCAGGAATCCTTGGCAAGGCGGTTTACACGGCCAAGGCCACTGGAGGCAAAATTTATGTGGGCTGGCAACTGTTGGACGGCAAAACCTTCAAGAGCTTCACCCAAGAGCAAGTGGAAAATGGCCAGGTTCGCTTTGTTCATGACGGCTCGGAAAAACGGCCTAGCCTTTCTCTCTCAGTCACGGACTCCGAAGGTCTCAGCACCAAGAAACAAATCGATTTTTCTGGAGCTGCCTTCCAGAACCTCAATGACGCGGCGCGTGTTCTGAGCAATCGGATCACCTTGGAAGAAGGTGTCGATGTCCGCGTTGGCAAGCTTCTCACCATCACCGACAGCGACAGCCGCGTCAACGACTGCGTCATCCATCTCGAGAACGCATCCGACTATCTGCTCAAGGTCGATGGCCAGGAAGCCCATTCCTTCACCTATGGCCAGATGCGTGAAGGCAAGGTCCAGCTCCGCCTTCTCAATCATCACCAGGCGCCGAATCTTTTCTACACCGTCGATGATGGCGAGGGAGGCGTCACCAGCGGCAGTCTCTCGATCGCGGTGAAAAACTCTGAGGTGAAGAAGCACGACAAGCCTCAGGTGGAAGCTGCCGCACCCCTGATCCTCGTCGACGGTGGAAGCAGGGTTCTTGACGACTCCTTTTTCCATGTGATTGATCCTTTGACGCCTCCCAGCGGCGTCCTCATCAGCCCCGTTGGCGTCGTCAACGGCAGCTTCCGGATCGCCGGAAAAACCGTCGGTAGCTTCACTTGGCAGGATCTGAAAGACGGATTGGTCAGCTTTATACACACTCCCAAACCTGGCAATCCCGAGCCCCGCTTCAACCTGAAATTCTCCTATCTCGAGGGCGGCTCCGACGTGCTGCATGGCAATCTGGTCATCGACCTGCGTCAGCCCCCGAGCCTGCTCAGCCCGACTCAGCTGAGCCTTAACGAAGACGAAAGCGTCGATGGCGTGATCAGCGCGAGCGGCGACGGCGTCGGATCCCTGAGCTACGCCATCGTCAGTGAGGCGAAGCACGGCGCGCTCACTCTTGTCGGCAACTCCTACAGCTACACACCGGATGAGGATTACAACGGTGTTGATTCGTTCGTTCTCTCCGTCAGCACATCCTACGGCGCCGTCAGCACCCAGACTGTCAAAGTGGTCATCTCCGCAGTGAACGACGCCGTGGAGGGCGAAGTCCAGATCTCGGGAGTCCTGAGCCGCGGAGGCCTCCTCCATGCCGACGCCAGCGGACTCCAAGATGTCGATGGCCTGGGTTCTCTGCACTTCCAGTGGCTGCGCGATGGCGTCGAGATCAACGGTGCCGACGAATCCAGCTATTTGCTGCGGGCGGAAGACGTCGGTCACTCGCTGTCGGTAGCCGTGTCCTTTGTCGATGGCAACGGCCACCAGGAGTTCGCCGCCGCCGCCCCCACTGAGCTCATCGCCAACGATAACCATGCCGCCGAAGGCGTCGTTACGTTCAGCGGGGATTGCCAGGTCGGTCAAGTCCTCTTTGCCGGCAGCGAAATCGAAGACGAAGACGGCTTCGGCGGATCGGTGACCTACACTTGGTTTGACGAAGCGGGGAATGTGCTTGGGCAGGGTGACAGCCTGTTGCTGACCGAGGAGCTTGTCGGATTGAGGCTGCACGTCACGGCCTCGTTTGTCGACGGCATGGGGAATGATGAAGCGATCAGCTCGGAGTCGAGTGCTCCCGTCTCGCCCTCGATTGAGTGCCAGGCGCCGCTGCGCCTCGGTGCAGAGATCCAGATCGATCCGGACTCACTTTACGATCAGTGGGGCTCTAAAATCTGCTCCCTTGAAAACGGCAATTGGCTGGTGACTTGGAGCGAGAACTTTCAGTACGACACAGATCACCCCTCAATCCGCATCTACCAGCAACTCATAGATGCCGACGGGATGAGAATCGGCGGTAAAACCCTGGTCAATGCCGAGCCGCATGGCTACGATCTCAATCCTGTCGTCTGCAGTCTCGAAGACGGGGGATGGGTGGTGACTTGGACCGCTGAAACTAATGACAGCCTTCCTTGGCGCAGCCAGATCTATCAGCAACGGTTCGATCAAAATGGCGACGCACTTGGCTCCGCCGCGGTAGTCAACGGCATCCCCGCCGACTTTCTCTCCGAAGCCGATTGCATCGGTCTTGAGGATGGTGGTTGGCTGGTGACTTGGACCAGCTACAATCAGGACGGATCGGGGAAGGATATCTATCAGCAAAGATTCGCTAAAGACGGCGCCGCCGCCGGCGACGAAGTCCTGGTGAATACAAGTGTCATGAACCATCAGGACAACAGCTCTGTGAGCCTTCTGGCCGATGGCGGCTGGCTTGTCACCTGGCAATCCTTCAACGAAGACGGCTCGCTCGAAGGCATCTACCAGCAACGCTTCACTGAAGACGGAGTCAAAGCCGGAGATGAAAATCTGGTGGCCCGCGGCGCCAATGCCCTGCCCGAAATCGCGGGCTTGGCCGATGGCGGTTGGGTCGTGCTTTGGGGGAGCTCGGATTTGGCGCCCTTCCTGGACTCCGAATTCGAGGTCTTGCAGCAGCGCTATGACAGAAACGGCGCACCGCTGGGCGACATCTGCATTGTCAGCACCGGACTCCCCGGCGATCAATATTCTCCCCGCGTCGCCTCCTTGCCCGATGGTGGCTGGATCGTCGTCATCCAATCCAGCAGCGCTCCTGACTACCAGAGCCATGTTTATCTGCAGGCGTTCGCCAGCGATGGCACAAAATCGGGAGGCGAAATCCTGGTTTCCGGCCACCTTCTTGAGCAGTGGAACCCGGATCTCGCCGCATCCTCGGACGGCAGCTGGATGACGACATGGCTGGAAGTCGTCGCGACCGCTAACGGCGTCCAGACTCAGGTGATGGCGCAACGATACCAGATGGAGGATTGCCATGACAACACAGCTCCCTCCGGAACTCTGAGCATCCAAGGCAACCCAGTCCTGGGGCAGACGCTATTCGCCGACAACGCCATCTCGGATGCCGATGGCATCGGGACTATCACATTGACCTGGTATGACTCCTCCGGCAACATCGTCGGCATCGGCGACACGCTGCTGTTGACCGAGGAGCTGCTCGGCGAGCGGATTCATCTCACCGCCACCTATGTGGACGGCCGTGGCACTGTCGAACAGATCCGGTCTCAAGATACTGGCGAGATTGCCCAGCCCATCGACAACTCGCCCGCAACAGGTTCAGTCAGCATCGACGGCGTCCCTCTTCAAGGACAGACCCTGGTCGCCAGCCATAACATCGAAGATGCCGATGGATTGGGGGAAATCACCTACACCTGGTACGATCAGAACGGCAACAGCGTCGGCCAAGGCGCCAGCCTGCTGCTGTCCACGGATCTGGTGGGCATGAACCTCCACGTCGACGCTTCATTTGTCGATGGCAGGGGCAACGCCGAGTCGATCAGCTCGGACCTGCTCGACTTTGTCCGCATGTTGCCCGGAACGGCAGCATCCGCTTCAAACTTGACCTTGGGGGCGGAATTCCAAGTCAACTCCTTCATCCCGGAGGATCAAGCCAGGGCCAAGTCCATTCCGCTTGCAGACGGCGGTTTCTTGGTGACCTGGGTGTCTTGGCACCAGGACACCGCAGGCTACGGCATCTACGCGCAGCGCTACTCTGCTCAAGGCCAGGCCGTCGGCAATGAATTCCAGGTCAGCTCTGACTATCCCTCCGACCAGGATTACTCAAGCGTGTGTGCCCTCGCCAATGGCGGCTGGGCAATCGCCTGGGCGTCCTTCGGCCAAGATGGTTCTGGCTGGGGAGTATTCGCCCGTGTCTATGACGGTCAAAGTCAGTCCTCAGAAGAGTTCCAAGTGAATTCCACAAGCTCGGGCAATCAATCCCAGCCGAGCCTATCCGCCCTTCAGGACGGCTTTGTCATCTCCTGGATTCAGGAGGGTGAAAACCCCGGAGTCTATGCCCAAGGATTCAACACCGACGGCTCCACCCGCGGCAATGAATTCCAGGTCAACTCTCAACCTTCTTCGATGGTCACTCAATCTGTCAGCACCCAGCTCGACAATGGCGACATCGTCATGATCTGGTCTTCCTACGGGCAGGACGGCTCCGAGTGGGGCATCTTTGGCCAGCGCTTCACCCCAGATCTGAGCTCCGTCGGCCCTGAGTTTCAAATCAACACATTCACCGAGGACTGCCAATTCTATCCCGCCATTTACGCTCTGGGTGACGGCGGCTTCTTAGTCGCTTGGACCTCGCAGCAGCAGGACGGAACGAACTCCGGCGTCTACGCACAGCGCTACAACGCGGAAGGGCATCGAGTCGGAGAAGAGTTCCAGGTTTGCGCCAATCCTGTCGGTGACCAGTGGCTGCCAAGCATCGCGAAGCTTTCGGACGGCGGCTTCCTGATATCCTGGACCTCGGACCTCAGGGACGGCGATTCCTTCGCCATCTGCGCACAGCGCTACGCCGCGGACGGCTCTCGCGTGGGCTCCGAATTCCTCGTCAATGAGTACACGGCGTCCTATCAAGCCGGATCGAATGCCATCTCCTTGCAGGATGGAAGCTTGTTGCTGACCTGGCATTCCTTCGGGCAGGATGGCTCAGATTCAGGCGTTTTCGCTCGCCAGATTTTTGCCGAGTATTCGTCCGAGACTCCTGGCTTCGTCCCGTCAGTCCCTGAACTGGTCTAATCTAAGTGCCGCGCCTCGGCTGAGCCCTCGGCCCGATTTTCTCAATCACCGGCCTTGCTCTGCCAAGACTTGAGGACGTCATCGGCTTGCGTCCAGGCCTTCGAATCGTTTTGACGGAGTGCCTGGATGCGGAGTTGGACCTCCTGCTTGCGGCAGAGAAGGTAGCTTTGGATGCGAAGGAAGTACTTTTGCAGAGACTGGGCGTTTGCGGGATTGAGCGCATCGCACTGGCGGAGGAGATGGAGAAGGGGAGGGAGGCAGTTTTTCTCGAGATCTGCAGCCACGGCCAGTCTCGTCGCCTGGTTCGGCATCTGATCCAGGCGCAGAATCGCGGTTTGGATTCGCTTCTCCGCGATGATGATCTTGTTGTCGAGTTCATTCAGGAGTTTTGCCGTGCGGGTGCCGTCGGAGCGTTGCAGGAGGTAGCCGGCAAGAGCGAGGGAGAGTGTGGCCAAGAGTGAAGTCATCAAGAGCCGGAGGGGGAAGGCGGCTTTCCTTTCCGATGGCGCGATGGGGAGCGAGCCGGCGGCGCCGAGGACGAGGCCGCCGAGGAAGCCGCCCAGGTGGGCGAAGTTGTCGATGCCGGGGATGGCCAGCCCGATCAGGGCGGTGAGGCCGATGAATTGCAGGGCGTGGTTGCGCAAGTCCTTGATCAGAAGAGATGGCAGTTCCTTGCGGCGGAGAAGGCAGAAGGCGAGCAGGGCGCCTCCGAGGCCGCAGATGGCGCCCGAGGCCCCGGCGGAATGGACGTCAGGCCTGATGCCGACCGAGAGCATGCTGCCGAAGATGCCGGAGCTTAAGTAGAGGATCAGGAAGAGCGGGCTGCCGTAAGCCCGCTCCAGGAAGCGGCCGAGATTCCACAAGGCCAGCATGTTGACGGCGAGATGGATGAGGCCGAAGTGAAGAAAGGTGGAGCTGAGGAGGCGCCAGGGCTCGCCGGCGAGGGTTTGAAGTCCGAAGTTCGAGCCGGAGTCGATCATGATCCGGGCGGCAGGGCTCATCGGGTCGGCTCCCTGCGCCAGGATCCAGGCGAAAACGAGCAGGTTGGCGGCGAGCAGCAGGATGATCGACGGCCCCGGCCGTCTGTCGAAGAGAGGGGAGACTCTTGCGGCGCGACTTTGATCCTCGTCGAGACGTAGCTTCATTTCCGCCGTCAGTCTTTTCGGCAGCAGCTCTTGAAGTCGAGCTGCTTGTTGAGGTTGTGCTTCGAGGACGCAGAGGAAGGAGCTTTCCGGGGTGAAGACTTCGAACTGCAGGCGGATCTCGCGGCGGAGCACGTTGCAGATCCGATCAAGTGGCGCCGTGATTTTCGCCCCTCCTTGGACGAGGTGAAGACAGCCGGTGTCCAGATGGAGTTCTCCCGGCCCTAGGAGTTGCAGCTGCGGCCCTGCGACCGGATAGACAGGCTCACGGACGAAGCGGACCTCAAAAAGTTCTTCGGGAGCGGGTTTTTCGGGAGCGGGTGATTCCATCTCAGCGGCCGAATCGGGCATTGACCATCTTCAGGTCGTCCCATACCAGGCGCTTGTCTTCTGGGACGCGGATGAGGTGGGATGGCGGCAGGGTGGCGATGAGGGGGACGTTTTGCCAGTTCATCCAGCGGCCGCGGTTTTGATGGATGCCGATCTGGCCGAAGATCTGCCAGAGTCCGGCGACGCCGAAGACGATGACCGCCTCTGGCCGGGTCAATTCGAGCTGGCGCTCAAGGACGGGAAGCAGATCTCGGGCTTCCTCGGCAAAACCTTTCGGCGACGCCGAGCAGCGGTGGCCGACGCAGACGAAGACTTGGTTGAGCGGCAGTTTCAAGCCCTTGACGATCATGGATTCGAGCAGGGAACCGGCCTCTCCGGCGAAGGGGTTGGCGAAGGCTTCCTCGTCGCGTCCGGAGGGATCGACGATGATCATCAGTTTGGCTGGCTGGGCCAGTCCTTGATGAGGGGCGCGGCGGTCGTCGACGGGGCGGCGGCAGAGGGCGCAGCCGTTGCCGAGGCGGAGCAGTGCGGCGGTGTCGAGGCGTCCGAGGTCTTGAGATGGGGTGCGGACGGCAGGCGCGGGATGGAGTCGGGGCGGCAGGCTTTCAGGGGGCGGCGAGCTGATTGCCGGCGGCATGGGGCGGAGTTCCGGCGCTGGCCGTGGCGGGGGGGGCTGAGGCGTGGCGTGGCGTGGCGTGGCGGTGGCGGGATTGGAGCTGCCTGGGGTGCGGGGCGCGAAGCAGAGCTCGAGGAGGGTGGGATCAAGCACGGCGGCGGCGCGGCCGGCGGCGATCTCGCCTTCGAGGCATTGTTGCAGCATGTCACCGAGTTTCATCGCGGGGGTTCTCCGGCTCGAATTTATCGTATGAAGAGGACGGCGGCGAGGGCGACGATGAGGAAGGCGAGGAAGGCGATGGCGGCGATCAGGATTGGCCGCAGGGGGTGCGCTTCTTCGGTGTCGGCCGCGGGGGCTTCCGTTGCCGCGAAGACGGAGGTGGAGGGGATATGGGGAGCTGGCGGGGGAGCTTCCGGGACGATCACCTGGGTGGCCTCGTCAGTAGCCGGCGGCGGTTCGACAGGGCTTTCCTGCACGGGGATCTTGGGTTTGAGGGTGCTGTTGGCGGAGGGTTCGAGCTGGCGGCGGATCTCGGCGCCTTGACGTCCTGATTCGTCGATTCCCCGCTGAATGGCGGCGATGACTTCCAGCCAGCGCGGGCGTTGCTGGGGATCTTTCTGCAGGAGAGCCTTGATCATGTCGTCGAGGCAGGCGGGGAGATGCGGCTTGAGCTCATTCAGGGAGGGGGGGGAGCGTCGGCAATGGGCTTCCGCCATCAGCTCTGCGTCCACTTCGAAAGGATGGCGTCCGCCCAGGAGGCGCAGCATCAGGCAGCCGAAGGCGTAGCGGTCCGCGGCGGCTCCCGCTTCCTGCCCGTTCCAGACCTCCGGGGCCGCGAAGCGCGGATTGGGGCAGGGGCGCGGCGCCAGGCATTGGCGGTAGAGACTGCTTTGCACCGCGGCGCAGAGTCCGGGGTCATCAAGCAGGATCTGGTCCTGCTGGAGGCGCAAGGTGCTGGGCTTGAGGTTGCCGCAGATCTGTTCGGCGCCGTGAAGATCGCGCAGCCGTTCGGCGGTCTGTAGAAGCAGGTTCATCGCCTTGTTTTCGCTGATCGCCTCCTCGGCCAGGACCGCCTTGAGAGTCCTTCCCTGGGGCTGGTAGTGGGCGTAGGGGCGCCCCTGGTGGGTGCCGTGGCTGACAAAGGGTGAGCAGATCCCGGGGGGCAGGCTGCGCCATTTGTCGGCGGCGGCGAAGAAGGCCTGGCTCGCCTCGGGATTGTGGGAGGCTTCGCCGCGCAGGAGGCGGACACGGCAGCCCTGGCCTTCGAAGGCGGCGGCGTAGACTTCCGAGATCGCGTCGCCGGAGCGGCGCTCGAGCAGCAGGTAGGGGCCGAAGGGCATCGGCACCCGGTAGGCCCGGCCGCAGACTTTGCAGCTGACTTTCTCCAAGGCCTCCTCTTCAGGATGCTGGTGGCGGGTCTCGCATTGGGGGCAGGCGACTTTCAGCATTGTCCGCAAGGGGTGAAGGGTTGGGCTGGGCACGGGTTTCCGGAGAAGGGCAGAGCCCCTTTCATCCGGCGTAATCGAACATCCGCTCGATGCAGGCGAGGGCTCTGACCCTGAGATCCTCGGGGATTTCGACGAAGTCGCGGGTCTTGGGTTCCGACAGGACCCGCAAGATGTCGGCGAGGTTGTTCGCCTTCATGTATTTGCACATCGAGCAGGTGCCGACGAACTGTTTCTGCGGCATCTCCACCTGGAGGCGGGCGGAGAGGCCGCACTCGGTGAGCATCAGGTAGGCCGGCGCGTCGACCTTCTCCATGTGCTTGAGCAGCTGCGAGGTCGAACCGACGAAGTCGGAGAGGTGGAGGACGCCGGGCGAGCACTCGGGGTGGGCCATCACTTGCAGGCCGGGATGGCGCTCGCGCAGGCTGCGCACCATCTCCGGATCGTACTCCTCGTGGACGTAGCAGGTGCCGTCCCAGAGGATGATCTCCTTGTCGAGGCCGCGGCGGTCCATCTCCTCCTGGACGTTCTTGCCCATCAGCTTGTCGGGGACGAAGATGATCCGGCGCGACGGGATCCTGGCGACGATGTCGTAGACGTTCGACGAGGTGACGCAGACGTCGCACTCGGCCTTGACCTCGGCGGTGGTGTTGATGTAGCACAGCACCGGCACGCCGGGGTGCTGCGCCTTGAGTTTGCGGACGTCGGCGCCGGTGATCGAGTCGGCGAGCGAGCAGCCGTCCGGCTCGGAGGGGACGAGGACGGTCTTGCCCGGGTTGAGGATCTTGGCGGTCTCGCCCATGAAGCGGACGGCGACGAAGACGATGACTTCCGCGTCGGAGGCCTTGGCGATCTTGGCCAGCTGGTAGGAATCGCCGGTGGCGTCGGCGACGCCGTAGACGATCTCGGGGTTGACGTAGGAGTGGGCGAGGATGATCGCCTTGCGGCGCTTCTTCAGCTCGTTGATGGCGTCGACGAAGGGGGCCATCTCGGCGCAGCGCTGGCGGCTGTAGACGCAGCCGGGGCCGGCGGTGGTGACGTGCTGGAGTTTCTCGAACAGGATGTCGGCGGTGCTCATCATCATTCCTCAGGGTTTCAGGGCGCCAATCTAACCCCAAGACGGCAAAGATCACCGTCTCGGAAGAGGGCTTCTGGAGTGTGCAGAGGCGGACGATCCGGGCGGATTTTCTAAACGCCGCGGTGGAGGATTGATTTAAGGATGAGCTGCAGCGGAAGAGCTTAATGATTTTCGAGGCGTCAGGAGCCCATTCTCTGCCTTGACTGCTTTTGTCGTTGTTGTTCATGTAGTTGAAGTGCAATTCGGTTGCATTTCGCGGCTGCGGGGCACTGGCTTGATGGTTTTTGGGGATTGCGCCTGAGGCACTCGTTCCTGATCCGTGTTCTTGGCGGCTTGTCGTGAGGCTTCGGCTCCTTTTGACACGCTTCCTGCGAGAAATTTCCGGAATAAGCCGACAAGGCCCCTTGGGTTTCGCCAGCAATCATTCTACAATGGTCGGGTCACAACCTCCAAGGGAGACACACATGAGCAGCCGCAACGACATCCTGATTTCGCCCGAAGCCTTCCGCGACAACTTCCTCCGCCGGGTCGAAGTCACCATCGCCAAGAAGCTTGAGAACTGCAGCAAGCTCGAACTCTACATGGCGCTAGCCTACGCCGTCCGGGACGCCCAGGTCGACCGCTGGATCGACACCGCCGAGAAGCAGCGCAGCTCCAACTGCAAGCGCATCTACTACATCTCCCTGGAGTTCCTGATGGGACGCACTCTCGGCAATGCCTTGATCAACCTCGGCCTGCACGAGGTCGCCGGCAAGGCCCTGCGCGGCCTCGGTCTCGAACTGGAGGAGCTGATCGACGAGGAGCTTGATGCCGGCCTCGGCAACGGCGGCCTCGGCCGCCTCGCCGCCTGCTTCCTCGATTCGATGGCCACCATGGACCTGCCCGGCTTCGGCTGCGGCATCCGCTACGACTACGGCATCTTCAAGCAGAAGATCGTCCACGGCACCCAGATCGAAGAGCCCGATCCCTGGCTGCGCTACGGCAACCCCTGGGAGATCGCCCGCACCGACCGCCGCCAGACCGTTCGCTTCTACGGCAAGACTCAGACCTACAAGGACAATGCCGGCAAGGTCTGGCATACCTGGATCGACACCGAGGAAGTCCTTGCCATGCCCTACGACACTCCGGTCACCGGCTACGGCACCAAGACGGTCAATACCCTCCGGCTGTGGTCGTCGCGCGCCTTGCACGACTTCAATCTCAGCGACTTCAACAAGGGCGACTACATCAACGCCAACCTCAAGGCGGCCTTGACCGAGAACATCACCAAGGTCCTCTATCCCAACGACAACAACTACGAAGGCAAGGAGCTGCGACTGAAGCAGCAGTACTTCGTCTGCGCTGCCACCCTCGGCGACCTGCTGGCCGACTTCAAGGCCGCCGGCAACGACATACGCCAGCTGCATGAGAAGATCGTCATCCAGCTCAACGACACCCACCCCACCATCGCCATTCCCGAGCTGATGCGCATCCTCCTCGACCAGGAAGGACTGAACTGGGAAGAGGCTTGGGGCATCGTCACCCGCACCTTCGCCTACACCAACCACACCCTCCTCGCTGAAGCCCTGGAGAAATGGCCTGTCCACCTGATCGAGCGCCTCCTGCCGCGTCACATGCAGATCATCTACGAGATCAACTACCACTTCCTCCGCCAGGTCGCCAACCGCTGGCCCGGCGACAACGGCAAGCTTGCCGCGATGTCGCTCATCGAAGAGGGCGGGGAGAAGAAGGTTCGTATGGCCTACCTCGCCATCGCCGGATCCTTCTCGGTCAACGGCGTCGCCGCCCTCCACACCGAGCTTCTCAAGAACGGCCTGGTCGCCGACTTCCACGAATTCTACCCCGGAAAGTTCAATAACAAGACCAACGGCATCACCCCCCGCCGCTGGCTCCGCGCCTGCAACCCCGGACTCTCCAATCTCATCGACTCCCGCCTCGGCCAGGGCTGGACTACCGATCTCGACCAGCTCAAAGCTTTGGAGAAATACGCTCCCGACGCCGCCTTCCGCACCCAGTGGCGCCAAGTCAAGCGTGCCAACAAGCTCGAGCTGTGCAAATACGTCGAGGAGAACCTCGGCGACAAGCTCAACCCCGATGCCATCTTCGACATCCAGATCAAGCGCCTGCACGAGTACAAGCGCCAATTCCTCAACCTGCTGCATTGCATCGCTCTTTACCAGGAACTCAAGGCCGACCCGAAGGCCGCCATCCCGCCCCGCGTCGTCATCTTCGGCGCCAAGGCCGCCCCCGGCTACTTCACCGCCAAGCTGATCATCCGCCTTGCCAACGCCGTCTCCTGGGTGGTCAACAATGACGCCACCATCGGCGATCGCCTCAAGGTGCTGTTCATGCCCAACTACAACGTCTCCCTCGCCGAAGTCCTGATCCCCGCCGCCGACCTGTCGGAACAGATCTCCACCGCCGGCAAGGAGGCCTCGGGCACCGGCAACATGAAGTTCGCCCTCAACGGCGCCCTCACCATCGGCACCCTCGACGGCGCCAACGTCGAAATCAAGGATTGCGTCGGCGACGACAACATCTACATCTTCGGCCTCAATGTCGACCAGGTCGAATCGATGAAGAAGACCGGCTACAACCCGCACGCCTTCATGCCCGAAGGCTCGCGCCTGAAGCAGGCCCTCGACCTGATCGCCTCGGGCTTCTTCTGCCCAGAGGACAAGGCTCTCTTCCAGCCCCTCGTCGACCTCATCGCCCGCCACGGCGACGAATACATGATCGCCGCCGACTTCGACGCCTACTGGAAGGCTCAGCGCCAGGTCGAGAAGGACTATCAGAACCAGGAGGAATGGAGCCGTCGCGCCATCCTTAACGTCGCCGGCATGGGAATGTTCTCCTCCGACCGGACGATCAAGCAGTACGCCAGCGAAATCTGGAGCGTCAAACCCCTGCGCTGAGCGCAAAATGAAGTCGGCCGCGGCGAAAGCCGCGGCTCTTTACTGATCATGGGTGCCGACCTCTTGTCTTGTCGGGATTATCTGCAAAATCCCCCGTTCCTCTTGCGAGAAACGGGGGGCGCTTTTTTGCGCTTGGCGCAGAGCTTAGAACTTGTAGTCCTTGCCGCTGCTCGGATCGATGATCCGGAAGTCCTCGATGTGCATCGAGGCGTCGGCGCGGAAGCTCAGGTTGCCGCCAAGCTTGACTTCCATGTCGCGGAGGATGCTGGCGTCTTCGGTCTTCAGGCGGGCCAGGATGTCGGGGTGGCAGCTGACTCGGATCTCGAGCGGCTCGCTGTGCGAACGGCGCAAGAGTTCCTGCAGTTTGCGCTGGATCTCGACCGAGACCGAGACGTGCGACTTGACCACGCCCTTGCCGCTGCAGTTGGGGCAGGACATGAACATCGTGTCCTTGAGGGACTGGTGTTCGCGCTGGCGGGTCATCTCGAGCAGGCCGAGGGGAGAGATCGGCATCACCTTGGTCTTCGAGCGGTCGCTGACCAAGGCGTCCTTGAGGCGCTTGTAGACGGCGTTCTGGTCTTTCTTCTGGCGCATGTCGATGAAGTCGACAACGACCAGGCCGCCGAGGTCGCGGAGGCGGAGCTGGCGGGCCACCGCTTCGGCGGCTTCGAGGTTGGTGTTGAGGATGGTCTCGGGGTGGTCCTTGCCGCCGCGAGCCTTGCCGGAGTTGACGTCGATCGAGATCAGAGCTTCGGTCTCGTCGATGCAGATGTGGCCGCCGGAGGGCAGATCGACCTTGCGCTCGAAGATGTTCTGGATCTGGCGGGCGATGTTGTACTTCTGGAAGATCGGCTTGGGTTGTTCGTAGAGCTTGAGCTTGTTGACATCGACGTCGGGGAACTTGGCGACCTGTTTGCGGATGTTGTTGTAGGCTTCCTTGTTGTCGACCACGATCTCGTCGACGTCGTCGGTGAGGAAGTAGCGGATCGAGCGGGTGACCAGGTCCGGTTCGCGGTAGGTGCAGACTGGGGCGCGGCCCTTGACCCGGGTCTCTTCCATCTGCTTCCAGGTTTCGAGAAGCATCTCGATGTCGTTGATGAAGAACTCTTCCTTCTTGCCTTCGCCGAGGGTGCGGCAGATGACGCCCATGCCTTCCGGCAGGGTCATCTTCTTGAGGATGCCGCGGAGGCGGGCGCGCTCTTTGTCCGACTGGATCTTCTTGGAGACGCCGACGTGGCTGGTGTGAGGCAGAAGCACCAGGTAGCGGCCGGGGATCGACAGGTTGGTGGTGACCCGGGGACCCTTGGTGCCGATCGGGCCTTTGGTGACCTGGACGACCACTTCCGAGCCGACCGGGAAGAGCTCGGGGATGCGGGCCGATTCGGCCTTGATCTTGTCCTGCTGGCCCTGTTGCGAGCTGCTCGCCTTGACAGTGGCGACGAAGCCGTCGCCGATGTCGGCGTCCATGGCGGATTTGGTATCGCCGTCGATCTCGTCGTCATCGCCGTCTTCGAAGAGGCCGGCGTTGTTGGCGGCGGGGATCATGTCCCAGTAGTGAAGGAAGGCGTTTTTCTGGAAGCCGATGTCGACGAAGGCGGCTTGGAGGGAGTCTTCGAGGTTTTTGATCCGGCCTTTGAAGACGGAGCCGACGAGGCGGGCCTGATCGGAGCGTTCGACTTCGTACTCGGCGAGGATGTTGTTCTCGACCAGAGCGACGCGGGTCTCGAGTTTTTCGATGTTGATGTAGAGGGATTTCATGGAGAAGGGGGTTCCGCGGTGGGGTTGGCGCTGAGGACGGTTCCGGCCGCGAGGGGGAAGCCGAGGAGGAAGTCGGCCGTGGACATTTCGCCTTTGCCTTCGGGGATCAGCCGGGTCAGGAGCAAAGCGTCCTGGCCGCAAGCGATTTGAATGCCTTTCTTGTCGGCGGCGATGACGCTGCCGGGAGGGGCTCCGGGGGGAAGGGGGACGCAGGCGGCGGCGGTCACGACGAGGCGACGGCGGCCTTTGGGGCCTGCGGCGTAGGTGAAGGCGCCCGGCCAGGGCTGGTAGGCGCGGATGCGGCGCTCCAGTTCGAGGGCGGGCAGCGAGAAGTCCAGGGCGGCTTCGCTCTTGGAGATCTTGGCGCAGAGGGTGGCGGCGGCGGAATCCTGAGGCGTCGGCCCCAGTTTCCCGGACGCCAGGTCCAGCAGATCGGCGGGAAGAATCTCGGCGGCGAGCCGGGCGAGCTTAGCCTCCAGGGAACCGGCGGTCTCGTCCGGCGCCACCGCAAGCGGGTGGAGACGGAGCTGAGGTCCGGTGTCCAAGCCGCGATCCATGAGCATCGTGGTGACGCCGGTGAGGGCGTCCCCCGCCAGCAGGCAGCTGGCGATGGGCGAGGCTCCGCGGAAACGCGGCAACAAGGAGGCGTGCACATTGACGCAGCCGAGGCGAGGCAGGCCGAGAAGATCCTTCTTCAAGAGCTGTCCGTAGGCTACGACAACCACGGCGTCGAGCTTCATCTTGCGCAGAGTCTCCAGGAAGGAGGGATCGTTGCAAGATGCGGGTTTGTCGCAGGCCAGACCGAGCTGGACCGCCTGCGCGCCGACCGGAGTCGGAGTCAGGTGGTTCTTGCGGCCTGCGGGGCGGTCCGGCTGAGTGCCGATACCGACCACTTCGATGCCGGGGTGCGCGAGAAGGGCTAGAAGACCAGGGACGGCGATCGCTCCGGAGGCCAGGTAGTACACCTTGAGCCGCCGCGACGCTTCCTGATCCATTTCTAGTGTCTCGTTCACTCTGCCGTCCATAAAGGGATGATTCCGCCCAGGTGCTTCCGGGCGGAGACGGTGGACATATTACGCCGCGCTAGCGGAGCGCCAAGGGCGGCGACGGGCTTTTCGGTCTTTTAATCGGCCTGTCCCTGGGAACGCGCCAGCCCTCTGGCGCTGTGTTCGCACTCTGCGCTGGCAGCGAAAAAAGGGCGCCAGAAGGCTGGCGCGCTCCCAGGACGCTCATGTTTCCTCGAAAGTGAAGGTTTCCCCTTGGTATTGAATGGTCACGGGCATGGACGGGACCTTGTGAATCAAAACAGGCTCGGGCTGCCAAGCGAAAATACCGATCGAACCATCCAAGTGCTCTCTGACCTCAAATGTCCTGCCCTGGATCGCAATCGGCGAGTTAAAAACTCCTCTGCTGGTGGCCCCCTCAGATTGAATCCTCACGGCATTGATCGACAGTCCTTGATAATAGCCATTTTGATCATAGGAATCCTTCTTGAGCTTGACAACGAAAATCACCAGGGCAAGCAGAGCGACGAGGGCAAGGGCGATTTTGGTGGGGCGCTTAAGCATGAGTTCACCTGGGGGCTTGGATAGATCCTGGATGAATCTAGACCTCAGATCGAGAAGGAAGCAAGTTTTGCACGAAGGAATTCCGACTCAGCTGTGTCCCAATTGCCCCGCCCTTCTTTGCGTCCGACGCAAGCCGCGTATATTTCGCGGCCACGCAGGCACGCCGCAACGCCGCAAGGATTGCGGCGGCCCCAGAGGAACACCTCTCACTCCCTTACTCCCCACTCCCTCACTCCCCTGAAAAGAACACCATGAAAAAGAACTGGGATGTCATCGTCATCGGCGGCGGCCACGCCGGCATCGAAGCGGCCCTCGCCTCGGCCCGCATCGGCGCCGACACCCTGCTGCTGACCCAGAACCTCGACCACATCGGCCAGATGAGCTGCAACCCCTGTATCGGCGGCATCGCCAAGGGCCATGTGGTGCGCGAGATCGACGCCCTCGGCGGTGAAATGGGTCAAAACGCCGACGCGACCAGCATCCAGTTTCGCATGCTCAACTCCTCCCGCGGCCGCGCCGTCTGGTCGCCCCGCTGCCAGTCCGACAAGATCCTCTACCAGCGCCGGATGAAACACGTGGTCGAACGCACCCCGAACCTCAGCGTCCACATGGCCGAAGGCATGCGCTTCATCCCCGACGCCTCGCGGACCCGCGTCGCTGCGCTCGAAACCATCTACGGCGACATCCTCGAGGCCAAGGCCTTCGTCATCTGCTCCGGCACCTTCCTCCGCGGCCTGATGCACTTCGGTCCCCGCCAGCTCCCCGGCGGACGCCAGGGCGACCCGGCTTCCGACGCCTTGTCGAAATCCCTCACCGGCGACCTCGGCCTCGAGCTGATGCGCCTGAAGACCGGCACCCCCTGCCGCATCCTCGCCCGCAGTATCGACTTCGCCCCCTTCGAACGCCAGGACGGCGAAGAAGGCAAGTTCTCCTTCTTCGAGACCGACAAGGACTTCGTCAGCATCGACCGTGGCAGCGTGCCGCAGATGGCCTGCTGGATCGGCCACACCTCGGAAGCGACCAAGAAGGTGATCGAGGACAACCTCCACCTGTCGCCGATGTACAACGGCACCATCAAGGCCATCGGCACCCGCTACTGCCCTTCGATCGAGGACAAGGTCAGCCGCTTCGCCGACAAGGGCACCCACCAGGTCTTCCTCGAGCCCGAGGGCGCCTACACCGAGGAGTACTACCTCAACGGCGTTTCCACCTCCTTGCCCATCGACGTGCAGGTCGCCATCGTCAAGTCGATCCCCGGCCTCGAAAAAGCCGAGATCTCGCGCTACGCCTACGCCGTCGAATACGATGTCATCTCGCCGCACCAGACCGACAACCGCCTCGGTCTCAAGGCCTGGCTGAACCTCTTCACCGCCGGCCAGATCAACGGCACTTCCGGCTACGAAGAAGCCGGCGGCCAGGGCCTCGTCGCCGGCGCCAACGCCGCGCTCCACGTCGCCGGCAAGAAGCCGCTGACCCTGACTCGCGACAGCTCCTACATCGGCGTCATGGTCGACGACCTGGTGACCAAGGACATCACCGAGCCCTACCGCCTCTTCACCTCGCGCGCCGAGTACCGCCTGCTGCTGCGCCAGGACAACGCCGACCGCCGTCTCTGCGCCCTCGCCGCCGAAGCCGGCCTGCTCTCCGGAGCCAAGCTCAATGCCTTCCGCGAAAAAGAGCGGCTCATCCTCGAAGAGACCGCCCGACTCCGCGCCACTCGTCACCACGGCAAGACCCTGTGGGAAACCCTTGGCGGCAACGAAGCCACCTACGCCTCGGTGGTTGGCGACAGCCATCTGCCGCAGGAGGTCCGCGACGCCTGTGAAGCCGACGCCCACTACGAGCCCTACATCAAAAAAGAGCTCGCTCTGGTCGCCGAGCAGAAGCGCCTCGAGGACTGGGTCATGCCTCTCGATTTCGACTACAGCGCCATCCCTTCTCTCGGTCGCGAAGCGATCACCAAGCTGAATCGCTACCGCCCCTCCACCCTCGGCTCCGCCGCCCGCATCGACGGCGTCAACCCCGCCGACATCGCGCTCTTGCAGGTGCATTTGAAGCGCGGCAAGGGCTGAGCGTTCGAAGTCGATTTCAGGGCTCGATGTCTATCAATAGATTTCGTGCTATCGACAGACATCGACTGCAAGCTGGAGCGCAGCCGGCAGGATGCCGGCGAGCCCAGTGGGGAATCTCCTTGCGCGCCACCGCCTTTAGCTGTACATTCTTCTGTACAGGAGAATGCCTATGGACGCCATCAGCTACACTGCCGCACGCACCCATCTTGCCGGGACCATGGATCGCGTCTGCAGCGACCATGAACCCTTGATCATCACTCGCAGCGGCCAACCCTCGGTGGTGATGATCTCGCTGGAAGATTATCAGGCGATGGAAGAAACCGCCTATCTGCTGCGCAGTCCGCAAAACGCCCGGCGCCTGATGTCGGCCGTGGCGGATTTGAACGCCGGCAAAGGCGTCGAGCGCAAGCTCAGCCGATGAAGCTGATCTTCGCCGAGGAGGCTTGGGAGGATTATCTCGAGTGGCAGCGGCTGGACCGCAAGATGCTGGAACGGATCAACAAGCTGATTCGCGAGATCCAGCGGCATCCCTTCCATGGCATCGGCAAACCGGAACCCCTCAAGCACGCTCTTGCAGGCTTCTGGTCGCGCCGCATCAGCGACGAGCACCGCATCGTCTACAAGGTCGAAGGCGATGCCTTGCTGATCGCCCAGTTGCGATATCACTACTGAACTCAGAGACCAGCTCATCAACGCCTCCTTAAGGTCCTCATGCATGAATAAATCCCTCCCCCTCTTCGGTGCCCTCATCCTCAGCCTGGCCATGGCCATCTTCGGCGTGATGATCCTCAAGGACACGGTGTTCCTGCCTCTCATCCGAGCCCATGAAGCGAAGTCGTGGACCCCGACGCCCTGCAAGATTCTCTCAGCCGAAATCCAGACCATTCCCCACAGGCGTCACAGGCCCTCTTTCAAGGCCCAGATCCGCTATGAATATCAGATCGCTGGCCAGACCTTGATCGGCGACATGGTGCACTGCGGCAATCCGGTCAGCGACCATGATGCCGACAAATGGATCGGCCGCTACCCCGTCGCCAGTGCGCAGAGCTGCCTAGTCGATCCCGCCAATGGAATTAACGCCGTGCTTTCCGGCGATCACGGCATCTCGGCCACCGATCCGATCTTCGGCTCGCTCTTCCTCGGCTTCAGCCTGGTGATGCTGGTGGCGATCTCGCGATTCCTCTGGAAAAGCCTGCCCCGGCGACCGAAGTTCAATGGCGGCCGGCACGACCGCAATGGTCGGCCAGCGAAGTTTTTCTAAAACTCTTCATTGGAGATTGTCATGGCCATCACCCCTTGGCGCGCCTTCATCGGCATCATCCTGCTCCTATGCGCTTTCTTGGCGTGTCGCCCCCTTCTGCTGTGGTGTTCGGAAAAGCATTTCATCGGCTCGCAGAAAAGCGAGTTGAAGCACTTGGGGTGGTCGCTTGAAACCTACGCCAACGAACACGGTCACCTTCCTTCCGTTCTGAACCGGGATTTTATACATGATCTCTACCTCGCCACGCAAAACAGAGACCGCCCCTTCCCTCCTGCTGATCCCGACCTGATCTACCGCGGCGCCGGCAAGACCTTGAAGAACCTGAAACCTGACGAGGTGATTCTTTTCACTCGCCCAGGGATCTGGGGCTATCATCCGGGGCTGGTGCTCTGCCTGATGGCGGACGGCCATGTCGAAAAACGCCAGAGCGAGGCCGCGACGGTGGAGGCCTTTGAAAAGGAGTTGCAGCGGTAAATCCGGGAACAGCCGGCAGCCCCTCCTGCAGGTGCATGTGAAACGCAGCAAAGGCTGAAGTGGCTCGAGCTTCCAGCTTGAGTTGCTCAATGTGGTTCAATCGTCCCGATCGGCAGATATCGACTGTATTGACCACGCGTATCCAAGATGCCTCATGAGGCATGCAGGGAACCCCTGCAAAAAAGCTTCCGGTTTGGATTCTGCCGAATTCTATCGCTCGACCCCATGCGGGTCGAGCAGCAGGAGCGAAGGTCAAAAATGATTGTTTTGGATACGTGCTGCATTGATTGCATTTTGAGCGCAGAGGAAGATCTCCGGACATGCCCTGGCGGATTCTTTCAGCGCTTGTCCGCCGCGGCCTGGGCCGGTGTCTGCCAGACGCGGACATAGTCGACTATGAAGTCCGAGGGCAGCAGCGCCTCTTCAATCTTGCCGGCCCATTTCTCCGCTTCGCAGGAGATGATCAGGTATTGCGGGCGTTTGGACACCGGCACGTTTTTCCAGCGGCCGCTTTCGACTCCGTCGATGTAGAAGACGTAGCCAGAGTCGTCCCACTTCACCGCGTAGGTGTGGAAGGCCTCGGTGATGTCGGGGACGAGCTTGCCCACCGACTCCTGCTTGTGAGCGCTGCCGTAGCCGTCCCAGTGGGCGGTGTGGCGGGCGTCCCGCTTGTATCTTTTGTGGCCGGGGAAGCACTCCAGGACGTCGATCTCGACGCCGGCCTTGGCGGCGTCGCCGAGTGGCTTGCCGATGCTCGGGCTTTGGATCCAGAAGGCGGACCAGGCGCCGGAGGCGGCGTGGGGCTTGCAGCGGCACTCGAAATAGCCGTGGGTGGCCTCGAACTTGCCGCGAGTGGTGAGGCCGCCGGTCTCGATGCGTCCCTCATTGCGGCGGACATTGATGAGAAGGTGGCCTTGGCCGTCGAGGCGACAGCTGTCGGCGACGTTGAAGGCTCCTTTCCTGGTGCCGAGGGCCCAGGGGCTCCAGCGTTCCTGGGCGGCGGTGCTGCCGGAGGGACCATCGAAGTCCTCGGAGAAGACGAGGCGGTAGTCCTGCCCGCGGATGGGGGCTGGCACTTCAGGAGGCACTTGCCGTTGAGTGCTTGGGGCGGGCTCGGCGGGGTTTTGAGGGATCTTTTCGGTGCAGCTGCTGATTCCCAAGGCGACAAGGCAGGTGAGAATGTGGCGCATGATTGACTCCGTTTGGGGTTTTCGTCTTTTGCTTCAAGAACTTCGAGATGTCGAAGAAATCAAGGGTTCGGGCGGGGGGCAGCGACGCGCCAGGCGAGTCTCGCGGCGGCTTCCACGTCCAGTGGGGAGCGCGGATCGAAGCCGTGGTCGCTGAATTGGAAATGGACGATGGCCCGGAGGATGCCGTCCCGCATCAGGTTTACGGCGGCGCCGCCGGGAGATTCGAGGGCATAGAGTGGCGGCCAAAGGGCGGCATCGCGGTCCAGGCCGAATTCCTCCAGTCCCTCCAATTCCTCCTGTGGGGGCAGTCCGGAGAGGAGGACGATAGCGTCGGGGCGGGGTTTGAGCTGCAGGAGTCTGGGCAGCGCGGCGGCACGCGGCCGGTCCTTGAGGATTTCGGGGTCGCTGCCGGGCTGCCGAGGCTCGCCGGCGAGGCGGTTGAGATCGGCGACGGAATAGACCGCCCAGGAGTGAGCTTGCGGGCCTCCGGCACCTTCCTGCAAGGCCTGGAGATTCGAGCTTCCGTAGGCGCCGGGCTTGAGGTCCTCGGGGGCGGCGATGACGACGATGCGGGCGGGCTTGCGATCGAGTGCGGCCGCCACTTCCTGGCCGAGACGCCAGGGGCCGGCGAGGCGGAGGGCCTCTTCCGCCGGCGTCACATTCCGGGCGTAGGGATCCGGCAGGAAGGCGATGAGGGCGGCGGCGGCGATGGCGATGGCGAGTAGGATCAGACCGGAGAATCTGCGTGGCACGGAGCGAGGTTGACCGGCGCTGCGCACCAGGAGGATGCCGGTGGCGAAGATCAGGAGCACGCCGAGGGTGATCAGGATTTGCGGCATGGAATCGGGCCTCGATTCTCAAAAGGATTGGCGCAGGGCCGAGGGGCCCTCGTCGCCCAGCCAGGCGTTGTTGAAACCGATGCTCTTGAGGCCGCTGCTGCGGAGCGATTCCACGTGGCCGTCGGTGAACAGCATGTCGCAGCTGCGTTCGTGGATCAGAATCGGCTCGGCGAATTCGGCGTTGTTGGCGGACATCATCGGATAGTTGAATTCGGCCGGGTCGTCCTTCCAGGAGCAACCCATGAACCAGGCGTTGTTGCCTAGAGAGGCGAAGTTCCTCGACGCATTGAAGTGGCGGGTGCCGTAGCCGCTGCCTTTCCAGGAGTTCGAGGGAGGCAGGGAGGGACAGCGTGTGCTGTCCCCGATCTGGATGTAGCGACCCTTGTCGAGCAGGGCGAAGACCTGGACGGGGGTGTAGTAGATTTCGCCGGGCAGGATGTAGCCGGTGCGGATGTTGCCGCCGTTGTCCCCGAGGTAGCTTTGCACTGCGATGCCGCACTGGCGGAGATTGTTCTTGCACTGTGCGGCGACGGCCCGCTTGCGGCTGCTGCCGAGCGAGGGCAGGAGCAGCATCAGCAGGATGGCGATGACGGCGATGACGACCAGGACTCGATTCCGAAGTTGAAGCTGTGAGTCAGCCTTCAGTCTTGAATGTTAAATCTTTGATTTTGTTCGCGTTCTGTTGAATCTTGAATTTTGAATCTTGACTCGGATTCCCGAGCTGAGCCCAAGCTCAGCTTCGGAATCCAGGTTGAATTGGTGGGTTTCATGGGTCCCCGGCGGCAAGGCTCCAGCCTTCAGCGGCTGGCGCGGACCACTTGCAGCGCCTTCCGGTAGGCGTCGGCCTTGGCGGCGTCGCGCTTGGCGATCTTGGCGGCGATGAAATCCTCCTTGGCGGCGATGGCGGAGTTCCAGGCGTTCACCGAGTCGGCCAGCTCCGGACGCCCCCGGGTCTTGTCGCGCATTTCGGCGACCATGGTGTCGAGGACGGCGTAGTAAGCCTTCTTCTCAGATTCCACCGCGTCGACGGGCAGCTTGGAGCGGGCGGCGATGTACATGGCGTGGGTTTTGGCGAAATCCTTGTCGAGTTTCTTGAGGGCGATTTCGACGGCGCAGCGGGCCCGGTATTCCTTGTCGGCGAGTTCCGCGATCTGGGAGTCACCCTGGGATTCGCGGTAGTTGACGGAGGACACCTTTTTGCGGGCGCTTTCAAGGTCCTGGGCGTCTTCGGCTTGGGCGACGAGGCTGGCGAGAGAGAGGGCGATCAGCAGTTTTTTCATGGTGTGGGTTTCCTTGGTGATTTCGAGGAGGTCCGCATCCTCTTGAACGGGTCTTGAGTCCCGCCGCCGATTTGTTACGCGCGCCGCGATTTTTTTTCGATAGGCGCGTGTGCCGAGGAGGGATGGCTGCTCACTCCGGGCCAGGGGCGAGGGTCACTGAGCCAGGCTTTCCGCTTTCAGCGCTTCGCGGCTGATCCTGACTTTGCGCAGGGCCTCTCGATATTCGCGGGCCGCGTCGGGAGAGAAGGATTCGAGGACTTCCGCGGTGCGTTCTTCGCGGCGGCTCTCCAGGGCCTCCCAGCGTGCCATCATCTCCTTCAAGGCAGGCCAGCGCGGCGCGCGGCGGCGCAGTTCGCGGCGGATCATGTCGATGCCGTCGAAGCAGGCCTTTTTCCGCTGCAGGTCGCTGCGGTCCTGCTTGTAGTGTTCGCGCACGGCATCCATGTCGTCATGGAGGCGGCGGAATTCCGGGTCGATCTTCTTCAGCTCCAGTTCGAGATCTCTGCGGGCCTTGAGCTCTTCGTCGTAGCCGCCGTTGCGGCGTTCGTCTTCGCTGCGGCGGAAGGCTTCGAGGGCGGCTGCCAGGCCTGCCGATTCGTTGAAGCCGCGGATGACCAGTTCCTCATCGCTGGCGGGAGGCATCGCAGGGAGCTCCGGCCGACTCAGGATCCACCAGAGGAGTGCGGCGAGCGGGGGCAGGGCGAATGCGGCAAGGAGGCTCCAGCGGGGGGGCGAGCGCAGCTGCATCAGCTCGAGCCGGCGCCGCAGCTCGGCGGCGGCTGGGCGGCGCGCCGGATCCTTCTCCAGGCAGGCCATCACCAGGGGGGCGAAGTCGCGGCGAAGCTCCGCCGCGACGCGGCGGCGCAGCGGCACCGGGCGGTCGCGCAGCACCTTCGCCGCCAGCTCCCAGTCGCTCGCCGCCGCAAAGGGGTGGACGCCCGACGCGAGGCGGTAGAGCAGGATGCCGAGGGCGAAGACGTCGCAGGCCGGCCGCGGCTCCTCGCCGCGGGCCTGCTCCGGCGACAGGCTGACCAGAGACAGGGAAGTGCCCAGCAGGCTCGGGGGCGCCTGTCCGTCGACGGTGGCCGGCCTGACCCGCCGCGAGCCGCCGAGGTCGGCCAGCCAGGGACAGCCGTCCTCGCCGATGAGCACGTTCGAGGCCTTCAGGTCGCCATGGACGATGCCGAGGCGGGCGAGATGCTCCAGGGTCAGGGCCAGGTGCCGGGCCAAGGCGAGGAGCGCTGCTGAGCCTTGCGGGGGCGACTGCTCCAGGGTGCCGCGAGAAAAGAACGGCGTGACGATGTAGGCCGGCAGGTGCTCGAGCTCGACGGCGATCAATGGGATGACGCCGGGAACCGCCTGATCGCGGCACAGGCGCAGCAGACGCGCCTCGTTGCGGAAGAGAGGCAGCAGATCCTGGCGGCGGCAGACTTTCAGCGCCACCAGCGAGCCGTCGCGGGCCCGGCCGCGGTAGACCCGCGACATGGCGCCGCCGGCGATTTCGAGGCAATCCCGGTAATCGCCGAACACCAGTCCGTCGCCGGACTTGAGGCTGGCGAAAAGAGCTTCCCCGGCCTTCATTTCCGCCAGCAGGGCGGCGCACTCGGCGCAGATTTCGAGATGCTGCCGTTCTTCGGCTTCGGGCTCCGATTCGGCCAGCGCCGCGAGGCGCTCCTCGGTCAGGCAGCTTTTCACCGGAGGCCTTCGCGCTCGACCAGGCGGCGGACCCGCAGCAGGACACGGTGTTTGATCACCCTGAGGTTGCCGGGCGTGAGGCCGGTCTTCCCGGCGAGATCCTCGTAGCTGCGGCCGGAGAGAAGCTGGTCGAAGATCCAGAGCTGCTGGGGATCGACCTCGGGATCGTCGCAGAGCAGCAGCAGGGCGCGTTCGAGCAGTTCCTGGCGTCCTGCGGCGGCGAGCGGATCGGCTTCGTCGGGCAGCTCCTCCGGCGCCTCGCCTGCCGCGGGGGGGCGAGCCCCTTCGCGCCGGACTTCGTGGATCTTCAGCTCGGCCACCTTGAGGATGAAGTTGCGGAACTGGCCGCGTTCAGGATCGTACTTCCAGTCGAGCTTGGCGAAGTGGATCATCACCGCCTGCACCACCAGGCGCATCTCCTCCTCGCCGGGGAGGCCCTTGCGGCGGCAGAGCCAGCGGACCAGGGGCGAATATTTCTGATAGAACTCGAGCCATCCGTCTTCTTCGCGGGCGCTGATGCGCCGCAGCAGGCTCAGTCGGGTGTCGTAGCGTGAACTGGCTGCGGTCATGGCCTCGCCCCCTGGTCTTTCCTAGGCGACTTTATCCCCGGGTTCGCGCCCTGCCAGCCGCTGGCGGCAGAGGCAGGGAGGGGGTCAGGAGGGGGTCAGGAGGGGGGAGTTGATTCGGCCGGGCGCGAGTTCCGTTCGGCCCAGATCACCGCGGCGACCACCAGGAAACCGCCGAAGAGCGCTCTCGGGCCGAGGGTCTCGCCGATCCAGAAATAGGCGATGGCGGCGGCGAAGACCGGCTCGAGCGCAAAGATCAGGGCGGCGTCCTCGGCGCGCACCCGGATCTGGGCCAGGGATTGCAGGGCCAGCATGGCGGCGGTGGCGACGGCGCCGAGATAGATCAGGGCGGGCCACGAGCCGGAGGCCGCCTCGAGAAGCTGGGCCGGGCTTCTGCCGGTGCCGGCAAGCGCCGGCAGCGCCAGCGCGGCCATCAGGAAGACCTGCGAAGCGGCGAGATGCATCGGCTTGTGCCCTGCCGCGATTTTCGACAGGGCGATGATGTAGAAGGCGTTGCACAGGGCGCAGAGGAAGGTGAGGGAATCGCCGCGCAGGTCGCCGCCGCCCTCCCACGACATGAAACCCAGGCCGCCGAGGGCCAGCGCGGCCGCGGCGATCAGCTTCGGGCCGGGGAAACGCCCGAGAAGACAGCCGATCAGAGGGACGAGAAGAACGCTCACTGACGTGATGAAGGCGGAGCGGTTCGACGATATGTAGCTCAAGCCCCAGGCTTGGCTGACATAGCTGATGAAGGCGAGAATCGCGAGCACGCCGCCGGCCTTCCAGGTCGCCGCGGGGATCCTGGCCGCCAGGGGCGCGAGGCAGAGGGCCGCGATGAAGAAGCGCAGGGCCGAGATCGCCATGCCGTCCAGGCCGGGCGCCTGGCTCAGTTCCTTGAGGATGGGGAAGGTGCTGCCCCAGACGACGGTGACAAAAACCAGGATCGCGATCGGGTTCATGGAAATCCTTGCAAAGGCCCGGAAGATCGGCCCGGCGCCAGGATCAGCAAGCCGCGTCTGCGGGACTTGACAGTTTCCTTGCGCGACAATGCCGCGAGGACTCCCCCTCGCGGCATCGAACGGTCGCGGCGACTCAGAAGCTCCAGGTCGCTCCGAGGTAGTAGCAACGGCCGTAGGTGTTGAAGCCTTTCACCACTTCGTAATCCTGGTCGAAGAGGTTGGTGATCCGTCCGGTGATCTCAAGGTCCTTGCGGACTCGGTAGCCGAGGCCGGCGATGACCGTCGCCCATCCGGCGAGCTTGTCGGATTCATGATTGCCGGAGAAGGCCGTGCCGGAGGCCATCAGGTCGGAGTTGAGGCGCCAGTCGTCGTCGATCTGCCAGTCGGCGCCGAAACTTCCGAGATGAGTGGGACGGCGGGCGAGTTCGTCGTCCTGGTCGTCTTCGGTGTGCAGCCAGGTGTAGTTGGCGCGGAAGCCGAGGTTTTCGGCGGCCTGCCATTTGGCCTCGTTTTCGAAGCCGTACATGCGGGCGAAGCTGACGTTGCGGTAGTAGCCCCAGGGCGGAGCGTCGGCGCTGACGAAGTCGATCATGTCGCTGAGCTCGGTGTGGAAGAAGGTGCTGCCGACATTGAGGGAATCGCCGATCTGCTGCTCGACGCCCAGGTCGAAGCTTTCGGCTTCTTCGGCGGCGATGTCGGGGCTGCCGTTGGGGCCGAGCAATTCGAAGATCGAAGGGGCGCGGTAGCCGGTGCCGGCGCTGGCGTGCAGGCGGGTGCCGGGCTCCGGGAATTTGATCGCGCCGGAGACCTGGCCGGTCCAGTGCTCGCCGAAGAGGTCGTGATCGGTGTGCCGGGCGCCGAGGGTGAGAAAGTAGCGGTCGTCCCAATGGCCGCGCGCTTCGGCGAACTGATCGAAGCTGTGGATGCGTCCGGAGGGGGGCGTCCAGGCGCCGTGGCCACCGGCTTTCTGCTCTTCGTAGTCGGCGCCGAAGACGAGGTCGAGCCAGTCGTTGGCGTGCAGGGTGTTGACGGTTTCGATCCGCTGCGTCAGATCGTGATACTCGGTGTTTTCGACGGGCTGGTTTTCGACTTCGAAGAGGCGCTTGCTGCGGCCCTGGCTGTAGACCAGGCTGCTGTCGACCAGGCCTTCGGCGAGGCCGGTGAATTCGCCGCCGAGGCGGAGGCCGCGATGGCGGTTGTCAGCTTCCCAGGGGGCGGGGACGCTGGGGGCGGGCCAGGGCGGGTAGACCGATCCGTCCCATTCATTGCGGCCGCGCAGGGTTTCGCCGTCGACGAAGAAGCGAGCCTGTTCGACCGGGGAGTAGCCGAGGCCGAGGCGGCCGGAGCTGTTCTCCCAGGCGTCGTGATCGCGGTATTGCGCCGCCTTCTGGGCGCTGACGCCTTTTTCATAGGCGTGCGATCCCAGGGCGTGCCAGTCCCAGGCGCCTGACTTGCCGGTGAGGGTCAGGGCTTCGCGGAGATAGCCGTGGCTGCCGCCTTCAACCGAGACGCTGCCGTGATGGCCGTCTTCCTTGGCGCGTTTGGTGATGATGTTGACGACGCCGCCGATGGCGTCGGAGCCGTGGACCACCGATTGCGGTCCGCGCACCACTTCGATACGTTCGACGTCGTCGAGGGGGATCTCATCGAGGAAGCTGAGGGAGCTGACCTGGGTTTCGCTGGCGCTGGCGAGAGGGCGCCCGTCGACCAGTATCTTGCTGTGGTACTGGTGGGCGCCGCGGATGAAGAGAGCCTGGGTGCCGTGCGGCCCGTTGCCGGCGCTGACGGCGCCGGGGATGCGCCGGATGGCGTCGCTGACGCGGGTGATGCCGCTGCGGCGGATTTCTTCGCCACCGATGATGCTGAAGCTCCTTCCCTGGCTTTCGGCCGGGGTGGCGCAACGGTCGGCGGTGATGATCATCGGCGAGGGCGTTTTTTCAGCCGGGGCGGCGGCGCTGGCGGCGGGGGAGAGGCCATTGGCGTCGCCCGCGGCTTGCTGGGCGAAGATGGAGGCGAGTAGAATCGAGGAATGGGAGATCATGGCTGTTCCTTCCGATCCGACGACGCGTCGTCCGCACCTGGGTGGTGTGGCAAAGCTCGGCGGATCCAATGAGGTTGTAGACACGGATCCCTTCCGCCAGGCGCCTCATCGCGTGAAGTGCGCCCGGGTAGGTGCTCGGACTCGTCCGTCATCGCGGCATACCGTTGCACGTCAGTTCCCGGTTCGCACGGGATTCCCCTGTCAGCCTCGGAGGGATCCGGAAGGCGGGGGGAATCTGCAGCGAGACGGGGCTTTGTCAAACGGCGGTGGAAATCCAGCCCGCCACGGAGGGTGGGACTCCCAGTGAGTTCCCAAAGCAAAACCCCCAGCCATGCGGCTGGGGGTTTTGCGAGGCGCGGGTATCACTTCTGCGCGGCTTTGTCGGCTTCTTCCTTCTCCTCGTCGCTGAGGGCGGTGTCGTCGCCGTAGAAGTCGAGGGTGGTGAAGCCGAGGACGAAGTCGACGGCTTCGAGGGGGTTGGCGCCGAGGCGGGCGGAGATGCCGAGGCCGGCGCTGGCTTCGATCTGGGAGACCCAGTGCCAGTTCATGCCTTCCTTGGTGGGCATGTCCCAGACGACCCAGCCGGTGTTGCCGTACGATTCCTTGCGGCGGGCGACCACTTCGGGGGCGAGGGGGGTGCGGAAGTCGCCGCCGCGGTAGATGATCAGGTCGCTTTCATAGGACTGGGTCTCCTCGCCGTTCCAGCTGCCGATGTTGCCTTCGCGGAGACCGAAGCGGTCCTTGTTGACGATCAGGCCGGTGCCGATGTAGGAGACGCGGCCTTTGACGCCGAGACCGGTGCCGAAGTCGACGGTGACGACGTCTTTGAAGTCGTTCCAGCGGTTGGCACCGTAGGTGCAGCTGCTGAAGGCGAGGGCGGCGACGAGCAGGGCGAGCATTTTCTTCATGATGGCAATCTCCAGTTGTGCGGTTTGGGCGGCCTAAGATACATCGCTCCTGCGACGCGACAATTGCCTGCGGGGGAGATGAGGTAAAAATCGCGACTGGGTGTCAACTGCTGGGGAGCCAATCAGCAATCCCGGGATTCGACCATGCGCCAGCTCTTCCTCGCCAGTCTCCTCGCCCTTTGCGCCTGTCAGCAGTTGAAACCGGCGGAAGTGATCTGCCTCAGTCCGGCAGTCCTTGCCAAGCAAGGACTCGCCGAGGCCGAATCCTCGGTTTTCTTCCTTGAAGTGAGCTTGCGCAGCGGCGAGGACCGGAAGCAGGTGACGATGAACAGCCTGGCTCTCGACCGCAAGGGACATCTGCTCTGCCTCTATCTTCCTGAGGCGGACACAGAGGAGGTCAAAGTCTTCATCAGGGGCGAAGAGTTTCCCGCTCGCATCGTCAAGGCGGACAAGAGCATGTTCTACACCATTCTGAAGATCGACACCGACTTGCCGATCCTGCCGGTGAAGTTCGGCGAAGCCCTGGCCTTGCGGAGCGGCGATCCGGTGGTCGGTGTGGTCCGCAGCGGACGTAGCCTCGATTACGAAGCTTGCGCTTCGCCGGGAACAGTCCGCACCGTGATCCTCGGCAAGCGCGACCTCGTCCTGGTAGACGGTTTCGTCTCCGGCAATTCGGCGGAGCTGCCCTCGCTCTGCCAGCCGCTCTACGACGCCTACGGGCGGGTGGTAGCCATCGGCGGCGTTCGCGGGGAATTCATCGCCGTCGACGCCATCGCCGATGCGGCTCGCCGCTTCCTCGTCGATCCAGCGGCGGCGACCCGCAGGGCCGCGACCCAGCAGGGCGACCCCTGGCTGGGCTTCGCCTATGAGCCGGTGAGTGAGGACGATGCGGTCGCTCTCGGCCTGCCGCGGGAAGGGATCCTGATGACCCGCGTCCTGGAAGGATCGCCGGCATGGACTTGCGGACTCCGCAGCGGTGATGTCATTGTCGGAGTCGACGGTCATGATTTCACCGGTCGCGGCATCCGCGCCGTGTCGCAATTGCGGCGGCACCTCGCCGTTGAAGTCGGCCGCGACGTCAAGGTGCGCTGGCTGCGTCAGGGCAGGAGCCAGGAGGGACGCCTGCTGATCTTGAAGCGGCCTGAACCGGTGCGGGTCAGCATCGAGGAGTTCGGACTCACCGTCAATGAGATCACGCCGGAGGACTTCTATGCTCGCCAGCTCTTCGTCCGCCAGGGTCTGGTGGTCGCCGACATCGAAGCGGGTTCGCCGGCGGCGACCTCGTCGTATTTCGGCAAGCCTCTGGTCTCCGAGGGGGATGTGCTGCTTGAGGTCGACGGTGTCGCGGTGAAGACGGTGGCGGAACTGCGCACTGTGCTCGAGGGCTTGCGCCAGCGCCAGGCCCGTCAGGCACTGCTCAAGCTGCAGTCGGGCCGAACCCCTTCGACCGTCGCCCTCGATATGAGCATTGGGCAAAAAACCAGGAGTAGCGAAGTCCCCTGACTTCAGTGCGTGGCGAAGTGGCTTTTGATGAAGGCCAGAAGATCTTGCAGCTCTTCGGGTGAGCCTCCCCAAGAGGGCATGCTCGCCGGCCAGTCGCCTCGTAATTCATAATCGGGAATGATCATCGCCCGGATCAGATAGGCGTCATCTGCCACGAGACTTTTCAGCTCTCCCCGCAAATCACGGACTTCAATGCGGCTGCCCGGCAGTCCGTGCAGGGAAGGACCGCCGCCGAGTTCGTTCTCAAAGCTGTGGCAGGCGGTGCAGGAGGCGAGGAAAAGCAGCCGCCCCCGCTCGACCTGGGAAGACGCGGCGGGGGCGGGGACGGGGGGGGCGGAGCAAGCACCGAAAATAAACAGCCCCGCAGCCAGCTTCAGCTGAGTTTCCACCAGATCAGAAAGGCGACAAATCCGGCCAGGGCGAGGATGTTTATAGTGGTGAAGAGGCGTTTCCATTTAAGCACGTCCTGAGCGACTCGTTCGTCCAAAGCCCGCATTTGTTCAGGAGTGAGACGGCTGCGGAGATCTTGAGCTTTCGGCTCCGATTGTCGGCGGAAATCTTGGGGGTCCATATTTGCTTGAGTCACGGAGTTGAAGGGGCCGGAGCGGGGGGCTCCGTCGCCGCCGCCGCGCCGTCCGAAGGAGCCGGGGTTTCGGCCGAAGAGGGGGTTTCGGCGGGAGCCGGGGTGGTTTCCTTGGAGGAGTCGCCGGGGATGGATTGGTCGACCTTGGAGGAGTCGCCGGGGATGGATTGGTCGACCTTGGAGGAGTCGCCGGGGATGGATTGGTCGACCTTGGAGGAGTCGCCGGGGATGGATTGGTCTGCAGGTGTGGGTGCCTGCTCGGAAGTCGTCGGGGTGGCGGCCGGAACGGCATTGGCCGCCGGCTCCTTGATTTTCATCCTCTCAGTGGCAGGTAATTCCGGAACGGGTAGAGGCGCGGTCTCCGGCTTCTTGAATTTTTTCTCGTAGAGCAGCCAGCCGCCAAACAGGGAGAAGGCTATCACGTTGACCAAGAGGATCCGTTTCTTCAAAGTGCTGGACTGAGAAGCGATTTTTTCGTCCATCGCTTTTTGCTGTTCGGGAGTCAGGCCTGGTTTTCGAGGTGTTGCCGATTTTGTCGTGGCTTTCGCACCGGTGGTTGGGGCGGTCGTTGCGGTGCCAGCGGTTTTGACCGGACCGGTGGTTTTTCCGCCTTTGCTGGTACTGGTTTTAGCGCTGGGGCCGACGGTTTTTGATCCCGCTTTGGCGGCTTTGGGGGCCTCATCGGCTTTGGGGGCCTCATCGGCTTTGGGGGCCTCATCGGCTTTGGGGGCCTCATCGGCTTTGGGGGCCTCATCGGCTTTGGGGGCCTCATCGGCTTTGTTTTCCGGGGCCGGAGGTGGAGCAGTTTTGACTTTGGCTTCTGCTTCGGCGCGGAGTTTGGCTTCGAGTTCAGCCTTGACTTTGGCTTCTGCTTCGGCGCGGAGTTTGGCTTCGAGTTCAGCCTTGACTTTGGCTTCTGCCTCTGCGCGGAGTTTGGCTTCGAGTTCAGCCTTGACTTTGGCCTCTGCCTCGGCCTTGGCCTCGGCTTCGGCGCGGAGTTTGGCTTCGAGTTCAGCCTTGATTCTGGCTTCGGTTTCAGCGCGGAGGCGCTCTTCCATTTCGGCTTTGGCGCGTGCTTCTTCGAAGGCGCGGCGTTCCGCCTCGAGACGGGCACGTTCAGCCTCGAGGGCGCGGGCCTCCTCGAAGGCGCGGCGTTCGGCCTCGAAGCGGGCGCGTTCCTCTTCCATCTGGCGACGCATGCTGTCTAGTTCGTCGTTGGCGGTGCTGGCAGGGGCGCTGGCTACGATCATCGGTGCGACGGGCGCGGCGGGAGCTCCCATCGGGGCTCCGGGTTTGACGCTGATGCTGCCTGAGGAAGTGCCGCCGAGGAGTTCGCTGTGGACGGGAGATGCAACTTTCAGCTTGCCGATCCGCTTGGCCTGGGCCACTTCGGGATTGAGAACGGACTGGGCCTTGATCGAGCCGCCGCTGGCGGGGTGAGCCGGTTCCTGAGCCTGCATCAGCTGGTTGCGGGAGAAGGAGACGGTGATCGTCTCGCGCATCCGGCCCGACTGTTTGTCGAAGGTCTGTTCGGTCTTGGTCTGGACCGCATCCATGTCGCTGTCGAGATCGCCCATGTTTTCGAAGAGGAGGAGGACTCCGCAGCTCGGGCAGTCGGCGCGGTCGCTGTCAAGGGCGAGAGGGATGGCGCCGTCGCACTTCGGGCAGTTGAATTCAAAAGTCATCTGGAACATGGAAACAAACTCCTCATCGGGGCGTGGTTGGGATCAGCTTTCGAGGCAGCCGCGGATCTTCTCGTAGGGAAGACGTATGCGCTGGGTGGTGCCCGGCTGGCGGCCGGGGATCTCCAGGACCACGATCTTGTCCTGGATTTCAACGATGGCGATGGCTTGAATGACGTTGTCTTCGGTTTCGATGATGAAAGGGCCGCGGGAGGCGCCGGATTCATCCTTCCAGATCTTGCGGAAATAGTTGGCATCGAGGTCGAGAGCCACTTCGAATTCGGCGGCCTGCTTGTCTTCGCGCCGAGGGCGGTTGACGTAGTATTCCTCTTTCGGAGTCGCCTCTAGGACCACGGCTGTGAGCTTGCGATGGATGTAAAGCGGCCAGATGACGGGCGCCAACAGGCCGAGGAAAAAGTGCTGAAGGAGGGGGCGGGCACGTGATTCGGCGATGGAGGCCGAGGCGAAGGCGCTGCCCATGCAGATCAGTCCGGGGATCAGTATGAAGAGGAAGGTGTTGGTGGAGAAGCCAGGCTGAATTTGGGCGATGACTGTCATTTTTGTCGGCTCCGTCGATCCGATAAGCTAATCGCTAGGACGAGGACTGCAAGGGAATTTCGAGGGGATCGAATCTTTCAGCGAAACTTCTGGACGGCGGCACCTTCGGGGGGTCAGGGGGTGCAAGGGGGGGGACGAAGTCCATGCTGCTGGTCGTGACTCCTCAAGTCCCGCAGCACGGGTGGATCTACTAGGGGGGCACGAAAGATGACTTGCAAAGTCCTGAAAAATCCCTAATTCCGGGAGATTCTTGTAACGATTGGCTCCTGCCGGGAACTTCAGGTGAAATCGCAATAGAAACACTGGAGAATCGCATGTCCCGTCGCTTCACCTTGATCGAGCTCCTCGTCGTCATCGCCATCATCGGCATCCTCGCCTCACTTCTGCTCCCTGCGCTGGCGCGAAGCCGCGCCAGCGCCCAGCAGGCGGTCTGCCTCAACAATCTCAAGCAGATCAATCTTTGGCTCAGTCTTTATTGCGACGACAATCAAGGCTATGGCCCGGAGGCGTCCGACAGTGCCACCCTGCCCTGGGACGACAAGCTTTCGAGCTATGACGGACGGAGATTGAGCGCTGAGGAAATGGCGAGCAACAGCGCGCCCTTGCGTCCTCAGAACTCCACCTACAACTGTCCCTTGCAGACACGGGGCATTGCGTCAGGCCAGTCCTTCCGCGCCTACTCGATCAACCGTGACCTGGTCGGCGATTCCTACGGTTCTCTCTCGGCGTGCAATTGGGACAACCTTGACGATAGCTCGGGGATCGTCGTCATGAGTGAACGCATCTTCAATCCCGCCGTCAACGCCAACGACAACAGGCTCGGCTATTACGGCTGGGGATGGGGTTTCAAGACCGGCGATTCCTTCGCCAGCACCGTCTCCTTCCATCCCAAAACCAGCCAGTATCCCTGGTTGTTCCTGGATGGACATGTCGAGATGAGAGACAAAAGCTCCTTCACCTCCTTCTTGCCGAATCCCTGAGTCATCTTCTGATTCCCATTGTTCCTTATGGCAGGGGAAGTTCGTTCGTAGCTGAAATGCCCCCATTGAGTTCCCCAACTCCTAGGCTGAGATCCTGAAACTCGAGTGGAATAGTTTGAAAAAACGGACTCAATCCCCCTCTGCGCCCGTAACAATCCCATCCTGCGCGGGAACAAAGGCTTAGGCTGCCGCGCTTTGATGAGCTGGGAATTCACAATCCTAAGATCAGGGGCGAGGCAGGATCCGGGAAACAGCAATCCAGTGGATGGAGGCATTTATGAGGTCACGAAGATTCACCTTGATCGAGCTGCTCGCCGTCGTCATCATCATTCTCATTCTCGTCTCGCTGCTGCTGCCGGCGATCAAGAAGACCAAAAGAATCGCTCTCAAGGCTGTCGGGATCAGCAACATGAAGCAGATTGCCACGTTGGCGCATCTCTATCAGAAGGATAATCGCAGCTGCTATCCGCCTTTCTCAGGCGGATCCTGCACCTCCTGGGGGGGGGTCAATGGCTCCGATTCGCGTTACAGAAGCGGCATGCTCACGGTCCAGAACCGTCCCTTGAACAAGTATCTAGGCATTGAATTGACGGACGACACCCAGATCCCGATCTACAAATGTCCGATCGCCACCAACGTCGAGTACCGCCGTTTCGGCTGCGACTACGTCGCCAACAACAGCACTTTCAATCGCAGCATCACCAGCCTGGCCTGGCTGCCCGGCGGCAAGGTGGCGCAGCCGAGCACATGCATCATGCTCGAGGAGAGCCCCGCCTTCGACCAGAACACCGGCCTCATCGTCGGCGACACCGCCTACGGTGCCAGCGTCTTCTGGAATACTGAGAAGGGTGACTACCGCTGGTATCGGCTGATGGTCGACGGCTCCTATGGCTTGTTCAGCAGCATCAAGGGGCAGACTTATGAGAAGGATGCACGCGGCAACTACGTCTACCACTACGACAGCACCCTGAAAAACCCATGATCTTCTCCATTCTCGCCTTCGTCTGTGTCGCATGGGCGATCAAAGTCCTGCGCGACACCAAGATCAAACACCGGCCAGCCAAGGGCCTCGGCCTGGCCCTGCTGGCCGGCGCCATCGTCCTGCTTGGGGATTGGAAGGACGGCCGAGAAGCGCGCATCCTCGCCGCCGAGCACAAAGCCAGTTCAGCTCGCCAGCAGGCGCTGCTCACCGGCCAGCTCGCCGCCAAGATCAAATCCATGCTCGGTCCCGCCGAAAAGCTCCTGGTGCTGCTGCCGCCAGATACCCCCGAAAACCAGATCCGTCTCACTGCGGTGCGAAGTGGCTTGGAGAAAATCCTGCCCGGCCGGCATTCCTTCGTCACCATGCCCTCCAAGAGCATCGGCGGCAGCGGCAAGGGCAGCACCTGGAGCGATTGGAACAAGCTGACCCGCAGCCTTTCCCCCGGGCAGAAACTGCTCAGCTACATCCAGCTTCCGTTCAGCGAAGAACCTACGGATGCGCCGCCTCAAGCGCTGCAGGAATTGACTGTGATGGAAGCCGGGACCCGCTTTCAGCTCATCCTCGCCGAAGTCTATTCCGGTTCCATGGGCCCTTTGCTCCAAGAAGGAAAAGTGGCGCTGATCCAATGCAATCTCCCTCTCGTTCAGGGACAGTCCCTTCCCGGGGATGATGAGCAGGCAGCCCAGCTCCTCGGTCTGCTGATCGCTCCCGACAACGTCGAGCAGCTTCATCAAAGCAGGCCGGAACTGAATCTCTGGCCCAAGGTCAACTGATTGTTCGCGCGAGATGATCTGTGCAGTCGGAATCTTTCCTTGAAGATTGTTCCTAAATCAGTAACACTTCAAATTTTTCGGGAACAAAGGGCCTGAAGACGCACCGTCTTCCGCTGTAACAGCAAACCCCGAAACCGAAGGCACGACATGAAGATTTCCCGATGGCTTTTCCTGCTGCTGATGTGCGCCGCTCAGATCTTGAGCGCCGCCACGCTTTCCGCCCCGGACGCCGCCCCCGGCGCCAACATCACGGTCACTTATGGAGGTATCACCAGTCCTACAAGCAATGATTGGATCGGCATCTACAGCTCCAGTGCCGGCGCGGCCGGTTCCGGCAATCACTCCTTGCTTTGGAAGTACACCGGCGGCACCGCCAGCGGCAACGTCACCTTCATTGCGCCGACCTTGCCTGCCGGCGCCTATCAGGCCCGCCTCTTCGCCAACGACGGCTACACCCTGCTCGCCAGCGCCAACTTCAACATCGCCTCTCCCCCCACCGGTCCGACGCTGAGCTGCGCCAATGTCGCCACCGGCGCCAACATCGTCGCCAACTACAGCGGCATCGCCAGTCCAGCCGCCAAGGACTGGATCGGCATCTACGCCGCGGGCGCCGGAAACGGCTCCTACCTTCTGTGGAAGTACACCGCAGGCGCCGCCAGCGGCAGCATCACCTTCAGCTCTCCGACTCTCGCGGCCGGCAGCTACCAGGCCCGCCTCTTCGCCAACGACGGCTACACCCTGCTCGCCAGCGCGAATTTCACCATCACCGCGCCGCCCTCCGGCCCGGCCATCAGTGCCACCGTATCGGGCAGCAACATCACCGGCAGCTACTCGGGCATCGCCGCCCCGACCTCCAGCGACTGGATCGGCCTCTACCGCAGCGGCGCCGCCAATGACGATTATCTCGACTACAAGTACACCAACGGCACCGGCAGCGGCTCGGTGAATTTCTCTGCCCTCGGTTTGAGCAGCGGCACCTACCAGATCCGTGTCTTCGCCAACGACGGCTACACCCAGCTCGCCGGCACCAGCTTCAACCTGGTCGTCCCCGCAGTGACTCCCGCCCAGCAGGTCTTCATCAGCGGCGAGAGCCTCGTCTTCGCCTGTAGCAACATCCCCTCGGGAAGCTGGATCGGCATCTATGCCGAAGGTGCCACAGACGTCAACTATCTCGAGTCGGCCAATCTCAGCCAGTCGAACGGAATCCAGAGCTTCGCCGCCTTGCCCGCCGGCTATTACGAAGCCCGCGTCTTCACCGGCAGCTTCAACCTCGTCGCCAAGTCCAAGTTCCGCGTCCGCGACGAGTACCGCAAGGCCACCCATGTCAGTCTGCCCTACAATGGCCAGACCCATGGCATCGGTCTGCTCCAGGCCGCTTCAGGCGGCTTCGACCAGCTCTGGTCCGCCAGCAGCGGCCAGAGCGGCCTGATGAGCTCCACTCTCGCCTCCGGACTCCGTCAGGGCCATTACGCCGGCATCGTCCAGCTCAGGCACAATGCCCCAGCCGGTACCATCCTCGGCACCCTCAAAGCTCTCCAGAACGGCAGCGTCGTCGCCAGCGTCCCGGTCACCGCCGAGACCATAGCGGTCACCAGCGTCGCCGACTTCCAGTACGCCAAGGTCGATCTCCTCCTTCCGGCCTCCGGCGATGTCGAGCTGCAGTTCCACAGCTCCGGCAATGTGCCGGTCGCGAACGGCGTCATGAGTCTGTTCCGCACCGACGACAAGAAGCCCATCTATCTCTACGCCCATCGCCGCAACAACATCCTCCGTCTGAATGACTCGGTCGCCCAGAAGGCGAACGCCGTCGAGTGCGACATCCGCCCGGTGCAGACCGTCAGCGGCATCAAGTTCGAAGTCCATCATCACTCCAAGGAAATCGACTGGACCCAGGTCGCCGATGTCCCCGCCTTCCTCGCCGACTTCAAGCAGAAGATCGATGCCGGTACGATGATTCAGCTCTACTTCGACTGCAAGGACAGCAGCTTCAACTACTCCAGTACCAGCGGCTATTCCTGGGATCAATATGCCCTCGATCTGCTCACCCTGGCCAAGAATGCCGGCATCCCTGCCAATCGCATCGTCTGCGGCACCAACTTCCCCGCCATCTTCCGCAGCGCCGCCACTTCGCTCAATTACAATGTCCTCATCGACTCCTACTTCTGGACCAGCGGCCGCTATCCCGGCTGGCTGGATGAGGCCGAGAAGTATGGCGAGCTCCAGGAGTTCGATTTCAGCAGCTCCAACGCCGCCGTCATGGAAGTCACCGAGCGCATCGTCAACCGCGGCCTGATCAAGAAGTTCTACGGCTGGACCATCGTCAACAACGCCAGCTACTACGACAACACCTTCTCGAGCTTCCTCAGCGCCGCAGAGACCCAGGCAAAATGCAAGAGTCTGATGGTCCTCGGCATGGACGGCTATATGGCCGACGATACCGAGCCCATCGACGAAATCATGAGCCAGTCGGTCTTCCGCGAGGTCTTCCGCAAAGCCACAGCTGCGGATGACGCGCGCGCCATCCACGGCGAAACCGGCCCCTGATTGCCGGAACCTTCCCAGCCCTGCGCCGTCCACTGCGGCGCAGGTTTTTCGTTCCAAACCCAAAGGCAACCCATGATCCGCAAGCTCCTTCTCTCCGCTTTTCTCATGGCCTCCTGCAGCAGCGCTCCGGAAACCCTGCGTTTCGGCGCCATGACCGACTGCCAGTACTGCGCCAAGCCGACTGCCGGGCGCCGCCACTACGATGAATCGCCCCGCAAGCTGCAGGTCGCGATGGAGGAGTTCCAGCGTCTCCATCCCGAATGGCTGGTCCATCTCGGCGACTTCATTGATGATCGCTACGAAAGCTTCGAGCCCGTCCTCAAGATCTGCCGCGCCTTCGACTTCCATATCTACCACGTTCTCGGCAACCACGACTTCTCGGTCGAAGACAAGTTCAAGGACGGCATTCACAAGCTCCTTTCCATGCCCGCGCCCTACTACTCCTGGGCGACCAAGGGCTGGCGCTTCATCGCCCTCGACGGCAACGAGCTCAGCCTCTACGCCCACCCCAAGGGCAGCCCCAAGGACCTCGAAAGCCGCGCCTACTACGCCCAGCTCAATCCCAAACCTGCCACCTACAACGGCGCCATCGGACCGCAGCAGATCGCCTGGCTCCGGCTGCAGCTTGAGGCCGCCGGAAAGAAGGGCGAGAAGGTCATCCTCCTCTGCCATTTCCCACTCCTGCCCATTGCCGCCGACAACCTCTGGAACGCCCCAGAGATGCTCTCCCTGATCGATCAACACCCCTGTGTCAAGGCCTGGCTCAACGGCCACAATCACCATGGCGGCTACGCCGAGCGCAAGGGCGTCCACTATCTCACCTTCCAAGGCATGGTCGACACCCCTGACAACTCCTTCGCCCTGGTCGAGATCGACGAGAAGTCCATCCGCATCCGCGGCTACGGACGCGAACCCGATCGGGATTTGCTGATCAAGAAATGAAGTCGCCTCTCAAGGATAGCTCACTCAATGCACCGTTTCGTGCTGTTCGCCGAGGTAGGCTTCGATGACGGCGGGGTTTTTCTGGATCTCCGCCGGAGTTCCTTCCGCGATCTTTTCGCCGTGATCGAGGACGGTGATGTGTTCGGAGATGCGCATCACCAGCTTCATGTCGTGTTCGACCAGGAGGATGGCGAGGGAGAAGCGGTCGCGGATCATCCGGATGGTCGACATCAGCTCTTCTTTTTCGGTCGGGTTCATGCCGGCGGCGGGCTCATCGAGGAGCAGCAGTTGCGGCTTGGTGGCGAGGGCGCGGGCGATCTCGAGGCGGCGCTGGTCGCCGTAGGGGAGGGAGGCGCAGTTCTCATGCATCCGCGAGTCGAGCTTGAAGATGGCGAGGAGCTGGCGGGCTTCTTCCTCAATTCGCGTTTCCTCGGCGTCGAAGGCGGCACCACGGAAGAGGGCTTGGAAGGGCCCTTGTCTCGAATGCAGGCGCAGCGCCGTGCGGATGTTGTCGAAAACGCTCATCGAGCGGAATAGGCGGATGTTCTGGAAGGTGCGGGCGACACCGAGTCGGACGATGGCGGCGGAGTTCTTGCCCTGCACCGGCTGGCCGCGGAAGAGGATGCGGCCGGAAGTCGGGGTGTAGACGCCGGTGATCAGGTTGAAGGCGGTGGTCTTGCCGGCGCCGTTGGGACCGATGAGGGCGACCAGCTCGCCTTCGCGGATGCTCAGATCAAGCTCTTTCACCGCAGTCAGTCCACCGAAGCGGACGGTGGCTTTTTCGAGTTGCAGGAGAATGGGTTTCATTTCTTCTCTCCGCGCTGGAAGAGTCGGCTGGCGTCCCAGGTGCCGAAGAGCCCCTGGGGACGGATCAGCATCAGGGCGATGAGCAGGATGGCGTAGAAGAGCAGGCGGTTGCCGAGGATGCCGTGCAGGATCTCGGGGGCATTCGGGAAGATCTTGAAGACGAACTGGTCGAGATAGCTCAAGCCCTGCGGCAGCAGGGTGAGGATGACGGCGGCGGCGATGACTCCGGCGGTCGAGCCCATGCCGCCGAGGATGACGATGACGACGATGTCGATGCTGCGCATGAAATCGAAGGATTCCGGGGTGACGTTGCAGGTGAGGTGGCCGGAGAGGGAACCCGCGATGCCGGCGAGTCCGGCGCCGATGGCGAAGGCGGTGACCTTGGTGCGCGTCGCGGGAACACCCATCGATTCGGCGGCGATTTCATCATCGCGGACGGCGAGGAATGCGCGGCCCCAGGTGGAGTTGACGAGGCAGCCGACCAGGGTGATGGCGACGGCGCACCAGAACCAGATCCAGCCGAGGGAGGCGATGCCGGGGACCGACATGCCGGAAGAGCCGATGAAGTCGAACTTCTCACGGACGCCTTCGTGGTTGTGGAAGTTCTTGAAGGCGACGCTGACGATCTGGCCGAAGCCGAGAGTGACGATGGCGAGATAGTCGCCGCGGAGGCGGAGCGAGGGGATGCCGACGAGGATGCCGACGAAGGCGGCGATCAGGCCGGCGCTGAGGGTCGCGGCAAAGAAGATCGCGTGTGAGTTCCAGGTGAAATGGCCTTGGTTGCCGATTTCGGAGAAGCCGAGGTTGGTGACGAATCCGGCGGCATAGGCGCCGACGGCCATGAAGGCGGCGTGGCCGAGAGAGAACTGGCCGGTGTGCCCCATGATCAGGTTGAGGCCGACGGCGGCGATGATGTTGATTCCCATCATCTGCAAGGTGTACGCGAGGTGATCGTTGAGCTGGCCTGCGCCGAGCTGAAGAGACAAGGCAAAAAGCAGGGCGCCGGCAAGGGCGAGATGTTCGCGTCGCATCAGACCTTCTCCTTGTCGCTGCGGCCGAGCAGACCGGTGGGCTTGAAGAGGAGGACGAGGATGAGAACGGCGAAGGCGATGGCGTCTTTCCACTGCGAGAAGTCTTCGGAGGCGCCGACCCAGGTCTCAGTAAGGCCGAGGATGAGGGCGCCGAGAGCGGCGCCGGCGAGCGAGCCGATGCCGCCAAGGACGGCAGCGGCAAAGGCCTTGAGTCCGGGCATGACGCCCATTTGCGGGTCAATCGAGGGGGCGTAAAGAGCGTAGAGGATGCCACCGGCGGCGGCGAGGGCGGAGCCGAGGGCGAAGGTGCGCGAGATCACCTTGTTGTTGTCGACCCCCATCAAGGCGGTGGCGGTGGGGTTGAGCGACAGGGCGCGCATCGCCAGACCGGTCTTGGTGCCCATCACCAGCCAGGTGAGAATGCCGAGGAGGAGCGGGGTGATGACCAAGATGATCATCTGGATGTATTCGATGATGACTTCCTCCTCACCGCAAGCGAAGGTGACTGGATCGTGCTCGATCAGGACCGGGAAGGACTTGTTGGTGGCGCCGAAGCAGATCTGAGCCAAGGTCTGGATCAGCAGCGAGACGCCGATGGCGGTGATCAAAACCGTGATCTTGGGGCGGCTGCGGAGAGGACGGTAGGCGAAGCGCTCGATCGCCATGCCGAGCAAGGCGCAGATGGCCATGGCGAAGAGGAGGACGATGATGAACTTCGGCCAGCCGGGCTGGTTCAGCCAGTCCCAGGAAGCGAAACGCGGGCTGACATTGCCATCTGCATCGGTCTTCTGCAAAAGCTCACAAAAACCCCAGCCGGCGAAAGCTCCGAGCATGAGGATGTCGCCGTGGGCGAAGTTGATGAAACGGAGCACGCCGTAGACCATGGTGTAACCCAAGGCGATGAGGGCGTAGATCGCTCCGAGAGCGAGGCCGTTGACGAGTTGTTGAAGGAAATCCGCCATCGGCCGCGCGCTTTGCTAAAATTAAGGCTGGACGGTGGACTTGTACTTGAAGCCGCCGTCCTTGATCTCGAGGATGACGGCGGACTTGGTGGCGTTGCGCTCGGCGTCGAGGGTGATGGCGCCAGTGACGCCGGCGAAGCCTTTGGTCGCGGCGATGGCGGCGGTGAGCTTGGCGCTGTCGGTGCCGCCGGCGCGCTTGATGGCGTCGGCGAGGACGAGGACGGAGTCATAGCCGAGGGCAGCCATGGCGTCGGGGACTTTGTTGTATTTGGCTTTGTAACGCTTGATGAAGTCCTGGATGACCGGCGACTGATCTTCTTGCGAGTAGTGGTTGGAGAAGAAGCAGCCTTCGAGCGACTTGCCGCCGACTTCGAGGAGGGCGGGGGAGTCCCAGCCGTCGCCGCCGAGGAGGGGGGCCTTGAGGCCGAGTTGGCGGGCCTGCTTGGCGATCAGGGCGACTTCCGAGTAGTAGCCGGGGACGAAGATGGCGTCGGGCTTTTCCTTGCGGATGGCGGTGAGCATGGAGCGGAAGTCCTTGTCACCTGCGCCGTATTGGCGTTCGGCGACGATTTCGCCGCCGTTGGCAGTGAAATGCTTTTTGAAGAACTGGGTGAGGCCGACCGAGTAGTCGTTTTTCGAGTCGGTGAGGATGGCGACGCGTTTGGCCTTGAGGGTATCGAGGGCGAACTTGCTCATCACGGTGCCCTGGAAGGGGTCGATGAAGCAGATGCGGAAGATCTTGTCGCCGGCGGCAGTGACCTTGGGGTTGGTCGAGGCGGGCGAGATCATCGGGATGCCGGCGGCCTGGGCGACAGGGGCCATTTCGAGAGAGGCGGAGGAGGCGACTTCGCCGAGGAGCGCGACGACCTTGTCGGAGGAAAGGAGCTTCTTGGCGGCGGCGGCGGGTTCACCCGGTTTCGACTGGTCGTCGACGGTGATCAGCTGCAGCTTGCGGCCGAGGATGCCGCCGGCGGCGTTGATCTCTTCGATCGCCAGCTTCGAGCCTTCATCGGAAGCGACGCCGAAGGTGGCGCGGCCACCGGTCAGCGAGGCGACCTGGCCGACCTTGATATCGTCTTCGGCCAGCAGCGGCAAGGTGCTGAGAAACAGGCAGCTCAGAAGGGCGGCGATCGATTTCATGGCGGATGGCTCCTCGTTGTTGAATGGCGCCGAATCTAGGCGGGGTCAGAGAGTGTGTCAAGAGATGCCGTTGAATCGATCCCTTTCCAAAGAATGTCTTTCTTTGAGGGTGTCGCGGTCTCCCTCCCTCCCCGATAAGCTGAGGCCGACTTAGGCAAGTTCTGATTCCAGCCTTAGCTTAGTTCCGTAGCACGAGGAACTTTTATGCAGTCTTCATGGAGCGACGAGATCGCCGACCTCCCCGGTATGCGTCTCGAGCATTTGCGTGATGCCTTGATCGCGGCGGGACAGTGGCCTGTAGTGGCGGCGCGCCTGACCAGACTTGCCGCTGCCGCGCCGGTCTCCCCTCAGGTTCAGCAGGCCGCGATCGAGAAATTCCGCCGTCAACGCCATCTGGAAAGCAGCCGGGCACTGCAGCAATGGCTGCTGCTTCGCCATCTCGACGAGTCGCAGCTGCGAGACTATTTCAGCCGCGCAGACGATTCCGTAGCAGGGGTTTCCGGGGAAGTGGTCCCGGCCTGGCTGCGGCTTGAGTACGGATTCGGGGAAGAAGGGGGGGCATGGAGGGAGTCCTTGCAGAAAAGACGGCTTGCCTGGATGCTGTCCTCGGATCGTGACTTGCCGGACTGGACTTCCCTGGATTCGGCTTGGAATCAGTTCCGCGAAGAATCGTTGAAACTGGTGGAGCCGCTTTCCGACTGGCGCCTGCCGCCGGTGCAGATCGCCGAAATGATCTCTCAGCAGCGCCTTCGCAACGCCGCCGAGGAACGGGGGTGGGACCTGTGAGCGCCTTTCCCAAGCTCCGTTTCGTGCCTCAGGCGGAGGCTGCAGATTGCGGCCCCTGCTGCCTGGCCATGGCTCTGAGCCTCTGGGGGCTGGAGGTTCCTCTGCATCTGCTGCGGCAGCAAAGCGGCGGTGACGCGGCGGGTGCGAGCTCAGCCGAGCTCAGCCGTGCCGCCGCCCTTCACGGGCTCCACTGCCGGTTCCGGCGTTTGACGCTCGAGGAATTGGCCTCCGGCCCCTTTCCGGCTCTGGCCCATTGGCGGGGAAGCCATTGGGTTCTCGTCCTTGGCGTCAACGGCGGCAAGCTGCAAATCGCCGACCCGGCGGAAGGGCTTTCTGAAATCCCCGTCGATGCCGCTTCGGGCTTGTACTCCGGCGTCGCCGCTCCCTTGCACATGCGCCCGGGCGGGGTGAAGCCTGAGATCTCGGTCCTTCGGGCGCTCGCTCCTTACTTGAAGATCCAGGCGAGTCACCTGCCGCTGGCCTTGCTGGCATCTCTGCTCAGCGGCGGCAGCCTGATCGCGCTGATCCTCGTCTTCGGCGATTGGCTTGACCAGACGGCTGAGGCGGGACCTCTCGGCCGTCATCTGGTCTGGATCAGCTTTTCCCTGGCGGGCATCCTTTGCGGACAGTCCTTGCGCCTCTGGCATTCTCTCAATTGCGGCAGCCGCATCGACCGCGCCCTTCTCGACCATTGCGCCGAGCAGCTGGCACGCCAGCCGGCCGCCAGCGCCGCCCGCCAGGATGAGGTCTTGCGGCGTGTCGAGCGCAGCCTCGAAATCCGCGCCTATCTGGTCGACGGCGTCAGCGAGCTTCTGCAGGCTGTGATTGTTCTCGCCGGAGTCGTCGTCGCGCTCGATCTGCTTAAAGCACCGCTGATTCCCTTTCTCTGGCTCGCCCCGATGCTGCTTCTACTCCTGTGGATCAGCGAAAGACGTGGCAAGAGCCTCAATGAAAAGATCAGTTCGCTGCGTCTGCGTTTGATGCGTCTGCAGCAGGACTGCCTAGCTTGCGGCGAAGATCTGCGCGGCTCTGCCAGGCTGGGGCCCCACCTGGAGACGACGGCTCAGCTCAATGCCGAGTTGCTGCGGCAGATACAGAAGGAGAAGCGCCTCGGAGGACTCCAGGATCTTCTCGGTCTATGCGCCGGCTTGGCGGCGTTCTTCCTCGCCGCCCTCTTTCATTCCGAATCTCTTGCCTTGTCCGATATCGGCCAGGGACGCTTCCTCGTCTTCGTCCTCCTGGCACCGCTGGGATGTGTCGCGGCAGTCCGCCTTCTCGGCCTGCGCGCTCGTCTGCAACGCAGCGCCAGGCTCCTTGCCGATCTGGAGGATTTTCTCTCCATCGGCGGCAGCCGAGTCGAGAACGGAGCAGGCAGCGGCTCCTTCCGCCTCAATCTGATTGCGGCAGAAGCTCAGACCTGCCAGCTGGAAGTGAAGCAGGGCGAAAGGATCTTTCTCCACGGTCCGGGCGCAACGGCCCTGATTCGCCGCATTGCCGGCCTGGAAAGTCCCTTCGTCGGCGACCTGGAGGAGATTCCCGGGGGGCGGGACGGACGCTCCTGGCTCGGCCAGTCCTCCGCCTTGCTCGGCAGCACCTTGGCCCGCAATATCGATCTCGGCGTCCAGGAGTCCGATGAAAATGCCTGCCGCCGCGCCTTGCGGGATGCCGCTGCCGATGAAGCCTTGCTCCTGCCAGGCGGCCTCCAGGCCCGCCTCGGGTCTGGCGGCTGGGACTTGCCCGTCGACCTGGAAAGGAGGGTGCTCCTCGCAAGAGCTCTGTGCCGACGTCCTGGTTTGATTCTTCTCGAAGAGCCCAGTCATGGCCAGGACGAGCACCAGGTGCTGGTCTTGCGTCTGCAGTTGTCCGAAAGGCTGCAAGGCTCGACGCTCGTCCTGGTCGATCAGGACTCCCGCCTCGCCGCCGCCTGTCATCGCAGCTTTTATGTGCCGGCGCCGCCTCGGTGAACTCGGGGGATGCGGCGTTAGGGAATTTTTCTGACAAGGTTATGGGACGGAGGTGAAGACTTTGGCCCGGATGGCGTTAAACTTGGTCGCTCAAACCGAAATGGATCACTATGCGTAGAATCTGGCCTCACATCGTCGCTTTTGTCACCCGCAAGCCTATGCCTCTCTCCCAAGACTGGCAGAATTTCACCCTGGCCAGCTTCGCCAGGGACGAGCGCGGTCCCGTCCAGCTCATCGGACTCGAGCTTGATCCTGAGCCCTTGAAGATGCGCAAGTATGTCAACCCGCAGTTTCTTCGCAGCCGCATCAATGACGTCCTCGATTGTCTGACCTACTACTCTTCTTATGATGCGCAGGAATCGCCCGGCTTCATGCATCTGGAAGATCCCGAAAGCCATTTCTACGGCGATCTGCAGATCAACTGGGTCCCCGGCAATCGCAAGGACGCCAAACCCGGCCTGCAGCTCAAATTCCCGGAAGAGTGGGACGAAACCATGGAGCACTCGGTCCGCCGTGCCCTCCTGCCGCTTCTCAAGCCTCTCGGACGCCGCCCGGAAATCGGCCTTAGCCTGAATTTGCGTCTCCAGCCGGCTCACCCGAAGTGGCAGGTGCCGGAAAAATTCGCCCACCTCAGCTTCTGAAGCACACCCGGAATCAAAGAGGTTCCGGGTTCACTGTTTCCATCTCCTGAATGCAGGGATTTGTCCGATGAACGAAATGCTCCCGACAGAAGATGAATGCGTCTTCCCAACTCCTGGCATCCTCTACCAAGACGATGTCCTAGTTGTCGTCTCCAAACCTTCCGGCCTGGCTGTCCACCCTTCCGAAATGGTCCACGATCGGATCACTGCCTTGTCCCTAGTGCGCGATGCCGTCGGCTGCTTTGTCCACCCTGCCCATCGCCTCGACCGCGGCACTTCCGGAGTCCTGGTCTTCGCCAAGGACCGGGAAACCTGCAGCAAGCTGATGCAGGGCTTCGCATCTCGCGAACACCGAAAAAGCTATCTTTGTGTGGTGAGGGGATGGGCCGCCGATTCAGGACGCCGCGATGTGCCGCTTAAACATAGCAATGGCAAGGATCTGCAGGAGGCCGCCACTGCATGGACCACTTTGGCACGAAGCGAAATCGAGGGGCCCTGCGGCAATTACCCGACCGCACGCTATTCGCTCCTGCATGTCCTGCCGGAGACCGGCCGCTTCCACCAAATCCGCCGCCACATGCGCGATGAAAACCACCCGCTCATCGGCGACACCCAGGAAGGCGACAATAAGCAGAACCGCTTCTTCCGCGAGAAGACCGGCACCAGCCGCCTCATGCTCCACGCGCTCAGTCTGGACTTCCCACATCCCTTGGATGGCCGGATCCTCAGCATCCAGGCCCCCGTGCCCGAGGATTTCCTTGCCCCCTTCAAGCTCCTCGGCTGGGATCAACTCGAGTTGCCGAAGGACTAGGCGTCACGCAGCGCAGCGGCGTCAGCACTTGTCCTTGCAAGCTTTTGCTGCGATCATTGAGAAAAATCCAAGAATTCTTTCAAAAATCGCTCCTCCAGCCCTGGACGCTTCGAGGACTGGCGATATTCTATGGACCCGCCGCTGATGTGGCGACCGAGCGAAAGCCCGGGAGGAGTTTGGGAGAGCATGAGGAGT
>JBDKFG010000068.1:0-27216 GCA_039798785.1 Verrucomicrobiota bacterium | reverse complement strand
AACTGTGTTGCGGATGGCCAACGCGCCCAGAAGAGAAGCGGTGGTTTGATAGTGTGATGCCGGAAGTGCGGGATGTGCAGGATGAGGTGAAGAACCCAACCTTTCAACCTTTCAACCCGGTTCCGCTGCTCTACTGCGGTTTTTAGGTTCATGACTTGGGGCGGATCTCGAACAGGAAAGTAGAGGTTCCTAGCGTTCCTTCCGGGGGAGTGCCGCAGGGAGCGAAGAGGTGGCTGGGGATGCCATCCTTGCCGAGCAGCAGGGAGGGACGCTGCAGCACCCAGGGCGTCCAACCTTTGGCCGGCTTGGGCCAGCGTTTCATGTAGTGGTCCACCGCTTCGAAGGCGCGGATCTCCTTCTGTTCAAACTTCAGGCCGTCAGCCGATTGGTAGATCATGCCGCCGCCATAACCTTCGCCATGACAGTCGGTGACCAGCAGGTTGACCTTGCCGCCAAGGTGGAAGGCGAAACCGTCTTCGATGGTCCCCTTGTTATCAGTGAGAGGCTCCTTTTCGAAACGGTAAGGACCTTCGACCTTGTCGGCGACCGCCAGGCCCATCTTGCGCACCTCCCCCTTGCCGGGCTTCATCGCCTTGTAGTAAAGGAAGAAACGGCCGTCGGGCATGGGCAGGAGCGTAGGATTGTTGACTCCGACGACGCTGCCGTGGCTCCACACCGAGGCATCGGCGGGGACGTCGAGGATGAGGCCGTCCTGGCCGGCGAGCCTCCAGGGGCCTTCCGGCTGGTCGGCGAGCATCAGGCCGATCTTCTGGTTGGCGGGGAACCCCCCGTCGCCGCGCTTGCCGCCGGCGTTGGCGATGAAGAGCAGGGCGTAGCGCTTGTCGGGCAGGCGGACGACGGTGACGTTGTGAGTTCCTTGCATACGCCAGGAGCCTTCCTTGCCATCGCCCTTGAGAACGGTGGAGACGTATGTGTAGGGGCCTTCCGGCTGGTCGGCCCGGTAGTGGGCGATCTCACAGCTCGTCCACCAGCCCCGGTCGAAGCTGTCCTTGACCGGCCATCGGGAGACGAAGAGATGGACCTTGCCGTCGTCATCGAGGACCGGGGCGTTGCACCAGAGGTGCCAGTCCTTCTCCTTCAGGACGAAGCCCCTGGGGACGAGGGCTTCGTGGAAATCCCTTGCGGCGAGGGAGCGGGCCTCGGCGGGCGTGTCGGAGGAGGCCGGCACGGCGCTCGATTGGCAGGCGGCGAGGAGAGCGCAGAGGCTGGAGAGGATTCGCATTGGACGGGCTCAGCGTTGTTGCATTTTTCGGATCTTGGCGAGGGCTTCGGCGGCCTGGGCTTCGGCGCCTTGGAGGTCGCCGGTGCGGGGAGGAACATGCTTTTCCCGGTCGAATCCGACCCAGGCGAGCCAGGCGGCGGAGCGGGACTTGCGGCGGACCTCGACGAGTTTGTGGAGGGGGCATTCTTTGAAGGTGGCGAGCTGCTCTTCGGCGCTGCCGGGGGTGGCGACGCCAAGAGCTTTGGCAAGAGAACGGGCCATCACCAGATGGCCGAGATCGCCGGGGTGGACATTGTCTTTCGAGAAACGGAACTTGGCATCGCCCTGCTGGCGCTGGCGGTGCTCTGCGGCCATCGCGCTGTGGAGGTCGATGACGCTGGCGCTGGCGGGGGGATTCTCCACTTCCCAGCGGGAATAGCGGGCCAAGACCTCTTCATAGACACCGTCGCCCTCATGGATCGGCGGAGTGACGAGGACCAGGCGGGCGCCGGCCTTGTCGCAAGAGGCCGCGAGCCTGGTGACGCCGTCCTTGAAGGCGGCGAATCGGCTTTCCTCGAAGGGAAGATAGATGCCGTCATTCATGCCGTAGCAGGCGACGACCACCTGCGGCTTGGCCTCGGCCAGGGCCCGCTCGAGGCGGGAGAAGAGGCAGGGACGGGGGAACTGGCCGCCGGCGTGGCCGGGTTCACTCAGGCCGGAGAGCGTTTCCGAGGCGAGACCGAGGCCGATGAAGTCGAAATCCAGTTGCGGGCGGGCCTGGCGGAGCAAGGTCTCGAGATTGCCGAGCCAGCGGCCGTCCTGGGTGATCGAGTCGCCCAGGACGAGGACGCGTTTGCCGGAGAGGGCTTCGGGGGTGAGGGCGGCGCTTGAAGCGGTGGCGGGCGCGGCGTGTTTGAGAATGAAGTCGACGGCGGGTTTGGGGTCGTCGAAGCCGTGCGGGTGGTGGCCGACCCCGGGGGCATGAATCACCTCGATGCTGCCGCCGAGGGCCTTGTAACGCTGCTCGAGGATGGCGGTGTTCTCGGCGACCGGAACGACATCATCCGCATCGCCGACATGGTGCAGCAGTGGGATTTTCGCTTCGGCGAGCGCTTTGAGATTCTTCTCTTCGAGGACGTTGCCGTCGAAGGCGAGCGCTTCCGCCTCGGTTTTGAAGCCGTAGAGCTCCATGAAGCGTTTCCAGTCGGCCGGGCTGCCCTTGCCCTTGCCCTTGCCGCCGGGCCAGGACTTCATGTCGCACACCGGGGCGTCGGCGTAGATGCAGGCGATCCGCGAGGGATTCTGCAGGGCGTAGCGGTAGGCCATGAAGCCGCCGCGGGAGAGACCGATCATCGCCGCCTTCGGGGCGAGGCCGCGGCGCACCAGCTCGTCATGGAAATCGCTCATCAGCTTGAGCTGGGCCGGGCAGCCGAGATTGTTGAAATCGTCAATGTGGACATGATGGAAGCCGGCGGCGATGAGCTGAGGCACGCCGGTGCGGGCGGTGAAAGCGTTGGGGAACTCGGTGCACCAGGTCCAGGGATTGCCGGGCAGGGGTTTGGCCGGCTCGACCACCCAGGCCTGGTGGCCCTGGAACTGGAAGACATGGCGCTTGCCGCCCTGCCACTGGTCGATCTTCTCGCCGGGGAAGGAGAGGCCGGAGGCGCTTGCGCTCCTTGCCAGGACTGCCGGCACGGGGGGGGCGGGGCTTTCACTAGTGAAAAGTTGCAGGATCAACAAAGTGGCGAGCATGTTCGGGTCTCCGGGGGAAGATGGATCAGGCCTCTTCGGATGCTTGAGCTAAGGCCAGGTTCCGTCCCTGGCTCCGGGCTCTTGACGGCGAACCCGGGGACTTTGCCGGAAGCTTTGGCGACAAACAGGATTCCCGGCAGATGAACTTGCCGAGACCGGACAAGCTCAATGGCTGAGCTAGGGCGCCGGGAGTCCGGCGAGGCCGTCGGGCACGCCCATCTTCTTCTCCCACTGCTTGAGCTTTTCCTGCCACTGCTGCAGCGAGCGGGTGGGGTAGGTGGCGGGCCATCCGCCCTTGCGGAAGGGCTCGTCGATGCCGGGATCCCGGATCTCGGCGCGCCACTCGGCGAGGGCCTTCTTGAGACGGGCGACATCGGCGGCGCACGAAGGGTCGTCGGCCAGATTGTTGAGCTCGAAGGGATCCTGCTCCAGATCGTAGAATTCGAACTTCGGCTTGTGGTCGGCCATCAGCTTGTCCTGGGCGGGCGTCAGCTTGCCCTGCAGGTGGAGGATGTTGAGCACGGTGACGGCGGGGTAGCTGCCTTCCTTGTAGTCGTTGCGCTGCATCCAGGGGCGCTCGGGCATGAGGTTGTGGATCAGTTTGAAGCGCCGGTCGCGGACGGCGCGCATCGCGTCGTGGGTGTCGTCCATCTTGTCGCGGGCGCCAAAAAGGTATTGACGCTTGAGGACTTCCCCGCCCATCAAGTCGAGCCCTTGCAGGGGTTTTTCGGGCCTGATGCCGGCGGCGGCGAGAATGGTGGCGCAGATGTCGAGAGTGGACGCAAGCTCGGGACGGAGCTCGGCCGCCACATGGCCGGGCCAACGCATGATCAGAGGGATTCGCAGCCCCTCTTCGTAGAGGAACTGCTTGCCGCGGGCGTGGCAGAGGCCGTTGTCGCCGATGAAGAACACCAGGGTGTTCTCTTCCAGCCCTTCATCCTTGAGGCTCTTGAGGATTTCGCCCACCTGGCGGTCGGCGATCTGCAGCGATTCGAGGCCGTCGGCCCAGTCGCGGCGGAGCAGGGCGCAATCAGGGTAGTAAGGCGGCAGGACGACAGTCGCGGGATCCACGGGCTGTAGCTTGTCGCGCTTGAAGCCGCGGTGGGAGACATGGAGGGTGATCTGGGCGAAGAAGGGCTGACCCGGCTGGCGATCCTTCCAGTCCTTGCCGACGAAGGGATTCTCGCTCTTGAAGTTCCAGTCCATCTTCGGCGAAAGCATCAGGCAGGTGTAGTAACCATTCTCCCTCAGCAGCTGGGCTACCGGCTTGATGCCCGACGGCAGCGGTTTTTTGTCCTTTTCCGCGATCCGGTGCTGACCGGCGCCGATGGCGTCCTGATGGAAACCGGTGGCCATTGCCGAGCGGGAGGCGGAGCAGACGGGGGCAGTGCACCAGGCGGTGCGGTAGCGGCGGCCCTGGGCGGCGAGGGCGTCGATGTTAGGCGTGCGGACCTCGGGATGACCATAGCAGCCGAGGGTCTGGTCCCAGTCCTCGGTGAGGATCCAGACGATGTTGGGGCGGGCGGCCGAAGCCGGGCTCGGCGGAGGGATTTCTGCCGCGGTGGCGCCCAAGCAGAGAAGGAGAGCGAGAAGCAGCGGCATGGCGGGGGCTCCGGTTCTTGCGGTTGGGCAGTGATTTATTCAAGCTCGAGGATGAAAGGAGCGGGCGGCAGGTCCTCGGCGTTGCGGAGCGTCGTCTGTTCGGTTTCTGCACGGCAAAGGGCGACGGCGCTCGCCCCGGCGGCGCCTTTGAGGAGGATTTTATCGCCTTCGATGAGGGCCTCGGCCGCGGTCCAACGGCGCCCCTCTCCATTTCCTTCGGCGATGCTGAAGCCGCGCGGGGCTTGGGCGTCGGCGGCCTTCAGAGCTCCGGCGGTATCGCTGAAATGGACGACGAGATCGCCGCCGCGGACTTCGGTCTTGAGGAACTCCGGTCCGGCGAGGGATTTCCCCAGCGGTTTCTTGTAGGTCTTGGCGAGGGCGAGGCGGGCCAGGCGTTCGCCGGGGCTGCGTTTATCGAGAGGGTGGATGTTGTCGACGTCATCGGCGACATCCAGCGAGTGGGCCAATCCGGCGAGCGGGCCGGCGGCCCGCAGGGCATCGAGTTGGCCCATGCGGAGCAGCGTGAGGGTGTCTTCCGGCACCTTGCGGGTCTTGTTGTAGCGGAACGAAGCCAGTTCGACGGCGTAGAAGGAGAGATCCGGGCGACCAAAGTTTTTGCGCCAGCCTTCGATCATCCCCTGCATCTTCGGGCCGTAGTCGCGGCCACTGGCGATGTTGTTCTCCCCCTGGTACCAGATGACGCCGCGGCAGCTCAGGCGGGAAAGCGGCGCGATCATGGCGTTGTAGCGGACGGCCGTGTCTTTGGGTGTTTTCGCATCGGTGACGGCATCGGCCGGGGTCCAGGACTGGATGCTGGTGCCGCCCCAGGCCGATTGGATCAGGCCGACCGGAACTCCCAGTTCCTGCTGCAGCTTGCGGCCAAAGTGGAAGGCGGTGGCGGAGAAGGCCCCATGGGTGCCGGTCTTGACCACCGAGGCGGGGCTGCAGGCAACCCACGGCTTGAACTTGCTGAGGCTGGCGGCGGGACTGGGAGCGGTGGTGCGGTCGATGCTGAAGAGCCGCAGCTGCGGCAGCTCCGCCGCGGCGATGGCTTCGGTTCCGGCGGATCCAAGCTTGTTGAGAGCCCATTCCATGTTCGACTGGCCGGAGCAGATCCAGACCTCGCCGACGAGGACGTCTTTCAGGACGACACGGCGCTCCCCGGCCACGAGGGCCAATTCCTGGCCGGTGCCGTTCGGGGCCAGGGCCGGGAGCTCGAGCGACCATTGGCCGGCGTCGTCGGCGCGGGTTTTCCCCTGCTGGCCGGCGAAGCTGACGACGAGCTCACTGCCCGGCGCGGCGCTGCCCCAAAATCGCAGCGGCATGCCCGCCTGCAGCACCATGCCGTCGGAGAAGATGCCGGCGAAAGAGGCTGCCTGCTCCTGCGGCTGGCTGGCGGCCAGTGCGGTAGAGGGCGCGAAATCCCTTGCATGAAGCGGAGGAGTCGACATCAGGATGAGGCTGATCAGGAATCGGTGCATAGGAAACCTGGCGGTTGGCTTACTTATTGGTTGTGATCTTGACAAGCACGAGGCTTTGGAGTTACGAAGCGCAAGCTCTGCTTCTGCCGCATGAAGCTTAGCGTTGCCAGGCATCGAGCTGTTTATGCAGAGCCTTGGCTTCTTTATTCTTGCCGGAATGGCGGTAGGAGCTCTCGAGCGCCTCGCCGGCGGCTTCGACGAGCGGTCGCAGCTTTTTGCCCTTCTTGCCCTTGATTGTGGCGGTTTCCGCGGTGAAGCGGGCGAGGATCTCTTTGAGGATGCCATCGCGCTTGGCGGCGTCGGCGACGAGGAATTCCAGCTGCGCGACCTGCAGGGCGGCCTGTCTCTCGGCATTGCGGGCCTCCTTGGGATTCTTGGGGTCGAGGACAGTCTGAACATGGCTGCGGACGGCGGCGAGCACCGCCTCGGGATCCTGAAGGCTGAGTTCGTAACGGATCTTGAACTCGGCCAGGGTGCGGCTGGATTGCGGCTGCCACTGGGCGAATCGGGCCAGCAGGCCCTGGCGCTGAGCCAGGCTCAAGGAGACAGGAGAGTTAAAATGGGAGGAGAGAAGGACGTCGCGGACGAGGGTGCGGAATTCGACGTTCTTGGCGAGCACGGCGCCGGAGTCTTCCTGTTCCTCGCCGAGATCGGCGTTGGCGTCCCTGAGCTTCTCTTGGCTGACTTCGGCATGGCCGGAGATGGCGGTGTGGAGCAGGTCGAGGAGCTTGAGCCGCGCTTCGGCGTCAGGAGCGGCGTCGGCGAGTTCATACCAGAGTTCGGCGTTGAAGGGGTTGTCCTGAATCGCGGCCGCGAGGATTTTCTCTCCGCTCGACCACTGCTGGGCCTTGGGGAGGGAGCGGAAGGCGTCGAGGGCGATGCGGCTGCGCATCCAGGAGTCGAGGCCCTTGTTCATGGCGAGGGCGAGGCCGTAGTGGCATTCGGCGAAGGCGGTGCGTGGATGAGCACGATCTCCGAAGGGCCATTCGGTGTAGGTGCCGGAGGGACCGGCGGTGGCGGACTGCTCGACGCGGGCGTAATAGCTGCCGTCGGGGTTGCAGCGGTAGCTGAGGAGGTTGCCGTGGCGGGGCTGGCCGGTCTTGAACATCGGCACGCCGAGCGAGATGTAGGTGCCGGCGGCGAGCGTGGCCATGGTGCCGCAGACGCCGCCGGTGACGATTTGCGAGGGCCAGGCGGCGGCGGCCCAGGGGATTTCGCTGAGGCTGTCGGCGGTGAGTTCGAGGCACGGATGTCTGTAGGGGCCGTAGGTGTGCAGGCGTTTATCGCCGTGCTTGCCCTGCAGCTTGTCGAAGACGTATCGGGACTCATCGATCGGCCAGGTCAGACCGAGGCCGATCAGAACCGGCCAGGGGGCCTGGGCGACGGGGAACATCGGCCACTTCAAGGCCTGGCCTTTTTTGTCCTGGAGCGTGCTGAGTTCGAGAGGTGTCTCGAGGCGCTGGGCGAGGCTGATGATGTAATCGGAGACGCGGGGGGCCTCGCTGCGCTTGGCGGGGCGGATGCCGGTGGCGACTTCCCATGCGTAGATGAGGGCGGGAACGGACTTTTCCTCGGTCTTCAGCTTGGCGCTGAGTTCGCTGCGCAGCTTGGCGTCGCGCCAGATCTCGTTGAAGGGCGTCGAATGCTGGGCCTTGAAGGCGGTGATGGCGGCGTGGATCTCAGGCGTGAGTGCAGCTGACTGATCTCCTTTGGTCGAAGAGCGGTAGCGGGCGAGATACTCAGCGGGACTGAGTCCGGCTTTTGCGGCTTCCGCAGCCCAGTCGTTGAACATGCCGTGCTTGAGGTTTCCCGGAGGCGACGCGATGGGGCCGACGCCGATCTCGCGGCGCAGGACGCTGGCTCCGAGGGCCAGGTGGCGGTATTTCTGGAATGCCGCCGGCGGCAGCTCGCGCCAGATCTGCTGCAAGTTCTGGAAGATGCGGCCGTCGGCGGGGTAGACGGCGGCAAAGGTTCCGGCGTGGAGATCGCGGTCGGCGCGCAGCAGGGCGAGGAATTTCGGGTCCGCTTCGCAATTCTTGGCCTTGAGCTCGGCCAGCACCTGGGCTTCGGCGGCGGCGACGAAGGCGCGGGCGGCGGCTTCGTCGACCTTGCCGTTCTGCAACACCAGCTTGAACCAGGCGGGTTCCTGTCCGGCGGGCAGGACGGGCAGGGGCTTATTTTCTCCATCCGGCTTGCCGCAGATCGCGGAGGGATGGAGAAGCAGACTCAGGGCGAAGGCGAGATTGAGCATGGCGGATCCTGGAATTGTCGATGATTGCGGGTGAGGAGGCTTGTATTGGGGACTCAAGGCCTGGCGGCGACCGTGAAAGACATCGAGGACACTCCGTGGAGCCTTGATTGGCCCTCATTGCTTGGGTTTCCAGAGGAAATGCATGAGAAATGAATCCGGGTTACATCCCGAAACGGATTGGCGATCAACATCGGAATCCAGCTTCACGGGGGACTTGCCGCAGCTCGTGTCGCTTTCATCTGGGCGAGCGCCTCAGGATTGAGCGTCCAGCTGTCGGGATTGCGCTGCAATTTGTGCTTGGTGGCGCCATCGTCGAATGACGACTCGGCCAGACCGGCGTGAACCGCGATCCAAACCTCGCGTTGATCCGCCGCCACCTTGACAAGTTCAGACTGCTGCCAGGGAAAGATTCCGGTCGAGGCGGTGATGAAGGTTTCGAGAGCGGTCTTGCCGACGATGGCATGACGACTGTGGTCTCCGGGCCGGGTGAAGGCCTTGGCCGCGAAGCCGCCGTCGTGCAGCTGCGCGGCGAAGCGACGGAAGTTGTCGATGCGCCGCCCCGAACCCGGGACGCTCTCGGCGGTATCGCCGATGCCGCAGGAAAGCGCCCAAAGCAGCGATTTCGCCTTGGGATCCGGAGCACTCCAGGTTCCGGCTGAGTGGGCGCTGCAGGCGATCAGGCGTTCGGGATGCAGAGACGCGTAACGATGGGCGAACTGGGCACCGCCGGAATAGCCGTGGATGAAAAAGCGGGGATGAAGCTTGAACTCCTTCGACAAGGCATCTTGAATGGCATTGAGCTGGCGCGGAGTCTCCCCTTCCAAAAGTTGGTAGAAGGGGCCGGTACAGGGAAAGGTCGGACCGACGACAATGACGTCGGAGCGCGTCGCCGCCCAGGAAGCGAGGCCCATCGCTCCTCGCCCACGGCCCTTGTGAGGGTGAACCCCGACGACGAGCCAAAAGGTCTTGAGTGGATCGATTGTCTCCGGAGTGTAGAGCCAATACTCCCTTCCCATGCCATCGATGCGCCGGCTTTCGCGGTACGCCGGCCGGCCTTCCCCATGGCCGGATTTCTGTTCATCCGGCTTCCTTTCGTAGGCGCAGGCGCTGAGACCGAAGAATCCGGCCAGGAAAGCTTTGCGATCGAAAATCATGAGGGGTAACTCCGAGGTTCAAGGGAGACGCGGCTGGATCGACTCGATGCGGGAACCGATGCGGACCTTGACCGGTGCGGATTTGTCCAGGGCGAGATCGGCGGTGATGGTGTAGCTGCTCAGCTGGCCGTCCTTCCAGCTCAGGTCGACGCGATAGCCGCCGCGGGCGCGGAGGCCGCGGGCCGAGCCCGTCGGCCAGGCCTTGGGCAGGGCGGGGAGGAGGTGGATCTCGCCGGCGTGCGACTGCAGCAGCATCTCGGTGAAGGCGCCGGTGACGCCGAAGTTGCCGTCCATCTGGAAGGGCGGGTGGACCGCGAAGAGGTTGGGGAACATGTTGTGGCGCAGCAGGCCGCGGATGCAGATCTCGGCCTTGTCGCCGTCGCCGAGGCGGGCGAAGAGGTTGGCGCGCCAGGGCCAGGTCCAGGAGCGGCGGGAGTCGCCCTTGACGGTGTCGACATCGAAGGGCTTGCCGCTGGCGGGGAGGCCGCCGTAAGCGGTCTCGTGGTCGTTGCAGCGGGCGCGGAGGGAGAGCAGGGCGGCGGCGGCGAGCTCGGGCGTGGCGGCGGGGCTGATCTGGCGGCCGGGGAAGACGGCGAAGAGGTGCGAGGTGTGGCGGTGGGTGTCGTCGGGCCTGTCGCGGTCGACCTGCCATTCCTGCAGCTGGCCCCACTTGCCGATCTTGTCGGGGGCGAGGCGTGCCTGGAGCGAGGCCACGGTCTTCTGGTATTCCGGGTCGAGATTGGCGGCGCGGGCCATCTCGAGGTAGTTCTGGAACAGGTCCCAGACCAGCTGCTGGTCGTGGGCGACGCCGTCCTCGTGGGGACCGTGTTCCGGCGACCAGCCGTCGGGGACGAGGAGCTTGCCGTCGGGGCCGGCCTTGAGGCGCTTCTCCCAGAACTGGCAGATCTCCTTGACCTGCGGGTAGGCCTGGGCGAGGAAGGCGCGGTCCTGGCCGTACATCCAGCGTTCGTAGAAGAAGCGCATGTACCAGGCGGAGGCCCCCATGTTCCATTCGAAGCCGCAGCCGCCGAAGGGGTTTTGCATGGTGCGGGCGGTCCAGCCGACGGTGGCGGGGCCGAATTCCTTCTTCGAGTGTTCGCGCATCGCCGGGGCCTGGGCGCTGACGAAGTCGAGCAGGGGGACGACGCACTCGCCGAGGCCGGCGGCTTCGGCCGACCAGTAGTTCATCTGGACGTTGATGTTGTTGTGGTAGTCGCTGCACCAGCGGGGTTCGTTGGAGTCGTTCCACAGGCCCTGGAGGTTGGCCGGCAGGCCGCCGGGGCGGGAGGAGGAGGCGAGGAGGTAGCGGCCGTACTGGAAGAGGGTCTCCTGGAGGTCGGGGTCGGCGGGGGAGTCCTGCTTCTGCCGTTCGAGGCGGCGGTCGGTGGGCAGGGCGGCGAGCTCCGGGGCGCTGCTGCCGAGATCGAGGCTGACGGAGCCGAGGAGCGCCGCGAGGTCGCGGCGGTGGGCTTGGCGGAGCTCGGGGTAGCTTTGCGCGGCGGCCGCCCGGAGGGTCGCCTCGAGGCGCGGCCCCGGGTCGTCGCCGCGCCACTTCGGGTACACCGGGGCGTAGCTGGTGCGGGCGTCGAGGAGCAGCGTCAGCTCGTCGCAGCCGCTGAAGACCAGCTCGTCGCCGTCGACCCGCAGGCTGCCGCCGCGGGGCAGGGCGTGCAGGCGGGCGGCGTAGGCGAGGCCGTTCTTGAGGCTGCCGGAGCAGGAGAGCGACGGGCCGGCGGCCAACGGCCGGGCCTGGTGGGCGTCGACGAGGCGGATGCGGCCGGAGAGCGAGCCCGGCTTGCTGGCGCCGTAATGGAAGGCCAGCACCTGGGCGGGACGCGAGGCAAAGGCTTCGCGGCGGTAGTCCACCTCCTGGTGGCGGAAGCTGCTGGAGGCGATCCCCGAAGCGAGCTCGAGCTTGCGGCGGTAGCCGGCGGGCGGCGCCGCCGGCAGGCCGTCCCAGGCGATGCGGATCTCGCCGAAATCCTGATAGCGGCCGAAGCCGAGCTCGGGATCGGCCTTGGAGTTCTTGCCGCACCAGTTGTCGCCGCCGGCCCAGAGGCTCTGCTCGTTGAACTGGATGATCTCCTCCTGGACGCCGCCGAAGAGCATCGCGCCGAGGCGGCCGTTGCCGATCGGCAGGGCCTCCGAGGACCACTTCTTGGGCTGGGCCGGCTGCTGGTACCAGAGCACGCCGGAGGCGGGCTCGGCGGCGGTCGGGGAAGGGGCGGCGGGCTGCGCTTGCAGCAGGAGGAGGGCGGCGGCGAGGATCATCGGGCGACTCCGGGATGGCTGGCGGCGCTCAGGGCTGGCCGGCGTTGAGGGGGGCGAGGGGGCGGCGGGCCGCGGGGGCGAGGAGGAGCAGCTCGGCGAGGCGGCAGGGGCTGCCCTTGTCGATCACCAGGCGGAGCTGGCGCAGGGGCCTGGCGGGAAGGGGGAGGTAGGCGTTCTTGTCGCTGCGCTGGAGGAGCTCCCAGGAGCCGTCGGCGAGCTGGCTTTCGAAGCGGCAGCTGCGGGCGCCGCCGCTCCATTGCAGGTAGGCGGCGGGGATCTCCGCGGCCTGCGGCAGGTGCAGCTCCAGGACGGTCTCCTCGGCGCCGATGTCGAGGCCGGTGGCGGCCTGGCGGTCGACCAGGACGGCGCTGTCGCGGCCGGGGCTGGCGTAGGGGAGGAGGCGGGCGCGGGTGTCGGCCAGGCTGTAGCTGCGCACGTCGTGGCCCCAGAGGGTGTCGGGGGAGATCAGGAAGCGGGTGGCGGCGCCGGCGGGGAGGAAGTCGCGCGGCGTGCCGCCGTAGGCGTTCTTGCCCATCCGGTTCTCGCAGGGGAGGAGGCTGCCGTTGGCGAGGCGGACGAAGAGGGCGTACTGGCCGTCGAAGTCCTCGACCGTCTCGCCGGTGACGGGGATCTGGACGAGGGCGGGGTGGTACTCGCGCGACTGCAGCGTCGGGCCGTCGAGGCGGGCGCGGTAGGCGATGTCGAGGCCGGCGACGCGGTAGGCGATGTCGAGGGAGAAGGAGGGGCGGGCGTCGCTCTTCATCTTCAGGGTGTGGCGGAACTCGTCGATGCGGCCCTCGGCGCCGCCGTTCCAGGTGAGGCGCTGCTTGAGGGGCGAGTCGGCGCCGAGGCCGGAGATGGCGACGCGGAGGCCCTCGAGGGGCAGGGGGCTGAGTTCGGCGAAGCGGGGGTTGAGGCGGCGGAGGCCGCCGGCGGCGAGGCGCAGCTGGTAGTCGAGCTCGACCACCTGGCCGGAGGCGAGCAGGGCGCGGATGCGCTTCTGCTCCTGCTTGCGGCTTTTCTTGTCCGCCTTGGGGGCCTTCTTGCCGCCGTCCTCGGCCCGGTCGGCGCCGGCGCCCTCCTCCTCGTCCTCGGGCTCGAGGTCGGGGGCGTATTCGGCGATGAAGGAGATCCCGAGCATCAGCTCGGCGAGCTGGCCGGGGGCGACCTCGGGGGCGGGCGAGGGCTGCTTCAGCACCTCGGCGAGGGCGGCGCGGCCGCTGCCGGCGGTGACGAAGGCGTGGAAGGTCTTGGCGAAGTCCTTGTCGGGGTGCATCGCGGCGAGTTCGCGGCGGGCCTGGCGGAAGGCGGGGCCGGCGGCCTGGCCGAGGCAGGCGTCGACGAGATCCCAGTTGCCGAGGAGGACGCGGCGCAGGCCGGCGTCCATGTGGTAGAGCTGGGGCGAGTCCTTGGGCAGGGCGGTGCGGGCGGCGGGCAGGCCGGTGGTGGCGAGGTTGCGCTTGAGGGCGTTGCAGGCGAGGATCATGCCGGCGGTGCGCCAGTAGGGGACGCCGATGACGCCGTCGCCGTTGTGGTATTCGACGCGGTAGTTGTTCTGGTTGCCGCTGCCGTCGTAGTCGCGCATCAGGGTGAGGTACCAGGTGACCGAGGACAGCGCCTCGCGGTAGACCTGGTCGCCGCAGGAGGCGAGGGCGAGCATGCCCATGGTGAAGTGGATCGTCTGGGTGGCGTGGCCGGTGTCGATGTCGCCGTAGGGGCCGCGGGAGTAGCGTTCGCGGGCCTTGGCGACGAAGTTGGCGGAGCCGCCGCGGATGAGGGAGGCGAGGAAGTAGGGGCCGGTGCCGCAGGAGCCGGAGTGCCCCTCCTGGGTGTCCTTCTCCTTCTTGCCGCTGCGGCCGTAGAAGACCTTGCCGCCGGGGGCGATCTCCTGCACCCGCATCAGCATGTTGTCGAGGAGGGCCTTGTCGGCGGCGTCCATCGCCGGGGTGTGGCTGGCGGCGGCGAAGCCGAGGGCGATCATGCCGCCGCCGCCGATGTAGCCGCTGCCGCCGTAGCCGGGGGCGCCGATGCCGTGGCCGGAGGTGTAGTCGGCGAGGACGTAGCGGCGGGTCTCGGCGACGACCTTGCGCAGGCCGGGGAGGATCTGCGGGTCGCGGCTGCGGAGGTAGTATTCGGCGAGGAAGAGCAGGCGGGTGCCCTGGATGTAGCTCCAGCTGTCCGCCGGGGCGGTGTAGGCGCAGTAATGGGCGCACTTGCGGATCTGCGCCTCGTAGCGGCGGTCGCCGGTGGAGAGCAGGGCGAGGCCGGAGATGGCCGAGGGGAAGACCTCGCCGCCGTAGCCGGGGGCCTGCCAGGAGCCGTCGGGCGACTGCTGCGCCGCGAGGCGGGCGGCCATCAGGTCGGCCATGTTGCGCATCTTGTCGCCGTGGATGTCCGCGGGCATGCCGAAGCTGCCGATGCGCGGCAGCGGGATGCGGATCTCCCGGAGGTAGGGCTTGAGCGCCGCGGGCAGGGGCGGCCGGACCGAAGCCGCAACGCTCAGGCCCTTGAGCCCCTCGGCCGATTCGACGTGGAGCACCCAGCGGCCGGGAGGGACTTCGAGGCCTCCCTCGATCTTCTCGCGCCGCTTCAGCACGGCGTTGAGGTCGTGCCACAGGCCGCCTTCGCCGCGGAGCCAGAAGCCGCTGCGGCAGCGCACCTCGATCTTGTCGGTGCCGGCGGGCAGGGGGATGTCCTGGCTGCCGGCGGGCAGGGGGACGGGGCTGAACTTGCGGCCGCCCTTCAAGGCGCCGAGAATTTCGGGAGCAGGGTTTGGCGGCAGGCGCAGCACGGTGGCGGTGGTGAAGCCGCGTCCCTCGGCGGCGTCGAGGAGGAGGCCGGCGTGGATGTCGAGGCCGCGGGCCTCCTGGGTCTCGAGGGGGCGGCCGAGGTAGGTGTTCTGGGCGCACTGGAGGAGCTGGCCGTCGAAGCCGAGGATCAGGTCGCCCTTCTGCAGCAGGCCCTGCGCGGGGGCGCCGGGCTTGACCGCCTCGACCTGGTAGCAGTTGTAGATCAGCTGCCCGCCGTCGCAGAGGGGAGCGGGGAAGAGCTTCTGGAAGCCTGCGAAGGAGGACCAGCTGCGGTCGTGCATGCGGGTGGTGACGCCGAGGGGGCCGAGGCTGATCCACCAGCCGCGGGCGACGCCGTCGCTGCCGCTGCCGAAGTAGCTGCGGTGGGGCCCGGGATTGTGCTTCATCCAGTCCCGCAGCGCCCAGGGCTGGCCGTATTTCGCCTTCCAGGCCTCGAGGTCGAAGGGGCTGCCTTCGGACGGGGCGGTGGCGCTTTGCGCCGAAGCGCCAAGGCTGAGCAGGCAGAACAACAGGCAGCTGGCGCGGCGAATCATGAGCCTCTCCTTAAATGGGGTTTTTTCTCCATTTGGTTATGAAGTGAGTACCTGGACAGGTTACATGACTGGGGAGATTTCAAACGCAGAGAGAAGCCGGCAGGGATCGCTCCGCCGGCTTTTTCGCACCTTCAGGTTTCAGGCGTTTCAGGCCTTCTTTTTCAAGCGTTCGACCGCCGCCTGGGCGAGCTCGGCCGCCCAGGTGCCGGCGTTGGCTTCGGAGTGCTTGGTGTAACGCTTGATCAAATCGGGGGCGTCGACTTTGCGCTTTTCGCGCTGCTTGGCCTCCTTGTCGGCTATGGCGGCGTAGGCGGTGTAGGCGGCGATCTCCTTGCGCAGTTCGGGATTGGAGAGGACCGCCTTGACCGCCTTGTCGACGGCGGGCTTGGAGCTTTTCGCCATCTTCAGGCGTGCTGCGGTCTTTTCGTCGACGATCATCTTGTAGGCGTCGAGGCCGTTGCCGGCGGCAGCGATCATCTCCGCCTTGGCGGCGCACCAGACGTCGACGGCTTTCGACCACACCGCCTCCTTGCGCAGATCCTCGCAGGAGATCATCGGCGAGACCAAGGCGAGACGTTCGGCGGCGCTGGTCTTGTCATCAAGGGCGGCGAGCTGCTGGGCGAAGGCGTCGAGGTTCGCCTTCTTCTCCTTCTTGTCAAGGCCCGGGTGGGTGAGGGTGGCGTAGAGCAGCATGTTGCTGAGGAATTCCTCCTGGACGGCGCCGTCGTACCAGCTGTGGCCGCCGTCGGGAAAGAAATGGCTTTGGACGAAGTTGGACTTCTCGGTGGCGGAGACGCTGCCGCGGACGGCGCTGGCGGGGTGGGTGCTGTCTTTCTCCCCCGAAATGAAGCCGAGAGCGAGGTGGCGCGGCACTCCCTGGGTGTTGCCGCTGTGGCAGTGGAGGACACAGCCGGCGAAGTTTTTGCCTTTGCGCTTCGCCAGCTCGAGGCTGGCGGCGGCACCACCGGAGAAGCCCATGCTGAAATGCAGGTTCGGATGGAGGCGGAGGTAGGCGGTGGCCTCCCAGACTGCATCCTGGGCTTTCAGGATCGGCGCCCAATCGCCGTTTTCAGATTCGTTGATGGTGATCAACACCACTTCGTGCTTTTCGGCCCAGTCGGTCAGCTTGCGGAATCCCGGGTTCTTGTGCGGCGCGGAAATGTAGAGCGAAGGGAATTTCTTCTCCGGCTTGTCGGCATAGGACTTGGGCAGATAGAGGTCGAAGGTCTGGCCGGCGACGGCGCAATTCTGTTTTTTATGGGTGCCCGGAGTGCTCGGGGTGTCGGCGGCAAACAAGGTCAGGCAGAGGTGCAGAATAAGCAGGGCGGCGATCACGGGTTTCACAGTCAAGGCTCCTTTGGGTTTGCTAAAGTCAGCGACGACAGCCTAGTGCCGGCGCCGGCGGAAAGCAAATTTTTTCTTTGCGTTTGCCGCTCGACAGGGAGGCTTGAGACGATGGGACGCTTGTCACCTGCCGTACTTCGCCAGTTCCGAGGCCTTCAGCGCTTTCGGCTGGATGCGCTGGAGAAGCTTGACGTCGTCGACGGGGATCTGGCGCAGCCGGTACATGATCCGGGCGCAGGAGAGAGCGTCGGCCTCGGCATCGTGGTGCTGAAAGACCGGCAGCCGGAAGTGGGAGGCGACAAAGGGCAGTCTGTAGGAGGACAGGCCGGGCTGGAGCTTGCGGCTGAGCTGATATGTGCAATTGCGACGATAGCCTGGCACGGCGAGACAGCTGTGCGCCAGGGAGGCCAGCAGGACGGAGTGGTCGAATGCCATGTTATGGGCGATCAGGTAAGTGTCGGGCTTGATGAATTCGGACAAGCCGTCCTGCCACACCTCGGCGAAGCTCGGAGCTCGCGCCACGGCTTCAGGGCGGATGCCATGGACGGCGATGCAGGCTTCAGAGAAGCGGGTCGCGGGCTTGATGAGCCAGTTCCTCTTGGCGGCGAGGCGGCCGTCCTCGATGCGGACGACGGCGACGGCGCAGGCGCTCGCCCGTTCGCGCTCGTTGGCAGTCTCGAAATCGATGGCGGTGTAGCTGGCGGGGAGGCCGGGGAGCGAGTCATTTTTCATGACCGCAATCTAGCCTCGGAAAAAGAAGCGGGCAGGATCAGTCCGGGAAGCGGCCGGCTTCTGGCTAAATCAGACAGGATCACAGGTCCTCGATCTCCGGCCAGGCGCGGGAATCAGCAGGGAGGTAGAGCCCCTTGGAGATGCGCCAGGCGAAGACTTTGGCGTTGTGACTGTCGACCTGGTCGAGAAAGGCATCGGCGCTGCCGAAGCTGAGCGCCCTCTCTCCTAGACGCTGGCTCCGGCGCTGGTGCTCCTCGAGAAGCCGCGCCAAAGGGGCGCGAAGGATCATCACTTCGTCATCGGGATGCGGATCGAGACCCTTGGCGAAGTCGGTAGTCGCCAGTGCGCTGCCGTCACGGCGGTGGGTGATCAGGGCGAATACAGTGTTTTTCATCTTGACCGCGGGCTGTTGGCGGTTGCGGCTGGCGGCGTAGCCGAGGAAGGCGCCGGTCTGCCCCTTCCAGAGCAGGCAGCAGGCGCCGTCGGTCTCATTGCTGCGGGAAAAGTTGCGGGGATCCGCGGTCTTCCAGGCGGCGACCGTGAAGCCCTTGGCGACGAGAAAGTCGACGTGGGGCACGAGGGCGGCGCGAACTTCCGGATCGAGCTCTTCCGGCCGGACCGGGTTGTCACGGCAGAGTTCCGGCAGCCAAGTGAGGTCACTGGCTTGGCCGGCGAGCTTGTAGAGGATGCCGAAGGGAAGGAGCCAGCCCGACAGGCGCAGGATCTCGCTCCAGCTCAATTTGCGGGGATTGAGGAAGTAATGGCCGGGCTGGATCATGGGGGCTCCTCGCCGTTCCTGGGGATGTCAGTCTGAACGGCTCTTGACGCGCGCCTTCAGATCGATGATCCGGTCTTCGGTGCTGTAGACTCCGGCGGACAAGGCGGTCTTGATGTGGCATTGATGCATGTGGCCGGCTTCATCGCGATAACGCACTTTGTAGATTCTCTCCTTGCTGCCGAAGCTGCCCGGACCGAAGGGGTCCCAGTCGCAGCCAATGAGAATGCAGGAACGCTCCCGGAAATAGTCGTCAATCCGGACGCGGTCCCAATATCCGGCAACGAGACGGGTGACGATGGCGAGTCCGATGAAGAGGACGAGGGCTGCGGCGGTAAGCATGGGATCTCCAGAAACTTTACGGGATTATAAACCGGGAAGCGGACAACTTGCAATCTCCCGAACGGCTTTTTCGGTCTTTTGACTGCGCTGAGGCGCGACAACTTGGTCATCGGCTCTTGCGGAGCAGGAGATTCGGCGTTTATATTGGCCGGACTTGGTTTCCCAAAGCCCAAGATCAGACAACAAACAAGCAGGAGATTCCTCATGGCCGTTCTCGTCGGTAAACCCGCCCCTGATTTCAGCGTCAAAGCCGTCAAAGGCAGCGAAGTCCTCGCCGACTTCACCCTGTCACAGTTCAAGGGCAAGAAGTACGTCGTTCTCTTCTTCTACCCCCTCGACTTCACCTTCGTCTGCCCCACCGAGCTGCACGCCTTCCAGGAGAAGCTCGCCGAGTTCCAGGCCCGTGACGTCGAAGTCATCGGAGCCTCCACCGACTCGTGGTTCTCCCACCTCGCCTGGCTCAACACCCCCAAGGCCGTCGGCGGCATCCAGGGCGTCGAATACCCCATCCTCTCCGACTTCAACAAGACCATTGCCAAGGATTACGACGTCCTCTTCGAAGGTCTCGGCGCCGCCTACCGCGGCCTCTTCCTGATCGACAAGAACGGCATCGTCCAGCACCAGGTCATCAACAACCTCCCCCTCGGTCGCTCGGTCGACGAGGCCCTCCGCATGGTTGACGCCCTCCAGTTCTTCGAGAAGAACGGCGAAGTCTGCCCCGCCAACTGGAAGAAAGGCGAGAAGGCGATGAAGGCCAACCCCGAAGGTCTCAAGACCTACTTCGGCAAGAACTGACCATTCATCACTTCGCATAAAAAGCGCTCCGGAAACGGGGCGCTTTTTACCTGCCAGATGGATAAACCTAAAAACCGCAGTTGAAAGGTTCAAAGTTTGAAAAATTGAGTTGAAACAAGAAGGTATTATGACGGATTTCAGAAAAGCTCTCCGGCCATGAATTGGCTTAGCACTGGATGAAGGTTTCTTTCGTCTTGAGTTGGCTTCTTCTTGTCGCTCATGGGCTTGCGTTTCAACCTTTCAGCCACTACTGCATCTACAGAAACACCGCATGATGCACCCTGGATTGAGTCTTGTAGAGATTCAGCTCACAGCGGTTCTTATGGAGGAGACGAAGCAGGAGGAAGGAAATCCGATTACCCACCGAAACAGTTGTGTAGCCTCCTGATCACTGACGGAGAAATGGATCGAGCGCTTGCCTTCATCAAGGCGAGGGGTTCCAGCCGGCTGCGCACACGAAAGCCATCAACCTGTACAACTCAGGGTGCATCGCATGCGCGTCAGTTCCGCACTCTGAAAGAAGATCGTTCGACTCGACAATTCTCTCGGCGAGATCAAGGCTGAGGAATGAAAGCCAAGAAATTAATCGCGATTAAAACGCCTTCACACGAGTAACTTGTGTCTGTCTTCAAAGCATTCCTTGTCGGCGACTAGGTGTTCAGAACCAATCCAGCCAACATCCAAATCCAAGGAGTCCGGCCATGTCGACCTTCGCATTCAAACTCGGTCTTTGTCTTTTCGTCCATCTTGCTGATCCGTCAAGCAAAGCTGAGACCTCCGGCAAAGACGAGGCCGACCCTTTGCTGGCGGGCCTGCGAAAGTCCGGAGGCACCCTCGATGCGGCGCTGCGCAACGCCTATTTCGACACCCAGGAGCGCCGCGTCCTGGCCGAGCTCGCGGCTCGGAAGATCTCGTTGACGCCGGAGCAGCTCGGCTTGATCCGGAGCGATCCGGCCCTCCGCGATGCCTGCTACGGTCTCTTCGACGCCCCCGATCCGCGCATCGCCCTGAACCTCCTCGAGCTCAAGCTGGAACTCGGCGACGCTCTCTTCGCCAAGTACAAGAATCTCTGCGTCGCCGCCGCCGTCGCCCGCCGCTTCAAGGGCGTCGGAGCCGGAGCCGGCGGCGAGAAGGAGGAATGGGTGCTCCGCTCCAGATCCGAGGCCGAAGCCCGCCAGCAGCGACGCTTCTGGCCTGAATATCCCCTCCTGAAAATCAACGGCGATGCACAAGCCGGCGAGATGCAGGAGGACGAGGACGAGGACGACGAGGAGGAACCCGAAGAAAAAAGCGGCGCCAAGGAAGGGCGCAAGAAATCACCGCGCGCCAAGGTCGTCAAGAAACGCCAGGAGAAATTCGAGCGCTCCCAGGACCGCCTGACCAGCCCCGCCGGGACGGACATCGTCTTCAACTTCCTCCAGGAGCGCAAGATCACTCCGCGCCAGCTCTTCGAATCCGAACCCCTCAAGAAGGAGCTGCTCGCCAAGCTCGGCCGCGAGGCGCCGGAATCAGGATCCATCAGCAGCCAGCTCCTCGAGAAGGTGATGCTCGCCAAAGGCCTCCGTCCCGCCCGGCGCGACCCCTTCCCCGGCGTCGCCGAATGGATACGCTACCTGGACTCCATCGATCCGCGGTTCCCGGTGACTTCCGCTCCCTGGCCGATCCTGATGCCCCTCGCCAAGGGCTGGCCTCTGCGCGAGGCGCGCGACATCTGGCAGCGCTGCCAGAAGGGCGGCAAGCTCCCCACCTACGGCAAATATCAAGGCAAGGACAAGGTCATTCCGGCCCGTCTCGAGCCTTCACCCTGGGCCTGGTCGTCCTGGCAGGGCACCTACCAGGCCGGCGGCGTCTGCCACGAGATGTCGAGCATCGGGCTCGGCACCCTGATCAGCCTGGGAGTCCCGGCATGCAAGGCCGGCCAGCCGCACCATTCGTGTCTCATCGTCTTCAACCACAACAAGGGAAGCTGGTCGGTCTCGGCCAAGCAGGGCCGGCACGGCCCCGCGGACACCCACTCCCAATGGCTTTTCGCCGACCCGAAGGCGGAGCTGCCGGAAATCCATCATATCGGCCTGGCGCTGGCGATGAACCAGGGCGTCGCCAGCTATGTCGACTCCCGCATCGCCCTTCATCTGGCGGAGCGGATGGAGACCGCCGATCCCGCGCTCGCCCGTCGCATCGCCGAGGACGGCTTGCGCCGCTGTCCCTGGAACGTCGAGCTCTGGCAGAAGATGCGGCAGCTCGGGACAGGCAGGCCGGCTGAGGTCAAGGCCGGAATGATCCGGCTCGCGCATGAGCTCATTCCTTCCCGCGGCGAGGCCGTCGTCTATCACCCCAGGCCCGGCACCGAGCCTCTTCCCGAGGCCGACGACGAAGACCAGGTGGTCACCGATGTCCGCTTGAACTCGGGCAATTTCCTCCGCCTGCTCTCCGACACCCTGATGCTGCCGCTCGAGCCGACGGGTGACGCCGCCACCGACCGGCATATCCTCGCGCTTCTGGAGCCCTGCCGCGGCAGCAGCATCCCGGTCGAGCGCGTCCTGCCCGACTTTGAAGTCGCCGTAAAGGGTTGGCGTAGCCTGAAGCCGGTGCTCGCCGAGCAGGTCCGCAAATATGCGGCGATGAAGAAGGATGAGGGTCAGGAACTGGCCGCCATCGCCAGCAGCCGGCTGCAAGCCGTTCTCGCCAAGGCCGACGACGACCGGGAGCTGCTGCCCTGGCTGCAGGGGCTCGAAGCGGCCGCCGCGGCGAGGATGCACTCGAAGTTCCATGGACGCAAACCCAGCCTCGACCCGCTCTACGAGGAGATCAACCACGCCCTGGCCGCCCTCTGCGCGAAATTGAAAATGCCCGAGCAGGTCAAGCGCCTGGCGGACAAGCTCGCCGCGGCGACAGGGAAGTAGCTTGTCGTCCGGACTCCGCGGCTGCGCTCACCGCAAGCGCAACTGGTACTCCGGCACGATGCTGAGACCTCGGAGAATCCCGGCTTCTTCCGCGGGGTTTTTCGGCTGCTTGTCGGCAGGGATGCCGTGGACGCCCTTGTCCCACTTCTGCACCCGGATCTCGAGCTGGTGCGGCTGGCCGTCGGCGAGGAAGCGTTTGATGCCGATGTCCCAGATCTTGCCGTTGAAGCGCTCGTCGCTGTATTTCCTGCCGTCGATCCAGACCTCGGCGGTGCTGCCGAGATAGTCGACGAAGAGGAAGGCGTCCTTGAGGCCGGCGGGCAGGGGCTTGAGCTCGACCTTGCCGCTGTGTTCATCGAGCTTGGCGAAGCTCAGGCCGTGGGCCAGTTCGGGAACTTGAAAGCGGTGGCGGCTGAAGAGTCCCTCGGTCTTGCCGTCGAAATCGCCGGCGAGCGGCTCCTTGAGTGCGGGGAAGCAGCTGAAGGCGAAGCTGTTTTTCGGGCCGCTGAGCTCGAGCTGATCGCCGTCGACGAGCAGGGGAGAATCGCTGAGGATGAGGCGTTCCTGGCCGCGGAACTTGATCCGCCAGCTGTGCTCGGCCTGGGCGCGGCTGAGGAGGGTGACGACGGCGCGTCGCGAGCCTGCGGCGACCGCAAAGGACTGCCCGGGCGCGGGCTCGACGAGTTGGCGCTCGCCGTCGCGGCGGAAGCTGAGACCCTCGATCTGAGTGGCGGCGGCGAAGGCGAATTCCGGTTTCAATCCTTCGATGGCGAAGAAGAAGAGATGCGGCACGCCGTCGACGGTGATCCGGGCGAGGGGCTGCGCGGCGGCGTGGATCAGGTCGCTGCCGTTGAGGTCGAGGTGGACCGGCAGGATCGGGCAGGTGTCGGCCGCGAGGGTGAAAGGCTGGCTCGGCACGAGCATCGAGCCCTGCTGCGATTCGATCTTGATCTGGACTTGCGGGATGGGCTTGTTGTCGACCCAGGCCTGGGTGTTGCAGAGGAAGAGGAAGCCGTGCTGGCCGGCGAAGCGTCCGCAGTAGCGGAGGTGAGTGTTGTCGCGGGGATCGAGCACCATGTTTTCGGGGCGCACCGGCTGCATCAGGGCGAGCTCGGAGCCGAAGTCGCGGACGAAGTGGTGGAGCAGGCGGAGGCGGTCAGCGCTGGGGCGGACCTGGCCGTATTCGCCGAGGGGCGCCTGGAAGTCGTAGGTGAGCGGGTGGCCGCCACCCTCGGTGCCGGCCTTCTGGGTGCCGCCCTGGTACATGTAGTAGCCGATCAGGTTGCAGCCGCGGCCGAGGACGTTCTGGAAGTGGCCCTCGGAGTCGCAGGGCGGCACGACGAAGCGCTGGCCGTAGCCTTGCCAGCAGCCGACGCCCATCTCCGCCATGCCGCGCGGGAAGCGATCGCCATCGTAGGGCAGCCCGCCGATGTTCTGCATCGCGTTCCAGGCGTCGGCGGAGTAGAGGTAGTCGGTGCTCGGCGTCGGGCCGCCCCAGCCGCGGTAGGGATAGGCGCCCTGCAGGGGGATCAGATCGCCCTTGGGATAGTCGTATTTGCTGTTGTTGGTGCAGGAGTTGAAGGGCGCGACCATGCCGAGATCCTGGGCCAACTTGAGCAGGGTGCCGAGGTGCTTGGCGTCGCCGTGGGCGAACTCGTTGTCGACCTGCAGGCCGATGATCGGGCCGCCGTCCTTGAAGTAGAGGCCACGGGTCTGCTTGGCGACCTGGCCGTAGTAGCGTTTCACCTCGTCGAGATACCAGGGCGCGTCGGAGCGTCTGCCGTTCTTGTTGGCCCAGTCCGGCAGGCCGCCGTTCTTCGCCTCGGCGTTGATGTAGGGGCCGGGGCGCAGCCAGACGAAGAGGCCGTGCTTGGCGCAAAGCTGGAGGAAGCGGCGCAGGTCCTGGTCGCCCTGCCAATTCCAGGTGCCGCGCGGGTTTTCGCTGTTGACCCAGAAGACGTAGGTGGAGACGATGTCGATGCCGGCGGCCTTCATCTTGAGGATCTGGTCCTCCCAGCCCGAGGCGGGGTAGCGGGCGTAGTGGAATTCACCCATGACCGGCAGCCAGGGCTGGCCCTTGTAGCTCCAGTGCAGGCTGTTGACCTCGAGCTTGTCGCCCTGCGGGTTGACGCCGCCGGCCTTGAGCCAGGCTTCGACCTTGCGGTTTTCGCCCTGCTGCAACTTAAGCGGCTGGGGGCTGGACGGAGCCGGCTCGGCGAAGAGCTGGGCGGCGAGGAGGAGGCTTGCGATCATGGGAGTTTGCCTTTGGGGTTACGGCGCGACGCGGTTGTTTTCGATCTTCACTTCAGAGCAGGCCTGCTGGTGGATCTTGAGCTCGCTTTTGGCCTTGCTGTTGCCGGTGATGCTGAGCCCTTTCACCGACTTGGCGGAGATGTCGGCGCCATCGAAGAAATTGCCTTCGATGCGGATGTTTTCGTGCACCGGCAGGGCGGGATCTTTTTTGCGGTTCTGCGGGTTGATGTCGATGCCGCAGCCGATGAACTTGTTGTCGCGGATCAGCAGGTCGCGGACGCAGCTCGATTCGAACCAGCCTTCGGCGTCGTCCTCGATCAGAATGCCGGCCATGGCGCAGCGGTGGAAGGTGTTGCCTTCGACCAGGCATTTGCCGCGGGTGGTGATCAGGAAGCCGCGCACCGGGTCCATGTCGATGACGTTGCCGCGGGCGGTGAGATCGGCCTGCCAGGTGAGGTTGTCGAGGACGTCATCCTTGGCGTACTTCGGCGCCGGGCCGTCGAGGGTGAGCAACCACTCGTGGTCGGATTTGCGCTCGACCGCGGTCACCTTGCGGCGGGGATTGCCGTCGATTTCACGCAGGGTGTCGTGCTGGATGACGGCGATCTCGTCGCCGGGAGCGTAGGCGGCGAAGCCGTAGGTCTGGCCGTGCATGAAGCGCATGAGGAGCTGATTGGGCGCGGGCTGGCCAACGATGCGCAGGTGAGTGCCGTGGCAGTTGATCGAGTCGTCCTGCATGCCGGACATGCGGCAGTTCTCGACCAGGACGGCGCCCTTGCAGTTGGAGAACTGGAAGATGTCGGCCCAGGCCGGGCAGGTACGGATGGTGCCGGCGGGCGGCGCGACCTTGACACGGCGGAAGGTGATGTTCTCGGTGAACTGCGACACGCAGCCCATGTTGGTCAGGGCGTAGAAGTTGCAGTCCTCGAAGACGAGGTCCTTGCTGCGGGTGTTGTGAACGCCGCAGCTGTCGCGACGCCAGAGGCGGAAATGGTACTGGTGCTGCGGCGTCAGGCCGGGATTTTCGGCGCCGAAATCGAGGCGGACCTTGCGTCCGCCGAGATCGCTGGCCACGGCGAGGGACTGGCCTTGCGCGTTCCAACCCTTGGGGGCGCCGCTGCGCCAGCAACGGCCTTCGGCGGGAATGGCTTCCTGGCACAGCACATTGCCGACGCCCCAGTCGCCTTGCCAGAGGAGTTTGCCGTCTTTGATGATGTAATCCGAGCCTTCGGCGACCTGAATGACTGCGCTGTGTGCATCAGCCTCGAGACAGCGGAATTCCGACACGGTGGGGCGCTTCAGATCGAAGGCGAGACCGCGGAAGCTGATGTCTTCGGAATGGTCGTTGAGGATCTGGATCATCCGGCCCATGAAGACGATGTCGGTCTTGGTCGGGTCCTTGAGATCGGCGCCTTGGAGGCGGAAATGCTGAATGTTTTCGAGCAGGAAACCGATCGGTTTCGGCTCCTTCGGGGCGTCGCAGGAGTTGGAGATGAAATAGGGGCGGCGCAGAGCGCTTTCGACGCCGAATTCATGGCGTCCGGGGAGGAATTCGATGGTCACCGGCTTGCTTGCGGAACCCGCACCGGAGGGCTTCAAGGTTTCGGCGTGGAAGCCTGGGGCGATGAACACATGGTCGCCCGGGGCGAACTTGATCGAGTTGAGCTTGGCGATGGATTTCCAGGCGTGGTCCTTTGCGGTTCCCGCAGCCGTGTCGTCCCCATGAGTCGGATCGATGAAGTAGCTGGTGTCGCCGGGCGAGGCGACGAGCTTGTCGGCGGGCGGGTAGAGGGCCGGATCTTCTGCGCTGGCGTCGGGATCGATGCAGAGCGGCGCGAGTCCGTCGTAGCTGATCACCGCGTCGGCCCACTCGGCGTGATCGGAACTGATGTCGCCGAGGGGATCGACTTCGAGGCGCAGCTTGCGGACACCGGCGAGCGAGACTTTGATTTCTTTCGCCGCGTCGCCTCTGGTCATGGCGCCGCTGCTCCACAGCGTCTTGCCGTCGGCAATGACGCGGAATTCGACCTTGCCGGCCTCGTTGCCGCCCTTGTCGTTGAGGCCGACGCAGGCGCGGAATTCACGGGCTTTGCCGTCGAGACGCAAGGTGCATTCCGAGGCGGCGTGGACCCCGAGTCCGTGGGCGAAGCTTTTGCCGCCGATGCTGAGCGGCTGGCCGCCGACCGAGAGATCGCGTTTGGCTTGGCCCCAGCCGGTCTTCACCAGGCTGAGATCGCCGTCTTCGAGGCGCCATTCGGAGCTGCTTTCCGCGGCGGCGAGGCCGAGGCTGAGGAAGAGGCTGGCGATGAGGAATTTGCGGCTCATGTCGATCCTTGGGCTGAATGCAGTTTGTGACGGTTCAGAACGCGTTTTGTGCCAGATCCCGTGCCAGAGCGTGGTTGGGATCGCGAGCCAGCACCTCGCGGAGCAACGCCTCCGCTTCGGCTGCGCGGCCGAGGCCGAGGAAGGCCTGGGCGCCGAGGAAGCGGGCGGTGGTGGTCTGGCGCTCCTGCAGGTCCTCGTCGAAGAGCAGCAGGGTCGGCAGGCTGGTGGCGAAGTAGTCGATCTTGGCGGGGCTGCGCTCCAGCGCCTCGGCATAGGCGAGCAGCTCCGAGAGGAGGCTTTCGGCCTCGACGGCGCGTCCGAGCTTCCGCATCGACAGGGCGGAGAACAGGCTCATCTCGGAGAAGCTGCGCACCGCCATCTCCTGGAAGTCGCCTCTGCTGCTGGCGGCGGCCAGCCAGTGATTCTTTGCGGTCTCCGCATCGCCCTGGGCGGCGCAGGAGCAGCCGAGCCAGTAGTGGATGTCGGAGGCGTTGGCGAGCAGGTGCCTGGCCTCGCCGAGGCTTTGCGGGGGACGCAGAGCGGCGGCGAAGGCCTGGCGCGCGTCGCCCGCGTCGCCGCGTTCGAGGGCCTGGCGGCCGAGAAGGAGCTGGGAGCGGACGAACTGGCCGAGGACCAGGCCCTCGCCACCTTCCCAGGGCTGGAAGCGGCGT
>JBDKFG010000067.1:0-27267 GCA_039798785.1 Verrucomicrobiota bacterium | reverse complement strand
TTCCCGAGCGGCCCGTTTGACTTTCTCAATCACTTCCTCAATTGTCAGATTTTCGTACTTGACCTTGGGGATGATGATGCTTTTGAACTTGTCGCTGATGGCGCCCTTATCGTTGTTGACGGGGATAACACCCTTGCCGGTCGCCTCGTTCTCGCTGACTTGAATGGCAGCGGCAGCAATCGCGCCTCCTTTGTCACCACCGAAAAGCTTGTTGGCGGCATCGGATTTTTCTTGGGCGAACAGAGCAGGTACCGCGAAGAAGGAGGCGGTCACGCACTTGCTGAGGTGCTGGAGCAGCATGGATTTCATCATGTTTTTTTCCTTTTGGTAGGCGTTCATTGTTTCTTCACAGGGCACTTGACGGTCGGCTTGGCGCCGACTTCACTTTCGGTCTTGTCCTCTTGGCATAAGACTTTAAATCTCCATTGAATTGACTCTGGATTCCGAACGGTTGGCTGGCTGCCGCATGCTATTCCAAGGTCATTCCAGTGGTATGGTGAAATCCTCCTTTTTTTCGATGAAGGTATCGGTAATTTTTTCGCTCTCGACTAGGTAGCTCTTGTGCCCGCCCTTCTGGGAGGTGCTGAGCAGGACCTTGCCGTCCTTGATTTTGTAGCTCAAAGTGGTCGCCTGCGACACTCCCGCCTCTTCCAGAGTGGCTGGCAGTCGTCCCTGGTCATGATGAAACTTTTTTACCCGCAGTGCCGCTGCCAGCGCCTGGCGTTGGGCATCAATGTCGATCAGATGTTGGAGTGTCGTTTCAGAAGGAGTGATCAACTGGGTGAGTACAGCCTTGCAGTCTCCCGACAGGAAGTCGAGGCGCTCGTCAAGAGCTTTCTGGAAATCCTGGACCGCCTGCAGGCGTTGCGGCCAGTTGGATCCTTGCTCCCAAGTTTGATAGAACTTGGAATCCAAATCCTTGAGCAGCTGCTGAAGCTTGTGCATTTGAATGGAATCCCGGCAGATTTCCCGCAATTCCTTTTTGGTCTTCTCCTCGCTATTGAATATGCTGGTGTAATCTTCCACGAGGCCAGTTGAACTTGACCAGTGTGTCTTAGGATCCTTCAATAAATCGAGAACTTTCTGACGGTCGTTTCGCACTATGGAGGAAACAGCCTGGGGCTGCGTGAATGAGCTGTCTTGCAGGAACGTAACAAAGTCGCTCAAAGCCTCGGAGCTTTGCTGCTCCAAGGTATCGGCCAGCCTGTAATGGAGCGCCTGGCAGCACACTGAGTTGATCCGCGAATTGTCGGGATCGCAGGAGGAATAGACGGCATTGAGTTTGAAGGCTTCGCGAAGGGCGTCCGGATCCGCCTCGTCTCCATCCAGACGCGACAATCCTTCAAGCCAGCTGATCTGCTTGAATTGATAAGATGAAAATATCCCATGGCCTGACGCATCTGAGCAACGCAGTGCTTCCACACCAGGCACCGGGCCGATCTCAATGATTTCCTTGACAATTTCGTGCCAACGCCGGAACTCAGGAGTGCGACTTGCCAGGCGCAGTTTCCCGAGACTCTTCGGATCCCAATCGCAGGAGCCCTCGTCACTTATGTAGATCGACAGCTCATCAAACTCATCGAGCAAAGCCTTGGCTTCCTTCAACAGGCCGGCAACGCGTGCCTCAGGGCTTTCTCTGACTGTGATTTTGGCGGAGGTGTTTTCTGCCTGGATAGAGGAGCGAGGCGAGTGGCTGGCTTCCGCGTTCTTGCCGGAGATTTCTGCCGCAGGCTTCTGTGTCCACAGACAAGCTCCGCCAAAGGAAAATAATAACAGAGCTCCGACGGCGTGGCGAGAACGAAGAATTGAGGATTTTGTGATAATATTCATGTTGTTTTCCTGATGTTTATTGCTCCACCCGCAGCGCGACCGTCAGCGCCTGACGATGGCCCCGGGCAGCGGCGAGAAATTCAAAGTTGCTGCCGTGCTTTGCCGGAGATTTCCGTCTTTTGGGAAGATCGCGTCCACAGCCAGGCACCGCCAAGAGAGAGGAGTTCATTTATTTTTCGTTCACCACTTCACTTCTAATCTTTCTAGTTTCGATTCACTAGATTTATTAGTACTTAAAAAGGCCTTGCCCTCTCTGGTTTCATAGTGCATGTTCATGTTCAGGCCAGTGATCTCCGTCGGAGCTGCCCAGCCGGCTTCTTCTAAGCTGACGGGAAGCCGTCCTTGTTCGCGACGGAATTGTTCCACCACCAGTGCCGCTGCCAGGCTCTGGCGCTTGGCTTCAGCACCAGCAATCCGATTGACCGTATCGACACTATCCGCCGACATTCCCAGCAGTTCGACAAAATGTAACGTGGCGGCCTCCGACACGCGACCGTCGAGACCCTGGTTCAGGGCGTTCTGGAAAGCTTGGACAGCCTGCAGGCGCTGTGACCAGTCAGGGCTTTGCTGCCAAGTTTCACAAAACCTGTCCTCCAATCTCTTGAACATCTTCTGGAGATCCTGCATCTGAATGGGATCGCGAAAGAACTGCAGCAGCTCGCTGTTTTCCGGTCTCTCGCCAAACAGCTGCAGCAACCCCTCCGGATCCTCCAAGATCCAATCTAGGGTATGCTTGCGGTCGCTTTGCAACGAAGCCAACACGTTGCCGCTATGCATGGCCGAGTTCTCGTGCAAGCTGCTGGCAAAATCGCGCAGAGCCTCGGGACTTTGTTGTCCCAGGCTTTCGGCAAGCCGCTCGTGGATGACGCTATCGTTGCCTGCAGTGACACGTGCTACGAACAAAGAATCGGAAGACGCAAAGGCGCGATTGAGCTTGAGCGCGTCGTACAGAGCCTTCGGATCGGCCTCAGCGCCATCCAAGCGCGACAGCGCGACAAGCAATCTGATTTGGTGCGCTTGAGCCCCCACGTCCAGGTAACTCCTTGTACTCGAGTCTATTCGAGGAGGGACCTCGCCGACCTCAATGGTTTCCTTGACGATTTCACGCCAGCGCCGGAATTCGGGGCTGAAGCTTATCTGGCGCAGCTTCTCGAGGTCCTCCGGCTTGGCCTTGCTCCAGTCAATCTTCCTCAACTCAAGGAATGGCTCAGTATCGAGCAAGGCCATGACCTCTTCCTGCAGCCGAGCGCCGCGGACTGCGCTGCTGTCTCGGCTCGCTGTTCTGGCTGGTTGGACAGTTCTGGACTGGAGTGTTTGCGCCGCTGAGTGAGCAACTGGACGTGCAACGGCCTCTACATTCTTACCGGAGATTTCTGCCTCAGGTTTTTGTGTCCACAGACAAACTCCGCCAAAGAAAAGTAATAACAATGCTCCTGCGACGTGGCGAGAACGAAGAATTGAGGAATTCATGTTGTTTTTCCAATCTTTATTATTTGTTTTTATTAGCTTTATTATTCTTGTTAGGGATGGCAATTGAGGTGCCGATTGATGCCTTGCCTGCTTCAATTTTATAGTAGGCTACCATGTCGGAGGTCTCTGACGGATATTCCCAGCCCGCTTCCTCTAAGTTGACGGGGAGCCGACCGTGTACGCGGCGGAATTGCTCCACCAGCAGTTGCACCGCCAGGTTCTGGCGCCCGGCAGCAGTAGTTATGAGGTCATGCATCAAGCTTTCCGACATGCCAAACAGTTCGATTAGATGTGATTGGGAGTCTTCTGACAAGCGGCCATCGAGACTCTGATGCAGGGTGTCCTCGAAATCTTGGATCGTCTGAAAGCGCTGTTCCCAGTTGGTGCTTTGCTCCCAATCCCCACAAAATCTTCCTTCCAATCCCTTGAGAATCTTCTCGAGATCCTGCATCTGGGCAGGGTCGCGAAAAAAATGCTGCAGCTCGCTGTTTGCCTCGCCAGAGCAGTTCTGCAGATACTCCGCTGGATTCTCCAAGATCCCCTTGAGGGTATACTTGAGATTGCCGCGCCACGAAGTGGGCACGCTACTGAGCTGCATGGCTGCGTTCTCACGCACGACATTATAAAAATCGCTCAGAGTCTCGGAATCTTGTCGTTCCATTATTTCGGCAATACGCATTTCGGCAATTATGTTGTTGCGTGCGCCGCTAAGTGCCGTGGTCCAGGAATCGTAGCACACAAAGGCGCGATTAAGCTTGATTGCGTCGTGCAGAGCACTCGGATCAGCCTCAACGCCATCCAAGCGCGACAGCTCAACAAGCAGCTTGATTTGGTGCTGTTGAAGCCCTATGTCTAGATAAACTAGTGAGTTCTGCTCCAGCCGACTCGGCGCTTCTCCGTTCTCAATGGTTTCTTGGACGATCGCGCGCCAACGTCGGAATTCGGGACTGCGACTTACCTGACGCAACTTTTCCAGGTCCTCTGGCTTGTCAAAGGAAAGACACCGCAGCCCAAGCAGCGGCTCGACCTCGAACAAAGCTCTGGCTTCTTCCTGCAGCCGAGTCCCGCGATCTGCGCTGCTTTCTCGCCCCGCCGTGCTGGTCGCTGCGTTGCGGATGCGATCCGCCGAACAAGCTGTTGGATCTGCAGCCGCACTTGCGCACTTGCCGGAAATTTCCTTGCCAGGTTTTTGCACAGTCCACCAGACGCCGATAGCGAGCAACGCTAGGGCACCGGCGAAACAAAGCCGAAGAATCGAGAATTTGAAGTGCAGTGACATTGCAGACTCCGAGGGGGTTAACGGATTTCGGCCCGGCGCTCTGGCATTCCGCCAACACCAGAGCCTGGCGTTCAAAGTTGGGCTCGATCAGTTTGAAAGGCAAGTCTATGCCCGGCGCTATTTATTCTTGATCTCCAAGGCTTTCTTGAGCACTCGTTTAGCCTCAGAACCGTGCTGGATGACGACACCCTGGGCATCGGCCAAGACAGCATAGGGAATCCCGTACTTCTTAAGCCCGGTCAATTTGCTGATGCTGGCGACTTCCTTGTTGGCGCTAGGGATCGCGTAAAAATTGTGCTTGCCGATGTACTTGAGCATAGCGGCCTCATCTTTGTCCTTGGAGAGGAGCACGACCAGCACACCCGCTTTTAGCAGATTTTTTTCCGCCTTATCTAGGTCTTTCATGAAAGCTTGACAAGCAGGGCAATCGGAACGGCTGGCGACAAAAAGAAAGGTTTTAGCGGAGGTAAATTTCTCCACATCGACCTTGCCTCCCGTGTTGGTGATCGCGGCCGCGGCGATGGTTTTCGGGTAGTTAGGATTGCCGCCCTCGGCCACAGCAAGGCAGGAGAGGGACAAAGAAAAGAGCAGGATGGCGTGAACGAGTTTGATCATCGTGGGATTCCTTTATTTCATTTTTTCGGGGGCAATTGTCGAAGGCTCTAGCTCTCACTTCACGGAGCTCCCCAGGGCGTGGATTGCGACTCGTGGTCGCATGCGATGGTAGTGGCGTCTGAGGACGACCGCTATTTCATGTCAGGGAGCGTCAGAAAAGATTTTTTTGATCTCTCGGCCAAATTTTCAATCATGAATCTTTGTCGGATTAGGCGTGAGTGTAATATCATTGCCCGCGCGACGGTAATCGACTCCTTCTGTGAGTTTGATTCCGCCTTTGACCGAGATTTTGCCGGGGGAAGAATGGTCTAGGGAGAGGACCTCTTTGTCGGCAGCTCTGTAGACGACGCTCTGCTTCAGCTCGCCAGAGGGAGAGAAGACGGAATGGACAAAGAGCTTGGATTTGACTTGGATCAGGGTGTGGATTGAGTGGAGGCTGTCGATGTCGTGGCCGATGTCGACGCCGTTGACGTGCGCGCCGAGACGGTGCAGACCATAGACGAATTTGTCGTCGGCAATTTTCAGGCACACGATGTCGTCGGCACCCTGAGCCGGCTTGAATTTCATCAACTCATAATAACGCTGAACAACTTTACGAGCGTCAAGCGGATCTTTCATTCCGAAGTCACGTTTCAAGAGAGAGGTGCCATGGCTGATGTCGAGTTGGCGTTCTTGAGAGACAAATTTGACCTTGAAGGCGGGGTGAGAAAGCTCAACTGCCAGGGTGTATTTTCCTGCCTTGGATAAGGGATAGTGTTCGTTGATATTGAGGTTAAGTGTGCGGGTTTCGCCGGCTGCAAGAATACGTCCGTCTATGGGGTTATAATCGACTTTGAAGGGTTTGAGTTGCTGTTTATTTTCGTCGATAATAATGATGCGGACACTGGCTCCCAGGTTATCGAAGCGCAGCTGGGCACCACTGCTGTTTATAATGATAATTTCGCACCCGACTGCTTCGTCGCGGAGGTATTTTTCGCGTTCGGTGGTGACGCCAAGCTGAATTTGTGCTGCGAGATCGAGGCAGAAGAAGCAAGAAAGAAGGAGAAGTAGCAGTTTCATGGTGTGGCTCCTTGGTGTTGGAGTTTGGAGAATCAGAGGTACATCTCTGTGTGAGTGAGAAAGCACATTCAAGTGCGAGAGGGATTTTAAGTGGTCTTTATTCTTTTTTATGGCGGTCACTTAGGGTTATGCGCCAGCTTGGAGAACGAAGTTTTGGGAGCTGTGCTATTTGTTCTTGACCTCCAAGGTTTTCTTAAGCATGCGCCGAGCCTCAAAACCGTGCTGGTGCTGGATGACGACACCCTGAGCATCGGCCAAGACAGCATAGGGAATCCCGTACTTCTTAAGCCCGGTGAATTTGCTGACGCTGGCGACTTTCTTATTGGCGCTGGGGATCGCGTAAAAAAGCGCTTGCCGATGTACTTATGCATGGCGGCCTTATCTTTGTCCTTGGAGAGAATCACGACCAGTACGCCCGCATTTTGCAGTTTTTTTTCGCCATATCCAGGTCTTTCACAGGCAGAGCAATCGGAACGGCTGGCGACAAAAAGAAAGGTTTTAGCGGAGGTGAATTTCTCCACGTCGACCTTGCCTCCCGTGGTGATCGCTGCCGCGGCGATGGTTTCCCGGTAGCCGGGATCGCCTCCCTCGGCCACAGCTAGCCTGGAGAGGGACAAAGAAAAGAGCAGGATGGCGCTGTGTACGAGTTTGATCATCGTGGGATTCCTTTGTATTTTTTCAGAGGCAATTATCTCAAAGGCTCTACATCTCACTTCACGGAGCTCTCCAGTCCGTAGGGATTGTGACTCGGGATCGCATTCGATGGCGGAGGCGTCGGAGGACGGCCGCTATTTCCTGCGGGCACAACAGCATCGGAGCGATTTCATGGCCCAGAGCAGAAGAGATGAAGCAGACTTTGTGGTGATCGAAACCTGCGGACCCTCCGTCGCTGTTCCATGTGGTGAGGAGAGGAAGATTGGCGTACCAGCGGGCGGCGTCGGCAAAGACTTCATTCTTTTATGGTATTTCTCCTTCTGTTTGTGAATTAGAGATTCATCTCGGTGAAACTGCGACCAGCTTCTTCGGATTGTCAGGTAGGCTGCTCCGAAAGCTCCTGCGGTTGAAAGGTAGACATTGACGCTGATCAGAAATGTAGATGTCTGAAGGTTCCATCTTGAGGCTATATCTGACTTTAAAGTGCCATCATCAAATTATGTTTTGCACTCAAAGAAATATTTTTCCGTGAAAAAATTCCTAAAATATTCCAATGTGCGGAAATTTTAGGCATTTTTACAGGTTGCCCAGACCCTGTACTGCGCCCCGCTTAAGCTTAAGTTCGATGACGACAAAGCAGCGGAGCTTGAAGTGGTAGAAAAGCAGATCGAGATAGAAGTTCTGCTCCCCGACTTCCAGATGGTATTGGCGTCCGACGAAGGCGAAGCCCTGCCCAAGCTCAAGTAGGAATTTCTCGAGGTGGGCCACGAGGCCGGTTTCCAACTCGCGTTCATGAAAGTGGCTTTCGAGGGTCAGGAAATCGAAAATATAGGGGTCCTTGAGCGTTTGCTGGACCAGGTCGGACTCCGGAGCGGGAAGTCGCAGTTCAAAATTGCTGACGGCCCGACCCTGCCGGGCATGTGCGGCGCTTTCGATCTGCATCAGGAGGATGTTGCGGCTCCAGCCGTGCTCCAAGGTGGCTCGCATGTACCACTGGCGAGTGGCTAGATCTTTCACCTTAGCCATCAAGACGCCGTGATGCCCCCAAGGTAAACGCAGCAGAAGCTCTGGGGGAATGCGGGGCGCACCTTCCTCAGCACCCTGAATTTGTGCAACACAAATTCCAGGTCGCGGTACTCGCGATGAAAGGCCATCATCTGCTTGATGTTGCGCTCGGAAAATCCCTTCTCCTCGGGGAGGTCGTTCTTGAGGTCGCGAGCCAGGCGCGGAATGACCGCCGCACCCCAACCTTCCTGACGCTGGCGCGCATCCAACATGGCCCCGATCTCCCAGTACAGGCGGATCAACTCGGCGTTGACGGCATCGCCCGTACCTGGGCTTGCTTGACGCGCTGCTTGATCTCGCCCAGCAGAACGAGATAGCCGTCGGGGACGGGGTGGAGGGAGGGGGCAGGAATATCAGACTTCATCTGGATGCGCCTTTTTGTAAGCTTGCACCAAGGTCAATGACTCAGGGAGCGCAAGCTGTGTTAGTGCGCAGATTGCCCATTGGCGGACTTGGGTATCCATGTGATCCAGTTCTTGAGCAAGGATGGGTATGACTGAAGGATCACCCATTTCCCCGAGCAATTCGAGGAGTTTGCCACGCGTGTATCCGTCGGGGGCCTCGCCAAGCTCCGCGATCAGTCTCGGGACGACATCGGGGCCTTGTGGACGATCACTCCAATAGGCATCTTCGTAGATGCCGGCATTCGAGCTGCGAATCCGGCAAATCCATTCGTCAAATTTATCGGGAGATGTCATTGGATGCACCCGGATATTGGAATTTTGACCCATGCGACCCAAAGGCCCCTAGGTCGCTTCACCTCACTCCTCTCCCTCGAAATTCGCGAAGAAGTCCTCGCCCTTGTTGTTGATGATGATGAAGGCGGGGAAGTCCTTGACTTCGATTTTCCACACCGCTTCCATCCCGAGTTCGGGGTATTCGAGGACTTCGACCTTGGTGATGTTGTCCTGGGCGAGGACCGCGGCGGGGCCGCCGATCGAGCCGAGGTAGAAGCCGCCGTGTTTGCCGCAGGCTTCGCGGACCTGCGGGGTGCGGTTGCCCTTGGCCAGCATGATCAGGGAGCCGCCGGCTTCCTGGAAGGGGCCGACATAGGGGTCCATGCGCTGCGCCGTGGTCGGGCCGAAGGAGCCGGAGGCCATGCCGGTGGGGGTCTTGGCGGGGCCGGCGTAATAGACCGGGTAGCGTTTCATGTACTCGGGCAAACCTTCGCCCTTGGCGAGACGCTCCATCAACTTGGCGTGGGCGATGTCGCGGGCGACGACGAGGGGGCCGCTCAGGCTGACGCGGGTCAGGGTGGGCTGATCCTTGAGCTTGGCGAGGTTGACTTCCATCGGGTCGTTGAGGTCGAGGGCGATGAGCTGGTCAACGGCAGCGGCGGCGGTGCTTTGGAGGAAGCGTTCGGGGCTTTCGTCGAGCTGTTCGAGGAAGACGCCGTCCTTGGTGATTTTCGCCTTGATGTTGCGGTCGGCGGAGCAGGAGACGCCGATCGCGGCGGGGCAGGAGGCGCCGTGGCGGGGCAGGCGGATGACCCGGACGTCGTGGCAGAAGTATTTGCCGCCGAACTGGGCGCCGAGGCCGATGTCGCGGGTGATCTGCAGCACCTTGGCCTCCAGCTCGCGGTCGCGGAAGGCGCGGCCGGTGAGGTCGCCCTTCTCGGGCAGGTGATCGAGGTAGCCGGCGGAGGCGAGCTTGACCGTCTTCAGCGTGGCTTCGGCGGAGGTGCCGCCGACGACCAGGGCCAGGTGGTAGGGAGGGCAGGCGGCGGTGCCGAGTCCGCGCACCGCTTCCTCGATCCACTTCAGCATCGACTTCTCGTTGAGCAGGGCCTTGGTCTTCTGGTAGAGATAGGTCTTGTTGGCGGATCCGCCGCCCTTGGCCATCATCAGGAATTCGTACTTGCTGCCGGAAGTGGCGTAGAGGTCGATCTGGGCCGGCAGGTTGGTGCCGGTGTTCTTCTCCTCGTACATGGAGAGCGGCGCGACTTGCGAGTAGCGCAAATTGTCGTGGGCATAGACCCGGAAGACCCCTTCGGAGAGGGCCTTTTCGTCATCGCCGCCGGTGATCACGAACTGGCCCTTCTTGCCCATGATGATGGCGGTGCCGGTGTCCTGGCAGGAGGGCAGGACGCCTTTAGCGGCGATGGCGGCGTTCTTGAGCAGTTCGCGAGCGACGAACTTGTCGTTCTTCGAGGCTTCGGGGTCCTTGAGGATGCTGGCGAGCGATTCGAGGTGTTTGGTGCGGAGCAGGTGGGAGACGTCGTGGAAGGCTTCGGCGGCGAGGGCGGTGAGGGTTTCCGGGGCGATCTTGAGGAATTCCTGGTCGCCGAGCTGGATGGATTCGACGCCGCCGAGTTCGAGCTTGCGGTACTTGGTGTCGTCTTTCTCGATCTGGAAAGCGGGAGCGTAGTTGAAGTCGGCCATGGTTTGAATCTCCGTTTGGATTGATGTGCCAGACACCTTAGCGGAGTCCGAACAAGCTGCAATGAAAAAGCGGCGCGCCGGTGGGGGCGCGCCGCGGAATTTACTGTCTGGAGATTAGGCGAAGAGGTTCTCGGTGTAGACGGTGTTGACGCCGTCGGTGATTTTCAGGATCAGGCCTTGGTAGGTCTCTGGGTCAGTCTTGATGCTGACGAAGTCGCTGAGGTGGTAATTGAAGTATTGCGCTTGCGTGGTGCCAATGAAGAGCTTGACGCCGTGGCTGGAGGCGACGCTGACGGTGAGCTGGCTGAGCATTTCGTCGTTGATCCATTCGTCATCGTAGACGCCGAGATTGAGCTTGTAGAGGTTGTCGCCGACGACCCCTTCGGCACCATCGTCGAGGCTGGCCTTTTCGATCACCGGGGCGTTGTTGACGGTGGTGAAGGAGGTGACCAGGTTGATGTGATTGGATTCACCGGTGAAGAGGATGTCGTCATAATCTTCATCACGGACGTAGAAGCGGATGCTCGGGGCGCTATTGCTCAAGGCGGTGATGGTGACCTGGTTGCTCTTCAAGTCGGCGAGACTGAAGCTGACGTCTTCGGTTCCGGCGACGCGGAGTTCGAAGCTGTTGGCGACGCTCTGGTCGAGGAAGAAGCGGATGCTGTCGTCGTCGACGCCGGGGCTGTATTCGGAGTCGCTGTATTTCAGGTGTTTGGTGGTCAGGACTGCCTCTTTGTTCTCGCGAAGGACCAAGGCGCTGCCGATCTTGAGGATCGGATCGTCGTTGGTTTCGGCGAGTTCGGCGATGATTTTCTTTGACTTGACACTTCTGCCCATGGAGTCGGAGAGGGTGAAGGTGAAGGTCGGCTTGTGCCCCGGGTGGCCGTCTTGGACAAAGAAGACGCGGCCTTCGTTGACTTCGGAGAGGGTGAAGGATCTGGTGGTCTTGTCGTCGAGAGTGAATTTTCCGCCGGAGACGCTGGTCATGGTGAGGAGCAGGCCGGTGGGCTCGGAGTAATCGTCGTCGATGGAGCTGATACCCATGTCGGCGAGGGAGACGGGGTTTTTCTTGCCTTCATCCCAAGTGGACGGGGTTTCGAGATAGGTGATGGTGGGCGCGGCGTTGAAGCTGTAGGGCTTGTCGAGGGTGCGGATCGGCAAGAATCCTTGGAGGAAGGGGGCCGAGTTGTCGAAGTCGGTCTGGCTGCGATAGACGGCGTAGGCGATGTCGAGATTGGCCTGGGTGGCACCCTTGTCGTCGTAATGGTATTTGATTTGGATGTCGCCGGAGGTGAGATCTTCGTATTTGAATTGGGCGGTGACGACTTCGATGTTGTTTTGCCAGATCTTGATCGAGTCCTGGGTGCCATCTGCGCCTTGGATGTCCAAGCGGATGATGTAGTTGTCGAACTGGGTGGATTCGAGCTGGTTGTCGTTGACCAATTTGAAGTTTTTGGTGCTCAAGGTGACGCGCTGGTCGGCGGGCAGGCTGAGGCGATTGGTGACGACCGAATCAGGGGATGTGTAATTGAAGGTGGTGCTGAGCTCGTTGGAATAGGAGCGGTCGAAGGCGACGGCGCGGACGATGACCTCGACTTCAGGGTCGAGGGCGCTACCGGTGTGGAGGAATTCGACGACGCCGGAGGCCAGCTCATCTACGCTGAAGCCTTTCACCTGACGGTTGTCGATCATCACTTTGCCGTTGAGTGCTGAGACCACTTCGTAGCGGATGATCGGGCTTTCAGGATCTGAGACGATAAACATGTCCTGCAAGTTGACTCGACCATGATAGGGCAAGGCGGGGGTGACGTTGTTGACCAAGACAGGGTCGTCGTTTTCGCGGAAGTATTGGATGCCATGGCCTGCAAAGTAGTCCAAGGTGCCGAGATTGATCGGAGCGATGCCGGCGCTGCCGACGAAGTCGACTGAGAGGCGGATGTAAGGTGAGAACTCCTTGCCGTCGTGGGAGAAGACAGGGATTCCCTGATACATGTCGAAGAGCGAGAAGGTCGGGAAGTTGGCAAGGCCAATATTGTAGCCCAGAACCGGGGAGATCTGGATTTTGCGGAGGTCGGCTTCGGAGTTCGTATCAAAATGATAGCCTGAGACGTCGAGAATCCAGCCGACTTGGTCGAGGCCGCCTTCTGTGATGATCAAGGGGCTGTCTTTCATTTTGTAGGCAGAGGGCATGTCGAACTCCTTGGCAGCTAGAGTTGGGCTTCCGCCTAGTGGCTAGGCGGCAATCGCCTTAGGATACACAGGGGAGGGGATTTGCCAAGTTTATTTTCGGCGTCCGCGGGACTTCTTGACCGAGGGGGCCGGAGTCTCGCCGCGTTCGAGTGCTTTGATGCGGTCGCGCAGCTGGGCGGCGCGTTCAAACTCCATCGCGGCGGCGGCGGCCAGCATCTCTTCGCGGAGCGTCTGCAGCTGCTCGGCGCCGTATTTCGCCGCTTCTTCGGCGACTTCGTCGGCGCTCCAGGCTTTTTTCTTGCCGGGACGCTGACTGGGGGCGTGACCAGGATCTTCCTGGTGGAGACTGGCTTGCATTCCGCGTACGACCGAGCGGGGCACGATGCCGTGCTCGCGGTTGTAGTCCTGCTGGCGGCGGCGGCGTTCGTCGCTGATGCGCAGGAATTCCTGCATCGAGTCGGTCGACTTGTCGGCGTAAAGGAGGCAGCGGCCCTCGGCGTTGCGGGCGGCGCGTCCGGCAAGCTGGATCAGGGCGGTGGTGCTGCGCAGGAAGCCTTCCTTGTCGGCGTCGAGGATGGCGACCAGCTTGACCTCGGGCAGGTCGACCCCTTCGCGCAGGAGGTTGATGCCGATGAGCACGTCGACGGCGCCGGAACGCAGGTCTCGCAGTGTCTCGATCCGGTCGAGGGTGTCGACGTCGGAGTGGAGATAGGTCGCCTTGATGTCGATCTTCTTCAGCCATTCGGCGAGGTCTTCGGCGGTCTTCTTGGTGAGGGCTGCTGCGAGGACGCGCCCACCCTTTTCAATGGTCCGATGGATCTCTTCGACCAGGTCATCGAGCTGGCGTGCGAGCGGACGGATCTCCACCGGCGGATCGACCAGGCCGGTGGGGCGGACGACGAGCTCCACTGGCGGGCCGCCGCAGGATTCGTATTCGGCCGGGGTGGCGGAGACGAAGACGGTCTGGCCGAGAACCGCCTCGAACTCCTCGAACTTCATCGGCCGGTTGTCGAGGGCGGAAGGCAGGCGGAAGCCGTGTTCGACCAGCATGTTCTTGCGCGACTGGTCGCCGTTGTACATGGCGCGGAACTGCGGCAGGGTGACGTGCGACTCGTCGACGATGGTGATGAAGTCCTTGGGGAAGAAGTCGAGGAGACAGAAGGGACGTTCGCCGGGGGCGCGGCCGGTGAGGTAGCGCGAGTAGTTCTCGATCCCCTGGCAGTGGCCGATCTCGCGCAGCATCTCCATGTCGTGGATGGTGCGCTGTGACAGACGCTGCGCCTCGACCAGGCGGCCCTTCGACTCGAACCAGCGCACCCGCTCTTCCATCTCCTTCATCACCTGCGGCACCACCGTGTCGATCAGGTCGCGCGAGGCGGCGTAATGGGTTGCCGGAAAAATCGTGATGCTGCTCAGCTTGTCCAGCACCTTGCGGCTGAGGGGATCGCGCAGGGTGATCGATTCGACTTCGTCGCCGAAGAATTCGACCCGGAAATATTCGTCGCGCCAGGCCGGGTGGATGTTGACGGTGTCGCCGCTGACGCTGAACTCACCGCTGGTCGCGGCGATGTCGTTGCGTGTGTATTGCGCTGCGAGCAAGGCCCGCAGGAGCTTGTCTCGCCCCTGGCCGCTGCCGACGGTGATCGGGACGCAGAGCTTGAGGATTTCCGCCGGGGTGCCGAGGCCGTAGATGCAGGAGACCGAGGCGACGACGATGACGTCGTGGCGCTCCAGCAAAGCCGTGGTGGCGCTGAGGCGGAATTTCTCGATCTCGTCGTTGATCGCCGAGTCCTTGGCGATGTAGGTGTCGGTGGCCGGGATGTAGGCTTCCGGCTGGTAGTAATCGTAGTAGCTGACGAAATATTCGACCCGGTTTTCAGGAAAGAAGGCCTTCAGTTCGGAATAGAGCTGGGCGGCGAGAGTCTTGTTCTGGGACACCACCAGGGCCGGGCGGTTCACCGCGGCGATGACGCTGGCGGCGGTGAAGGTCTTGCCGGAGCCGGTGACCCCGCGCAGGGTCTGGAAACGCTGGCCGCGCTGAAGTCCCGCCACCAGGGCGGCGATGGCCGCTGGTTGGTCGCCCGCAGGAGCGTAGTCGCTGTGGAGCTGGAATTTCATGCGTCAGCCAGTTTAAAAAGTTCAAGGGTTTGAAGAAGCTGAGCGACGGGGTGGCTATCGGAAGGTCCAGTGCGCAGATGCAGGTTCGCTTAAACTTCTTGAACTGTTTAAACTGAGCCCGCTCAGCGCTGCGCTTCGTAGTGGACGAGGAAAGGGACCGAACCGAACTCGACGATGTCGCCGGCTCGAAGGATGGCGCGCTGCACTTCCTTGAGGTTGACGAAGGTCTTGTTGGAGGACTGGTTGTCCTGCAGCATGATCTGTTTCTCCTTCACCGTGATGTAGGCGTGGAGGCGCGACACGGAGGGGTCCGGAATGCAGATGCGCGCATCGGGACTGCGGCCGATGCTGAGCTGGTCGCGCGCCGGCATGAGAATGATTGAAGAGAGCTGGCCGCTGGTGTTGGTGAGGGTGAGTCGCGGTACCTTGGAATATTTGCTGGTGATCTCTTCGGCCTGTTCGGAGGGGACGCCGTGGATTTCAAGACGGAACTTCAGCCCGATGCAAGTCAAGTCGAGACTGTCGTTGATCAATCGGCTGCCGATGAGCTTCTGGCCGGAGACCTCAAGGCCGGGATTGCCGAGGGTAAGGTCCTCGATGAACAAACCTTTCTGGTTCCAGTAGAGGACGAAGGCGAAGGGGGGCAGTTTGCTGTCGCGGAGGCGGAAGTCGCAGGATTCATGGGAGCCGACGAGGATGGGGGCGGCCGAGGAGGTCTGCTCCTGCCCCAGGCACCGCAGCGTGACCGAGGCGGAATCCGGCTGCTGCCGGCCTTGGATTTCGAGCAGGGAGCGGCGCAGGGCCACCGAGTCGGTTTCGTTGTAGGTGTCGCTGTCGAGGCCGCAATAGATGACCCAGGCGGAGCCGACCTTGATCACCAGACGGGCATCTGAGCGGATGATCACCTGACGTCGCGAGATGCCGTCGAAAAGGCTGTTGTCGGTGGGGCCGCAGTCCATGAAGAACCATTGGTCGCCGAACTTGACGCAGGAGACCTGCACGCCGGCGACCGAGCCGTCGCTGATCCGGATGTCGGCATCGGGGTCCTTGCCGATGGTGTAGACGAAGTGATCATCATCGATTTCGACTTTCCTCACCTGGCCCTTCTCAAGGACGAAAAATGCCGGCTTGAGCTCCTTGTTGGAGGCGGCGCCACTCAAAGGGTTGACCTTGGTCGTCCCGGGGCGGATGGCCATGGTGATGGTGGTTTTGTAGAGATCGTCGCTCATGTAGCTTCCTTGGTCGAGATCACAGTGAGAAAAATCGCGTTGCCAGTTCCGAATTCGCTGCACGGACTTGGCATCTTGGGCAGGCAGGCCTTAAGATAACGCAGCTTGTCTTTCCTCGCCCATGGAAGCCGGAGAAAAAAATGAAAACTCACCAATGGATACTGATCAGCGCCTTTTCCTTTGTCCTCGCCGCCTGCCAAGGTCCTGGATACTCGCCTCCCGCCCCGCCTCCGGCGATCGAATTGGGAGGGCCCGAGGCCTTCGAAGATCTTGAGGATGCAGAGGTCGCTCGGCGTTGCGCGGCGGCGGATTTCCCTTCTCTGGAAGGTTTTTACGCGGAGGAAGCCCCCGCCTTGCTGCCCTGGCTGGCTGAATGGAAGTCTCGGGCGGCGCTTCGCGGCAGTGATGAAGCGCTGATGCTCGACCTGCGCGCTGGTCTGCAGCTTCTGGCCGCCCGGGAGCGCTTCGACGAGCTCGAGGGCGAGGTGCCGGGCAGCGGCAAGGCTTTCCTGGCGGGATGCAGCGACAGGCTCGATGCCTTTTTCACCGGACGCAAGATCGAGCGCCAGCGCGAAGCCGGGCAGAACTGCGACGCCTCGATGTCTCGCCTCGAGCAGCTTTGCCGCCGCATCTGCCTCCGTGAGATCGAGGAGCTCCAGTCGCAACAGGCCGAGCTGGAAAAGGAACTTGCCAAGCCAAAGGAGTCCGGACCCGCCGAACGGGCCGCCTTCCAGCGCCAGCTGGCGCTGACCCGCCGCCTGATCAGCCGTAAGAAGGAGCTCGAGGATCTTCGCGTCCGCCTTCGCGTCCTGGAATTCTCCGGTGAAGGCATGGTGGTCAATTGATGAAACGCATCGTCATCATCGGCGGCGGCTTCGCCGGCGTCGCCAGCGCCAAACGGCTGATGTCCAAGCTGAGGAAGGAGGAGGCGGAGGTCGTCCTCTTCAGCCGCGAGAACCACATGGTCTTCAGTCCGCTCCTGGCCGACTGCGTCGGCTCCAGCCTCGATCCTTCCGACGTCATGGCCTCCTTGCGGCAGATGCTTCCGGGCGTCCTCTGCCGCACCGAAGAGGTCTTGAGTATCGACCTCGAGAAGAAACAGGTGGTCTACGAAGACTGGGACGGCGCCGAGGCGGCTCTTCCCTACGATCATGTCGTCATCAGCTCAGGGAACATTGCCGACCTCAATTCCGTCCCGGGCATGGCCGACCACGCTTTTCCCTTGAAGACCGTAGGCGACGCCGCCGAATTGCGTTCGCACGTCCTCCGCCAACTCGAGAAGGCAGAGGTCTGCAGCGATCCCATGCGTCGCCGCTGGTTCCTCTCCTTCGTTGTCGTCGGTGGCGGCTATTCCGGCGTCGAGGTCGCCGGCGAGATCAACGATCTGGTGCGCTCTTCTCGCCGTTACTACTCCTGGTTGCCGGAGAGCGAGATTTCCGTCACTGTCGTCCACTCCAGAGACCAGATCCTTCCTGAAATCTCCAGCTCCCTGCGCGATTTCGCCCTCGAGAAGATGAAGAAGCACGGGATCAAATTCGTCCTCAACGCCCGCGCCGCCATGGCCACACCCGAGGGAGTCGGCCTCAAGGATGGCAGCTTCCTCGAGGCCGGCACCGTGGTCTGCACCGTCGGCACTTCCCCCGCTCCCTTCGTCCAGAAGCTCAAGGCCGCTGCCGACAAAGGCAAGCTCATCACTGATGCCGACATGCGCCTGAAGGGCTTCGATTCCGCCTGGGCCTGCGGCGACTGCGCTCTCGTCCCCAATGCCTACGACGGCCAGCCCTCGCCTCCCACAGGACAGTTCGCCATGCGTCAAGGGTCGCAGCTGGCCGACAACATCCTCCGAGTCCTGCGTGGCGAAGGCACCAAGCCCTTCTCCTTCCGCTGCCTAGGCCAGCTCTGTTCGATCGGAGGCCACAAAGCCGTCGCCGAGATGCTCGGCTTCAAGCTCTCCGGCTTCTGGGCCTGGTTCGTCTGGCGCGGCGTCTACCTCTTCAAGCTTCCCACTCTGTCGCGACGGATCAAAGTCGGCGCCGACTGGGCCTGGTTGCTGCTTTTTCCTCGCGACCTTGCGCACGAACGCGCATCGAACACCGAGCGGGTGTCGCACGCCCATTACGAACCAGGGGACTGGATCTTCCACCAGGGCGACCCTGCAGATGCCTTCTACGTCATTGAGAAAGGCGAGGTCGAAGTGGTCCGAGAGGGTCAAGACGGCGCCCAGACCATCGCTCTTCTGGGGCCGGGGAATTTCTTCGGCGAGCAGGCGCTGATCGACCGCAGTGCCCGCACGAAGGCGGTGCGAGCGCGCGGGCCTGTCGAGGTCATCGTTCTCGGTCCGCAGGTCTTCAGGCGCATCTCCGGGGCGCTTGAGCCATTGCGGCAGGCGATAGCCCAGGCCAAGATCCGGCGTGGGTATCTCAGCAGCGACAAGGTGCTCGATGCCATCGCCAGCCTTCCGCTCAGCCAGGTGATGGAGCCGCCTCCGCCTCTGGTCCCTCCCGCGACGCCTCTGCACGCCATTGCCCGCCTCTTCGAGACCGGCGACTGGGAGTCGCTCTTTATTTCTGAGGAGAACGGACCTCTTCTCGGAGTGATCACGCTCACCGATCTGGTCAAGGCGCATGGCAAGCAGCTCCCCGGGGACACGGCGTGTGAGCATGTCATGACCCGTCATCCGGCAGCGGTCAATCTTCAGGACAACATCACTGCCGCGTTCAACACCATGCGGGAGATGAACATCAAATCCCTGCCGGTGATAGATCCTGCCAGCCGTCGGGCGATCGGCATCCTGCGGGCACGTAAACTCATGGGGCGCGTCATCGGCGATGCCACCAGCTTTGCTGCGAAGGATTGAGACTCGCCTTGTTCCGGCCTTGTTTTTCCATCTCCTGCGTCTAAGTTCCGCACTCTCACGCGCTGATAGCTCAATCGGATAGAGCATCCGCCTTCTAAGCGGACGGTTACTGGTTCGAACCCAGTTCGGCGTACCATTCTAAGTGTTGTAAATGAGCCCCCTTGCAGCGATGCGAGGGGCTTTTTTCCGGGTGTTTAGACGACGTTGATGTGGACATCCACCAGGAGGCTGGCGGCATCTTGGGTGTAATTGGTGTAGCCATTGGCCGTGGCGCCTGGGGTCCAGGTATCGAGCAGATCCAGCGTGCCGCTGCCCTTGAGGGTGAGCGCACTGCTCAAGTTGAGCACTTCGGCGAGGTTCAAGGCGAGGTTTTTGCCGTTCAGGTCGATGATCTCGATGCTCGTGAGCTTGGCATCGTCGAGAGCGGTCAAATCGAGGTTTCCGGCGAGGGTCAGTTTATCCTGGCCGGCACCGCCGTCGATGAGGGCGAAGTCGTGGGAAGCGAGGACGAAGCTGTCATCGCCGGCGAGGCCGTAGGAGCGGTCACCTGTGGAGATAGAGATAAACTCGTCACTGTTACGCGTGCCGAAAAATTGATCCTGGGATGCGCTCCCGGCGTAAAGATTGCCTCCGACGCGGTTGCCGGAAGAGTCAAAACGCTGACTGTAAATGTTCATGCCCGAGCCATCTTGACCATCGGCAGACCATGTATCCAGCCATCCGCCGTCTTGAAGTCCGATGTGTGTTGAATTATCAGTAAACGTTGAATACGAGAAAACTTCATTGCCGATGGCATCCCCTGTCGCAGAGTAATCTCGCCAGACAATGCCTCGGCGGGGCGTCACTCCTGCTGGGCCATAAGATGATGGACCGTAATAAACAGAGGTTTCCCAATAAACTCGCCAGCCGCCATCGGATAGAGCTGTCAGATAGGGTTCGTGATTATCTCCCCAGGAACTGACGATTGTTTCGTATCCAACGAGACTACCATCGGCACTATAGACTTGCTGTCTGATGCTATAACCTGACTCCCATGCTACCACCCAGCCGCCATTTTTTAAGCCTAGAATAGTGCTGGCTTGCTGAGTGCCCTCACTGAAGGTATTGACTTGTCTTTCTGCCCCTAGAGGATTCCCGTGAGCGTCATATCTCTGCTGGAATATCCCCGGATGATAATTTTGATCGTAGTCTTGATTGTGTGATGACCAGGAGATCACATAGCCACCATCTTCCAAGGCGGCCACAGTAGAATCCATTTGGTCAGAATAAGTAAAGGTATTGACTTGTTTTTCACGGCCAATTTTCATGCCATTGGAAGCATATCTCTGACTGTAGACGCCTTGTCCGTATGCTCCGCCGCCACCACCATCTTGATAGTAGGATGTCCAAGTGACCACCCAGCCACCGTCTTTCAAAAGGGTTGCGGAAGGCCACACTTGATTGGAGGCGGTATAGGTGTTCACTCGAAGATCTTTAGGAGAATCGGAAGCGATTTGAGCTAAAGAATTGACCTTTTCGGAAGCACCAGACCCATCGATATAGGAAGCAGCCAGATAGATCGATTTACCGAGCTGCGCCTGAGTAAGAGTGATACTGCTCCCCGAGCCAATGGCGTTGCCGTCGGCAAACCAAGTGTAGGTGATGGGGCCAAGTCCATCGGAATCAGCCAAGGTATTGGAAGCGGTCAAAATTTGACCCACTTCGACCCAACCCGAGATGACAACTGAACCGGTGATGGAACCATTCAACGGAATGGGCGAGGATGTCCGGCTTTCGAATGTGCCACCGGCATCTGTGTAGGAAGCGAGGACACTGATGGATTGACCAATCTGGCTTTCGCTCAGGATCAAGCTGTCTCCCGTACCGATGGCTGAACCGTCGGCGAGCCACGTGTATGAGATAGTTCCGAGACCATCTCCATCGCTCAGGGCGCTGATAACAGAAAGAGTTTGGCCAACATTCGGGGTTCCTAGGATGATGATATCTCCAGTCGCAGAGTCATTGATATTAGTGACGAAAGAGTTGGATGAGTTCAGAGTCGTGCCATCGTTGGTTCTGATACTGAAGCGCAGGTATTTACCTACCAAAGATTGATCGGAAGGAATGGCATAATTGCTAGTGCCAGCAATGCCTGGGGCGGTAGTCCAGCCTGTGGAGCCATCGGACGACACTTGCCAGGAATAAGAGGAAATCGAGGGGGTGCCATCCTCATCCGCCAAGGCGAGGACGGAAGCTGAAACCGAGGCGCCTTCTTCAACAGTGCCGAAGATGGAGAGCGTCGCAGTGGCAGCATCGTTGACATTGGACACGTATGAGCCCCAATGGCTCAAAAGTGTCCCGTCGTCCGTGGTAATGCTGAAGCGGAGGTACTTGCCGACGAGAGATTGATCCGAAGGGATGGCGTAGTTCACGGTGTTCGCAGTTCCAGGAGCTGTGGTCCACCCCGTGTAACCATTGCTTGAAACTTCCCAAGTGTAGGAGACAATCGAAGAAGTTCCGTCTGGATCGACCAAAGAGCTGATCGAAGCTGAAACCGAGGCTCCTTCCTCGACCCGGCCTGTGATAGCCAAAGTGGCAGATGCTGGGTCGTTGACATTGGCAACGACGGAGCCGGATGAGCTTAGAATTGTGCCATCGTTGGTGCTGATACTGAAGCGCAGGTACTTGCCGACGAGAGATTGGTCCGAGGGGATGGCGTAGTTTGCTGAGGTCGCAAGTCCGGGAGCGGCGGTCCAACCGGTGGAACCGTTCGATGAGACTTCCCAGGCGTAAGAGGAAATCGAAGGGTTTCCGTCTGGATCGATCAAGGAAGCGATGGAAGTGGTTACGTATCCACCTTCCTGAACACTGCCGCTGATCGAGAGAATAGCCGTGGCGGGATCATTGACATTGGCAACCAGTGTGGCGCTGGAATTTAGAACCGTGCCGTCATCGGTGCTGATGCTGAAGCGCAGGTACTTGCCGACCAAGGATTGATCCGAGGGGATGGCGTAGCTCGCTGTGTTAGAAGTCCCAGGAGCGGCGGTCCAACCGCTTGTGCCGTTGGACGAAACTTCCCAGGCGCAGGAGGAGATCGAGGTAGATCCATCAGGGTCGGAAAGAGAGGCGATGCCAGCGGACACCGAGGCACCCTCTTCGACAGTGCCGCTGATCGAAAGCGATGCCGTGGCTGGATCGTTGACATTGGCGACGAGCGAGCTGGATGAGCTGATCACGGTGCCGTCGTTGGTCGTAATGCTGAAGCGGAGGTATTTGCCGGCCAGAACTTGCGCTGCAGGGATGGCATAATTGGCTGCATTAGCAGTTCCAGGCGCGGTGGCCCAGCCGGAGATACCGTCGGAAGAGACTTGCCAAACGTAGGAAGAAATCAATGGGGCGCCATCAGGGTCGGCGAGAGCGGCGACGGAGGCGGAAATCGAGGCGCCTTCTTCGACAGTGCCGTTGATCGAAAGCGTGGCGGTGGCCGCGTCGTTGACATTAGCCACGAGCGAGCCAGAGGAGCTTAGAATCGTACCGTCGTTAGTGGTGATTCTGAAGCGAAGGTACTGGCCGACCAGGGATTGATCCGAGGGGATGGCGTAGTTGACGGTATTCGTTGTGCCCGGAGCGGCGGTCCAGCCAGTGGAGCCGTTGGATGAAACTTCCCACGTGTACGACACGATAGAAGGAGCGCCATCTTGGTCGGCCAAGGAAGAGACCGAGGCGAAAATTGAAGTGCCTTCTTCAACCTTGCCGCTGAAAGAAAGTGTGGCTGTGGCCGAGTGCGCTGCGACCACAATGTCAGAATCAACCAAGAGCTTGCGGCCCGTTGCATCAGTCCAGATGTTGTGGCCGGTCCCGTCGTTTGTGCCGGTGAAGGTATAAGCGGCGCGAATTTCCAAATTCCGGCTAACGTTGGTGTCAATAATAGTCCCGTCAGCAAGAATGCTGTCGACGCGCAGGTGCTCGATCGATGTGAGTTTGGGGGCTACGATGCCAAAATCTATGCTTTGCGTGATCCGCAAGGTGTCGTCGCCGTCGCCTCCGTCGACAAGCGCGATGTCGTTGCTGTTGATTTCAAAGATGTCATCACCGGCGAGGCCGAAGGCGGAGTCGCCAGCGCCGATGCCGAGAATCAGGTCCTTGGCACCCGCGCTGCCGGTGAGGGTTTCCGTCGCGATGCTGCCGCTCTGCTCGGAGTGGCTGATGGGGTGGCCATCGGCGTCGTAACGCTGCATAAAGATGCCGTTGGAGTATTCCCCCCAAGCAATGATCCAGCCGCCATCAGAAAGCGCAGTGATTGCGGGACGGGCATTTGTAGACTTCGCATTCACCAAGGTTTCCAAGCTCAATCGATGGCCATTGGCATCAAAGCGCTGCATGAAGATGCCGTCGGTGGTGGTGGATTGGGTGGAAACCCAAGCGGTGACCCAGCCGCCATCGGCAAGTGTCGCGGTGACCGCTCCGTCTTGAGTGCCGATAATGCTGCCATTGATCCGATACTGGGGGCCGGCGGGAAGCCCGGAAGCCTCGAAATGTTGCTGCCAAATGCCGGAGCTCGTGTAATTGATATAAGGCTCCAAGCCGTCCGTGGCCGTCCAAGTTATGACCCAGGAGTCATCCTTCAAGGCCGTGACCGACGCGTTCGACCAATAACCCGTGGTGTAGCTGTAAACCAGGCTTGAAGGCTGGATCACGCCCGACGGGGAAATGAGCTGCTGATGAAGATCATTGCCAACAGTTAAAAGTTCGATTCTGCCGCCGTTGACGAGCTTTGCCGTCAAGGGGGCCAGGATCGGGGTGGCGATCGAGGTTTCGCTGCCTTTGCGGGTTCCGGCGGAAGTGAATTCCTGTTGGTAGTAAGAGCTGGAGGATAACCAGGAGCTGACCCAGCCGCCATCAGCCGATTCGGAGATCGAGATTTTGCTGGAATAGCTGTGTTGCGGCTTGAAGTTCAAGTCGGCGTCATCGCGGCCTTGGACGCTGACCAGGAGGGTGAAGCTTTCTTGGCGGCCGTCTTTGCTGGCGACCAGGGAATAGGATTCTTCGAAATCGCCTAGCGGGAGGAGATTGATCTTGGCTTCGTTGGGCGTAAAGGTGTATTTGCCGTCAGCAGCGACACTGAGTTGTCCATAGCGGCCGGTGCTGGAGCCGCTGAAGATCCAGCCGCTTTCGTTGACGGTGATCTGATCCGAGACGGCGAGGAATTTGTCCGCGATTTCGGTATCTTTCAAGAAGATGTTTTTGATCTTGGAGAAGACGGCATGGTTGAAGCCGAGTTTTTCTTCAGTCCCGCAGAGGTCGGTATAACTGATCTCCAGGCCGATGGCTTTACCGAGGTCTGCAGCTTGCAGGATGTAGCTGGAAGAGTCGTCACCGATGGGATTGCCGTCGACCCACCATTGGTAATGGAAAGTCCCCAGGCCATCGGCGTCCGCGATGGAAGAGGTGTCGGCGACCAGTTCGGCGCCGATTTCCATTGAGCCCAAGATCCCCAGGCTGCCACTCGGGTTTTCATTGATGTTGGCGATCAGAACGGCGCTGGAGCTGGGACTCTCTTCTTGACCGTGCCCATCGACATAGGTGGCTTGGACCAAAAGGGTTTTGCCGACATGCTCCTGAGTGAGGAGAAGCTGATCGCCGCTGCCGTAGTTATGGCCATCAGCATCAAGCCAAAGATAGCTGATCGTGCCCAGCCCATCGGCGTCCGCAAGAGTATTTGAGGCTGTGAGAGTTTGGCCTTGTGTCGGAGTGCCGTTGATCCTCACCGAGCCCATCGGAGCGTCATTCGTCCCCACCCGATCCAGACTCCGGTGAAGGATCAAGGTCGCCTGATTTTTTTGCAGGGTGACGTAGGACGCCGTGAACTCCGTCTCCGTCCATCCCGAATCGAGTTGAATCAATTCGCTGACGTAGCCACTGGCGGCGAAAATTTTCAGGGTTTGGCGATCATCGGTCAGGGCGAGGACATCGCTGTCGCTAAGGGTGATCCTAAGGCCGGAGCTCGTCAGGACCAAGGCTTCGATGTTTTGGATTTTCTGGTCATCGATGAGGCTAAAATCAAGATTGATTGAGCTCGTCAATTGGTCGTAGCCTTCGCCACCATCGATCAGGGCGAAGTCTGTTGTTGTCACGCCGATCAGGTCGTTGCCAGCTTTGGCAAGCACTGTATCCCCCGTGCCGATGAGGTTGATCGTATCGCTTCCTTCGGTGGCAAAAATATTGTCAACATCAGTCATTCCTGACCAAGTCGTCGTTCCTATCGGCTGGCTGTTTTTGTCATAACGCTGGCTGTAGATGGAGAAATTCGAATTGTATTGTTTATAGGATTGCCAAGCGATGAGATAGCCGCCATCGGCAAAGGCGGTGAGGGTGGGATGAGATTGCTCAAGAGCGGTGTAGGTGTTGACTCGGAATTCCGACCCATAGGCACTGCCGTCTGCATGAAAACGTTGGGCATAGATGCCGCCTTCGGAAGAGTCCTGGCCCACGGAGGTCCAGGAAATGACGTAGCCGCCGTCGACCAAGGCGCAGAGGCTGGCTTGATTCTGAGTTCCACTGGTGTAGCTGTTGACCCTTGTCGCTTCGGCGAGAGAAATCCCTTCTGGAGTGAATCTCTGCAGATAAATGTCGCTGCTTCCCGCGTGATCCGAGGACCAGACGATGACAAGTGAGCCATCGGACAAAGAAGTTATTTGTGGATTGCTGCAGGCCACTTGATCGGTGATCAGGATATCTCCTGAAAGGTTGGCTCCTTGACTGTCAAAAATCTTCATATAAACCGATTTTGACAAGCCCTCGAGCGATGACCACGCAATCGCGAATGCACCATTCTGGAGTGAGACTACTTCGGCATCAAACTGATCGCCATGAATGCCCGAATTCACGAGGAACTCTGAGCTTAAGAAGCTGCCATCAGAATTTAAGATCCGTGCATATATTCCCATGCCTTGACCATCTTGATCTTGAGAGGTCCAAGTGATCACCACTTTACCGTCTTCAAGCTCCGCGACGGAGGGTTTAGATTGCTGCTTGAGGGAGTAGGTATTTATTTTTGTGCGGATTGAATTATTTATGGATAAATTTGTTTCAGCATAAATATCGGATCCGGTTGACCCAGTTGATGAGTATGAATAAGTTATGATATATCCACTACGCAAACTGGAGATAGATGGGTCATTCAAGTAAATTGGCGGTCCAGAAAATATTTGATTGTAATTAGAATTATATTCGTTGCGATATGTTAAGCTTGAAGAAAATTGGGGCCCTGTCCATACAGATATTGATTTATATGCAATCATAAAGCTATCATCAGATAATGTAGTAAGAGCTGGCGATGTATTGGGGCGGTTATTCAGCCCCAAAACTTCATAAGTTTGCCCCGATGCTGAAGTCATCGCGCTAGAAGTTAAGGATTCTTTAACGCCAAAGCCATCGGTGTAGGACGCCGTGACGCTGATTTGCCGGGAACCCGCAGACACCAGATAGGTGGCGCCAGTGCCGATGGTGATTCCGCGATCTTTCCAAGTGTAGGTGATCGTACCGAGACCATCGGCATCGGCGAGGGTATGGCTTGCGGTGAGTGTTTGGCCCGGTGTAGCGGAGCCAGAGATGCTGACTGTGCCGGTGGGGACGTCATTTACATTGTTGACCAGATAGGAGGCAGATACGTGTGTGGCGGCGCCACCAAGCTCGTCCGAGCTTGTGATCTTGAAGCGCAGGTACTTGCCGACGAGGGATTGATCCGAGGCGATGGAATAGTTTGCCGTGTTCGCAAGTCCGGGAGCGGCGGTCCAGCCGGAGGTGCCGTTGGACGAGACTTCCCATGCGTAGGAGGAAATCGAGGCGGTGCCGTCGTCATCGGTGAGCGAAGAGATTGAGGCTGAAATCGAGGCGCCTTCTTTGACAGCACCGCTGATTGACAGAGTCGCTATAGCAGCGTCATCGACGTTGGCAACAAGAGATCCTGACGAGCTCAGAATCGTGCCATCGTTGGTCGTGATGCTGAAGCGCAGGTACTTGCCGACGAGGGATTGATCCGACGGGATGGCGTAGTTTGCGGCGTTCGCAGTGCCGGGAGCGGCGGTCCAAGCGGTGGAGCCATCCACGGATACTTCCCAGCCATACGAGGAAATTGAGGCCGCACCGTCAAGGTCCAACAAGGAGGTGACGGAGGCGGACACGCTGGAGCCTTCCTCGATCGCGCCGACAATAGAAAGAATGCCCGTGCTAGGGTCGTCGATGTTCGCGATGCTTGCCGTAGATGTAGAGGCGACGCTTTCATTCATGCCGTGGCCATCGGAATAAGACGCGACAACACTGATTTCTTTGCTCACTTCAGCTTGGCTCAGGGTGAAGCTGGAGCCGGTGCCGAGGGTGAGGTCGTCGGCCTTCCAGGTGTAGGTGATTTCGCCGAGGCCGTCGAGGTCGGCGAGGGTGTTCGAGGCGGTGAGCGTTTGGCCCTGGATGAGCTCGCCGGAAATGGTGACGGAACCGGTGGGGGAGTCGTTGAGGTTTTGAACTGCGGAAGACGCGGAGGAC
>JBDKFG010000066.1:0-28098 GCA_039798785.1 Verrucomicrobiota bacterium | reverse complement strand
CTGGTTGCATGGCTGCAGCCCCGGCGGCAGGGCCAGGTCGTACACGCTCAGCCATTCGAGCTGGAAGCCTTCGGGGATGTCGCGGCCCAGGCGCAGGATGCGGCCTGGGCGGATGCCGGCCATCTGCGCGGGCGTCAGGCCGGCTTCCTCCCAGCCCTCACGGATCACGGTGTCGGCCGGCGTCTGGCCATGCGGCACGCCGCCGCCCACCAGGTTGTCCAGCAGGCCGGGGTCGGTGGGCTTGGTGAAGGACCGGCGGGCGAGTTTCATGGTATTCTCCTGGTTGCAGATCATTCACAGGAAATACCGGGATTCATCGCGGTGGTTGGGGGGAATTTTGACGACGATGAGGGATTAGGGTTTTCCGGCTTCCCACAAGGCCTTGATCTCCTCAGCGGAGAAGGCGCGTTCAAGGATGCCGATCTCGTCGATCCAGCAGTTGGCGTTGGGATGAGGCTGATGGGTGTTGGCCCCGATCTCCAGTGCGTCACTCGACTGCGCTCCTCGGCCCTTGCAGGGGAGTTTCTGATCGAGGCGTCCATCGATGAAAATCGCCAGGCTGTTGCCGTCGTAGACGCCGCAGGCGAGATGCCATCGGCCATCGTTGACGGGAATCTTTCCGTAAACGACATTCGGCTCGAAGCCGCTAAAGGCGAATTCCAGGCCGGGCGAGTCGATGCCGCGCTGGATCCGCCAGCTCCATTGGCCTTTGCTGATCAAGGCGTGATACGGCTTGCTCCAATCTTGGACGCAGAACCAGACGAAGACGCTGCAGGGGCCTTTCAAACGCAGCCGCTCAAAGTCGGCGACATCGACTTTTCGGCCTTGATCGAGAAGCAGTGAGTGTTTGCCTTGCCAACGCCCCGCCATCCACAGCGGCAGGCTGATCTTGCCGTCCTTGCCGCCGGGCGAAACACAATGCAGCTGATCGCCCTTGCCTTCCTGGAAGTCATAGTAGGCGACCATCGCCGGATCGAAGCGGAGTTTCTGGCTGAAGGCCTTCCAGCGAGCCAAGGATTGGGCGTTGTCGGGCGCCAGATTCTGGACTATGATCGGCTGCAGCCCGTCGGCTTGCGCCTGACGTCCGGCCTGGACCTGGACGCGGGAGCGGCCGTCGCCGAAGTTCACCAGGCCTTTTTCGACCTTCAAGGTGCTGAGTCTCTCGGCTGCCAGGAGGGTGAAGCGTGTTCCGACGACTTCCGCCTCCGCCTGCGGACAGCGCAGGCGCATCGGTTTTCCGGCAGCTTGCGGGCTCACCTCGGCCGAGAGGGTCCCTTGATGCAGGATCAGGGTTTTTCCGGAGCGGTTGTCAAAGCTCAATCGAGTCCCTGCGGCGAGGTGAATCGTGCTGCCGTCGGGATAGGCGAGGGTCACCTGGGCTTCCTCCGGCACGAGGTATTCGAGGCCGGCGGCAAGGGCCTTGCCCTCGGCGGGCCAGCCGGCGGCTGCGTGGACGACGCGGGGCAGCTCGGCGGAGGCCGGCCAGAAATAGAGGCAGCAAGCGATCAGGACCAGGGCGGCGCTGGCGCCCCAGGCGAGTCGTCGCCAGAAGAGCAAGGCTCTGGGCCGCCGCGCCGCAGCCCGCCGCTCCTGCTGCATTTCCAGAAGCAGCCTCGGCAGGCGGGCGGAGTCAGCTTCGAAATCGAGGATCAGGCGGCGGAAGGTGGGGTCGCGCAAGCGTTCTTTGAAGCGCGCTCGCGAGGCTTCGTCCGGCTGGCCTTCGAGGCAGAGGGCGATGAGTTCGACATCGGCGTCGTCCATTTCAGCCTCCTTGCAACTGCTGGGTGACGCAGCGGTGCACCTGGATCCGCAGCCGCTGCAGCAGCGAGAAGATGGCGGTTTCGCTGCAGCGGCGTGCGGCGCTGAGCTGGCGTGCGCTCTGCTTGCCTTCGTATTTGTTGAGCAGGAGCTTGCGGTTTGACTCGCTGAGAAGCTCGAGGCAATGGCGCAAGGCTGCAGTCCGTTGCTCCTCGTCGTCGCGATCCGCGTCGGAGTGCGAAGAGACGACCAGCTCACCTTCGATCTCGGCGATCTCGCGTTCATCAAAAAGGCTGAGGCGATGGTGTTTGCGGAGGATCTGCATGGCCTTGAACCGGGTCACTCCGATGGCCCAGTTGAGCAGCGGCCGCGAGTCGTCATAGTTTGCCGAGCCGCGAAGCAGCTCGGCCAGCGTCTCCTGCATCGCGTCTTCGGCCAGTTGATGGTCGCGCAGGATCAGATGCGCCATGGTCCAGAGGCGGTCGCGGTGCGAGACGAAAAGGTTGATGATGGCGCTGTCATCCATGGTCGCGGGCTCCTGCTGTAACATGTTCCCGGAATGAACGAGGATTCATCGGCGCGGCAATTATTTTCTCCGGGCATGAAAAGCCCGAGGATCAAGGTGCTCGGGTTTAGAGCTCGATTCTGCCTCAGCCGAAGAGAGCCAGGTTGTCGATCAGCCTGGTCGTGCCGATGCGCACGGCGGCGATGGCGCGGGCGGAGCGGACGCCGTCGAAGGTGTCGAGATGGGCGAGCGACTCGGAGTCGACGATCTCGATGTAGTCGATCCGTGCGTCGACCGTGGCGAGAAGGGCGCGGGCGGATTCGAGCAGGACGGAAGGAGGCGTCACCGGGTTGGCGGCGAGCTCGCGACGCATGCCTTGGAGGGCCTTTGGGAGGGCGAGGGCGCGCTGGCGCTCCTCCGGGTTGAGATAACGGTTGCGCGACGACATTGCCAAGCCGTCGGGATCGCGCAGGGTGGGTGCTCCGAGGATCTCGCAGCCGTGGTCGAGATCGCGGACCATGCGGCGGATCACCGCGAGCTGCTGGAAGTCCTTTTCGCCGAAGACCGCGAGGTCGGGCTCGACGGCGTTGAGAAGCTTCAAGACGACGGTGGCGACGCCGCGGAAATGGCCGGGGCGGAGGGGGCCGCAGAGTCCGAGGGAGAGTTTCTCCTCCTGAACCCAGCATGAAGCGTCGCGGCGGTACATTTCGTCGACCGAGGGCACATAGACGGCGGCGACGCCGGCTGCGGCGCAGGCCTGCAGGTCGGACTCGATGGTGCGAGGGTAGCGGCTGAAGTCCTCGTTCGGCCCGAACTGGGTGGGGTTGACGAAGATGGTGACGACGATGCGGCTGGCGCCGTGGCGGCGGGCTTCTTTGACCAGGCTGATGTGACCTTCATGCAAGGCGCCCATGGTGGGGACGCAGCCGACGCTGCGGCCTTCGCGCTTCCAAGCGCGGGAGAGCTGGCGGATTTCGTTGACGGTTTCGATGATTTGCATGTGGGCTCAGTAGGTGTTGCCGGGGGCGGGGAAATGCCGGTTTCTGACGGCTTGCGCATACGAGGCGAAGGCCTCGCGGCCGAGGCGGCCGAGTTCGGCGAAGCGCTGGGCGTGGCGGGGCAGGAAGCTCTCATCGAGGCCGAGGATGTCGTGCATCACCTGGATCTGGCCGGAGCAGCCGAGGCCGCTGCCGATGCCGATGCTCGGGATCTCGAGCTTGGAGCTGAGGCTGGCGGCCGCTGCCGCCCCGACGCATTCCAGCACCAGAGAGAAGGCGCCGGCCTGCTGCAGGGCCAGGGCGTCTTCGAGGAGGAGGCGCGATTCCGCTTCGTCCCGGCCCTTGGCGCGGTAGCCGCCGACGTTGACCGATTGCGGCAGGACGCCGATGTGCCCCATCACCGGGATGCCGGAGCGGACCAGAAGTTCGACCTGCGGGACCAGGAAGGCGCCGCCTTCCATCTTCACCGCCTGAGCGCCGGCGCGGAGCAGGCGGGCGGAGGATTCGAGGGCCTGGGCCGGGGAGGCCTGGTAGGTGCCGAAGGGGAGGTCGGCGACGATGAAGGCGCGGCGGCTGCCGCGGACCACGGCGGCGGTGGCCGAGACCATGTCGTCGAGGGTGACCGGCACGGTGCTGCCATGGCCGAGGACGGTCATGCCGAGGGAGTCGCCGACCAGGATGATGTCCACGGCCTCGTCGGCGAGGCGGGCGAAGCAGGCGTCGTAGAGCGACACGGCGACAAGAGCTTCGCCGGACGCGCGTTTGCGGCGCAGATCGGCAAGGGTGAGGCGGCGAAGGTCACTCATGGACGGTAGGACTCCGGATTGAAAGGCCCCAAATCTACCGCATCGGGGCGTCGAGGCAAATCACCATGACGCTAATCCAGGAATCGGCGGATATGGGGCGGGAGCCGGATCGCAGCTCATTGGCCTTTGCGGCGGTTCTTGCGTCCTGAACGCTGCCAGGGGTTTTTCATGTAGGTGGTCTTTTCGGCGGTTTTCTCGGGCTCGCCTTCCTTGCTGTGGTCGATGATGCGGTTGGCCTTGCGTTCCTGGGCCTTGCCGCGGGCATGGGCGCGCCAGTCGAATTTCGGCGCCGGGCCACCGGGGCCTTTGCCGGACGAGGCGCCGCTGAAGTGGGATTTTACCGGGCCGGATTTGCGCTCGCCGCGCTCCTCTTCCTGGAGGGCTGACGTTTTACGGTCGCGGCTGAAGCGGGGCTTGTCGCCGTCGCGGGCGGGAGCTTTGCGCTCGCCGCGATCTTCGGACTTGGCGAAGCTGCCGAAGCGGGGCTTGTCGCCGTCGCGGGCGGGAGCTTTGCGCTCGCCGCGATCTTCGGACTTGGCGAAGCCGCCGAAGCGGGGTTTCTGTTCGCCGCGATCATCGTCACGGGTGAAGGGTTTCTGTTCGCCCCGGGCTTCCGCTTTGGCGGCGAATTTACCGCCGGCGCGGGGTTTGAAACCGTCGTCGCGGGCCAAGGGTTTGCGCTCGCCGCGGTCATCGGATTTGAAGCTGGGTTTGGCGTCGCTGCCGCGATCGTCGCGGCCGAAGGGCTTGCGCTCGCCGCGGTCATCGGATTTGAATTTGGGCTTGGCGTCGGCGGATTTGAAGCGGGGCTTGTCGTTGCCGCCCAGTTCGCGGCTTTTGCGGGGGCCGCGGCCTTCGGATTTGGTCTCGTCTTTGGGCGCGTGTTTGGCGGGGGCGGCGCGGACGAATTTGCCGAAGGGTTTATCGGGGGAGGATTTCTGTCTGGGATTCATCACATCTCTATCGGGGTTGTCTTGCTGGCGGAAGGAGGGGAGGGGAGCGAGTGGGGGCTGTTGGTTCCAGGGAACCGGTCGGCACGCGACTTCTCTTTTGCCGATGTCGGGCTCGGCGAGTTCGAAGAGCATTTTCTGGCCGCAACGGATGACTTTTCCGTGGCGTTTTCCGGTCATCTGCGAGCCGTCTTCGGCGACGAAGTAGTAATCGTCTTCGAAGCTGGCGAGGTCGCAGCTGAGGTACATGCCGAGGTCTTCGTTGTAGAGGCGAAGGCCGCGGGGGGTGATTTTGGTGATCGCGGCGCTGACCTGGTGGAGCCGGCCGAGTTCCTGTTCATGGGCGATGAAGTGGAGCTTGAAGCGGTTCATGCAGGAACGGTAGGCTTCGTCGATGTTCATTTCGCTTTCGCTGCAATGGCGGGCGAAGCGTTCGAGATCCTCCTGCTTCCAGACCACCTTGCGGCCGCAGTCGATTTCCCACAGCTGCTGGTGAACCAGCAGGTCGGAGAGGCGGCGGATGGGTGAGGTGAAGTGCGAGTAGAGCTCTTTGCCGAGGCCGTAGTGGAGGGCCGGTTCGGCGGCGTAGCGGGCTTTCTGCATGGTGCGGAGGAAGTCGTTCGAGATCGAGCTGGCTGCGGGGTGGCCGTGCAGCTCGGCCAGGAATTCGACGCAGTTTTCACGTTTGCCGAGGTCGCGGACTTCGATGCCGTAGACGGCCTTGGCGGTGAAGGCGAATTCCATCGACTTCTCTTCGTCGGGAGCCGGGTGGACGCGGAACAGGCCGCCGCTTTTCTTGGCGACGATCTCCTGCGCCACGGCGACGTTGCCGGCGAGCATGAATTCCTCGACCATCTGGTTGGCCTCGGTCTGGACTTCGCGCTTCAGGCCGACGATTTCCATGCGCAGGTGGTCGACCATGACGCGGACTTCCGGGGCGTCGATGGGGATGAAGGCTTCGTTCTTCTGGCGCCAGACGCGGGTCTTGAGGGCGAGCTCGTACAGGCCTTTGAGGGAGGCTCTGATTTCGGGTTTCCAGTCGCCGCCTTCGAAGCCGGCGTCGGCGAGCTGCTGGAGCTGCTCGTAGTAGAGGTATTTGCGGACCTTGACGGTGCTGTGGAAGCGCTCGTAACGGATGGCTTTGCCGCTGTCTTTGTGGTAGGTGACCATGACGGTGTGGGCGGGCTTCTCCTCGCCCTCGATCAGGCTGCAGCGCTTGCGCACCAGCACCGGCGGCAGCATCGGCAGGGTGCGGCCGGGGAGATAGGCGGTGAAGCAGCGGCGGCTGACCTTCTGGAAGAGCTCCGAAGTCGGCGAGACGTAGGCGGCGACATCGGCGATGTGGATGCCGACGGTGATTTCGTCCGGGCCGGGACCGGGGTGGAAAGAGAGGGCGTCGTCGTGGTCCTTGGCGTCTTTCGGGTCGATGGTCAGGACGATGGCGTCGGTCATGTCGGTGCGTTTCATCGGACGGGCGCGGATCTTGGCGGCGATGGCATCTTCGCTCTCATGCCAGAGCGGCTGCAGTCCGTATTCGGAGATGATGGCGTCGAGCTCGACGCTGAGGCTGGCGCCGTCGCCAAGGCGGGCTTCGACGAGGCCGCTGAGGATGTTGATGTCGGGACGGCGGGGCATCAGTTTGACCCGGACGAAGTCGCCGAGCTGGCAGGTGACGCCTTCTTCGAGGACGGGTTCGGCGACGAGGACGGCGGGGATGCCGGCGCGCAGCGGGCGGACCTGGAGCCCTTGGCCTTCGGAGCGGAGCTCGAGGACGCCGATGACGGTGTCGATGGAGGAGCCGGTGATGGCGACGACCTTGCCGACCGGGCCACGGGTATCGCCTTCGGCGGTGATCAGGACCTTGACGATGTCGCCGCTGATGGCGTTGCCGGCGCAGCGGGGCGGGATGAAGACCGACTGGTCGGAACCGGGGATTTTGACAAAGGCGATGCCGGTGTCTTTGCAGCTGATGATGCCTTCGAGGAGGCCGCGGGCGGCGGTTTCTTCGCTGACTTCGCCGCGGCGTTTGAAGCCGGGTTCAGCTTGCGGCGGCGGGGTTTTGCTGAGGCTGTAGTCGCCGCCGTGATTGCGGATGATGACGCCTTCCTGCTCGAGCTCATGGAGAGCGTGCAGCATGGCGTGTTTTTCGTCCGGGTTGTTGCACAAGCGGCGGGCGAACTGGTTGCGTTTGAGGCCGTGGCCGGATTTGTCGGCGGCGAGGTAATCGAGGATGCCTTGGCGGAAATTCATGGGGGACCCAAAGGGGCTGTCAGTGAGAGTTGATTAACGGTGGCCGGAATCGGCCGAAAAGGGGAAGTCCGTAATGCCTGAGGGGTGAGGGACTTCGAGGCCAATGTAACTTGGCAAATGGAAAATGATCCGGCTTGGCGGTGAGTCGGTGAGTCGATCTCAGGGCAAGCCGAGCCACTGCCGGGCTTGAGCTTCCGGCATGCCGCTCTGGATCATTTTCGCCAGCGCCTGGGCCAGTTGCGTCTCGGCCTTTTGGCGCTCCAAGGCAAGCTCGCCTTCAGCCCTTTGGCGGGCATGGGCCTCGGCTTCGACACGGAGCTCCGCCTGGGCAGCAAGTGCCTTGGCGGCGTCGGCATCGGCCTTGGCGGCGTCGGCATCGGCCTTGGCGGCGTCGGCATCGGCCTTGGCGGCGTCGGCATCGGCCTTGGCGGCGTCGGCATCGGCCTTGGCCTGGTCGACCTCGCGCTGCAAGGCTTCCCGGTTCAGAAGGCTGGCGCGTTCGCGCATGCTCCAGTGTTCGTAGGCGTCGATCTCGTTGCGACTCCAGTTGTGCTGGTCAGCAATTTCCAGGGCCTCGCGAATGGCGGGCTCGGAGGCCAGGGCCTTCGGGACGGTTTCAAACTCCACCGCGTGCTTGAGGAAGAAGAGCCACTTGTCGACGATGTTGTCGAGCTGAGCCTCGGTCTTAAGGAACTTCGGCAGTTCGATGAAGTTGAATTCCAGCTCCTTGATGTCCTGCTGGCGGGTCTCTTCGTTGAGGATGAGGTGACGGCTGAGCGGCTTGTCGTTGTCGAAGACATTGAAGCTGAGAATGCCGAGGAAGTAGACCTCGTGCAAGGTGTCGTAGTACAGGCCTTTATCGAGCTGCTGGCTGTAGGCTTTGGCGCTGTAGTAGACGGCGCGTTTGCAGAAGAAAGGGTCGCGCTCGATCTGCATCTCGACGATGAATTCGCGGCCGAGCTTGTCGGTCGCCTTGACATCGAGGATGCTTTCCTTCAAGCCTTTCAGATCCGGTGCCTGGTAGGGATTGAGGATGGTGAGGGAGGCGATGGCGCGCTCGCCGCCGAAGCCGAGGGCGGCATTGAGGAAGGAGATCAGGATGTGGCTGCGCTGCTGCGAGCCGAAGATCTTCTTGAAGGCGATGTCGGAGCGTGGATCGGCGAAATTCATGGGGAGCTGTGAAGGGTTGGCTGCAAACAAGATAGCCCGGATCCTGCCCGAAAGCAAGAACGAGCCTCAACGAGCTTCAGACCGGATTGAAGTGCGGGAATTGCAGCTGCCGGATGCCTTCGTAGAGGACGATGGCGGCGGAAGTGGCGAGGTTGTGGGAGCGGACGAACTGGCCGTTCATCGGGATGGTGATGAGCTGTTCGGCGTAGAGGGAGTAGAAGTCCGGCGGAAAACCGGCGGACTCCTTGCCGAAGACGATGCAGTCGTCGGCTTCGAATTTGTGGGCGAAGTAGGGCTTGGTGCCCTTGGTCGAGGCGAAGATCATCCGGGCCTTGGGATTAGCGGCGAGGAAAGCGTCCCAATCGGCATGGACGTGGAGGTCGACGTGTTTCCAGTAGTCCATGCCGGCGCGTTTGACCCGGCTTTCGTCGAGGGAAAAGCCCAAAGGCTCGATCAGGTGAAGGCGTGTGCCAGTGCACACGCACATGCGTCCGATCGAGCCAGTGTTTTGCGGAATTTCCGGGTGGACGAGAACGATCTGCATGGATCAGTGACGCATGCCCGGGGTCGAGTACTCCCAGTCCTGGGGACGGTTCTGAGGCTTGTCGTCGACATAGTCGTCGTCGATTTCAAAAAGCGCACAGCCTGCGTTGAGCAGGCTGGCGGCCGCGAGGGCGAGGAGGAGGAAACGGCGTGATTTCATTTGGGCGGGAGGTTCTTGCTGAAGTTTTCTTTGTTCCAGTACTGCTTGTAGTTGTCGATCGACTTGCCGATGATGGTGAACGACTTCTCTTTCTGGCTAGGTTCGTCGCCGCAGAAGTAGCAAGCGTCGTCGTGGCAGAGGAAGAGGGTGGTGCAGATCAGGGTGAGCGACAGGAAGGCGACGACGGCGTGGAAGATGGAGTTCATCATGAGTTGGCGCTCCTTGTCTTAGCGGCCGACGATGCAGGTGTCACCGATGGTGGGGATGTCGGCGCGGGTCTCGCTCAAGATCTCTGCGACCGAGTGATGAGGCAGGACGCGGGTGATCTTGATTTTGCAGAGGTAGCGGCCGTTGGAGTGGACCAGCATGATGCCGCGGGTCTTGACATCGTCTTCGGAGCCCTTGTCGATGACGACGAAGGAGTATTTCTCGTTGACTTCGAGGACGTTGGCGATGATCTTGGCGTCGAGCTGGACGGTGTCGCCGACATTCAGGGCGGCTTCGAGCTCGTCGACTTTCTTGGTCAGGCGAGCGATTTCCGCGTTGCATTCACCGACTTTGTTCTTGAGGTCGTTGACCATGGCTTGCGACTGTTCAAGGCGGCCGCTGAGGTCGGCGACTTCGGCTTGCAGTCTTTCGTTCTTTTCGAGGGTTTGGGCGAGGCGCTCGAGTTCGTCGTTGAAGTGCTTGATGTCTTTGGCGACGAAGTCGGCCATCGCGGCGTTGTAGTCTTCGGGGTTTTCGGAGATGAGGAGGTCGGCGTTGACCTGGCTGTTGTAGCGGGGGCTGGTGGCGGCCTTGACGGCGGCACGGAAGCCTTCGGCGAGGGCGTTGCGGTTGGTGAAGAGCTTGCCGCAGTTGGTGTTCAGTTCGTCGAGGGCGGTGTTGTAGGATTTGTTGCCGAGGGACTTGGGGTCGCCGATGGCGACGGTGTCGACGGGTTTGTTGATGCTCTTGCCGAACTTTTCGATGGCGGCGATGAAGGCGTCTTCACGGGCCAGGTGGTTGGTGATATGAGTGAGGACTTGGGGGTGGATGTCCTTGCTTGCATCGAAGTCGAATTTTTTGTATTGGCTGTTGAGGAGGCCGGCCTTGTCCTTCATGTCGGCGTCTTCGGTGAAGATGCGCGAGGTGGTGGCGTAGGCGGTGGCGGCGTCGGCAAGCTTGGTGCGGTGGGCGGCGACTTCATCGGCGAGATCGGTCAGCTCTTTCAAGGTTTTCTTCTCGTAGGTGTCCTTGCCGGCGCTGTGGTATTTCTCCCAGCTAAGATTTTCCTTCTTGAAGTTGCTGGCGTGGCTGGTTCCGAACCAGCCTGCGTCGTCATCGGCGGTGCCTTCGATCGACTTGAGGGCGGCGATTGAGGTCTTTTGCAAGAGCTCGGCTCGGTCACGAAGCTCAGCGCGGCGCTGATGCAGGAGCCAAGAGGCTGCGGCGGCAAAAATGGCCAACAGGAGGATCAGGACGTTAAGAATCCGATTCAGAATGACCATGGCGTTCTCCACTTTTTCGCAATGAGGGTAGGCAGGCAGACGACAACAATTAGACCCTTACGGGCGCTTGTCAAAGGCTTGTCGGAAAGATTTTACCATTCTAAGGCGGCTAAGCCGACATTGATGCCTGATCCGATACCGAGGAGGGCGACTTTGTGTCCGGCTTTGAGGTGGCCTGCCTGGGTGGCCAGGGCGGCGGTGGCGGGGAGGCTGGCTGAGCCGCAGTTGCCGAGGAAGGGGAAGGTCGGGTGGTCGAGGTTGGGGTCGAGGCCGAGGGTTTTAAAGAGGAGGGCGGTGTGGGCGGTGCCGACCTGGTGGGTGACGACGCGGTCGAAGCCGCCGCCGTTTTCTGCGAGGAAGCGGGGCCAGGCGGCGGCGGCGGCGGCGATGCCGCGATGGAGGAGGGTTTCCGAGTCGGTCAGCATGAGGGGCCCGGAGTCGGCGCCCATGCCGGAGTCGGCGGAGCCGCGGCAGAGATGGTTCTGCGAGGTGTCGGCGTGATCGGTGATGCCGAGGAGGCGGTGGCTGCCGGGGCGGGCCAGGTCGGAACGCGATACGACGGCGGCGGCGGCGCAGGAGCCGATGGTGAGTGAGGCGAAATGCAGCTTGAAGTCCTGGCGCTTCAGGGTGGCGTCGCCGTTGAGGTGGGCGATGGTGCGGCGCAGGAGTGGGTAGCCGATCTCGCCGGAGACCACCAGGCCGCGGCGGATGCGGCCGGAGCTGACCATGTCGGCGAGGACGCTCATGCCGCTGATCAGTCCCAGGCAGGCGTTGGAGATGTCGAAGTTGACGCAGCTGGGCGGTAGCTTCAGGATCTGATGGACGACGCTGGCGGTGGCCGGCTCCAGGAAGTCGCGGCAGACCGAGCAGTGGATCACCGCATCTATGTCGTCAGGCAGCAGGCCGGCTTGCTGCATCGCCTTGGCGCCGGCTTCGGCGGCGACGCCGCTCGGCACGGCCCCGGGATCCCAGTGGCGGCGCTCCTTGATCCCGGTGAAGAGTTCGAGGCGGCCGGGGCTGAAATTGAGGCGCGAATAGGCCGGTGCCAGCATCTCCTCAACCTTCAGCGACGTGAGCTGGTGGGGAGGAAGCTGGCAGGCGAAGGTTTCGACACTGACGTTTTGGTAGAGCATGGGATTTGTGGGGGCTGAACATAGTCCGCCTCTCAGCTTGTGTCCACAATGTTTGCAAAGTCGTTTGTCCGGTGCTAATGTCGGAGCTGCAAACATCACCAGACAGGAGTTCCCTTCATGAGTCTCAAAGACCCTTCGCAGCGCATTGTCATCACCGGCATCGGTCTCACCTCCCCGAACGGCAACAACCTGACTGAATTCCGCCACAACCTTCTCAACGGCGTCTCGGGGGTCAAGCCCTACGAGATCCGCTACATCGGTAAGACCGTCGCCGGCCTCTGCGACTACGATGCGCTCCGCTACCAGACCAAGAAGGACGTCCGCAACGGCACCCGCGGGGGCTCGATCAGCATCTACTGCGCCGGCGAAGCCCTCGCCGATTCCGGTATCGACCTCGCTCAGATCGACCGCTCGCGCGTCGGCGTCTATGTCGGCATCACCGAGCACGGCAACGTCGAGACCGAGCAGGAAGTCTACAATATTTCGCAGCACAACTATGACGTCAAGTTCTGGACCCACCATCACAACCCCCGCACCGTCGCCAACAACCCCGCCGGAGAAGTCACCATCCGCTTCGGCATCACCGGCCCGCACTGGTGCATGGGCGCCGCCTGCGCCGCCGGCAACATCGGCCTGATCAGCGGCCTGCAGCAGCTCCTCCTCGGCGAAGTCGACCTGGCGATCGCCGGCGGAGTCTCCGAGAGCCCCAGCACTTTCGGCATCTTCGCCGGCTTCAAGAGCCAGGGCGCCCTCGCTGTTCACGAAGACCCCACCAAGGCCAGCCGCCCATTCGACAAGAACCGCAACGGCATCGTCATCTCCGAAGGCGGCGCCCTCTACACTCTCGAACGCCTCTCCGACGCCCAGAAGCGCGGGGCCAAGATCTACGGGGAAATCCTCGGCTACGCGGTCAACTCCGACGCCGCCGACCGCGTCCTGCCGCACTCCGGCCGTCAGGCGGAATGCATGCGCCTGGCCATCAGGAAGGCCGGACTCGTCGCCAACGACATCGACATCGTCAACACCCACGCCACCGGCACCCCCGAAGGCGATATCAAGGATGTCGAGGCGATCCGCGAAGTCTTCGCCGGCACCAAGACCCACATCAACAACACCAAGGGCTTCATAGGCCACGCCATGGGAGCCGCCGGTGCTCTTGAGCTCGCCGGCAACCTGCCCGCCTTCAAAGACGGCATCGTCCACCCCTGCATGAACTGCGACGATCTCGATCCCCGCTGCGAAGTCCCGAACCTGGTTATCGGCCAGCCGAAGAAGCTCGACAGCGTCGACGTCATCCTCAACAACTCCTTCGGCATGCTCGGTATCAACTCCTCCCTCATCGTCGGCAAGTTCAAAGGCTGAACCGCGACGGGAAAATCCAAAAGGCGGCGTCGCGAGACGCCGCTTTTTCCGTCCCGCATCAATTGAACCGCAGAAGACGCGGAAGAACGCAGAAACGCAGAAGGGGTGATCGGAGAGCCGGAGACCGTTCACCTTTCTACTTTTATGCTCTTTGTGCCTTTTGTGGCCACTGGCTTTCTTCGCTTCTTCGGTTCTTCGGGTGATACATGTTGGTTTGTTTCGCTCTCTTCATCCTCCTTCGATGATCTTCAAGTTGACCGGCAGGCGTTGGCGGATCGAGGGCGGTAGGCGGCCGGGGTCGACGGCGAGCTGACGCAGGCGGGGGAGTTCGAGGAGGACGTCCCAGAGATAGAAGCTGGAGCCGCGCAGGTCGAGGCTTTCGAGGGGCAGGAGGCGGAGGGCGTCTTCCTCGAGCAGGGTGGAGCCGCGCAGGTCGAGCTCGCGGACTGAAGTGCGGCGCAGGCAGCCGAGGTGGAAGCCGGCGAGTTGGCGGAGCTCCAGATGCCGGACCTCAAGCAGCGGCAGGAAGGGGATGGCAGTGCAGCCGCTGGAGCTGAGGTCGAGGCGGGCGACCCCTTGCCCGAGGGCGAGTTTCTCGAGGGGGTAGAAGTCGTTGATCCCGGGGTTGCCGGAGGCGTCGATCACGATCCCCTCAGCCCTTGCTTCGAGGTGCAGTTGCGGCGCTTGGGCGAGGCCGAGCTTGAGCTGCCATTCGGCGACCGCGAGTTCCCGCTTGGCTTCCAGGGTGCTGAGCGAGGCGTGGCGGGCAAAGAGGAGGTTGCGGTAGAGGCTGGTTTCAGGTTCGCGGCCGCTGAAATCGAGCCCGGCGAGGAATTGCATCAGCCCGGTCGTGTCGCCGCGACGCAGGCCGGGCAGGGCGGCTCGAAGCTTCTCTGGCAGGAGCGGCGCGGCGCCCTCGACATCCCCTCGGCTGAGGCGGAGGAAGGATTCGAGAAGGCGGCCCTCCGGCAGCTCCGGGTCGATGCTTCGGACCAGGGCAAGCTGGCTGGCGCAGGCGTCGAAATCGCGGTCGCGGAAGAGTTTTTGCGCCTGGCGCAGCAGGCCGGGCAGGTCGCGCCGGAGCAGGGTCTCCTTCGCCTGTCTTTCGGACTCGAGGCCTTGCGCGAGGAGGCGGGATTCGGCTTCGCTTTTTTGCAGGTCGCGGACGAAGAGGAGCGAGCTGAGCAGGAGCAGAGCTATTGCGGCGCCGAGCACGAGGCTGAGGCTGCGGTGGCGGCGGATCAGGAGCCAGAGAAGGCGTCCGGGGCCGGCCTGTTCGGCGCCGGTGGCGAAGCCGCCGCGGAAGCGTTCGATCTCGAGACGGAACTCCTCGGCGCCGGGGTAGCGCGAGTCGGGATCCTCGGACATGGCCTTGGCGGCGACCGAGTGCAAGGCGGTGGCGGTGGCGGCAGGAAAGTGCTGGAGAATCTGGCGGAGCACCGCGCCGAGCGAGTAGACGTCGCAGCGGCGGTCGCGGCGGCTGCCGTGGCGCCACATTTCCGGAGCGGCATAGCCGGGAGTGCCCTTGGCGATCGAGTCGAGGCTCTGCCGGAGATCGATGCGGCGCAGCTCTTCGTCGGCGAGCAGGTCTTCGCTGCAGTCTTCGTAGGCGATGCCGGCCAGGCCCCAGTCGCAGAGCAGCACTTCGCCGTGGTCGCTGAGCTGGATGTTGTCGGGCTTGACGTCGAAATGAAGGATGCCTTTCTCGTGGGCATAGGAGAGGGCCCGGCAGACTCCGGCCAGGGCGGCGAGAGCGCTGTCGAAGTCGATCCCCCCCTGGTCGAGCGCCTGCTGCAGGCTGTGGCGGCGGATCAGCTTCATGGTGAAAAAGCTGCCTTCGCCCTCCAAGCGTCCGCAGTCGTAGACCGGCATGATGTTGGGATGTTCGAGCCTGGCGTTGAGACGAGCCTCGCGGAGGAATTTAGTCAGTTGTTCCGGGCTCGCCGACGGTTTCGGCAGTGCCAGGGCGACTTCGCGTCCGGAAGCGAGGTCGCGACAGCGGAAGACTCGTTTCTGCCCTCCTTCGGCGAGGAAGCTGCGTTCGGCGTAGCGTTCCTCCGGCGTCAGCCGGCTGCGCGCCTCTTCGGCCAGTCCGAGACGGGAGGCCTGCTCCGCCTCGGCCACTTGCGCGGCGAGGAAGTCGTCGAAGTCCGGCATCACAGGAGTTCCTTCTGCAGGCGCAGGATCTCTTTCTGCAAGGAGTTGAGGACTCGTTTCTTGTAGACGTAGACCGAGGCTCTGGCGAGACCGAAGCGCGCGGCGGCGGACTCGGGGTCCTCGCCGGCGGCGACGGCTTGGAAGAGCTGCAGGACGGCGGGGCTGAAGTGCGGCGCGATGTTGTCCCAGGCGCGCTGGCTGATGAAGCGCCGCCATTCTTCGTCGGCGAGCTGCTCGAAGGCGACGTCATCACAACCGAGGCGCTCGATCTCGTCATTGCCCCCTGCGGCCAGTCGCTGCTGCTTTTTCAGCCAGCGGAGGGCTTCGTTGCGGGTGACTACCGCCAGCCAGCCGCGGAAGCGGCCCTTCTCAGGATCGTAATTCATCTGGGGTAACTGGCGCCAGCAGATCAGCATCAGCTCCTGCAGCAAGTCCTCGCAATCCTCGGGACCGAGGCGCATGCGGCGGAGTAGCATCGTCACATAAGGCGCGTAGGTGCGGCGGAAATCATCCCAGCTGCTTTCGTCGGACGGATCCTTGAGGCGCCGCAGCAGACTTTGACGGGTGAAGTTGTCGGCCATACCTGAAATCCAAGGTTGAGAGGTTGGAAGGTTCAAAGGTTGACTGGCGGAGAGCCTTTCCTCAGTTCAAGATTGACACTAGTGCGGCTTCTGTGTTTGCCCTCAATCTTTCAACTTTCCAGCTTTTCAGCCGCGTTTTTTCCTTCACGCCGTTCCTTCGCGCGACTGGACCAGGGCGAGGAACTCGGTGTAGCTGCGGCATTCGGCGGCCTGGCGGACCATTTCGGGATCCTGGAAGCGGCTGGCGATTTCTGAGAGCAGCTCGAGCTGAGCCTGGCTTTGTTCGTTGGGCGTCAGGATGAGGAAGATCAGTCGAGCTTTTGAGTCGTCTGGCGCCAGGAAGTCGAGGCCGCTCGGTGACAGTCCGATGGCGATCACAGGGGTGTCCAGGGGCGTGAGACGGGCGTGGGGAACCGCCAGGCCACCGGGCAGGCCGGTGGGCATCAGGGCTTCGCGCTCCAGCACCGCCTCGCGAATCTGTTCCGGCGGGAGGCGGCACCTCTCCGCCGCAACTTGCGACAATTCGGCGATCGCCCCCGCCGGATCGCGGCTTTGGAGCTCCCGGATGAAGCGTGTCGAACTCAACTGCTCGACCAGATGGATGCCCCGGGGACGGTGCAGCACCCGCTGCAGCAGGCTTGAAGTGCAAAGCGAGGTTCCGAGAGCGAGGACGACAATCGCGACGAAAAGGCTCTGGCTGATGATGCCGGCCTGCAGGGCGGTGAGGCCGAGGACGATCTCCATCGCGCCGTAGGTGTTCATCCCGACCCCGACCGCGAGGGCCTCCCGTCCCTTCATTCCGCAAAGACGGGCGCCGAGCCAGGCGCCGGGGATCTTGCCGAGACAGGCGCAGCTGACCAGCACCAGCACAGGAACGAGGGCGAAGTCGGCGAGGAAATCGATCTTCAGGCCGATGCTGGCGAAGAACAGAGGCGTCAGGATGAAGCCGATGAACTGCTCGAGGGTGGCGCGGACGCTGCGGCGCAGATGCGGGGAATCGCCGAGGGCGACGCCGAAGAGGAAGGCGCCGAAGAGGGAGTGGATGCCGAGCCATTGGGTGAAGGCGGCGCAGAGCAAGCCGGCACCGAGGATGAAGCCGAGGATGCCGGCCGGCCAGGAGGAGTGCGCCTGGACCCAGGGGAGCATCCTGGCCAAGGCGGCGCGCCCGAGGGTGAGCATGAAGATCGCAAAGCCGAGGGTCAGAGACAGCTTCAGCAGAATCGCGTCGCCGCCCGCCTCGCCGCCTTGATGCAGGCTCATCACCAGGCCGAAGAGGTTCCATCCGATCAAATCGATGAAGATCGCCGCGGCGATGATCACCATGCCCGGATCGGTCTTGAAGATCTTCAGGTCGATCAGGATCTTGGCCAGCACCGGCAGGGCCGAGATCCCCAAGGCGGTGCCGACGAATAGCGCGAAGACCAGATGCTGATGCTCGCTGCCTCCGGCGAAATGCAGCCACTCCGGCGCGAACCAGGCGGCTCCGAGACCGAGAAGGAAGGGCAGGACCAGGGCTCCCAAGCCAACCGTGAGAGCGGTGCGGCGATGGCGCAGGATCGTCGGCAGGTCGACCTCCATGCCGGCGACCATCAGGAAGAGGGTGACGGCGAGGAGCCGGATGCCGTCGAGAGCCATCGCGGTCGGGCCTTCGGAGGGAAAGAGGAAATTCTCGATTCCGGGAGAGATGTGGCCGAGGACGCTAGGGCCGAGAAGGATGCCGGCGATAAGTTCGCCCAGGACCGGTGGCTTGTTGAAGCGACGGGCGAGCTCGCCCAGCAGGCGAGCGGCGCCAATCAGCACCGCCACCGCGAGCAGCAACTCCAAGCCGTTTTCGTGAGTGAATTTCATCAGGCCTTGAATGTAGCGCCTCAAGTGCGAATGCGCTGCTGCGGCGCCATAACGCCACCAGCGCCGGATTCTGAGGGCGGATTCCTCGCGAAGGCACGAAGGATCAGCTCGATTTTTTTGGGTTCTTGCGGATTTTTTTGTTTTCTCCCTTGAACCGCATCTTTGATCTTTCTACAATCATGTCTGAAACAAATCATAAAGTGAAAGGAAGTTGAGATATGTGGAATTTTGTTCTTGCCCTGGGGCTAGGTTTCGGCCCGAGCATTCCTTCGGTTCATCCTGAAGTGCCGATCACCAGGAAGACGGAGAAGCGTAAAGATCACCCGCAAATGACGCCGCGAAGCGATAAGTTGCCGGAAGACGCGATCAGCTTGATCTCCTGCGGCTTTGCCGGTCAGTCGACTCTTACCCGTTACCATGTTTGGCTGCCGAAAGGTTATCAGGATTCTAAGACTAGAAAGTATGCATTCCTTTTTGTGGACAATGATGCCGGCGAGGGGCGCGACAAGTGGGATCTCTTCCGGTCCTGGGCGATGGAGAACGAGGTCATCTGCGTCATGCCGGTGGAGATCAAGGATGGCGACATCGCGCCGATCATGATGCATTACGAGGCGATTTTCGATGATTTGCCGAAGCGTTTCCGACTTGCGTCCGGCTCCGGCATTTTCACCGGCTTCGCCGGCGGGGCCCGGCGGGTCGGGATGTTCTCGCCGGCGCTGGAGGAGTACACCGGGGGCGTCTTGATGTGTGGCGCCGGCGCGCCGAACCAGCATGCCACCAAGACCAAGCACATCTTCGGTGCCACATTGCTCGGAGACCATGATCCGGCCTTGAGTGAAATGCAGCTCAGTCTCGACGATTGCGGCAAGCGCGGATATTGCCGGTATCTGCCGGCGGGCAAAAGCTGGTATGACCAGGAGTCCGGCGCCGAAGCGCTGGATTGGCTGAGCTGGCGAATCGCCAGTCGCAGCAAGCCGGCGGCTCCCGATGAAATCCTGCTGCGCGCCCTTAAGCGCTTCCTCGCCGAAGGGAAGGGGAACGGGACGGCTTTGCAACGTCACCAGGGATTGAGCCGATGCGCCGACATCCTTAAGGCGCATCCGAGATTGGCGTCCTTGCCTGCCTGCAAGAATCTTCCAGCAGAGATTGACGAAGCACTGAAGAAAATCGCCAGGATTCCGGGTTTCGCCAAGGAGTCGGAGGCGATGAAGCAGTTCCGGGGCTCTTATCAGAAGTACTGCATTGAAGGCCTAGCCAAGGTGCTGCCGTCCAAGGACGTCTTCCAAGGGGCTCCCGACATCGAATCGATCAAAAAGCTGGCGCAGCGGCCCAATCAAGCTGCGATCAAGGAAATGCAGCGGCTGGCGAAGGAATTTTCCGGCACCGAGGCGGCTAAGCTGGCCTTGGATGAGGTGAAACGTCTTGAGGCCTTCACCAAAGGTTGGTGATCGCTTCGAACTCCGATCGATGATGGTCTCCCTAAAAGATGTCGCATTTGTGTGCGGGGGGTGAGCAAGTACTGCTTCGCCCAGGCGCCCGCTGCCAGCCTGGCGGAAGCGGCGCCCGCTTTGTCGGAAGACGCCGTGCCGCAGGCCGGGCGGATCCGCATCTGCTCCGCCAGCGCCGCCCTCCACTGTGCCGAGCCCGGTGCCGCCGCACTCGAGCTGCGCCGCCGCGCCGAAGCCGCCGGCGGCTGGATGCAGAAGCAGGAAGGCGACAGCTTGGAACTGCGCCTGCCCGCCACCGTCTTCGAAGCCTTCCTCAAGGAGCTGGGCGGCCTCGGCGAAGTCGTGGAGCTGCGCCGGCAGGTCGACGACGTCACCGAGCGCTTTCACGACCTGGAGCTGCGCCTCGGCAACGCCGAAGCGGCTTTGCAGCGGCTACGGGAACTCCTCGGCAAGCAGGGCAAGGTCGAGGATCTTCTCAAGGTCGAGCAGGAGATCAGCCGACTCAGCGGCGAGATCGAAAGCCTCAAGGGGCAGCGCCGCCTGATCGAGCACGACAGCCGTTTTTCCCGGCTCAGTCTGCGTCTGGTCAAACACGAGGCCGAGCTAGCCGGGGTGCAGACGCCGTTTTCCTGGTTGGGGGATCTCGCGGGTCCGGTGCATCGCGGTCAGTTTGTCGCGCACGATCTCGACTCCGGGTTTGGTCTGGAGCTGTCGGCTTCACTCCTGGTGGTGAGGCGGGATTCTCGTCAGCTGCGAGCTCTCAGCGCCGAGGGACTGCTGATCTCTGCCGAGCGTCACTCGATCGGGCAGGCGATGGCGCCGGAATTCTGGGAGGTCCTGCTGAGTAAAGAGCTGCGCCAAAAGGGCCGCAAGGACATCGCCATCCGCCGCTTTCAAGCTTGGGGCGAACGTCCCTGCCTGGTCTTCGAGGACGCCGGATACGTTCTGTATTTCCTCGCCGGAGCCGATCAGGTCTTGACGATCGAATGTCGCGGCGAGGCCAGGCTGCGCCCCGCCGGTCTGGAGGCTGCCGTCGCGGCTGCGGAAGTCAGTCTCAACGAGTGGGCAAGGCATTGAGGCCGGGCGGGCCTCACTTCTCGTCGTGGATCTCGAAGAAGAGGAGGAAGCGGTGGGAGGTGCCCTTGGCGTCGGAGCGGCTGGAGTAGAGCAGCGGGAAGTCGCCGAGGGAGGGGAGGAGGCGGCGGCTGCTCTCCTCCCCCTTCTGTTGCGACTGATAGAGGGCGCCGAACCAGCCGATTTTGAAACTCTGTTCCTGGCCGTGGGATTGCGACTCGACGAAATTGAGCAGCTGGCTCGAGTCGCTGCCTTGAGGCTTGCGCTCGTAGGAGTGCAGCGCTCCCCAGAGCAGCGAGTTGGCGGCGCTCTCCTGGTTCCTCTTCGAGGCGATCAATCCGAGGGGGCCGTAGCAGAGTTCGTCGCGCCCTTTTCTGATCGCGCCGCCTAGCAGGCCCCAGCCATAAAGGGTCATGCTTTCCTGGTCCTTGGAATCATGCGAGACCAGGATCGCAAGAGGTCCGACGCTGAGATCGTTGAACTCGGTCGAGCCGCGGCTGGTGAAAAGCAGCGGCAGATTGGCATGCCAAGGGCGCGATTCCCGACGCTCCTGGGATTCGCCATAGCCGTCCACCCGGATCGCCGTCAGCCACTCTTCCGACACCGGTTCGAATCCTTCGGCGAGAAGCAGGGTTTCGAGACCGGCGCCATGAGCAGCTCCCCAGGGCAGGCAGATGCGTTTGACTTCGGGTTTCTCCAGGGCCTTGCGGGTCGCCTCGATCAGGTGCGAGTTGCGTTTGTCGAGGATGTTGTGGCTGAGCTCGTCCCGGCTTTCTTCGTCGCTCTCGTCGGGCATCTCGCTGAGAGTCTGGCGCAGCCATTCGGTGTAGGATCCGGTGCTGCCGACGAGGGCGCTGCCGCCGCGACCGAGGCTCATGCCGAGGTTGGCGGTCTCGAAGGCGACGATATCGAGAGGAAGCTTGAGGAACATCCCGGTGCTTGCCCAGAAACCCGGCATCACTTCGTTGATGTCGACGTCGGCCGACTCGGTGCGGGGCAGGTCGCGGCCGATGAAGTCGCCTTGCGAATGGAGTTCGAACTGGCCGGCGACGCGATTGGTGTTGCCGAGCGTGTAAAGCAGGGGGATGACGCCGGGGCCGGGGAAGCCGGTGACGCCTTCCATCAAGCTGAGGTCGGCTTTTTCGATGTGTTGCCGCACGGCTTTGTAGAAGCTGGCGTCGGCGATGTGGATCATCCCGACGATCTCGACTTCCTTGGCGCTTTTGGGGTGGCGGAAGAGGCGAGTGCGGCAGCGCAGCGACGAAGTCTTGTCGGCTTCATTCTTGTGGTAGTCGAAATAGGGCTGAGCCTTGGCCGGCTGGGCTTGGGCGGCGGGGGAGGTGGGGGCGACGTCGGGCGCAGGGGAGGCGTTGAGCAGGGCGAGGCAGAGACTGGGGATGAGGAAGGGCATGGGGGATCTCCTGATGCTAGGTGGAATGATGCCGAAGATACGCGTCGGCCGAGGTTTTTTTGAAGAGACTGTCAATTTTCGGTGGCGACTTGTTATCCTTGTGGCTGCTGGCTTATCTTGAGAGACAGCGGAGTTTCTATGTCTCGATTTTCCTGGTTCAAGCTCAATCCCGTCACCTGGGCCGGCCTCGGCTTCATCGCCTTGCTCACCGCCTTTGTGGTCTGGGTCATCCGCCCCACCGATGAAGAGCTGATTCAGCAGCATGGCATGGAGGCGTTTTTCTCGAGGGAGGATGAGCACTATTATTTTGCTCATGACTGGATCGAGGAGCGTCACGACAAGATGCCGAAATGGCTGCAGAGCTTTGTCGATCGCAAGCTGCAGAAGAGGAAATTCTCCCTGTGGACTTATGGAGATGGCAGTAGAAAGCCAGATGCAGAAATCATAAAACTTTTGATTTCAAATGTTGAGTTAAGGACTGTGAATGTTAGTGAAGAGGGTCTTATTCGGGAGATCGCACCGGCATTGGCTAGATATCAAAGGGGTGTAGAATCTATTAGCATTTCATGTGAGATTGGAAATGTTGATGGGGAAATTTTAAATTTCTTAAGTTGGCAGACTGGAATTAAAGAATTTCGATTTGGTGGTGAAATGCACATTGATAAAATTGTTAAATCGATAGCTTCATGTAAATCTATCGAGATTTTAGAATTGAATTCTTGGTGTGATAGTTGTGATGGTTTAAATCTTCAGGATTACAATTTTAAGGAGTTAAATATTTTAAATCCATCAAAAAAAGGTTTTTCGGCGAAATTCATCCATGGTTTAAAGAGTCAAAAGAATATTGAGTCATTAAGTTTAAGTGGGTGGATGACAAAAGATGGCTTGGCAGAGTTGCGGGCCTGGTCGCCTCCTGCATGTCTAACAAAAGTTGAATTGTATTTAAATGTGATTCCCGAGGAATTGCTCAGGCGCTTGGTGGCTTGCAAGAATTTGCAGGAAATAATTTTAAATGGAGCGATGGAGAGTTCAGACGCGTTTCCGGGTTTTCTGCGTTTGCCAGAATTGCAAAGAATGGAGATTATTGAGGATGGATTAGTCGCACTTCCGCTGTGCCACGATTCCTATGATCAACCAAAAAATTCAAAATTGAAATTATTCAAAAGTAATAGTCCTGCGATGCTCGATTATGCGGGTAAATTTTTGTCTCGTGAGGATTTGGTTTTTGAGAATCTGAGAGCATGGGAAAGACCTAGAGTATTCTGTGTCTCTGGAAAAATTGTTGACTGTAAATATAGGTTTACTCTAAATATTCCTAAAAAATTTGATTTCATCTTGGAAGGTGCACTGAGTTATTGTGAGATTGTTGGTGATATTTCTGTAATCAATAAAGCCTCTCAAGTGGGTTTTAGTGTGTATGACCTGAACAGTAGATTCCCCTTGGAAATGAAAGTGGATGGACGGGTTCTGAGTTTGAAGAATTGTCGTTTAGGGCGTGGCGCAAAAATTAGTGCGGTGAATGTTTTTATGGAGGATTGCGAGATTGTGGGCGGGGCGGATCTGTCGCAGGTCAAAAAGCTGGGTTTGCTGAGGACGCGGCTCAACCCGGAAGTGAAAATGGCGGTTGAGGGCTTGATGCTCGAGGGTGGGGAAATGGAGGCGGCCTGCGACTGGTCCAAGCTGGAGATTTTGTGCGTTCACGGGAGCCGCTTGCCGGAGAAAATTCTGGAGAATCTGCCGGAGTTGAAAACCTTGGATTTATATAAATGCCCGGGGAAGATTCAGATTCCCAAGCTGGAGAAGTTAAGCAGTTTAGGACTAGGTGGAGTGGAGCTGCACTCGGGCGTTTTGCCGAGTCTGCCGGCTTTGACCTCATTGAATTTGGCTGAGATGACCCTCTCGGTGCTGACGCAGCCGAAGCTGGAGATGCTGCGGGCGGAGAAATCCGATGTGCGTCTGGCGCATTTGCCGGCTTTGAAGGACTTGCACGTGGAGGCCACTCGCCTGCATGGGGAGCCGCTCAGCCCAGGATTGAAGACGCTCAATTTGAGGAGGTCCACTGTAGCCGAGTGTGTATTCGGGCGTTCTTTGCCGCATTTGACGGAGCTAGAAATGCATCGACAGAAGCTGTCGCAAGGGCTGCAGGCAGCGCTGCGAAGCAGCCCTCTGCAGAAGCTGATTTTGAACCAATCCTCTTTGAGCTTGTCGGAACTGAGTCTGGCGGATTTGCGGGACTTGAGACTGGAGAAGGCCGATGTCGATGTCGAGGCCTTGATGGCCTTGCGTTGTCCGCAATTGACGGAATTGTGGTTGAGTGGGCTTCCTGTGAACAACGAAGTTGCGGCCTTCCTGAGAGCTTCGCCGAAGCTTCAGAAGCTTGATCTCAGCGGCAGCCGTTTGAACAGCCAGTTCCGGCTTCCTGAGCTGCCGGACTTGGAGTTCTTGGATCTCGCCAAGACTGGGGTGCTTTCTGCGTCCTTGTTGACGGCCAAGCTGCCCAAGCTGACGCATTTGAATCTTCGGGCCTGTCCGGTGGACAATGCCTTGGCTGCCTGGCTTGAGTCCTGCCCGGAATTGCGGACGCTTGATTTGCGGCAGACCCTGATCAAGGACGATTTCGGCGCTGTATTGCCCAAGCTGGCGCAGCTTGAGTATGTGTATCTGGCGGACACTGCGGTCACCGATCGGGCTTTGAGGGGCATGTGGGGCGATTGTCTGACATTGGATCTGGCGCGTACTCAGGTGAAGGGGGAGTTTCTGGCCAGTCTTCGCAAGAAGCTGAGTGAAGACGGTACGGACGACGGAAGCAAAATTGCGCTGGAGATGAGTCTCGATGGCTGCCCTGTGAATCCGGCTGCGCTGATCAATCCCAAGCTTGATTTCGTGTTGCTGAGCCTGCGTCATCTGGTGTTTGAAGCTGAGCTGAAGGTCGGGGATCTCTACTTGAGTGGCGGTCAGCTGCCGCCGGCACAAGGAGTGGGCGGTCGCCTCCATATCGAGGATTGCCGTTATTCGCTGGAAGAGAGGGGGAAGCTCTGGATGAGGAAAGGCCCCGGGGATGAATTCGACTTCAGCGGTCTTGACATCGCGACGGCGGAAGAGCTGGGCTTGCAGCCTGGTGAAAAGTATGAATTGAGCGCCCTGCTTCTCGGATCCGCGGCTTGTCGGCATGAGAGTGATTTGAAGTCCTTGTTTAAGCGGTTGCAATGCCGTGATTTCGGCTTCCGGCGGGCTGATCTCGGCTCGATTCTGGCGCACTTGGGGTCGTTCAAATTTTCTGAATTGCGTCTGCTGGAATGTCGCGCCAGCGAAGACGAATGGCTCGCCTTGCGCCTGCCGCAGGAAGTCTACCAGCTTGATTTGAGGGGGTCTCAGGTGCCTAAGACCCTGCTGCAGCACTTGGCAAGCCAGTTGGGGAAGGGGGATTCTCTGACAGTTTCGGTTTTCGGCACCGGTTTGACCGCCGCTGATTTCGCTCCCTGGCCACAGCTTTGTCCGGACTTTGAAGAGGAAGAAGAGCTCTGGTGAGATGCTGGCCGCGGAAATTCATCGACATTCCGCTCTCACGAAGCGAAAAGCCCGGTATTTTGGGCGTCGTCAATTGCGGTTTAAAGTGAGTTTTGCCGATGCGTTTTGCCGATCCCTGGTTCCTCCTGCTGCTGGTGCCGGCGCTGCTGGTGCTGGTGCTGGCGTGGCGCCGTCGTCCGCCTAGCCTGTTGATTGCCAGCGCCGCCTTTGTCGGCAGCGGCGCGGAATCGGCCTGGCGTCGCCGTCTGCCGTTGATGCTGGAGTGTGCCGGGCTCGTCGTCTTGATCCTCGCTCTGGCCCGGCCTCAGTCGGGGGCGGAGCGGCAGCGCGATCTGCGGCAGGGGATCGACATCATGATCGCGCTCGACGTCTCGGGATCGATGACAAGCTACGATCCGGCGAAGTCGATGACGGACACTCAGGAGTTGATCGAAGCGATCCAATCGGGGCAGTTGAAGGACCGGCTCGAGACGGCGAAGCTGCGGCTCGCCGAGTTCGTCAAGGCGCGGCCGGACGACCGGATCGGCCTGGTTCTTTTCGGGTCGGAGGCCCTGGGTCGCTGTCCGCCGACGATTGATCACGGCTTGTTGCTAAAGCGCATCGAGGAGATCGAGAACGGCATGCTGGGCGATTACAGCAATGGCACCAACATCGCCGCGGGAATCAATGCGGCGGCGCGGCGTCTCCTCCAATCGCCGTCGAAACGGCGGGTGCTGATCCTGGCGACCGACGGGGCGAATACGGTCAAGTCACTGATCACGCCTGAGGAGGCGGCTGCGGTGGCTGCGAAACAAGGAGTGACCATTCACACCATCGGAATCGGCAGCGACAACGCCTACCAGAGCGTGCGAGTCGGCCTGGACCGTTACCGGCTTGAGAAGTCGGGAGCGGAATCCTTCGACGAAGAGCTGATGAAAAGGTTGAGCGAACCCGGCGGCGGTCATTTCTTCCGAGCGGCGGACGCGGAAGAGTTCGAGAGGACGATGAAGGAGATCGACAAGATCGAAAAGGTCGAGATCGGGATTGAGCGTCAGACGCAATGGCAAGACCGGGTCCTGCCCTTTCTCATCGCCGGGCTGATTCTTATCGTGGCGGGATTCGTCCTTTCGAATACGCTTTGGCTGAGGCTGCCATGACTCAGGAGCGACAGTCGAGGAAGAGGCTTCTTCGCCCCCAGAGTGACGCCAATGAGGCTCAGCCCTGGGCTAAAATCTCTGATCCGCTTCGGAGGCGAGCAGCACTTGTGGCCCCGAAACACCCTGCAACCCTTACAACCCTTACAACCCTTGCGGCCCATGTTTAATCTCGAATGGCTTCACCCGGCTTATGCGGGGCTTGCAGCGATCGCGCTGCTGCTGGTCCTGCCGGCTTTTTTCTGGGCCAGGCATCAGCGCCGACGCTTGGCGCGGTTTTTGCCTGCGGCGGGCAGCGACGCCTCGCCGCGGCGACGTTTCTGGCGGGACCTGAGTCTTCTGGCGGCGGTGATCTTGCTGGGGGTCTGCCTGGCGATGCCTTTTGCCGGCAGGGACCAGGTGGTCGAAACCGGTTCGAGTCGGAGTCTGGTTTTCGTCCTGGACGCGTCTAAGTCGATGAACTGCCGCGACTGCCGCGAGGTCTCCCGGCTCGACTACGCACGGTCCTGGATTCGCGAATTGCTGCAAGGTTTTCCCGGCGATCATGTCGGCCTGGTCAGTTTCGCCGGTGCGGCAAGCAGCGACTGCCCCTTGACTGCCGACCATAAATCACTTTTCGATGCAGCCGCGGCCCTGGAGCCTGGCCTGCTGCCCGCCGGATCGGATCTAGGCGCCGGGTTGCGGGAGGCGCAGCGACAATTTCCCGACGAAACGGCCGGTTCCCGGGTGATCATCCTCCTCAGTGACGGCGAAGAACTCGGCGGCGACAGCAAGAGCGAACTCGACAAGCTGAAGCAAACCGGCATTCCGGTGATCGCTGTCGCCTTGGGCCGCAGCGATCGCAACAGTCCGGTGCTGGAGAGCGATGGCAAGCCTTTGAAAAGAAAGAATGGCGAGGCCGTGACTTCGCGTCCCGATTATCGGGCGATGGAGGCGATCGCCGTGGCGAGCGGCGGGCTTTTCGTGCCCTTCCAGCCAGAGGAGCCGATGTCCGGGGGGCTGCTCATGGCCGGAGAGCGGATCAAGCAGGTGAGCCAGGTGCAGGCGGAGGAGCAGGCGAGGTCACGTCCGAGATTGATCTATCAGTTGATTCTTCCTCTGGTCTTGCTTGTTCTTCTAATACGCTTGTGCGTGGGCGAGCGCGCGAAATCGGCGGCGACAAGCCTTCTCATTCTCCTCTTGCCTCTGCGACTGCCGGCGGAGGAGCTTGCGACTCCGGCTCAGGCCTTGGATCTGCACAGGCGGGTAAGTGAGGCCTTGGGCGCCGGGCAGGATGTCCGGGCGGAGCAGACCAAGATTGAGGAGGCCCTGAAGATTCCCGGTCTGCCCAAAGCCTTGAGCGCCGCCTTGGCTCGCGATCTGGCGACGATCAGACACGCCACATCACTGGCGAAGATGGAGTTCGATCCAGGCGGTGCCGTAACCGATGCCACAGCGGCCATTGATGCCTACGGGCAAGCCTTGAAGACGGAGCCGGGGTCGGCTGATCTGATCAAGGGATTGCGCTCGGCTCATGCGGCGCGTCAACAGGCCCTCGAGCTCAAGCGTTTGCGCGACGAGCAGAAGGCGCAAGAAGAGAAGAAGCGACAGCAAGAACGCCAGAAGCAGGCGCGTCAGGCTGCGGATAACGCCCGCCAAGCCAAGGAAGAGCAGGATAAGGCCAATCGCGAGCGGCTGGAAGAACGAGAGTCCCAATCTTCCGCCCCGCGCGGAGAGGCCGGAGAGGAGAAGGCCGGAGAGGAGAAGGCCGGAGAGGAGAAGGCCGGAGAGGAGAAGGCCGGAGAGGAGAAGGC
>JBDKFG010000065.1:0-28273 GCA_039798785.1 Verrucomicrobiota bacterium | reverse complement strand
CAAGGGCTGACTCCTCAAGTGGCGTGTTTGTCTTTGCTTACAAACAACTTGCCATGAGTCAGCCCTTCTTCATCCGGATTCGGCTTCGGAATCCAGGTTAAACTCTAATCCTTGAACCTTAAACTTGAACTCATTACACCTCCATGCGTCTCCATCTTCCTCCCACGCTTGACCAAGAGCAACCTTGCCCCTATTTGCCGGGAAGGCGGTCAAGGACGGAGTTCTTCCTGGCTACAGATCTTAAGCCGGAGGAGATCGACGAGCTGCTCAATCGCGGTTGGCGCAAATTCGGGCCGCAGATCTTCCGTCCCGCCTGCGCCGAGTGCCGTTTGTGCACTCCCTTGCGTCTGGAGGTGAGCGGCTTCACCGCATCGAAATCGCAGCGGCGGGTGGAGCGCAAGAACGGCGGCACCCGGGTGATCTTCAAGGAGGCGGAGGAGAGCGACGAATTCTACCAGCTCCACGCCCGCTTCAACCGCGAGCGCTATGGCCGCGAGGTCAGCCGCGAGGAATATCAGCGCAGTTTCCACTGGCACAGCGGCCGGCTTCTGCAGAGCGAGTTCCGGCGCGACGGCCGGCTCGTCGCCGCCGGTTTTCTCGATCTCGGCCGCGACTGCCTGTCGAGCGTCTATTTCTTCTTCGATCCCGACTTCGCCGACTTCTCCCCTGGCATCTTCGGCGCCTTGGCGGAGATCCGTTTCGCCGCCGAGCTCGGCTGCCGCTGGTATCACCTCGGCTATCTTGTGCCGGGTTGCCGGGCGATGGAGTACAAGAGCCGTTTCCATCCGCACGAGCTGATGGATTGGGACAGCAGGTGCTGGCGCCCGCCGGGCTGAACGAGGGTGCTTCAGGATGGGCTTTTTTTGCGGGCCTCGCAGAGTCTCTTCAGTCTGGCGAATTCGGCGAAAAAAGCTGGGGTCTGTTCGGGCAGGAGGGTGCCGTGGAGCCGCTCGAGGACGACGCCGCGGAGATTGCCGCAGAGAGGCATGACTTCGTCGAGCAGGGACCAGACCTCCTCCGGCACTGCGCCGTCATGGGAGTCGAGGCGGAAAGTCCTGCCGGAGGCGAGCCAGTCGGGATCGGAGACGCTACCTCCGGAGATGTGGATCTCGATCACCCGGTCGAGTTTGAGCTGTGCCAGGAGATCTGCGGCCGGGACGCCGAAATTGAGGGCGTGGGTGTGGAGGTTGTGGAGGTCGAGCAGCAGCCAGGCCTCGGCCCGGTCGAGAATGCGCTGCAGGAAGGCGTACTCGGCGCGGGCTTCGCCGAGAAGGAAGGGGAAGACCGAATTCTCCAGGCCTGCCAGAGGGAAGACCTCCTGGATCTGGCGCAGGCTGTCGACGCAAGGCGCGGCGGCTTCGTCGCTGTGGGGCAGGGGGAGGGGCAGGACGGCGTGTTCGCCGCCGCTCGAGGTCCATCCCGAATGCTCGGTGTACCAGAGGCAGCGGAATCGTTCCTCGACGCGGCGCAGCAGCCGCATCCAGTCCTGGCGGCGCTGGCCTGGAGATGCGTCGCCGACGGAGAAGTGCAGGCCATGGCCGACGAAGGGCTTGCCGTACACCGGTCCGAGCTCGGCCATCAAATCGGCTAGGGGATGTTCGCGAATGCCTCGTCCGGAGGAGTCTCCGGTGAACATCATCTCCGGCGAGATCTCGAAAAAATCCGCTTCTTCGAAAAGAGGCGAGATGAGCTCAAGGTGGGCGGGGTCGGCCGGGGTGAAGAGGCCGGCGCCGAGGAATGGCGGCTTCATGGTTGGAGCGGGGACTGGGCGGGGCCGTGCGAGGCCCAGCGGTTCATCTCGGCGATCAGGCGCTGCTGCTCGTCGGCGAAGCGGCGCAGTTGGGCCTCTTCGAAGTCGCCTGGGGCCGCCTCGAATTCAGGGGCGGAGAGGACGAAGCGGCAAGGAAGGCCGGCGAGCTCGGCTTCACCCTGGAGCTGGCGGAGGTCGACGCAGAGGGGGCGCTTGCCGGGACGGTCGATCTCGCAGCGCAGGAGGCAGCCGATGGCAGCTTTTTGTCTTGAGCCGTCGGCGAAGCGGACCGAGATCGACGACTCTCCCAGGGGGCTGATGCTCCATTCGACTTCGAGACCGCTTTCCAGGCCGAGGACGAGGGCGCGGGCGCGTCGCAGCGGCGCAGCGATCCAGGGCAGGTCGCCCGGTTGCAGGTCGTGCAGTTCGACGCTGAGCTGGCTGGGTGGAAAGCTGAAGGACTCCGGACGCTTGCCGGTGGCGCGCCGGGCGCGGAGGCGCAGGAGTGAATAGTTCTTGTTGCGGTCGAGCAGAGGGATGTCCGGCAGGAGCTCCTCGTTGTCCTCTTCCGGTTTTTCCGTCAGGAGCGGTGGCGCGGCGGGCTCCTCCTCCTGGGCTGCGGCGGGCGGAGGCGCAGGGGCCGTCTCGCGGGCCTCGCGGAGACGGCGGGCCAGCTCGGCTATCGATTGGATGTCGCCCCGCTGCGCCACGGACGGACGTCTTATTCGGCGTCGTAGACGAGGACGCGCATCCACAGTTCGCGGCAGCCCTCGACGAAGGCCAGGTGGGTCGGGTGGACCTGGTAGGCGTCGTGCTCGGCCTGGTCCTTGAAGAGGCAGGTGAGGGCGAAGTCGTAGGTCCGGTCGATCACCGGGCGTGCGGTGCTGGCGGGGCGGCCGGTGTAGGTGCCGCCGGTGGCGGGGATCGATTTCAGGCTGTCGAGGCTCTGGGAGAAGCGCTGGAGCTCGGCGGCGCTGAGATCGCGGCGGAGCCAGAAGTAGACGGTGTGGACGAACATTGCGGGGACTCCTCTGCTTGCGGGGGTTCATCCGCAACATTACTCCGACACGCGAGGCCGCCATCTCCCACGGCGCAATTTTCCTCTCTCGAATCCTTCTCAGTCCCCCAGGGTCTCCTCTTCGCGGTTGAGGCTGCGGGTGACGAACATGACGACGGCCAGGATGGCAAAGAGACCGAGCGACCCCATCAGCAGGGCGTAATCCTCGAGCTGGAGGGTGCCGTAGAGGAAGGCGTAGAGCGCCGCCAGGATGCCGCTTTGAGCCAGGCCGATGGCGCGGCTGCGGAAGACCGCGGCGCAGTAGGCGCCGGCGATGATCACGATCAGGCAGGCGGCAGCGAGGTAGCCCAGATTGAAGCCGAAGTGCTCGGCGAATGCGAGGAGGAGGACGTTGAAAAGCAGGGCGGCGAATCCTACGAGCAGGTATTGCAACGGATGGACGCGGACCCTCTTGACTCGTTCGAGGATGAAGACGCCGGCGAAGGTGAAGCAGAGGAACATCAGGGCGTAGCGGCTCATCCGCCAGATCCGCTGGTAGACGTCGTTGCTCTGGTAGAGTTCGACGCCGCAGAGATCCTGCGAAGGAATGAGCCGGTCTTCGAGCCAGCTCTGTGCGAAGCCGCGCTGCAGATCCTGCACCGACCAGCGCGCCCGGAAGCCGGACTCGCTCTCCTCGTGCTTCGCCGAATAGGCGCCGAAATAGCTCGGCTGCCGCCAGGAAGAACTGAGCTCGATCTCGCTGCGCCGCCCCGAGGGAAGGAAGCCGAAGCTGCCGCTGCCGTGCAGATGGCAGCGCAGCGCAAAGCCGAATTCCTTCTTGATCCCGGGATCGAGGCGGACGTGGAAGCCCTCGGCATCCTTCCTGTCGAGCGGAGCGGGAAGGCCAGGTCGCAGAGGCTGCGGCTTGCCGTCGATCTTGATCTCCACCGCTCCGGCGAGGCTGCGCTGCTGCGTCACCGTCACCACCAGAAGCGCCTGGTCAAGCCTGAGCAGCGCTTCCTCCGGCAGGCCGCACTCAGCCATGCCCGGCACGGCGAAGCGTCCGTCCAGCTGCAGATCCGCATCGTAGAGGGCGCTGCTGAAGAGACCTCTTCGTCGCAGCTCCGGTTGGAGGTCGCCTTTCAGGATCCATTCTTCCGGAAGCAGTTTGAGATGTCCGGTCATCCCCTTGACTTGATAAGGGATGACGAGGATCGGACCGCTGAGTTTCTGATCACCACCCCAGGTCGAGCTGATGTCGCGGCAGGCCTCGGTCTGCCGGGCCTGGCGCTCTTCGATGAGCCGGACGATGAGGCTGCTGGGGAGGGTGAGGACGAGCATCAGCAGGCCGATGACGCCGACCTTGAGACCGGGGGATTCCTTCCATTCGAATTTCATGCGTGACTCCTGGGGTTGCGGTGAGGGACACTGAGGGAGAAAGTGAGGAGCATGAGGAGGAACCATGCGGGGATCTTGCTGATTGAGACGGCTTGCCAGGCGCCCAGCTGGGAGGGATAGAACCAGACGCCGGCAAGTGTGCAGAGGTTTTCGGCCAGCCAGATCAGGAGTGCTGCGGCGGCTAGGATCAGCGTGAGCGGCGCATGGCCCGCCGAGCTGCTGCAACGGACCGGGTGCAGCACGGCGATGGCGAGCCCGAGGATGGGCCAGCGGCAGTCGCGGCCGAAATGCTGCACGATGAAATTGGCATAGGCGAGCAGGCCGAGGGCGAGCAGCAATCCTCGCGAGGGGAGGGCAGTGAAGGAGATGCCGTGCAGACGCCAGCTCCGGCACAGCCAGCTTCCGACGGCGCTGTACATGAAGCCGGTGAAGAGTGGCACGCCGGCCAGCGAGGCGTGCCCCGCCCCGGGGTAGATCCAGCATCCCCGGCCGACCTTGAAGATCTCCATCGCCATGGCCAGGACGTGGAAGATGAGAATCATGGCCGCTTCGCCGCGCTTCTCGCCGCCCTTCTGGAGAAGCCTGAGCTGGTAGGCGAGTGCGGCGATGAAGAGCCAATCCATTCGGCTCAGGCCGAGAGCGCCCGGCCAGCCTCGAGTCAGCAGGCAGATGGCGACAAGAAAGATGCCGAAGGAGGCGGCTTGCCATTGCAGGCAAAGGAATCGGGTCAGCCGGCGTTCTGGAATCATCTGGGCTCCTGGTGTGGTGGGATGACCAGGAAACTGATGGCCGATTGTGAATTTCAGGTGAATTTCCCGCGGACTCGGTGAATTCGGAGACGATCCGGCTGCTCCGAACTGCGGCATAGAATAAGCAGCGTTGAGTCGCTTGAACTCTCGCCGCATGGCTCTAAGTTCCGGACGTTGTGCCTGATCACATAGAGGTCAGACCCGGCAATGAGCGAGACCCGTAACGACTGCATACTGCTGGACGTGCTGAGGCCATCGCAAGAGAAAGAATACGAGAAGAAATCGGAGATCACATCATGTCCACCAAATTGTTCGTCGGCGGCCTCAGCTGGGGTACCACTGAAGATTCACTTCGCCAAGCCTTCACCTCCTTCGGCGAAATCACCGAAGCCAAGGTCATCACCGACCGCGAAACCGGCCGCTCGCGCGGTTTCGGCTTTGTCGCCTTCACCACCGAAGAGTCGGCCAAAGAAGCCATCGAGAAAATGAACGGCGCCGTGGTTGACGGCCGTCAGATCCGCGTCAACGCCTCCGAAGCCCGCCCCGAAGGCGAGTCTCGTGGTCCCCGCGGCGGCGGCTACGGCGGCGGCAACCGCGGCGGCGGCTACGGCGGCGGCAACCGCGGCGGCTACGGCGGCGGCGACCGCGGCGGCTACGGCGATCGCGGCGGCTACGGCGGCGGCGACCGCGGCGGCGATCGCGGCGGCTACGGCGGCGGCGGCGGCTACGGCGGCGGCAACCGCGGCGGCTATGGCCGTGGCGGCTACGAAGGCTGATCACTTCCCCTCGCCATTAAAAAAAGCGACTCCGCAAGGGGTCGCTTTTTCCGTTTCAGCTTAGCGAGTCAATCAATTGAAGCGAGGGTGATGAAGTCAAGAGGGAGGGGGATAGGGAGAAACTGCAGTAAAAAGCTCCTTCGTCTCCGGTTCCGGCTTGCGCCGTCCGCAGACGGAGTATCTTGGTCAATTACAGGTGAAACCATGTCGCAGAATACAAACATACCGGCGGACACCAACGCCACGATCACCGGCGAATCGCTGTTCAGCAGCAGCCGGCGCAAGATGCTGCTTCTCACTGGAGCCAGCGTCTTCATCGTCTTCTGGGGCACGGTCGGCATGATGTTCTTCTTCACCAAGATGTCGGCGGCGTCGATCATCGCCCTGGCGGTCGACCAACCTCGCAACCTCAATTACCAGGCGGGTGCCACGCTAGCCGAGGCCGCCGCGCAGCGGATCGAGGCTTTTGCCAGGAGCGCGAAGGCAGGGCAGGCGGCCAGCCTCAATCTCACCCTGCCTGAAATCCGTGCCCTGTTGATCAATCGCCCCGAGTTCAAGCTCTGTCAAGGCAGCCTCGAGCCGGTCAAGATCGACAAGGAAGGGCTTCATTGCGAGTTCTGCCTGCCGCTTCCTGAGCGTTGGGGAGATGCGGCCAAGGGTAGATATCTTGACGGCAGGACCGTTTTTGTCCCTCGCATCGAACACGGCAGTCTCTTCCTCAAGCTCGGGACGGTTACGGTCAAATCCCAGCCGGTCGAGGGACTGGCGGTCACTGCCCTCCGCGAAACCAATCTGGTCTCTTATGTCGCCAGACCTGAGCACATGCCGGTTTTCCAGCGGATCAGCAAAGTCGAGCTCGCCGAAGGCTCGCTCACCCTTTTCTCGAGCGCGGCCAAATGAAGAACACTATCAGCAGCGCACGTTGGATCATCCATCAGCAGGATGAAGAAGCCTTGGACGCATTCCGGCTCCGCTGCCCGGTGTCCGAAGCTCTTGCACGCAGTCTGATGCGGCGCGGCATGGATCCTGCCAGGGTTGAAAGCGCTTTCGGCTCTTCGCTTTCCGCCCTGACCGATCCCTATCGTCTCCCCGGCATGGCGGCTTGTGTCGAACGCCTTTGGCTGGCGATCACCCGAGGCGACAAGATCGCTGTCCATGGCGACTACGATACCGACGGCGTCACGTCCTCCGTACTTCTCAACTGGTTCCTCCGCGCCTACGGCGCCCACTGCGAAGTGTTCGTCTCCAACCGCATGGACGACGGCTACGGCCCGACCCCCAACACCGTCGACCGCCTCTTTGAAAAAGGCGTCCGCCTGATCATCTCCACCGACTGCGGCATCACCAGCTTCGAAGCCGCCGAGCGCTGCGACCAGCTCGGCATCGACTTCATCATCACCGACCACCACATCCCCGCCAGCCGTCTGCCCGCCGCTCGCGCCATCGTCAATCCCCGGCTCGATCCCTCACTGGTCGACCTCCAGGGCCTTGCCGGCGTCGGTGTCGCCTTCAAAGTCTGCCATGCACTCGCCAAGCACGGCGTACTTAATGGCGTCAACGAGCCGGTGGATCTTCGTGAAGGGCTTGACCTGGTCGCGCTTGGCACCGTAGCCGATCTCGCGCCCTTGACTGGCGAGAACCGCGCCTTGGTGCGCACCGGGCTGCGACTTCTTTCCGGTCGTGTCCGCCCGGGCATCCGCGCCCTGGTGGAGAATTGCCGGATCGACGGCAAGATCACCGCCAACGACATCTGCCGCCGCCTGGCGCCGAAGATCAACGCCGCCGGCCGCGTCGGCGATCCGATGGTCTCGGTCCACCTCTTGCAGGAGAAGGACATCAATGCGGCGTTGGAGATGGCCGACATCCTCGACCGCTACAACCGCCGCCGCCGCCTCGCCGAGCGTGAGGCCATGCTCGAGGCCTGCGCCGAAGCCGAGCGTCAGCTGCCTGCCCAGCCGCCGATGCTGCTGATCGTCGGCAAGGGTTGGCACCCGGGCGTCGTCGGACTTCTCGCCACCAAGATTTCGAAGCTGCACATGCTTCCCGCCTTGGTGCTTTCCGACGACGCCGGCGGCCAGCTCTTGGTCGGCTCCGGCCGCTCCGGCGGCGGCACCAGCATTCTCGAAGGCCTGCGAGCCTGTGAGGATCTGCTCACCACTTACGGAGGCCACCCGATGGCAGCAGGAGTCTCGCTCGCCGCCGACAAGATCGACGAGTTCCGCCGCCGTCTTCTCGAATTCTTCCGCCACCGCTGCCTCGACACGACGGCGCCTCAGGAAGAGATCCACGCCGATGCCACGATGGACCTCACCGATCTCGGTGATGATTTCTTTGCCGACCTTGAACGCCTCGAGCCCTTCGGTGTCGGCAACCCCGAGCCCACCTATCATTTCCGCAAGCTGCTCTTTTCCGAGGTGATGTCCGTCGGCGACGAAGTCGTCCGCGGCAGCTCCTGCGACAGCCAGGGCACCCAGATGCAGTTCGTCACCTACACCCATGACTTGAGCCAGTTCGTCCCTGGACGTCTCATGGATGCGATGGCGTCGCCGCGCACCGTCTGGCTCAACGGCCGGCCCGTGCGACAGCTCCTTGTTCACGACATGCGACCTTCCGAGATCGCCGATGCACCCGCTGAGTGAGCTTGAGGATCGTCTCGGCCACCGCTTCGTCCGCCGCGAACTTCTCCTCCAGGCTCTGCGTCATCCTTCCTGGGTCAATGAGCATCCGAAGGATGGCTTGCAGGACAATCAGCGCCTTGAGTTCCTTGGCGATGCGGTTCTCCAGTTGGCACTTTCGGAGTGGCTCTACGCTCTTTATCCTCAAGCTCAGGAAGGGGAACTCACCCGCACCCGCGCCTCGCTCGTCAGGGAGGAGTCACTCGCGCTTCTCGCCGCCGAGCTGAAGCTCGGCGCTCATCTCAGTCTCGGACGCAGCGAAGACCATGCGGCCGGACGCAGCCGTCCCTCGACCTTGGCCGATGCGTTTGAGGCGATTCTGGCCGCGATTTCCCTTGATGCCGGTGCCGATGCCGCCCGCCGCATCGCCGTCGAGCTGGTCAGCCGCCGCTGGCCGGATCCTGCCGCCAAGGAGGCGAGCGACAATCCCAAGGGGCGTCTGCAGGAGTTGCTGGGCGGCGAGGGCAAGCGTCCGGTCTATGAGTTGATCGAACGCAGCGGCGAAGAGCATCGTCCGGTCTTTCGCGTCGGGGTCAAGCTGGGAAATCAGCTTCTCGGCGAAGGCGCTGGCAGCTCCCGCCGCGCTGCCGAGCAAGTCGCCGCCGCCGCGGCTTTGCAAAAGCTCGGCGCGGACGGCTCACTCCCGGGTTAAGTACACTTCGATCCTTTTCGGCGGAGCGTCTTTCAAGGGCAGTTCCAGGCTCAAGCTGTCGCGGCTCGGCCGCGCCGCCGGACTCACTCTCAGGATCCATTGCCCCGGGACTGTGCCGGGCAGCAGTTCCGCCGGGAAGTTTGCGCTCGGATTGAGAATGCGCGGGGCGGCAGGGGAGAGGCTCGGATCGACTGTGACCAGGGACTCGAGGGCCGGCAGGGAGGCGGATCCCTGGGCCCATCGCAGCAGTCGGGGTTCGGCGTCAAAAGCGCGGCGCAGGAGGACTTCCACTGGCACCGCCAGGGGTTCGCCCCGGCTTGGCACCAGGATCAGGGAGCCTTTCTGCAGGCCTTTACGCCCCTTGGCGTCGTAGAAGAAGGGGAGCTCGAATTCGGCTCCCGGCCCGATCGCCGCGGCGGGCGCCGAGGCGCTCAGGCAGCCGCAGCAGGAGCGGATTTCCCGGATGACGAGGCTTTCCTGCCCCGTGTTTCTCAGTTTCAAGGTCGAAGGGATGCGGATTGTGTCCGGCGGCGGCTCAAGCCGTTGCGGCGGAGCCGCCAGTTCCAGGCTTGCGAAGGCGGTGAGACCGAGGAGATGGCTCGCGATGATCAAGCGGCGGAGACTCATGCGGGAAGTCCTCCCGCACAGGTCCAGGCGATCTTCAGAAGCAGGGCGGCGCTGATCAGGGCCGCCGCCTGCGGCCAGATCATCACCGCGGCGCGCGGCCACCAGGGGGCGCTGAGACGGCCGAGGATGGCGCCCCAGATCATTCCGAGCGCGTGCGCGCCGACATCGATGCCCGGGCCGATGCCGGTGAGAAAGAACATCGCGACAGCGACCAGGATCGGCAGGGTCCAGGATCGCCAGCCTTCGCCGCCTTGATGACGGCGGACGTACGATGAGGCGCAAAGGAGTCCGATGATGGCGAAGGTGGCGGTCGAGGCGCCGATGCAGCGGTGCTCGAAGCCGTGCAGCCAGGAATTGCTGAGGTTGCCGAGAAATCCGGCGAGAAGGACCAGCAGCGCCGCCACTCCTTCGCCCGCCTGGCGGGACAAGGCGTAGCCGAAAAACAGGAAGCCGGCGGTGTTGCCAGCCCAGTGCGACAGGTCGGCATGCAGGCACAAGGCCGTGATGCAGCGCCACCAGTCTCCCGCCTGGACGGCTCCGGCGGCGACGTCGGCACGGGTGAAGACTTCGTGATTCTGGCGGATGTCCCCGACCATCAGGTGGATGATCAGCAGGGCGCTGACCACCGCCACCCAGACCGGCCCGGCGAGAGGAGCCTCCTGCACCCGGTCGCTGCGGCGCTGGCGCAGCTTCTGCCAGCGGCTGGAATTGAGGTCCATCTCCAGCCTTCGGATTTCCGCCAGCGCCGACTCCGCCCAGTCCGGAGCCACCCGCAAGACTTGCAGCCCCCGGGACTCCCCCAGGCTGGAAGGGATCCGCAAGGCACCGAGAGCCGACAGCCAGCGCTCCGCACGGCGGCCGCTGAGGTCAAGGCAGAGGCTGCCATCCTCTTCGTGCCAATAGTTGAGATCGACCGCCATCACGCTCCTTTTTGCTCCATGACAAGCTTAGATCCGAAAGCGATTTTTTGCGAGATCCAAAGATCCAAAGCGCCTCACTGTCCGTGCTGGCCCAGGACGCCGCATGGAGATTGCACCCTGCAGGTGAAGGATTATCTTCGCCGACAACCCAGAGGCTCTCATGACCAAGCTCAGCGTCAACGTCAATAAAATCGCTCTTCTGCGCAATTCGCGGGGCGGCCAGGTCCCCCATGTCCTGCAATTCTCCCTCGACTGCCTGAAGTCCGGCGCCGATGGCATCACCATCCATCCCCGTCCCGACCAGCGCCACATCCGCTACAGCGACGCTTATGAGCTCAAGGCTGCCTTGACTCCGCTTGGCGTCGAGCTGAACATCGAGGGCTATCCCGACGAGCGCTTCCTGCAGATGGTTCTGGAAGTCCGTCCGGCACAAGCCACACTGGTGCCGGACAAGCCCGGCCAGTTGACCAGCGACCACGGTTGGGATTGCCGCCACGAGGAGCAGTTCCTGAGCGGCGTCGTCGCCCGCTTGAAGGCTGCAGGGATCCGCGTCTCGCTCTTCCTCGATCCCGATCCGGCGCAAGTCCCCTTTGCCGCCGCCACCGGCTGCGACCGGATCGAGCTCTACACCCAGGCCTTCGCGGAAAGCTATCCCGGCGCCCAGCGCGATGCGGTCACCGCAGGCTACGCCGCCACCGCCGCCGCCGCCGCCGCCGCCGGGCTAGGGGTCAACGCCGGCCATGACCTCAGCCAGGAAAATCTCGCTTATCTGGTCAAGCGCATTCCCGCCATCGAGGAGGTTTCGATCGGTCACGCCCTGGTCGCCGAAATGCTCTACCAAGGGATGGAGACGACGATTCGGGGCTACCTGAAATGCCTCGGGCGAGGCGGCGTTTGAAGAAAGCACTGGCACTCTCTTCTCCTTCAGTGTTATAATTAGGGAAATCCCGCCGAGGAAAATCGTCATGCGCAGCGCCATCGTCACCGACATCCACGCCAACATCCAGGCTTGGGAGGCTGTTCTCAAGGATATAGACAAGATGGGATGTAGTCAGATCCTCTGTCTAGGCGACGTCGTCGGTTACGGTCCCAATCCCGCGGAAGTGATGGAGAGCGCTTACGGTCGACTCAACGGCTGCATTCTCGGCAACCACGACGCGGTGATCGCCGGGCGGCTCGACAAGGAGCTGTTCAATGACAACGCCAAGATGATCATCGAGTGGACGCAAAAGCAGCTTTCCGATGACGCCTCGGCCTATTTCGCCGACATGCCTTTGGTGATGGAAGGTGACGACTTTCTCTGCGCCCACGCCGAACTGGCCACTCCCGGACGCTTCAATTATATTTATGACTCTCCCGACGCGGTGGCCAGCTTCCAGGCCGTCACCCAGCCGCTGATGTTTGTCGGCCACACACACCTTCCCTGCTATTTCGAGCTAGATCAGGACAGCAACCTGCGGAAGAAGCCCGGCCAGGACTTCACCATCACTCCGGGCAGCCGCTTCCTGGTCAATGCCGGTTCGGTCGGCGACCCCCGCGACGGACGCGTCGCCGCCAGCTATGTCATTTACGATCACGATCTGCGCAAGGTGATCTTCCGTCAGGTGCCTTTCGACATCCAGGGTTTCCGCCGCAACCTCCTCGCCTCCGGTTTGCCCACAACTCCCTTCTTCCTCCGCGTCGCCGACGGCCAAATGCAGGAGACCCAGACTCTGAAGGACATGATCGTCTCGGACAAGGCGGTTAAAGACAACTCCCGTGGCGTCGCCCGCATCGGCAGCCAGGGTCAGCAATCGGGTGGCCGCAAGCTCAACTTCGCCGCCAGCTCCACCACTTCTCGCTACCAGGCCGCGAAAGAGCAGCAGGAGGCTCTTGCCGCTGCATCCAGCAAGAAAGGGCTCTACATCGGTGCCGGAGTCGTCGGTGTCGCCGCCCTCGCCATCGGCGGTATGATGCTCTCCGGCGGCAAGCCGGCCGTGCAGCCCCCGGCAGGCGCCACGGGCGCTCCCGCCGGCGCCTCCCCGGCGACAAGTTCCGCGCCTGTCGCGGTCCAGTCGCTTCCGTCAGTCCTCGGTCTTGCCGACGGCGGCAAACTCCTGCGCCGGCAGATCGAGATGAGCCAGACCAGAACCAAGGGCTCCGGAGTGCCGGTGGTGATCGATCTCAAGGCCGGCACCCGTGACATTCTCGTCCGAGAACTGGCCAAGGATGCGGAGAAGTTCTCCGAGCCGAGCGGTGCCGGCCAGATCACCAAGCTCCCTGATGGGCTGACTTTCGGCGCCGACGTCCGACTGGTCTTCTGGCATGATGGCAGCAACTATTCCAGCAGCCCGGAGATCCAGCTCAGCCAGAACGGCGGCAAAAGCGCCCAGCTGAAGCTTGACGATGCCGAAAAGAAGACACACATGGGGTTCTTCTTTGCTCTCTCCGAACTCACCGAAGGAGTCCCTCTCGGTCTCGGATCCGTCTCGGAGCTCGATCACGAGCGGAGCACCAGGAAGTTCCCGGCCTACATCGCCCAGTTCTTCGAAGCGAAAGGCGGCAGTGACATCCAGCTGAAAATCCAGATCCCGAAGGAGGGGTTGGCTTCGCCTGTGCTGAAGCTGCTCATGCAGTCACAGCTCAGGGAGGTGATCGACAACCGCAGCGGTGGCGCCCTGGCCCAGCTCCGCGAACCTATCAGCCTCTACGATCGGCAGCTCTTGGTCTACGACTTTGACCTTTCCAGCTTGAAACCGGGTACCACGTCCTTGACTCTCAAGGGCCGGAACAAACCACGCTTGGTCAGCGCCTGCCTCGGCAGCCGGCTGCCTGCCGCCAAGTCTGACTGGCGTTTCGGCGAGGCGGACATCGCGGTCGAAGGGAAGGCCGTCCGCAACGGATCCAGCCTGTCTTCCGACAGCGGCGTCTGCTTCCGCATCGAGAAATATGATCTGCCCCCCAAGGGCTTCACCTTCGATCTCGTGGTCCGGATTGACGACTGCGTCTCGGGATCTGCCTTGTTCTCCCTCTGCAGCGAAACCAATAAGCAGCTGGTGGCCGGGTTCCGAATCGGCAGCGACAGCCGCGGCGTCTTCCTTGAGGCTCCCGGCCAGAAAAGCGCGGCTCTTCCGCTGCGCAAAGGGAAATGGCAGCGGATTGTCTTCTCATGGGATCCGGCCGGGCGCAAGGCGTGGCTCTGTTCCCAGGGGGAAGCGCAAAGCCTCCAGATCGACTCGATCCCGAACATCCCTTCCGGCCCTTTGGCCATCGGCGCCTTCCGCGACAGCAATCAGAAATCCGCCCCGGCCTTGAAAGGAGCCTTGCATCGAGCCCGCATTTTGGAAGCGCCGCTGAGTCCTGCCCAAGCACTCGCCCTCTCCAAGGCCTGCCCGGTCGATGCACTGCTTGACTCCGGCCTGAGCTACGCAGAGATCCAGGGGGTGCACCCTCCCGACGACCTGGCTCCATCCTTCACTCTCGCCGCTTCAGGCGGCCCCGAAGCACAGGTGGTGGAGGGATGGGCGGCGGTGCAGCCCAGCGGCGTCGCTTCCTGGAAGAAGCAGGTCGAGGAGATCCGTTCCAGTCTCGCCGCGGAAGCCGCCGCCAAGGCCGCCGCTCTCGCCGAACAGGAGCGCCAGGCTCGCCTCAAGGCGCTCCAGGAGCAGACGGTGAAACTCAATGCCCCCTTGGAGGCACTGGTCGACGGCCGCAGCGACAGCGCTCTTGCAGCCTTGAAGTCTCTACCTGACTCCATCCCCTTCCGCGCCGAGTGCCTCAAGCTGGTCGCAGAGGAAAAATTGGCGGTCCATGCCTTGATGAAGACTATGTCCCTGGGGCGCCCCGTCACTCTCTCACTTAACGGCGATGTCAAGCTCGAATTCAAGCCCTTCCGCTATGAGCCGAAGACACTGACCTGGACCGGCAAGAAGATGAACGGTACCAAGGAGGTCACCACCATGGATCTCCCTTACAGCCGCCTCGCCCCGGTCGAAATCGAGGAACGATTGAAAAAGGTGAAGGCCACTCAGGCCTGCAAGACACTGCTTCTGCTGCGAGCCGGCCTCGCATCAGCCGCAGCGACGGAGGCCGCAGGCAACGACTTCGCCACCACCCTGCTCAGCTTCGGTCCCGATGCCGTCGTCGAGAAAGTCATCGCCCAGGCTGATTTTAAGCTCGATGAGACTGATGCCAATGGCCAGAATGTCGGTAAGACTCATGCCGAGACTGGTGAATTCATCCTCTGGATGGTGGCCGAGAATGTGGAGGGAGGCAGCCGCATTCTCTCTGTCCGTGACGGCATGACTCCGAGATTCTTCCTCGACCATATCGAAGGGAGGCTGGTCGTCGTCGAGGGAGGTGCCTACCGTCCCTTCGAGAACAAGATCGCCTCCAAGTCGCTGATCAAGGTGCGGTACAAAAGCAATCAGATGATTTTGGCTGATCTCTGCGGCGAGGGACAGGCAAGCGGCGCCAGTGGCTTGCCCGATGCACTCAAGGGCAATGATTTGGTCCTCGGACGCGGCTTCAAAATCCACCAGTTGCTCGGATTGAAGGTCGTGCCGGATGAAGTGACGCAAAAGAAGATCGAGGCTTTCCTGAAAAAGAAATGGAAGCTGAGTCCCTGATGAAAAACGGCCGGATCAGCCCGGGGACTCAGATCGCCGGATTCGAAGTCATCTCCTACCTCTCCAAAGGAAACACTGGGGAGGTCTACAAGGCTCACCAGATTTCCCTCAAGCGTCTTGTCGCCCTGAAGATCCTGTACCCCGAAGTCGCGGCTGATCCCGACTTCGTCCGCGGCTTCTTCCGGGAAGCCCGCTCCGCCGCCGCCATCAATCACGTCAGCATCGTCCAGGCTTTCGATGTCGGTGTCGCCGACGGCTATCATTTCCTCGCCATGGAGCTGGTCGACGGCGGCGACTGCCGGCAGCTCGTCGCCCGTGAAGGGCGTCTCAAACCCGCACGGGCTCTGGAGATCATCCGGGCTGTCGCCGAAGGCCTGGCTCACGGCTTCCTCTTCCGGGGTTTGACTCATGGGGACATCAAGCCCGCCAACATCCTCCTCACTCTTGACGGCAAGCCCAAGCTGGCTGACCTAGGTCTTGCCCGGATGAGCGGTGATAACTACAGTTCCGAAGGTATCGATCTCACGCCCGATTTCGCCGCCCCGGAAGTGATCTCCGGCAAGTGGTGCCCGGGAGACCCCCGAGCTGACATCTATTCACTCGGGGCGACCTTCTACTATCTCGTGACGGGGAGACCGGTCTTCGAGGGTTCGTCCTACAAAGAGGTGCTGCAGATGCATCTCTATCGTCAACCCGAACCTCTCATTGACCTCATTCCCTGCTCGTCCGCCCTCTCCGTTTTCGCCGCCAGGATGCTGGCGAAATCGCCCGACGAACGTTTTTCCACTTGGCCGGAACTGATTCAAGAGATCTCCCATCTGCAGCAGTCGGGCGAGGCCCGCTTCCGTCCGCGTCCCGCTTCTCCCAACCGCATCTTCAAGCGCGGCGAGACCCCTCGCTCCGGCGCTTATAAAGCCGGTCTGGCCTTTGCCGGTCTCGCCGCCGGATTGCTGTTTTTTCTCGTCGCCGCGCCTACAGTGCGGGAGAAGAAGCCTGAGGCCATCGTTCTCACCGCGGAGAAATGCCTGATGATGGAGAGGAACGGCACGGAAATCCGCCAATTCGAGGCCGAGAGCTTTGGGCCTTCCGTCAATCCCGGCATCAAGGCCTGCCTCGATTTTTCAGGTTTGCCGCCAGTAAGTCAGAAGCCCTACGTCCTGAAGCTCTTCGTCAAGCATGCAGGCGGCGCCGAACTGACCGTCAAAGACGCTGATGGAATGCTCGTCGCCAAGTCCCCGGGCGGCCACTCAGGCGAGTGGTTGAGCATCGCCATTCCGCGGCCCTTGCAGCCGCGTTACGATGGCAGAATCCGCCTCGTCATCAGCAGTCCGGATTCTCATCTTCTCGACTGTGCGGAACGCCGTCCCCTACTCGAGATCGGTCCCTGAGGAGAATCGCAAAGCCGCCCGGCGTGGGCGGCTTTTTTCGAAGGGGTTCAGCGGCTGCCGGGGCGTTTCGGCGGCGGACGGCGGCCCATCGGCTCGTCGAGGAGGATCTCCGAGTCGGGACAGAGCCAGGTGCTCGGCTGGTCGTCGCGGCTGCTCCGCCAAAGAGATTCGAGGTTGTAGTAGCGCCGGGTGTCGGGGTTGAGGATGTGCAGGATCACGGATCCGTAGTCCTGCACCACCCACTGGTTTCCGGCCGCGCCGTCGGTGTTGAGCGGATAGCGCCCTTGCTTGATCAGGACTTCTCGGACGTGGTCGGCGATGGCGCGCAGGTGGGGTTCGCTGTTGCCGGTGCAGACGATGAAGAAGTCGGCGAGGCTGGAGCGGCCGGTCATGTCGACGACGTTGATGTCGACAGCCTTGGTCTCATCGCAGACGCGTGCGATGATCTTGGCGGTTTCCGCGGAGCTGCCGCTGGGGATGCTGGGGTCTTCACTCATTTGGGTGTTCTCAATTCTGGTAAAGCTTGTTTTGGGAGATGTATTCGGCGACGGCAGGGAGAGTCAGGCCGGCGACGTCCTGTCCGGCCGCGGCGAGGCGGCGGATCTCGGTCGAGGAATGGTCGAGATTGACGCTGTCGACGAAGGTGATCAAGGTGCAGTCGAGCAGGGCGTTGAAGAACTGCGAGACGCGGGTCTTGAAGTATTCCGGGCCGAGAAGCGGCAGCAGCAGCTTCTCGAGCTCGTCGATCTGCTGACGGGCGGCGGAGCTCTCCACCCGCTGGATGAACTCGGGGCGAAGCTGGCTTTCAAGGCTGTCGATGAAGTTGGCGACCTTGTCGCGCAAGGTGCTCCAGTCTTCCGAGCACAGCGGGCGGAGCAGCTCGAAGGCGTCGCCCTTGCGGCGTTCGCAAGCGGCCTTGATGAAGGACTGGCGGAGATCTTCGAGGTGGATGTCGCGGCAGCGGTCGGCATTGCGCTGGACGAAGGAACGGGCGCGATCAAGTACGACGGGCAGATCATAGGCGGGCGAAACTACCTGGGCGTGCTGCGACAGGAAGGAGGAGAGCGCGATCTGGAAGCCGCGCTGCTCGAAAAGGCGGAGAATGCCCCCTTCAGGCAGCCCGACCCGGCTCAGCGAGGATCCATAGGTCGGCGGAAGCTTGTCCATGACGAAGTTGCGCACCGCTTTGCGGTGGCCGGGACGTGAGAAGACGATCAGCGGATAGTCGCGCAGGATCTGTTCGTACTGATACCAGCTGTCGAATTCGATGAAGTTGTCCATTCCCAGCATCAGAGAGAAGCGTCGGCCGGGCATCGCCGCGCTGAAGGCGCGCAGGGTGCTGATGGTGTAGGAGGTGCGGTATTCGTTCTCAAGCTCGTAGTCGGAGACGGCGAAGCGCGGCTCGTTGGCGATCGCCTTCATCAGCATCTCGGTGCGGACCTTGCCGGAACTGATCTTGCGTTCGCTTTTGTGGGGCGGCTTGCCGGCCGGGACGAAGAACACTTCGTCGCTCAAGCCGTGATCGAGGATCTCCCGCGCCAGCGAGAGATGCCCGTCGTGTATGGGGTCGAAGGTGCCGCCGAAGACGGCAGTCCGTAAGGTCCTGCTTGGAGTCATGTGAAAGATCTTTCCTGGAAAATTTGAGCCGCAACTTAGCCGGAAAGCGCTTCTTGGCAATCTGCTGGCGAGGGATTTCGGTGAATTCCACCGGTGCGGCCCAAGCCGAGGTGCCGAAAGCCCGGCGCGGTGATAGCTTCACCAAACACGAACCGAAATCGCTAATCAACCTGCCAAGGAAGACCCATGATCAAGTTGCAACAAGGCCAAGTCTGGCAAAAAGGCAAATCCTACCTCCGTATCGTCCATCTCGAACGCCTCGCCGTCGATTACAAGGAGCTGGCCGACCTGAGCAGCGCCGACGGTAGCCACCACAGCGCCACCAAGAAGGAGTTCTGCCGCCTGATCAAGGACGCGACGCTGCTCGCCCCGCCCTCGGCGCCGAAGGCCTGAGGGATTGCGATCCGGGGAGGCGCCATGACTGCGTTCGCCCAAATTGTCATTCGGCGATCGCGGCCAGACCAGCAAAGCCAATCATGAGCAGGCACGAGAATCTATGGTCGATACAGCGGCGCGATCAGCCCTGGCCGAAGCGATTCGAGGCTATCTGCAGGAAGACCTGACGGCCTTCCAGCTTGATGATGCTTTGGATAAGATCCAAAATTCGACCCGGGACGAGACCGTCCTTCTCGTCGCAAAGATCCTCTGGTTCAGCTATGACGACCTGAAGGATCATTCGATCCTGGCGGACAAACAGAGCTGGGATAGCTTCCATCGACTTCTGCTCCTCCTGGAATCCGGCTGCGAAGTGCAATGGAGTCCCTCCAAATGGGATTGGGGCTGGCCGCAGTGCTTGGCTCTGCTCTTTCTTGGCATCTATCTCGCCATCGCTGTGCCGAGTGGCTGGGGCAATCATCTTCTCATCTTGGGCCTCCCCTTCGGCCTCGCGATCTGGGCCGTCTCCTGGACGCAGCGTGTTCAAGGAACGAAGGACGCGGTTGAAGCGGCTGCCCACATCAGCCCCTTTACGTCTTGGGCGGAACTTCGCCAAGCTCGCCGCCGCGTCCCCCATTTCTTCAAACCCCTGATGTCTGAAGTCATCAGCCGCCGACGCATCCGCCACCCTTTTACCGAAAAGATCATGACCCTCTCAGTTTTTGTCATGTTGAGCATTTTTTCGCCCTTGGTCTTTCTGATTCAGTCCTTGCCACAGAAGCGAAAAGACCTCAAGATCGTCTTCTTCCCCGAGCAGTGCTCTGAGAATGGCCGCAAGGACGGCGATGCACCTTGAAGTTCCGGTCATCTTGTGATCCGCACATCGAAAATGATACGCACCTCTCCTGGCTGTAGTAATCGTTGTTCACTCTCTCAAGTCCTGCTTCTTGCCTGAATTGAATCTGGAAATCCCCGCAGCCGGCGGCATCTTGCCAGATCGCGTGACAGACAAATCCCGCCAAAGGACTTGTTTTTCGCCTTCATTCACCCCATAGTGTCATCGTGACACATTGATTTTTACCCGAACCCGAACCCTTGAGGAACCGCATGAGCAACGCCGCCCTGACCGAACTCGCCTCCCACATCCGCTGCCTCTCTGCCGAAGCCGTGCAGAAGGCCAACTCCGGCCACCCCGGCCTGCCGATGGGCTGCGCCGACATCGCCGCCGTGCTCTTCTCCGAGTTCCTCACCTTCGATCCCGCCCACCCGCACTGGATCGGCCGCGACCGCTTCGTCCTCTCCGCCGGCCACGGCTCGATGCTGCAATACTCGCTCCTTCACCTCTTCGGCTACGCCGTAAGCATGGAAGACCTGAAGAACTTCCGTCAGCTCGGCGCCCCCACCGCCGGCCACCCCGAATTCGGCCACATCGTCGGCGTCGAAACCACCACCGGCCCCCTCGGTGCCGGCATCTCCAACGCCGTCGGCATGGCCCTCTCCGCCAAGATGCTCGGCGCCCGCTTCGGCCAGGCCCAAGTCCCGTCCAAGATCTACGCCCTTTGCGGTGACGGCTGCATGATGGAAGGCGTCGCCGCCGAAGCTTCCTCCACCGCCGGCCACCTGCAGCTCGACAACCTGGTCATCATCTACGACTCGAACCGCATCACCATCGAAGGCTCCACCGACATCGCCTTCACCGAAGACGTCGCCAAGCGCTACGAGGCCTACGGCTTTGCGGTCCTCAAGGCCGACGGCCACAGCATGGACTCGGTCCGCGCCGCCCTCAAAGCCTCGCAGACCACCGGCAAGCCGACCCTGATCATCGCCACCACCACCATCGGCAAGGGCTCGCCCAACAAGTCGGGCACCCACAAGGTCCACGGCGCCCCCCTCGGCCCGGAAGAGACCGGCCTGACCCGCGCCGCCCTCCTCCCCGGCACCGCCGAATTCACCGTCACCGCCGGCACCGCCGCCTTCTGCAAGGAAGTCGCCGCCAAGGGCGCCGCCAAGCGTCTCGCCTGGGAAAAAGCTCACAGCGCCTGGGCCATCAGCAACCCCGAGCTCAAGGCCAAGTGGGACCTCTTCTTCGCCCAGACCCTGCCGCACCTCACTCTCCCCGAGTACAAGGTCGGCGAGTCGATCGCCTCGCGCGCCTCCTCGGAGAAGACCCTCAACGCCATTGCCGATCAAGTCGAATTCCTCGTCGGCGGCTCGGCTGACCTCGACTGCTCCAACCTCACCCGCATGAAGGACAAGGGCGACGTCAACACCGGCGCCTTCGCCGGCCGCAACCTCCACTTCGGCGTCCGCGAACACTCGATGGGCGGCATCGTCAACGGCATGGCCCTCTTCGGCGGCCTGCGCCCCTACTGCGCCACCTTCCTGGTCTTCGCCGACTACATGCGCCCCACCATCCGCCTCGCCGCCCTGATGAAGATCCCGGTGATCTACGTCTTCACTCACGACTCCTTCTTCGTCGGTGAAGACGGCCCGACCCACCAGCCCACCGAAACCAAGGCCGGCCTCGAGTGCATCCCCGGCCTCACCGTCTACCGCCCCGCCGACGCCAACGAAGTCAACGCTTCGTGGATCGCCGCCCTGAAGAACACCAGCGGCCCCACCGCCCTGCTGATGAGCCGCCAAAACCTCGTCACCCTGCAGGAAAGCGTCGGCCAGGACGTCACCAAAGGCGCCTACGTCGCCAAGAAGGAAGCGGGCGCCAAAGCCGATCTGATCATCATGGCCTCCGGTTCGGAAGTCAAGCACGCCCTCGACACCGCCGCCGAGCTCGAGAAGGATGGCAAGTCGGTCCGCGTCGTCTCGATGCCCTCCGCCGCCCAGTTCGAGAAGCAGTCGGCCGAATACAAGAAGTCGGTCCTACCCTGCGATGTCCGCAAGCGCTTCGCCATCGACTACGGCTCGTCCTACTCCTGGCACCGCTACGCCGGCATCGACGGCCTCTACGCCTGCGTCGACACCTTCGGCGAATGCGGCCCCGGCCCGAAAGTCGCCGAGCATCTCGGTTTCACCACCGCCAAGCTCGCCGAAAAGGCCCGTGGCTACCTGAAGGCCTGAGAGCTCTGAAATAGTGAGAAAATCCCCCCGCCAAGCGAGAGCTTGGCGGGGGGATTAACAGGAATTAGAAATGCCCACACTCATCCTCACACCTCGGTTCACGGAAGATTCACAAGGACTGCGTGAGGCCGCATTACGTTCCGGCTGGCGCGTTGAGCGTCTGCCATCGTGGCGCGTCCCTAAAGAATTCATAAGTCTCCATGAACCCGTTCTTTATGTAGAAGCCATGTTCGGCCCCCTGATTGCCAAGGAACTGGGCGTCACCCTTCTCGATCCGCCCTTGGACTGGCTGCCGCAACTGCCTGTCGAGTATCGCCAACGGGAGATCCGCCTGACCACCCTGGGCGAGGCACGCCAGGCACTCACAGACGGACCGGCTTTCATCAAGCCGCCTAACGACAAGAGTTTCCAAGCCCAGGTCTATTCTGCTGAGACCCTGCCCTCGGACTTCCCCGATTTGAGTCCGGTGCTGCTGTCGGAGATCGTCAGCTGGCAGGTGGAATTCCGCTGCTTCCTGCTTGATCGCCAGCTCAAAAGTCTTTCGGTATACCTGCGCGACGGCCTGATGCAGGCCCCGCTTGATTTCCCTCACTCCCCCGATGAGGAACGAGAAATCCGCGACTTCATCAATCAGTTGGCTCATGACGAACGAGTGCCTCTTCCCCGCGCGATCGTCTTGGACGTTGGCCGCATCACCGACAAGGGATGGGCCGTCATCGAAGCAAATGCTGCTTGGGGCGCAGGCCTTTACGGCTGCGATCCGGTTGAAACCTTAAGTGTGATTCATCACGCCTCTATCAAATCAGCTCCGAAATAATGACCATTGACGAAGATAGATCCCCGCCCGGCGTGAGCTTGGCGGGGGAATTTTAAAGGTGAGGCAAAACATGAAAACTGAAGTTTTTGAGTCACCAGTTGAGTGCCCGTGCTGCCTGAAGATTTATCCATTTTTAAAGGACGCTCTTTGTTATGCATGCCTAAGATTTAGAAATCAATTTGAACGTGATGAAAAAAGGAATTACTTCAGAAAGAGAGAGACTTTAAGTGAATATTCAATTCTAGTTGATGATCTAAGTGGAAAGTCTATTGATACAGCGACTAGATTCAGAAATCATTTCGAACAAAACTGCAATACCATAAATCATTTTCTTGAGTCTCATTTTCCGGAGGCATCTGATTGTGGATTTGGAATCATAGAGGTTCTCATTAAAGACGATTTATTGACTATCGAATTCGATTGGAGCTATGATCTGACTGATCGTCACTATATTTTCGCCAAGATGACTAATAATGATTTCACCCATCTCTCACATTACTATTGGCTTTGGCGTTGGTATTGTGATGAAAACGGTTGTGATTTTGAAGATTTTTACGGGCCGTAAGAACTTGACTTCCAAACGAGCATCCACCTTGATACTCTTCCTGTCGTTCAAGTCGGGAAAGGGTCTGGGAAAACCCGGCGCTACGGGTTTGTCCCAGCAGGAGCGCAGCGACGCCCAAAATGGGGTTCGGGGACGCGTCCCCGAGCGGGGTCCGGGGCGGCAGCCCTGGGTTTCTTCGTCCGAACTTCGTGCGCTTCGTGATTTCGTGGTGAAATCCGAGCTCACTTCCCTTCTTGCCGCTTCCGCCAGGCCATCGGGGCGCAGCCCATTTTGGCTTTGAAGCGACGATGAAACCAGGAGGCGCTGCGCCATCCTTGAGCGGCGATGATCGACTCGAGGGAGGCGTCCGGCTGACGCAGAGCTTCGCAACTGGTGGCAAGGCGGATCTCGTCGACATACTGTCCAAGGCGAACCGGAATGACCAGCTTTTTTCGCCCGGCGAGAGATGTCAAACTTAAACTTGCCAGCAGATCCAGGCAAGACCGCCGCAGCCATGTATGTTCGCGGGCGAAATTACGGAATAACCCGAGGATCCCTGATGTCCCGCGATCTCACGCCCGAGCCCGTCCTTCATTTCACCGCCAGCATGCTGCACTTCGCGCGTCTCGGCTTCGCCTGTCTTGACGCCGGCCAGCGCGATGCCTTGTGCGCCCGGATGGCGGATTTCCTGCCGGGCGGCAGCCGCTTTTCCGGCGAGGCTGCGGAGATTCATGGCATGGCCCAGGCAATCGCCTGTTTCGCCGCAGCGGGGCGGCTGCAGCCGCTCGCTGCCGCCCTGGCCACCGATCTACATCGTCGGGGGACTCATCCGGAGGAGCTCGATCTGCTGCCTCTCGCCGGCCTCGCCCGGGCCTGGTACATGATTTCTCCCTGGGAAAGTCCGAACGCCGGTCTCGCTCCTGCTTTTGCCGAACGCATTGAGGCGAACCGCAGTCCAGACGGCGGCTACAGCCAGGTCCTGCGCGACCGCCACTCGACGCTCTACGGTCTCTGGCTCTCCTTCGAAGCCTTGCAGAATCTTCATCGCGAGGTGCCTGAGGAGGCCAAGTGTCTGCGCGTTCTGAGGACGCTGAAGGCGGCCGACGACTCCTTCGCCCAAAAGAAGGACCAGCTCACCGGATCAGTGCCTGCTACGGCGATGGCCAGCGCCCTTCTCGTCGCCATGGAGGAGCCCGCCGATCCGCGTTCGCTTCACTGGCTGACCGAGATGGAAATGCCTGAAGGCGGCTTCCTTGCGGTGCGTCAGATGCCGTTTGGCGACGTCGCCAGCACGACCTACGCCCTCCTGGCTTTGAGCTGGACTGGCACCGACCTGCGTTATCTGAAGGAGCGCAGCGCCGAGTTCATCCTTGATCACTGGCACAGCAAGGGAGGCTTCCTCGCCCATGCCCGGGCTGCCGATGCAGATCCCGATTCGAGCTTCCTCGCTCTCGTTGCCCTCGGCATCTGCAGGGGCTGAGCCATGTCCTGGCTGAGCGAGCTGCCCCAATCCCAGCCCTCGGCCTATGCCATCGGCCTGGTCGCTCTGGTCTGCGTCAGCGGCATGGCCCTGGGAGGACTGAAGATCCGCGGCATCGGCCTTGGCACTGCGGGCGTCCTTTTTGCCGGGTTGATCCTGGGGCGCTTCTGCCAGCCTGTCGATCACCACACACTCGAGTTCCTCAAGGAGTTCGGACTGGTCTTCTTCGTCTTCACCATCGGCATGCAGCTCGGCCCCGGTTTCTTCGCAGCTTGGCGAAAGGATGGTCTTCGCCTCAATCTCCTCGCCGTGGCCATCGTCATCTTCGGCAGCGTCTTCGCCGTAATTCTCGGTCGAGCCTTGCAGATTCCCGAGCCAGCGATCCTCGGTCTTCTCAGCGGCGCCGTCACCAACACTCCTTCCCTCGGCGCGGCGCAGCAGGCGCTTGCCGCCAGCCCTGGAATTCCTCCTGAAAGCCTGGCCTTGCCTGCCCAGGCCTACGCCATCTGCTATCCAGCCGCCATTTGCGGCATCATCGGCTCGCTCCTGGCCTTGCAGCTCATCCTCAGGATCAGGCCGCAAGAAGAGGCGGAAGCCGTCGCTGCCAAGGCGCGCAGCCTGCAGCGCCCCCTTGAGCGCCGAACCCTCAAGGTGATGAATCCCAATCTTGACGGACTCCGACTCGGCGATCTGCCCGGACGCCAGGAGTCGGGTGTCAGTTTCTCGCGCATCCACCACAAGGATGCGGCCCACTCGGTGCTCGCCCTTGACAGCAGCGTCCTTCGCCGCGGCGACGCCTTGCTTGCGGTCGGCAGCGCCGAAGGTCTTGACCGTATCCAGGTAGTGGTCGGCTCGCGCTCTCATGAGGATCTGGTGCACCAGCCCGGGCCGCTGCTCAGCCGCAGGGTCTCGGTGACCAACGCCGCCGTTCTCGGCAAGAGCCTCGCCGAGCTTGGCCTCGGCGAGCGCTTCGGCGTCGCCGTCACCCGCGTCCTCAGGGCCGACCTCGAAATGGTCGCGGTGCCGGGGCTTCAGATCCAGTTCGGCGACGTGGTGCAGCTCGTCGGCGACGAGGAGAGTCTGCAGCATGCCGCGGGCCATCTCGGCAATTCAGTCAAAGCCTTGACCGAATTGCATTTCGTCCCGGTCTTCATCGGCGTCGCCCTCGGCGTCGCCCTCGGCACCTTGCCGATCCTGCTTCCGGGGCTTCCCGCGCCGCTCAAGCTCGGTCTCGCTGCCGGTCCGCTGATCGTCGCGCTGCTCCTGGCCCGGCTTGGCCATTTCGGCCGCCTGGTCTGGCACATGCCCGGCAACATCAATCTCGCTTTTCGCGAATTCGGCATCGCCCTCTTCTTCGCCGCCGTCGGTCTGCTTGCGGGGCCGAAATTCTTCGCCGTCGCCTTCTCGACCGAAGGTCTGACCTGGCTTGTTGCCGGTCTGCTCGTCACCGTCGTGCCGCTGTTGCTCGGCGGGCTTTTCGGCCGTCTGGTGATGAGACTCGACTTTCCCCGTCTCAGCGGCCTGCTGGCCGGGGCGATGACCGACCCGCCGGCGCTGGCCTTCGCCTCCAAGGTCTGCCGTTCCGAGCTGCCATCGCTGGCCTATGCCACGGTCTACCCCGTCACCATGCTGCTGCGCATCGTCGGGATCCAGGTGCTGGCTCTCTGGCTGATGTGAGGCGATTGGAGAAAGCCCGGTCCCGGCCTAGATTCCCTGCATGAGCAAATCGACTCCAGACCTCTTCGCCCACGCCGCGGCTTCCCAGAACAGCCTCAATCAGCCGCTGGCGGCCCGCCTGCGTCCGCAAAGCCTCGACGAGGTCGCCGGGCAGAGGCATCTGCTCGCCCCGGGCTCGTTGCTGCGGCGGGCGATCGAGGCGGACAGCTTCTCCTCGATCATCCTCTGCGGACCGCCCGGCACCGGCAAGACCTCGCTCGCCGAGGTGATCGCCCGCTCCACCAGGAGCCACTTCACCGCGATGAGCGCCCTCGATTCCTCGGTCGCCGAGGTCCGCGCCGCGATCAAGGAGGCCGGCGAGCGGCTGCGCTTCGGCGAGGGCCGCAGCATCCTCTTCATCGACGAGCTGCACCGCTTCAGTAAGTCGCAGCAGGACACGCTGCTGCGCGACATCGAGTCGGGCGCGATCCGCTTTGTCGGCGCGACCACCGCCAATCCGCGTTTCGGCCTGGTGCCGGCCCTGGTGTCGCGCTCCTTGGTCTTCGTTCTCGAGGCCCTGCCGGAGGAGGAGATCGCCGGATTGCTGCAGCGCGCCCTGGTCCATCCTCGCGGCTTCCCCGGTCGAGACGTGGCTCTTGATCCCGCCGCCGCCGCCTTCCTCGCCAGCGCCTGCGAAGGCGATGCGCGGCGGGCCCTCGGCGCCCTCGAGCTGGCGGTGCTGACCGCGCCGGCCGACGCCGCCGGACGCCGGACCGTCGACGAGGCGCTGGTGCGCGACTGCATCCAGCGCAAGTCGATGGTCTACGACGACGACGCCCACTACGATTCAGCCTCCGCCTTCATCAAGTCGATGCGCGGCTCCGACGCTGACGCGGCGGTGTACTGGCTTGCCCGCATGCTCGCCGGCGGCGAGGATCCCCGCTTCATCGCCCGGCGGCTGATGATCTTCGCCAGCGAGGACGTCGGCAACGCCGATCCCCGCGCCCTGCAGCTCTGCGTCAGCGCTGCTCAGGCAGTCGAGATGGTCGGCATGCCCGAGGCCCGCATCATCCTGTCGCAGGCGGCCACCTATTGCGCCACCTCGCCGAAATCTAATGCCGCGTACAAAGCGATCAACGAGGCCTTGGCCGACGTCGAGGCGCAGCGCGTCCTGCCGGTGCCGAAGCACCTGCGCGACCCCAATTCGAGCGGATCGCGCGAGCCCCGGCCGACCTACAAATACCCTCACGAGGCGCCCGAAGGTTTTGTCGCCCAGGACTATCTCGGCGTCGCCCGGCGCTATTACGAACCCACCGAGCGCGGCTATGAAAAAAGCCTGCGCGAACGCATCGCTTATTGGGACCAGATCCGTGAACGAGCCAAAGACCAAGGCTGAATGCCGCCGCTATGTCCGCTACGCACTGCGCTCCTTGACCGAGTCCGAGCGCGAGGAAGCCTCGGCGCGCCTCAATCAACTGCTGCTTGACGAGATCAGCCGTGTCCCCGGGGCGGTGGCGGCCTTCCTGCCGGCGCCCTTGGAGCCCGACATCAACCCGGTGCTGCGGCAACTGGCGATGGACGGACGGCTTCTCCTGCCCCGCCACTCAGCAGCCAGTGGGCTTTATGAATTGGCGGCGGCTGATCTCAGCGACCTGACCGAACTGATTCTCGGTCCATTCGGCATTCCCGAGCCAGGTCCGGCGACGTCTCGGGGAGGAGATCCGGCCTTGTGGCTGGTTCCCGGCCTTGCCTTCACCCGTGGCGGCATCCGTCTCGGCCGCGGCGGCGGATTCTACGACCGGCTGCTGCAGACGAGCTCCGGCCGCCGCCTCGGCATCGCGTTCAAATGCCAAATCCTCGATCATCTGCCCTCGGAAGCCCATGACCAGCGCATGGACGCAGTGCTGGCGGAGTGAGCTCTTGCCGCGGCCTCGGCTGATGAACCTAAATTCCGCAGCAGCGGAATGGAACCGGGTTGAAAGCTTGGAAGGTTGAAAGGCAAATACATGAGTGCGCCGGAGAAACCGGCAAGGAGTAAAAGGTGAAAGTCCTTGACAGTGAAGACATAGCTAGTCACGCTGTCCCCGAGTCATGCGTCAGGCGCCGCGAGGCGCAGGGCGAAGCGTTGACAGGGGCGCGGGCAGGCCAGCCATTGAGCCACGAAAATTGC
>JBDKFG010000064.1:0-29526 GCA_039798785.1 Verrucomicrobiota bacterium | reverse complement strand
CGGCATCACCCCCGCCTGTTCCCAGACGCTGAGCTCATGATTTTTCTGTAAATAACTACAGGAGAACGTGGAGACTTAAAAACGGCGGGGGAAGTTCAGACTAAAGGCTGACTCACAGCTTCAACTTCGGAATCGAGGTTAATAACATGAAGGATGCCTGTCCAGATTTATTGGATGAGGCCTGGTTGAAAACTGAGGCTCTTAAGGAGACGGATAATAAGGTCTGAGTGTAGATCCGTTTCCGTGCTCTCCGTGCCTTCCGTGGTTAAAACTGCTGCTTGCTGCTCTTTCGTGTATTTTGTGTATTTCGTGGTAGAAATGTCTTCTTGAGCCGCTCTTACAGCGGCGTCACTTCGACCTTCCGGAACTCCACCTCGGCGCCTTCGGCTTGCAAGGCGATTTTGCCTTGGCGGGCGGTGCATTTCGAACCTTCGTTGACCAGGGTGCCGTTGACCCAGACCCTGATGATGTCATCCTCGCATTCGATCAGCATGGTATTCCACTCCCCCACCGGCTTTTCCGCGCCGTCAGTGAGATTGACGATGTGGCGGGCGTCAGTGGGGCCGCCGCCGAATTTCTGGTTTTTGCCGCGGGGGCGGCGTCGCTCCATGTCGGGAACTTCGATGTTTTCCTCGATGCACCAGAAGTCGCCCGCCATCTCATGGCGCAGCTGGCATTCGATCGACTGGGGGAACATGCCGTAGAGGGCGCGCGTCTTCGAGGCGTGGACCAGGACGCCGCAGTTGCCCGGGTTTCCGGCGAAGCGGTACTGCACTTCGAGGCGGTAGTTGGCGAAGCTGGCTTCGGTGATCAGATGTCCGGCCGGGCTGCCTAGGGAGACGAGTCTCCCGTCGCGGACGAAGAAGGAGTCGCGGATTCCGGGGTTCTTGTCTTTGGCCGGCACGTCGGACTTCCAGCCGCTGAGGTCTTTGCCGTTGAAGAGGGCCAGCCTATCCGGGGGGGCGAGGCAGGAGCTGAGCCCTAAGGCGAGGGCAGCGGCGAGGATCTTCTTCATTGCAGGCTCCTGGGGTTGGGATCCCTTCAGGATGCTGCTCCGCGGCCTCGTGTCAAGCCCGGATTCTGCGGTCGATCCCTCCGAGACATGGGGGAGAGCGATCTCGCATCTTCTCGGCATGGCGCTAGAGTTCAGCATTCAACCGGAGTATTCGATGAGCCAGGAAGCCGCTGCCGCACCGAGTTTCGAGGAGAGCCTGAGCTGTCTCGAGGCCATCGTCGCCCGTCTTGAGCGGGGGGATCTGCCGCTGGAGCAGGCAATTGCCGCCTATGAGGAAGGCCGCCGCCTCGCCGAGACCTGCAGCCGGCGCCTTGGCGAAGTCGAGCAGCGCATCGAAATTCTTGCCAAAGGCGCCGACGGCAAGGCCGAGTGGCGCGAGTTCAAACCCTGAGCGACGGAGACCGAAGATGAATCGCTTCCTTATTGCCCTTGCCACCTCTGCCTTTCTCGCTGCCTGCGGCGAGCAGAAGGAGATCCCGGCCCAGCCGGTCGAGGCGGCGCATTCCCACGATCATTCCCAACAGGGGCACGATCACGGCGCTCACCATCATGCTGACGGCAAGCCCTGTCCGGGCTGTGCCGCCGCCGCCAAGGTCAAGGCGGCGCACGACCACAAGCCGCAACGCGGCGGCGTCCTGGTCGAGCTCGGCGAGGAGGTGGCTCAGATCGAGCTTGTCCTTGATGCCGCCGCTGGCAGCTTGACCGCGTATGTGCTGACTGGTTGCGCCGACAAGCCGCAGCGGCTGAAGCAGACTGAGATCAAGATCAAGACCGCTTCCGGCGAACTGGTGCTGGCCGGTCAGGTCTCCGAGTTGTCTGGAGAGAAGCTTGGCGACACATCTGTCTTCGCGTTGAACTCACCGGTCTTGAAAGGGCTGGCCAGCCTCAAGGGGCAGATCCTCAGCGTCGATATTGCCGGCTTGCCTTTTGAGGGCGTGCCCTTCGAGGTGACCGCGAAAAAGGGCGGCTAAGATTGTTCGGAGCGTTAAATTTAATCTCGCTATGGAAAAGGCCTGCCGGGGGACGGCAGGCCTTGACTTTGATGCCCGGGATTCAGCGCTGTGCGATCTTGATCCGGTAAAGGATAGGCTTGCCGCTGAGTTTGAGGCGGGTGGCGGTGCCGGGCTGGGGCAGGCCTGGTGAGAGTAGCTGCAGGGAGCTGTCTGTGGCGAGCTTGTCGACCAGGGCGACCAGCTCGGCGTCGCTGAGGCGCCCCTCGGCGACCAGGGCGTCTTCCGCAGCCAGGCTGGTGAATTCGACCTTGGCGGGGAGGTGGCTGCGGAAGGTTTCCATCGCATCAGCAGGGTGGCTGCTGATCCAGACATGCTCGACCTGGTCGGGGACGGCGAGGGCGCCAGGACTGCTGACCTTGGCGGCTTCGACTGCGGCGAGGCGGACCTTGCTGGCGTCGACGGCGATGTTCTGGCTGTCCATGCGGTTGAGGACCGGATCGACCTTGGGCGGCGCAACCGGTGAGGGAGCGACTTCGGGCTTGCCCTGTTTGGCGATGTCGTGGCGGATTTCCTTTTCGCCGGCTTGCTGTTCCTTGACCAGGAAGTGGACGAGACCGGCGACGCCGAGGACGGCGGCGACCTTGAGGGCCGAGCTGAGGATGAAGGGGATGACGCGGCGTTGGCGGCGGCCTTGTTCAGCTTGGCGGGCGCAGGCGCGGCGGATGGCTTCTTCGACCGCGGGGGGAGGGGGCAGGGCGGCGCCGGCGCGGCGCAGGGGAGCTTCGGCGCGTCGGAGATCGGCGGCGAGCTCGCGGCAGATCTCGCATTGCTGGAAGTGTTGGCTCAGATCGGCTTCGCCGTCGATCGCGGCGGAGATCTCTTCGAAGCTGGGGCAGGGGCTGTTCATGGGGGGGTCCTGGTCGGGGCGGTGTTGCAGTTGCAAACAATAGATGCATTTGGGTACTCGGGGTTCCCGCTCCGGCGGAGAAAATCCCGGAAAAATCTCCGGGAGGCTTCCGACGAGGCAGGGAAGCCTTCCGCCGCAGTGGAACTGCCGGAATCATGGCTATTGTAGGCACGCATCAGCAACAGCCCAGGGCGGCCTCCGTGAAATTCCAGTGCGTCTTCTGCCTTTCGCCTTACAAGGTCAGCACGCTCGATCTCGGCAACCAGATCGATTGTCCGAGCTGTTCCCGCAAAGTGGCGGTGCCGCGGCGCTCGTTCGACCGCGGCCGGGTCATCGACGACTTCCTGATCGATCGTGTGATCGGCTCCGGCGGCATGGGCACGGTTTATCTGGTGAAGCAGATCTCCCTCGACCGTCCTGCAGCCCTGAAGGTCCTCGCCCGGCGCTTCTCCGGCGACCCGAAGTTCCGCCAGGACTTCCTCGCCGAAGCCCGAGTCGTCTCCGGCATGATCCATCAGAATCTGGTCCAGACCTATGCTTTCGGCGAGGACGACGGCGACCTCTACATGGCGATGGAATACGTCGAAGGGGTCTCTCTCGGCGACCGCCTGGAGAACGAAACCCGCCTCTCCGCCGACGAAGCTCTCGACGTCATCCAGCAGGTCGCCGAAGGCCTTCATTACGCTTGGAACAACGCCAAGATGATCCATCGCGACATCAAGCCGGACAACATCCTGCTGATGCCGGACGGCACCGCCAAGCTCACCGACATGGGCCTGGCCCGCCGCCAGGAGGATCTCGAGAACGTCACCGAAATCTCCGGTACTCCCGCCTACATGAACCCCGAGCAGTTCCTGCGCCAGCCGATGGACTGCCGGGCCGACATCTACTCCCTCGGCGTCTGCCTCTACCACGCCATCATGGGCCGCCTGCCCTTCGACGCCGGCGCAGTCAAGGAGCTCGCCCGCCAGCACATCCAGGACGACGTCAGCTTCCCGGACAAGACCGTCGACATCGTCCCCGAGATGAAGCGCCTTATCAAGCGGATGATGATGAAGGACCGCAACCAGCGTCACAGCGACTACGAAGAGCTGCTGCAAGACATCTACAACTTGCGGGTGAAGATCAGCGGGAACCGTCCCGTCCCAGGCATCCACACCGTATCCATCAACCGCCGCCAGTTCATGGGGGCCGAGCTGCGCCGCAAGAACGCCGCCAGCTCCGGCGCCACAGGCGGTCATCCGGCGATCCAGGGGCCGGCTCTCGACCTGCCCCGCCGCAAGGTCAGCTCCCTCGCCGCGAACACCGACCGCTTCCCCACCTCCACCCCGATGGAAAGCCGTCGCAGCCTCGGCCTCGGCGCCCTCCTCCTGGCCAACATCGCCACCTTCGCAGCAGCAGCAGCAGCAGTCTACCTGGCGATCAAGGCCGAACGCCCGGCCAGCGACTACCAGCGACGGGCCGAGGCCCTCTACGCATCATGGAAAGCCGGCCAGCAGGGGACGGACCTCGCCGCCGGAGAGGCGAAACGTCTCGAGGAGAGCTTCCCCCTCAACGGCGCCGTCGGCGACCACCGCAGCCGCGCCGCCCTCCTCGAAATCCGCCTCCTCGCCAGCGAAGCCAGCCTGCGCAGCGCCCAGCTCGCCGCAGAAAGCCTCAACAAGGAGCAGCTCCTCCTTCTCGAAGAACGAGGCAAGGACATCAAGACTCTTTCCGATGAACTGGTCTCCCTGCGCAGCGAGATCGAAGCGCTTCGCGGCGCCTCTCGCCTCAGTGCCACTCTCGGAGCCCAGCCTAGCGTCGACCAGACCCGGGAGGAAGATGCAGACCAAGCCCAGGCCCTCTTGTGGGACGATGCCCGCGCCGTCCGCATCCTCTGGCGCGACCGCCTGCGCAGCACCGCCGTCACCATGATCGCCGAAGCCGGCGCCGGACGGCTCGACGGCGCCCGCACCGCCGCCGACAGCCTTAGCAAGAAAATGCCCGGCGCCTATGCTCTCGAGGCGGCCAGCCTCACCCAGGCCTGCGACGACGCCGGCAACTTCCTCGTCAGCCTCGCCGAGGCGGTCACCCCGGGCCTGGCGATCACCCTCAACGGCAAGGTGCGCACCATCAAGAGCACCTACCCCGCCACCCTCGAGCTGATCCTCGATGACGGCGCGGTGCTGCGCCTGCGCGAAGCCCCCGCCGCTGACATCCTCGGGCTCTTCCAGCGCCTCGCCGCGACCAGCCCCGAGTTCCGCCGCCAGGCCGCCTGCTGGGCCGCCTTCCGGGCCGAGTTCGCAACCGCCCGTCGGCTCCAGCCCGACAACCAGGCGGTCGACCTGCTCTCCATCGCCTGGGTCGAAAGCCGCATCGATGAACTCGCCAAGCTTGCCCGCAAGGACAGCCGCCAAGCCGAAATCCTTGGCGCCCGCCTCCTCGGCGCCATCCGCGATTCGAGCGAGACCAGCGAACTCCGCAGCCGCATCAGCACCCTCATGGGCGACGCCGCGATCAAGGGCATCAAGTGAAGCGTCGAATCCACTTCCCAATCCCTAATTCCAAAATGGATTACCGATGAGCGACGAGATCAGCACCGACAAGAACAACCGCTTCCTCCCCTCGCCCGGCGAGGAGAGCGGCTCCCACCTCAACCGGATGATGACCGGCCACTTCCTCGAATACGCCTCCTACGTCATCCGCGACCGCGCCATCCCCGACGTCGACGACGGCCTCAAGCCGGTCCAGCGCCGCATCCTCCACACCCTCTTCCGCGCCGACGACGGCAAGTTCCACAAGGTCGCCAACATGGTCGGCGCCTGCATGGCCTTCCACCCCCACGGCGATACCTCGATCTACGGCGCCCTCGTCACTCTCGCCAATAAGGAATTCTTCCTCGAGAAGCAGGGGAACTTCGGCAACATCATCACCGGCGACTCCGCCTCGGCGGCGCGTTACATCGAGACCCGCCTGACCCCGCTGGCCCGCGAAGTCCTCTTCAATCCCGAGCTCACCGTCTACACCGACTCCTACGACGGCCGCAACCAGGAGCCGGTCGCCATTCCCGCCAAGGTCCCGGCCCTGCTGATGATGGGCGCCGACGGCATCGCCGTGGGCATGGCCACCCGCATCCTGCCGCACAACTTCGGCGAACTGCTCGACGCCCAGATCGACATCCTCCGCGGCCGCCGCTTCAACCTGGTGCCCGACTTCGTCACCGGCGGCCTGATGGATGCCAGCCTCTACGACTTCGGCCGCGGCAAGGTCAGCGTCCGGGCCAAGATCGACAAGATCAACGACAAGACCATCGTCATCCGCGAAGTGCCGCCCGGGGTCACCACCGAAAGCCTCATCGCCTCGATCGAAGAGGCCGAGCGCAACGGCAAGATCAAGATCGCCGCGATCAACGACTACACCACCGAAACCGCCGAGATCGAACTCACCCTGCCGCGCGGCGTCCAGGCCGACTGGGCCATCGAGGCGCTCTACGCCTTCACCGAATGCCAGGTCAGCCTCAGCCCCAACATGGTGGTCATCCGCGACAACCAGCCGGTCGAAATGCACGTCGGCGAAGTCCTCCACCACAACACCCAGCGCCTCGTCGACAACCTCCGCCGCGAACTCGAAATCGAGATCGGCAAGCTCGAAGAACGCTGGCACGGCAAGTCGCTCGAACGCCTCTTCATCGAAAACCGGATCTATAAAAAGATCGAGGAGTGCCGCAGCGCCGAGGCCGTCCTCAAGGCGGTCCACGCCGGCCTCAAACCCTTCCTGCCGCAGCTCCGCCGCAGCGTCAGCGACGACGACGTCGACGGCCTCCTGAAAATCCCGATCCGCCGCATCTCCCTCTACGACATGGAGCGCAACCGCGCCGAGATCGCCGACATCGACACCAAGATCGCCGCGGCCCAGCTCAAGCTGCGCGACATGAAGGGGACGACGATCAACTTCCTCAAGGACATCCGCAAGCGCTACGCCGACAAGTTCCCCCGCCGCACCCAGATCACCAAGATCACCAAGGTCGACGTCAAGAACATCTCCCTCGCCAACCTCAAGGTCGGCTTCGACCGCAAGACCGGCTACCTCGGCACCGGCGTCCACGGCGCCGAATCCTTCAAGGTCTCCGAATACGACCGCCTCGTCGTGATCATGAAAGACGGCACTTTCAAGGTCGTCCCGGTGCCCGACGGCAAGGTCTTCTTCGGCAAGATCGAAGACGTCTTCATCTCCGACAAGGACCGGATCTATTCGGTGGTCTATCGCGACAACGAGACCGGCCTCTCCTGGGCCAAGCGCCTGCGCATCGACGCCTTCATCATGGACCGCGAATACCGCCTCTTCCCCGAAGGCTGCAAGCTTGAGCTCCTCGCCACCAACACCGGCATCGTCCTCGATTGCGAACTCGAAGACACCCTGCGCCTGCGCGACCAGGTCTGCGAGCTGACCTTCGACGACATCGAGCTGTCCAAACCCGGCACCCGCGGCCTCAAGATCTCCAACCGCCCGGTCGAGAAGATGCGGATGCGCAAGCGCGGCTCCGACCAGGACGCCGCCAACGCCCGCGAACAGGAGCAGCAGCGCAAGCCCCGCCTCCGCGAGCAGGACGAGGACGAGAATGCCGAGGACGACGAAGCCGGCCTGCCCGAAGGCCAGGGCTGGAAGGCGCCGCCCCTGCGCTTCTCCCCGCCCGAAGGCTACGAGTCGCCCCTCGTCCTCGAATCCCAAAGCCGCCCCGCCGCCGTCGAGGAAGAAACACCGAAACGCGGCCGCCGCAAAGCCGATCCCGAGCCCGAAGCCGAGGAAGAAACGCCCAAGCGCCGCGGCCGCCGCAAAGCCGACGACGATTCCCAGCCGACTTTGTTCTGATCAACAAAGCGCCAGTCTCGACGAGGCTGGCGCTTTTTCGGGCTGGGACGGAACTTCAGTAGCCTTGGAAATCGAGCGCGACCTCATTCTTGCTATTGAGGAAGAAATACAGGCTTCCCATGTCGCTGAAGGAGATCTGGTTGTTGCAGCCTCTTCCCGACAGGAATTGAGCGAAGAGGGCTTGGCTATTCAACATCTCCATCGGAGATGTAGGCCGATTGTCGAAGAGGCTTTGCAAATCAAAATGCCTGGAGGCGGCTTCATTGGCGAAGGGATAGGGGACATCCAGGGCTAGTTCGATTGAACTTAATTGACAGAGGAGAATTTCGTCACGCTCCTGATTGTCGCCTTGAATGCTATGGGCTCGACCGCCGATTTTGGTGCCGTGGATCACGGGTAGATGCCAGTGTTCTTTCACGACATCATAGAGCTGAGAGTCATCCGCTTCGGGGTAGTCTTGGATGCGATGGATGAGGCCATGGATGGGGCCGCGATCCCCGATGGCTGAATCAACCTCCAGGTCGAGATCAGGCTCGTCGTCGGTCGACACCCAATGCCAGCTCACATCGTCGTCTGACCAGGAGAAGTCGATCTCTTCTCTGGAGGTGATGACGAGGAGGTCGCCGGGGAGTTTTCGGCCAATGAGATCCATCGAGTCACGGAAGTTGATTTGGGCAAGAAAGAACAGGGCGTTGCCGTTCTCATCTTGCGGCCATGGGCGGCCTTTCGGCCAATAGGGACGTCCGCCCATTTTTGTCGCCGCGGGGTGTCGGGCTTCGCCTTTCGCCCAGATGAAGAGATCCGAGCTTGTTGTCGGACCCTTTCTCAGGCCGTGTTGATCGCGCAGTCTTTCGATCGCATGAAGGTGCCAGGGGCTGGTGACGCTATGGCCCTGCAGCGGCTGCGCGGCTTCGATTTGGGTGAAGATCCGGGTCGCGGCGGCGAAATCGTAACGGTCATGAATTTGACCAGGAAGTGCAGGGATGATCAACATGCTTGACCTCTTCGGAGATGTGTTGTAGTGGACTCCCCAAGATAGGCCCAGCGCGTGATGAAAGTCAAGAAAAACCCGGAGGTTTTTGGTTGCGGCCGCCGCAAAGCCGACGACGATTCCCAGCCGACCCTGTTCTGAAACAGACTCCGCCGGACCAGAAATGGCCGGCGGAGTGTTTTTCGGCTCAAATGAAGCCGGGGCGCCTCAGCTTTTGTTCGATTCCCGTCGACGGAGGGCGCCTTCCCAGCGGCGCCGGTCCTCCTCGGTGGCGATCTCGAGCGGCGGCACCGCGACGCTGCGGCCCTGCTCGTCGATGGCGACCATGGTGAAATAGCAGGTGTTGGTGTGGCGTACCGAACGGGTGCGGATGTCCTCGGCGATGACCTTGATGCCGATCTCCATCGAGCTGCGCCCGGTGTAGTTCACCCGGGCCAGGAAGGTCAGCATTTCGCCGATGTGGATCGGCTGCTTGAAGAGGACGCGGTCGACCGACAGGGTGACCGGATATTGGCCGCTGTAACGCGAGGCGCAGGTGTAGGCGACCTTGTCGAGCCAGCGCAGCAGTTCGCCGCCGTGCATGCGGCCGGAGAAGTTGGCCATCTCGGGGGTGACGAGCAGGGTCATCTCGAGCTCGCGGTGGTCATAGTCGTGGATCATGGGGCGAAGGCTTCCTGGAGGGCGGCGAGGCGCTCAAGACGGGCCGCGTCGTCGTAGGGGATCGCCGGGAACCTTCCCCAGACCGGACCGGGCCAGCAACGGTCGGCGGAGCTGCGGGCCTGGACATGGATGTGCAACTGCGGCACCAGGTTGCCCAAGGCGCCGACGTTGATCTTGTCGGGCGCAAAAAGCTTCTGCAGGACCTCCGAGGCCAGGCAGATCTCGTCCATCAGGCGGTGCCGCTCCTCCTGCGGCAGATCGGTGAACTCGCGCAAGTCCGCGCGGCGGGGGACCAGGATGAGCCAGGGCAGGGCGGCTTCGTTCATCAGCCGGACGGAGCACAAAGGCAGCTCGGCGACGGCGAAGGTGTCGGCGGCAAGGCGGGGATGGAGTTCGAACATGGCGTCCTCGGGCTTTCGGGAAAATGCGAAGGCGAAACTACTGCGGCAACGGCCAAGTGCAGCACCCGATCCAGCCCCTGTGACAGCGGAGATCGCGAGCCTTTCCTGTCATCGACGCGGCGACGCCCGGCATCAAGGCTTGTGGCGCATCAATCCGGCATCTCCGTTCTCGCCGGGGGCGAGCTTGTCGGCGAGTGACAGGTGCAGCTCGGCTTCGTCGCGCCTCCCTTCGGCCCAAGCCGACCAGGCGAGGGCGCGGCGGGCGGCGGCGCGGAGCTCGGGCGAGCGGTGTTCCAGGGCGAGCTCGAGTCCTTGGGCCAGCGCCGGCAATTCCTGCTTGTCGCCAGCCAGGGCGAGGCAGCGGATCAGGGCGCAGCGGCGACGAAGGGAGGAGGCGAAGTCGTCGGCCGGGTTCAGCGCGAGGGCGCGGCGGCGCGAGCGGGCGGCGGCGCTCCAGTCCTTCAGGCCTTCTTCGGCGCGGGCCCGCTCATCCGCCAGGGCCGCTTCTTCGACCAGGGCGCGGGTGGAATCGAGGCGTTGCGTGCCGGCGGGGAAGTCGCGGGTGCCGATCAGTTCGAGCAGCTCCAGGGCGCGTTTCCAGCGGCCTTCGGCGAGGGCGGAATCGAGGCAGAGCCGCAGGTTGATCCGGTTGCACGAGAGGGCGAGGCGGACCTCGCGGCCGACGCCACCTTCCTGGCGGAGCGCGGCGTCCGAGACGGCGAGGCGGCGGAACTTGAGCTGGCGGAACACCACCATCCCGTAATGGCTGCAGCGCCGATGCTGGCCGAGCGGGGTGGCAAAGCCGAGGGCGCCGGGACGGAAGGTGGCTTCGTTGGAGTCGAGGGTCTCGTCGCGGCTGCTGTAGCCGAAGCGATCAGACTCGATGTGGACTTCGGCGCCGTCGGGCCAGACCAGGGCTTTCTGGACCCAGGAGCGCCGTTCTGGGCGCCGCCGCCCTTCGATGAAGGAAGCTTGCGAAGCGGTGACGCCGACGGCGTCGAAGCGGGCGTCGGAGAAGAGGATGCGGCCGCTGTAGGGGGAAGTCAAGGGGTCGCCGCAGACCAGGCCGAAGAAGGATTCGCCGGGGAGGTGGATTTCCGATTGGGTGAAGTCCGGCCTGATCTCCACCTCGGCCTGGAAGGGCGGCGGCAGGGCGAGGTGCGACATCCGCAAATAGCGCTGGCCGCAAAGCGTCGCGGCGTACAGGGCGCCGTCGCCGCCGATTCGGGAGGAACCTTGGATCTGGCGCCAGAGCCAGGGATCGCCAAGATCAAGCGTCACTTCATCGCCGCGTTCGAAGGCCTGACGGAGGCGGATCACTTGGATCCAGGTGCGGCACCAGCGGGCGCTGCCGGGCGAGGCCTTCGCGGCGGCGGCTTCGAGCCCGGTCGCGAGCTCGGCGAGTTCCCCGGGAAGCCAGCTCCTCTCGAGCGGCGCGCCGCGTTCCGGGTCGAGATCGCGGTCGACCTGGCGGAGCAAGGCGGCGGGGATTTCCGCTTCGGCCTGGAGACGCAGCAGGGAGAGGGGCGAATCGAGCTCGCGGGGCAGGCCGGAGAAGTCGAAATCCCGGCAGGGATCGGTGGCGGCGATCCAGGTCGCGAGGGGACGGCGACCGAGAAAGCGGCAGCGCACCAGGGCGCTGCGGGCGGCGCTCAGCCGGGGCGAGGCAGGCGCGAGGCGCAAGGCCTCCCAGGCCTGGCCACAAAGCTCCTGCAGCCAGTCCTCGGCGTGGATCTCCGGACCCTCGAGACTTTCGAGCTGGTTCAGGTAGACGAGGAAGATCAGCCGTCCCGCGTCATTCGGCGCGGCGCCGGCCCAGGCCCGCATCTTCTCCTGCAGGACCGCGGCGCTGCCGGGGCCGCGACGCGCCAGGATCCAGGCCCAGAGGGCGTGCTGCCGGGCGTCGCTGCCGAGGCGGGGCTCGACTTCGGCGGCGAGGGTTTCGGGAGGAATTTCCAGCAGGGCGACGAGGGCGAGCCATTCCCGCCGTCTGGCGTCGCTGCCCTTTGCCTGGCCGCGGCGCAGCTCGGCCTCGAGGCGGCGGGCTTCGGCCTGGCGCTCGGCGCCGAAATCCCCTCTCAAGTCGAGAGCAAGCCGGAGCAGGCGGCTGGCGAAGGCCGGATCGACGAGGGCCTTGCGGCAGCTCGCGAAGGCGGGATCCTCATCGACCTCGAAACCGATGTAAGGAGCCATGGCGGCGAGATGATCGCAGCACTGGCTGAACTGCGTCAGCTCGGTGTCGTCGAGCTCGCGTCCGGCGGCGAGGCTACCGGTGCAGAAGGCGAGGAATTCGACCCAGGCCTGGCGGCCGCGGGCTTCGTAGAGATCGTCGCGGCGGGTCGAATGGGCGCAGACGAAGCGGCGGCTTTGACTCAGGCGCAGAATCAGGTGACGCCAGGCCTCCGGACGCGGTAGCGAGCCCAGTTTCGGCGCCAGTTTCGCGCCTTCCGCGAAGAGTTCCTGATCGAGCTGGGCGTCGGTGGATTTCACCGCGAGTTCGACTCCGAGATTCCAGGCCCGGAGGCGGTTTTCCGGCGTCTCCGGCAAGCTCTTGCGGAACTCGCGAAAACGCTCGGCCAGGGCGGTTTCGGGGACGGCTTCGGCTTCAAGCCGTTTCTGCCAATCGCCCCAGGGCTCGGGGACGGTTTCGGCGGCGCTCAGGCTGAGCGAAGCGCCGAGCAGGAGGAAAAGAAGCGTTTTCATGGCTGCGCCTCCGACTCCAGAGGCATCGCCAGGACCGCCAAGGATTCCAGTTCCCGGGTGTACTCGGCGCCGCCCGGCTCTTGGCAGAGGCGGTGCAGATCAGCGAGGCGCCAGAGCTGGCGGCTGTTCCATTCGGGCAGCGGCGCCGCCGCCTGGATGAGCTCCTCGAGGTGGGCCAGAGCCTTGTCCTCGTCGGCGACAAGGAGCCGGAGATCGCCGAGCTGGCGGCGGCCGCCGCGGCCGAGCCACTTCGGGCGCTCCTCCCGCCAGGAGGCCGGCGGCAGCCGCAGCGCCACCAGCAGGTCCGGCAAAGGCAGAGCCGTCGCCCGCGGCTGACGGCGCAGCAGCTTCTCGAGAACCCCATCGGGATGGAGCGCGAGTTGGAACTTCGCCTCCAGCGCCTTTTCCGACGAGTCTCCGAGCAGGTCGAGCCAGAGGCTGGCTTCCGCGGCCGGGCTCAAGGGCGGGATTTCCGCCAGGGTTTCGACCTGGACCCGGTCGATGCCGTACCACTGCCGGCCGAGGCCGTGCCGGTAATCGCCGCCGAAATCGAAGTCGAGGGATTCGCCCTGGTGGCGGAAGACCAGGCTCAGCCGGTAGCGCGAATCGTTGTCGTGCCGGGCGCTGGCGGGGCGACCGAGATGGCCGTGGTCGAGGGCGCCCCGGCCGTAGTAGTGGAGAAAGTCGCGCACCGAGGCGTCGAGCAGGCGGAACTTGTAGCCGTCTTGACGCCGCCGCAGGCCGGCGACCATCGCGTCGCGATGATTCTCCGGGAAGCTCTGCCAGCACATGTCCTTGCTCGACTTGCCGGTGTTGTTGAAGGTGGCGGAAATCAAGGCTGGCCCGCCGCGGGGACCGCAGCTCCAGACGTCCGGCCCGAGCTCGTCCAGGCCGAGCAGGGCGCCGTCCCACCAGCCGACGAAAAACAGATCGAAGCTGACCCGGACCGCCTGATGCCGCGGCAGGCCGTCGCGATGCAGGCTGAGGCGACCGGGCCCCAGGGGGCCCAGGAGCTTTTCGCCGGAGGGCGCCGTCATCCGCTTCAGCTCCTGGCGCTCGTGGCTCCAGCCGGGCGGCAGGGCCGGGTCGTCAAAGTTCTCTGCCGCAGGATCGGCACTCAGGAGAATGGCGGCGTTCAGGATTGACCACATCGATGCGCCTCATGTAGGTTGGATTTTGATCAAGATAAGCCCGGCAGATCAGGGAAGGCAAGCTCGGTTGAGATCCGGGGGACGCGGAGGCAGAAGGGATTCCTCTTTTCTAGGCTCGATCCTGGCTCAAGGGGAGGCGAGGCGGCGGGGCGGAAGATGGATGTGGAAGAGACATTCCCGCTGGATCAGCAGACTGTGAACCTGCTTTTGCTCCTCGAAGTTCACCAGGCCGAGCCGATGTAGCAGCTCGAAGCGGGCGGAGACAAGGCGGCATCGATTCATGGCCAGTCGCGGGTGCCAGATCGAGTAGCTACCGAGGAGGCCGTCCCGACGGCGATAGAAGCCGGTCAGGGGATGTGTAAGGATCACCAAAGAGCTCTCGAGATCGTCGAATCCATCTATCGATGAAATTTCTTCGCCGAGATCCTCAAGCTCGAGTTCTGCCGCTGCCCATTCGCCCTGGCAGTTCATGCGATAGCGGCGATAGCGGCCGGAAGTTTCGTCGAAATCGGTGTCGAACTGAATCCTGCCCGAGTGCCAGGGGAGTTTCCAGAAATGACGTGGAATCAAGCGTGTCCAGGAATCGAGGACGGTGCCGAAGAACCAGACGCAGCGGCGGCCGCTGCGTCGCTCGATCACGTAGGTGCGGTAATTGGTCTGGCCGAAACGGAAGCGCCACCAGGGAAGGCCATGGAAGTGGAAATCCTGATCCTCGAACGGGACGGCGGAGACCCAGACCTTGCGGCGACCCGCTGCGTCAAGATAGCAGTCCAGATCGAAGGATTCGTCGACGTAAGGACGGACTCGTTCCGGATCGACGGCATAGGTGAGCAGGACGAAATGCCGCAATTGCGCCGCCACGTCGCTCATGCTCAGCGCGGGCGCCCGGAGCCGCTCCTCCGTGAAGCGTTCGGGCATGGCTCAGGTCTCCGGGGACGCCGCGATGCTGAAACATTGGCGGGTGACTCGTCCCCAATAGCAGTCTTCGTAGATATCCTCGACGAAGGCGACCGGATAGGAGGTGAGGCAGCGGCGCCAGAAGCGGCTGGCCAGTTCGGCTCCGGCGATCTGTTTGATCTGCCACATGCCTGGGTAGCGGCGCCAGAGCTGATGAATGAAGTCGCAGCCGAGCGAGCGCCCGCGGCAGAGCGGCAGGATGTAGAATTCGCAGACCTCCCAGCCGCCGGCTCGGCGCCCGAGCGCAGCCAGGCCCACCGGCCGGTCTCGCTCGTAAAGCAGCCAGCCGAGATGATCTGCGTCGATGGGAGTGTCAAGTAGAAAGACGCCGTCTTCTCCCGGGTACTTTCCGGTCAAAGGGGAGAACTCCGCTTCGTAGGCTTGCGCGAGCTGACGGTAGACGGATAGATTCGAGGTGTCGACTGGGCGTATGTCCATCCGTAAACCTGGTGAATTTCAGTGATTTGAGTTGAGGATCCCAGCTTCAGTTCCTTGGCGCCGCCGGTTGGATGCGCCGGAGAGGAGGGGCCAAGGCTGTGTTACGACTTGGCTAAGTTGCGCTTCCATGTCGAGCTTGTCCAGCCACATGCGGCTCCTCGGCAGTCCGATGCCCAGATCAGCTAAGCCTGCGACTCCCACGGGTCGTGGAGTGCGCCCCGTAAAGATGGCAAAACGACAAGGCGCTCCGACGCCTCGTCTTTCTTGGCGCCCATCCTGCATCGAGTCGCCCTCGCGAGCTCAGTCCGCGGCGTTTTTGACGACGAAGGCGCTGGCGCTGATGTCGTTTCCGCCCATCGAGACCATCAGGCCGAAGGGCTTGGAGAGCTTGGAAGTGGGGTCGCAGAGCTGCTTCCACAGGTCGACCAGCTGGCGGACGCCGGTGGCTCCTGTGGGATGGCCGTAGCCGATCAGTCCGCCGGAGCGGTTGAGTCGAGGTCCATGAGTGCGTCCGAGTCCATCCTCCAGAGACTGCGGCGCTTGCCCGTCGGAACACAGTCCGACGGCCTCGAGAAGAAGCAGGCCTGTGATGCTGAAACAGTCGTGGAGTTCGGCGATGGCGAGCTGAGAAGGGGAGATTCCCGCGGTGTCGAGGGCGCGGCGGGCGGCGATGCCGCTGTGGCTCATCCTGGTCAAGTCGGGTGGCGCCTGGGTGATGTCGCCGGTGGCGCCCCCGAAAGAAAGAATTTCGAGACACTCGGCGGGATCGATGCCGCGACGCTTGGCTTCCTCTTCAGTCATCAAGGCGATCGATGCGGCCCCGTCGGAGACCTTGGAGCAGTCACTGAGGGTGAGATGCTCAAGGAAGACCTTGGGATCGGGAAGCGCCAGGCCAGTGGCAAGAAGATCGGGATTCTTGTTATGGTACTCTTGCGCTTCCGGACAGGTCCGGGCATTGAGAATGGCGTTTTCATACCACCGGGCAAGGCCGCGCCGGGTCGACTCGGCACCGTGACGGGCGGCATAGGCGCCGGCCCGCTGCGAAAACAGATCGGGGAAGAAGTAGGCATGACCCTCCTTGCGCATGCCGCGAAACCAGGCGGCCCCGGCGAGAATGTCGGCGCAATACAAGGCCTTGACCGAGTTTTGGATCTCGACGCCGGCGACGAAGACGCTTTGCGCCTCTCCTGATTTGAGCGCGCGCCAGGCCTCGGCGATGGCTAGCCCGCCGGAACTGCAAGCGCCCTCGACGCGCCGGCAGGGACGCCCAAGCAGCGACGGCACGACGGCGGGAAGAAAGCCGCCGAGATGGCCCTGGCGGACGAAGCGGCTGGCCATGAAGTTGCCGATGACTCCTTCGTCGAATTGATCCCCGGCTGCTGCCAGGGTGGCTTGGGCGCTCTCCCGGAGATAATCCTCAAGCGGAGCAGGCTCTGCCCCGGGACGGAATTCCGGGCGTCCGCTGCCCATGGCGACGGTGTAATGGCCGGCGGTGGCGAAAATGCGCATGAGGCTACCTCAGGATTGGGGTTCGAGTCGGAGCTTGGGCAGATAGCGGCGGAGCTCCTCGAGCAGCTCCGGAGCGGGAGGAGTCGCGGCAGGGTGGCGCAGGCAGGCTCCGCGTATGCTGCGGGCATCAGCCTCAAGCAGCAGATTCACCCCGAGGACGGCGGCCAGACCGGGAGTCGCGATGACTGCGCTGTCGTCGAGGACGAGACAGGGGTGCGACGACTCGGGCGTTTCCCCCAAGGCCAGGACCTCCCCTGCTTCGTCAAGGAACTCGTCGATGACATCGGAATTGTCGATCAGGCGCGGGTTGTCGCGGCAGCGCAATCGCAGCCGCTGGATTTGACGCTCGGCGAAGCGGCGGGCCTCTTCCCGCAAGCTTTGGCGCTGCTGACGGCGCGATGCGGTGAAGAAGGAAAGCGCCCGAGGATGTCCCTCAAGCAGAGCTCCGAGTTCGCAGTCGCAGATCTGCTTGAGCAGCAGTTTCGCCTCGGGGCTGGCGGCGAGGCCAATGATGTTGAGTTGACTAGACATGGTGACTCCGTGTTGATGCTTGAGTCATAAAATACGCCCGTCTCAGGCTCCGGAACTCACCTTCGGGAGAAAAACCTGAAAACAAAGTGACATCGCCCAGGGAATCCACCCCAGACGATGTCAGAAATCAATGAAGCGCAAACCCCGGAAGCCTGGCAAAAAGCCTCGAAGCGGCTAGCACCGTCAGGGGCGGGTTTCGGGGCCGGGGCTCCAAACGCGGTAGCTGACTTCGACATCCTTGGGAACGTAGACGACCAGTGGGAGCCGATGATTGTAGCGCAGCCCTCGGAAGCCTTCGCCATGGACCGGCACCGCCACCGGACGCGGCTTCATGTCCTCCGGCGAGCCGGCCATGCGGGTGCTCATGCAGTGCGGGCTGACTTCCATTTCATAGTAGTTGTAGCCCCAGCCCTGGAGATTGCATTCCTTGAGTTTGCCGCCGAAGGAATGGTGGTTGACGCCGTCGACCATCGCGGTCTTGCGGGCGATGATTTCGACCGATGCCTCGTCCTTGAGTTCCGGCAGGCGGATGACCACCTGTTTGTAGCCTTCCTTCGCAGCGGGGAACATCTGGACGTCTTTGGCCGGAGCCGTGACGCTTTCCGGTGCCGCCGGGCGGTTTTCCTCGGCTGCGCCGAGGGAAAGGCAGAGGACGGCGGCGGCGAGACTGAGGGCTAGGCGCATGGCTGGATCTCCTTTTCAATTTGAGGGGCGCGGCTGAGACGCCGGAAGCCGCCCCTTTCTTACAGTCGCGCCCAGAAATTCCTCGTTTCCTCTTCAGATTCGCGGTTCCACCAGCAGGCGTTAATCGCTGTAGGGAATGGCATCGGGATCGAAGGGACGATACGGCCAGCGTTCGAGAAACTTCTGGCCGGGATTGAGGATCACCACGCCGCGATTCTCCGGATCGAGCTCCATCCTTTGCCCTGCGGCATTGCGCAGTTCAACCGGGCGGAATTCCGGCAGGATCGCCTCGACCCGCATCGGGGTTTTCCCGGTCGCGAGCTTCTGGGATCGCTGCGCGAGAATGAGGGCAAGCGCGCGGCGGTGATTGCGCTGACGCGTCAGAATCCAGCTGGCTTCATTAGTCTGCTGCAACAGCATCTTTCCGGTGAAATTCGGCCGCAAGACCTCGGCCGGTTGGAGCCGGCGCGGCTCGCCGGGAAGCTGCGGGAATTGACTCCGCAAGAGCTCGACTTCGGCAATTTTCCGCCGGAGGCTTTCCTGCGGATGCCAGGACCAGGAGTTGCAGAGAATCTTGCCGAGGAAGCGCTCGTCCGGCCGGATATAGTTTTCAAAGCGCCCGGCTTCCATCATCTGATGATATTGCAGGAAGTGGAAGGTGCTTTTGCGCAGCTGGAGCTCCAGCAATTCCTGCTCCGAGGGCAGGATCTCCAGCAGGCTGCGCAAAGCCGCGATCTGAGCCGGAGTGGCGTCCGGGCTGAGAAGGGCGAGGCCGCCGAGATCGCAGCGGCAATAATCACTGGAAAAAAGGGCCGCGGCGTCTTTCTGCTGCAGGAGCCGCCCCAGCTTCATCCGGATCCGCGACAGAATGATCAAGGAATCCAAGTCCTTTTCTTCGACGGCGGCCCTGGCCCATGAATCCAAAATGCTGATCGGGCGGTAGAGATCAGTCGCCGGCTGCGGGTACTCGTAGAAATAGGGCTTCGGCAGAGCGGGTTGATGAGGCGGCTTGTCCCAGGTGCAGAACAGGGGGGCGGCCAAGGCCCGATCAACGGCGGCTTCGGTCTGCGCCCAATGGGCGTTTTCCTCGACGCAGCGGCGCCAGATCTCGGTCTTGCTAACCGCATCTCTTTGCGACTCGTAAGGGAAATCCCTCTTCAGCCCGGCCAGGTCCTCGGCGAGGCGCGGCGCGGTATTGCGCGGATCCCGGTAGGGCAGCTCTTGCGGCACCCGCAACCATTCCGGCACGAGCGGAGCGGAGTCGTCGATCGACCCGGCAATAAATATCCCGAGAGCGGCGAGCTTCAGGCCGCGACGACTCCAAAGAGGAAGAAGACACCACAATCGTGCCAACGCGATCAAGAGCCAGGAGCCCAGGGGTACCAAGACAGCTGCTCGCTCCAGGTGCGGCAGCAGCGCCAGTGTCGGCAGCCAAGCGGCCAGCCATTCCCGCGAACTGAGATGGAAGCGAGCAAGAAACTGCGTGGGCCACAGCCAAGGGAAGCGCAGCAGCAGCGCGCCCGCGCCGAGAAGACAAGCGCAGGAAATCCAAAAATACGGCATTTGCTCGACAAGAAACAACGCGGCAAAGCTGACCAAGACCAAAACCGCCAGGCTGGCCAGCAAGGCTTGCGTCGACAAGCCTCCCCGCGGCAGGCACTCCGTCAAGGCCAGGGAGAAGAGGATCGCGATCAGGAACAGCGGAAATGGATCCGCATAATTAAGGAGGCTCAGGGCGAGCCAAGTACCACCCGGCAAAAGGACCGCCCAGGGATGGATATCCGGCTTGAGCCGCAGGAGTCCGGGCACCAGGATCCCCGAGAACAGCAGTGCGATCAAAGGCCCGGCGAGCAGCGCGACGAGTTTCTCACCCCCGCGCAAGTGGCAGAGGATGCCATCGCAGCACAGAGCCGCCGCCAGCCAGGAGGCGAGGATGACCCATTGGTTCTCGAGCTGCCAGGCGACGAAGAAACGGCCTCCGGGCGGCTTGGCGATCCAGCCCGAGCAGGGCTCGAGACTCATCACCCAGCCCAGCAGCAGCCCGAGCCCGAGGCCCAAGCCGATCTGCGACCAGCAGCCCAGCTTCAGGTCGGGCTCGAAAAAGCCGAGGCAGAGAGTGTAAATCACCCAGGTCAAGCCGCAGACGTGGATGCCGATGCGTCGACGGATCAAAGCCTCTTCGTTCATCGACGTGACTCCAGTCCCACCGGTTGAAAGGTTGGAAGGTTCAACCTTGTTAACTCACAACCTGCGTTTTCTTAGCGATCAGTTCCGCGGCAGGTGCTTCTGATAGACTGGCATCAGGATTTCGGCGCGCCAACCTTGAGGTTCGGCGTAGGGCTGGCCGGCCAGCCAGGCGGCCATCGCGGCGCGAAGTCGGCCGCGTGAAGCGAGCAAGGAGGAGTCAAGCTTCACCTCGACCGCGGCGGCATCGACGTCCTTGGCGAAGGCGTCGAACTTCTCCTTCATCGTCTTGTCGATGCGGTCGGAAAGTGGCAGCGGCGGCAGATTGTCGAGCGGCATCTTGGCGGCCGCGTCGAGGACGGCGAGGATCTCGGCGCCGTGGCGCTTCAAAACCTTGTCGTGGATTTCCGGCGTCTGAGCCAGGGCCTGCAGGGTGGCGGGACGATGACGGAGGATGTCGCCGATCTGATCGTCGGTGAGAAGGCGCCGGGGACGCAGGTCGACCTTGCGGGCGGTGCGTTCGCGCCAGGCGCAAAGTTCGAGGGCGAGGGGCTGGTCCTTGCGGGCGAGGAATGGGGCGAAACTGAGCTTCAGCCAGGTGTCTTCGGGCTTGTCGTTGTTGTAGATCTCGGCGGTGTCGAAGCGGCGGGACTCCTCCTTGAACCAGGAGGCCCGTCCGGACTCCTTGAGGCGCATCACCAGGGCGGCCTGGGCGGCTTCGAGGTGGAGTACGTCATTGGCCGCGTAGGCCAGCTGTTTGTCGGAGAGGGGGCGGCGGAGCCAGTCGGAGTTCTGTTCGTCTTTCTCGATGGTAACGCCGAGGAGCTCGGAGGCGAGCTTGGCATAAGAGGCTTGCAGAGGGCCTCCGGAGAAGGCGTGGGCGACCTGGGTGTCGAAGACCGGGCTGATGCGTCCGCCGCAAAGCATATGGAAGACCAACAGATCCTGTTCGCAGGAATGCAGGATCTTCAGGGTGTCGCGATCCTCGAGGAGGAGGCGAAGGGCCGCGGCATCCTCAAGCCGGGTAGCATCGATCAAGGCGGTGCGTCCGGCGGCTGAGAACTGCAGCAGCGCCGGGATCGGGCGGTAGGTGTGTTGCCACATGAATTCGGTGTCGACCGCGATGGCGGGGGCGCCATGGAGGGAACGGAGGAAATCGGAAATCGCGGCGGGCTCGTCGAGGAAGTTCATGGAGGCTCCAGTGGGTGTCAAAGGAAACGCCGCCCGAGATTCCGGGCGGCGTCAAGGTGAGGCCGGGTGGGTTCAGGCTTCTGGGGGGACCGATTCCCACTTGACCTTTTCGGCGGCGATCTCGAGGAGAGCGATGTCGATGAAAGACAGGGCCAGGGGCTTGCCTTCCCGGTCGCGGGGGATTTCGACCAGTGGGCGCTCGTTGTGCGAGAGCTGGCCGGCGCGCTTGGCGGCAAGGTTGACCAGGATGTTCTTGTCGTTGATCTTTTCCAGTGCCTTGGCAAGGTAGTCTTTGTTCAAGTGATGTCTCCGTTTAAGCAGATTAGGGCCGATTAAGATGCAGCGCTTTGCATCGAAGTCAAGGCCGGAAAATAGTTTGGGAGCAAATCCCCACGGGATCAAGGCCATCCTAGTGATGCGCTTTCCTCGCAAACAGGGCGAGGAACGCAGGGAAGAGATTAGGGAGTCGGATCAAGGCCGTCCCGAGTTAATCCAGGCGTCGAGCTGAGCGAAATCGATGCCGGTGGCCTGCTGGATGCGGTTTTCCGGCACTTGCGCAGATCGCAACATTTCAGCAGAGCTCATGGCGATGCGTCGCTTGTCGGCTTCGGCCTTAGGGCTCGTTAAAAAACCTGTTTGGCAGGATGGCGTAATTCCACTGCGCCCGGAAGCTATGCGGTTCTAGCTTGACTTTAGCCGCCAGCTCCTCTTGGGTGATCTTCTTTCCGGCTTCGTATTTGTTTTCGTCCAACACAATAAGCTTTTCCGAAGCTCATTTGGCGCCTAGTTCCCCGGCGTGGTGGCAGGCGACCCAGTGCTCGTCATTGCCGAGCTGGCGGAACGGCGGGGCTTCCTTCTTGCATCGCTCGGTGGCGAAGCGGCAGCGCGGGTGGAAGGCGCAACCGGAGGGCGGGTTGATCGGCGAGGGGACGTCGCCCTGGAGGATGATCCTTTCGGTTCGGCGATCGGGATCGGCCTCAGGGATGGCGGAGATCAGGGCCTGCGTGTAAGGGTGGGCGGGGGCGTCGTAGATGCGCTGCGAAGTGGTGAACTCGACCACCTTGCCGAGGTACATGACGGCGATGCGGTCAGAGATCAGCTTGACCACCGGCAGGCCGTGGGCGATGAAGATGTAGGTCAGCTTCATTTCGTCCTGCAGGTCCATCAAAAGGTTGAGCACCTGCGACTGGATCGACACGTCGAGGGCGGAGACCGCTTCGTCGCAGACGATCAGCTTCGGCTTCAGGGCGATGGCGCGGGCGATGCCGATGCGTTGGCGCTGGCCGCCGGAGAATTCGTGCGGGTAGCGTTCCGCCGCCGATTCCGGCAGGCCGACGCGGCTGAGCAGCTGGCGGATCCAGATGCGGCGTTCTTCCGGGCTGCCGACGTCGTGGATGACGAAGGGCTCCTCGAGGATCTCCTCGACACTGTGGCGCGAGTTGAGCGACTCGTTGGGGTCCTGGAAGATGATCTGCATGTCTTTGCGGAGGGCGCGCATCTCGGCCGGGCCGGCCTGGCTGATGTCGCGGCCGTTGAAGAAGATGCGGCCTTCGGTCGGGTCGTAGAGGCGGATGACGCAGCGGCCGAGGGTCGACTTGCCGCAGCCCGATTCACCGACCAGGCCGACGGTTTCGCCGCGGCGGATCTTGAGACTGACTCCATCGACGGCGCGGACATGGCCGACGGTGCGGGAGATGATGCCCTTCTTCACCGGGAAATGCATTTTGAGATCGCGGATCTCGAGGATGATGTCGTTGGGATCAGTCACGGAGTTTTCTCCATTCGAAGCAGGCGACGCGGTGATGGGGGGAGACCTGCTCTTCGGGGGGCGGGCTTGATTCGCACTGGCTGGTGGCGTGCGGGCAGCGGTTGGCGAAGCGGCAGCCTTTGGGCATGTCGGCAAGCGCCGGCACCTGACCCTTGATGATATCGAGGCGTGTCTTCTGGGGGTGGCTGAGGAGGGGGATGGAGCTCATCAGGCCGCGGGTGTAGGGGTGGGCGGGCGACTTGAAGAGGTCGCGCACCGGCGCTTCTTCGACGATGCGGCCGGCGTACATCACGGCGACGCGGTCGCAGAAGTTGGCGACGACGCCGAGGTCGTGGGTGATGAAGATCACCGCCATGCCGTTCTCCTTCTGGAGCTTCTTGATCAGCTCGAGGATCTGGGCCTGGATGGTGACGTCGAGGGCGGTGGTCGGCTCATCGGCGATGAGCAGATCCGGTTCACAGGCGAGGGCCATGGCGATCATGACGCGTTGGCGCATGCCGCCGGAGAGCTGGTGCGGGTAGACGTCGAGGCGTTTCTCCGGCTCGGGGATGCCGACCTTCTGCATCAGCTCGAGGGAGCGGGCGCGGCGTTGCGCGGCGTTCATTTCGGGGAAGTGCAGGAGGAAGGATTCCTCGATCTGCTGGCCGACGCGGAGGACCGGGTTGAGGGCGGTCATCGGCTCCTGGAAGATCATGCCGATGCGGTCGCCGCGCAGTTCGTGCAGGCGCTTCGGCTTCATCTTGACGATGTCTTCGCCGTTGAAGAGGATCTCGCCCTCGGCGATCTTGCCGTGCGGCTGGGGGAGGAGGCGCATGATCGACATCGAGCTCACGGATTTGCCGCAGCCGGACTCGCCGACCAGGCCGATGGTCTCGCCCTTGCGGACCGAGAAGGAGATGCCCGAAAGGGCGCGGACGCTGCCCTTTTCGATGGCGAAATCGACGACGAGATTCTTCACTTCAAGCAAGGGGGCGGTGTCTGGGCTCATTTTGATGGCTTCCAAGGGATCTGGAAATTATGACAGACGCCCACTATGGGGCGGAAGCGCCGATTGGCAAGCTTGCGCGTCGTATTGAGACGCCGATCCTGACAGTTTGCCCCGGTGGTCGAAGGGCGACGGAAGGCAGGACGGCGGAGGCTTCCCAGACCGGCCGCAGGCTCAATTCCGTGGCCGGCTCAAGTGCAAGGCGCTCCCTTTTTTGTTGGAGACTAGGATGTCGGGAATGCCATCGCCATTCAGGTCGGCCGCCTCGACCTGGGTGCCGACGCCGGAATCCGAATCAACAAGATGCGGGATGAAGCGGGCGCCGTCATTGGTCCGCTGCAGCTCGAACCAATACACCACGGCAGGGTTGTTGGTCTCGACGTCGCCCTTCGGCCCGTGCGCCCACCAGCGCTTGCCGGTGACCAGGTCCTTGAGGCCGTCGCCGTTGATGTCGACCAGCGCCATCGCGTGCATCTGGCTGATGCGCAGGTCGGGAGATTTGAGGTCGGGCTTGGGATCGAGGATGACCTGGCGCTGCCAGCCGATCACGCCCTGGGCGTCGCGGACCTGCTTCCACCACAGGAGGCCGTAGAGGTGGCAGTGCCAGGAAGTGATCAGGTCCCCCTTGCCGTCACCATCGACGTCATAGACGTACATCTGAGCCCCCGCTTCCGCGAAGGTGAAGGGGTGGAAGGTCCAGAAGCCGTCGGCGGCGGGCTTGGCCGGCTGTTCCCACCAGCCGGTGGCCTCGACCAGGTCGATGCGGCCGTCGCCGTTGACGTCGCCGGCGCCGATGCCGTGGGTCCATTTGTGGTAGTGCTTCTTCGGCGAGACGGCCTTGAACTGCCAGACCTGGTCGGGCCTGGCTGGATCGTAGGTGGCGTAGCCCATCTGGCCACCGGTATTGAAAAGGAGATCTAGGCGGCCGTCGGCGTCCATGTCGACCATCTGCGGCGACTCGTTGTCGGTCACCGGGAAGGCGAGGTGAGGCTTCCATTCGCCGCCGTTCCTGCCGGGGTTTTCGTACCAGTAGGAGGCCTTGCCGGGGAAGGGGATGTAGAGGATGTCGGGCCAGCCGTCGGCGTTGAAATCGCCGGTGTGGGTGAGGAAGTTGTCGGAGTAGTTCTCGGGCTTGAAGCTTTGCGGCTTGCGCACTTCCTGGCGGCTGGTGAAGGCGGGGCCTTCGTACCACCAGGGGCCGGCGACGACGTCTGGCTTGCCGTCGCGGTTGAAGTCGGCGAAGGAGGCGCCCTCGGCGCGGAATTCGGGATCGAGCACTTGCTTGTCGTAACCGGCGGGGCCGCCGGCCTGGACGCAGGAGGCCAGGGCGGCGAGAAGGAGCGGAGGAAGGGGTTTCATGCTGCACCTCGGGTTTCTCGCTACCCGGCACAATGCCGCCTCGAGGCGAAGGCACAAGGCGAATTCCGGAAATCGCCTCGGCCGGCCTTGCGAAAAAGCTCGATGCCGGCGAATTTTATGACAGACCCGACCACCGAGCCCAGAAGGTGCCCCATGTTCGTCATACGTCCTTCCCGCAGCAGCGATCTCGACGCCTTGTACAAGCTGGCCTGCAAGGCCGGGGCGGGGCTGACCACCCTGCCGGCAGACCGCGAACTGCTCGAGGAGAAGCTGCATCAGGCGCAGAAGACTTTCGCCTACCCGCCGAAGCGTCCCTCGGGCGAAAGCTTCCTCTTCGTCCTCGAGGATCTGCGAAGCGGCGAGGCCCGCGGCACCTCGGCCTGCTACACCAAGGTCGGCGGCTTCCAGCCCTTCTGGACCTACGAGCTGAAGACCCAGAAGCTGCAGTCGAAGCAGCTCGGGGTCGAAAACCAGATCCAATATCTGCAGGTGAAACGAGAGCACGACGGCCCCTCCGAGATCGGCACCCTCTTCCTTGATCCGGAACTGCGCGGCGGCTGGTGCGGACGCCTCCTGTCGCTGATCCGCTTCGTCTTCATCGCGCAATTCCGCAACTGCTTCGAGGACGAAGTGCTGGCGGAACTCCGCGGCCGCATCGACATCAACGGCCGCAGCCCCTTCTGGGACAGTGTCGGCGCCCACTTCTTCGGCTGCGAATTCGCCAAGGCCGACGCCCTCACCTGCGTCAACAAACTCTTCATCGACGAGCTCTTCCCCAAGCACCCGCTCTACGTGCCGCTGCTGCCGCGCGGGGCGCAGGTGGTGATCGGCATGGTGCACGACGACTCCCGACCGGCGATGCGCCTCCTCGAGTCGGAAGGCTTCAAGCTCATCCCCGAGGTCGACATCTTCGAGGCCGGGCCGATCGTCAAGGCGAAGACCGACGAGATCCGCTGCATCCGCGACAGCCGGGTGAAGAAGCTCCTCAGCCTTCTGACCCCTGTCGAAGAGCAGAGCCTGGAGGCGGCGCAGGCGCCCTTGAACATCGTCGCCTGCGGCTCCGAACCGGTCCTGTTCCGGGCCATCGTGACCAGCCTGGTCGAAGACGAGGACGGCCTGCGGCTGCCGCTCTGGGCCTGCGAGGCCCTGAACGTCCGGCCGGGCGAACCCCTGCGCTTCGTCAGCCTGCGCCAAGAGCCCAAGCGCTGAGTCAATCGCGCAAGCCTCGAAAGCCTCGAAGGCGGCACTTGCCAGTTCCGCAGCTGAAGCGAGATTGCGGGGTCTGCAAATTTCCCCGGAGAATTTCATGAGCTCTTCCCGCTATGTCGTCGGCATCGACCTCGGCACCACCAACTCCTGCCTTGCCTACACCGAAGCCGAAGGCGGCCTCGCCCCGATCGTCCTCTCCATCCCGCAGGTCAGCGCCTCCGGCGAAGTGCAGTCCCTGCCCTCCCTGCCGAGCTTCGTCTACCTTCCCTCCCCCGGCAGCGTTGCTCCCAAGGCCCTCGACCTGCCCTGGGCGAAGAAGCGCGACTACTGCGTCGGCCAGCACGCCCTCAACCAGGGGCCGCTGCAGCCGGCGCACGTCGTCGCCTCGTCGAAATCCTGGCTGTGCAGCAGCAGCGCCGAGCGCCTCGCCGACATCCTCCCCGCCGATGAGGATGCGGAACGCCGGATCTCCCCGGTCAAAGCTGCGACCGAAGTGCTCGCCCACCTCGCCGCCGCATGGGACGACCAGGTCGCCAAAGGCGACGCCGAGCTCGCCCTCTCCAAGCAGGAGCTGATCCTCACCATCCCTGCCTCCTTCGATCCCGTCGCCCGCGAACTCACCCTCCGAGCCGCCACCGAGGCCGGCCTCAATCCCATCCTCCTCGAAGAACCCCAGGCCGCCTTCTACGCATGGCTCGCCGACCAGGGCGACAACTGGCGCAAGACCGTCGGCGCCGGCGACTCCGTCCTCGTCGTCGACATCGGCGGCGGCACCAGCGACTTCACCCTGATCAGCACCGAGGACCAGGACGGCAATCTCGGCCTCCGCCGGGTCGCCGTCGGCGACCACATCCTCCTTGGCGGCGACAACATGGACATGGCCCTCGCCGCCGCGGTCCAGGGCAAGCTCGGCAAGCGCCTCAACACCCGCCAGATGGCCTCGCTGGTCCACTCCTGCCGCGCGGCCAAGGAGAAGCTGCTTGGCGACGAGGCTCCGGCCTCGATCAAGATCACCATCCCCGGCAGCGGCTCGTCGTTAGTCGGCGGCAGCCTCAGCGCCGAGCTCAGTGCCGAAGAGACCGGCAAGCTGCTGCTCGACGGCTTTCTGCCCCTCTGTCCCCTCGCCGCGGAAGTCGAGCGCACCCCGCGTTCGGGCCTGCGCACGCAAGGTCTCGACTACGAGTCCGATCCGGTCCTCTCCCACCACCTCGCCAGCTTCCTCCGCCGCTCCTGCATCCAGGCTGACGGCTCCCTCAAGCTGCCCGCCGCACTGCTCTTCAACGGCGGCGTCACCAAGGCTCCCGCCCTGCGCAAGCGACTGGTCGAGCTCCTCAGCTCCTGGGGAGCCGGCAAGATCCGCATCCTCGCCGGCGCCGACCCCGATCTCGCCGTCGCCCGCGGCGCTGCCTGGTTCGCCTGCACCCGCAAGGGCAAAGGGGTCCGGATCAAGGCCGGCTCGCCGCGCTCCTACTACGTCGGCATCGAGTCGTCGCGCCCCGCCATCCCCGGCTTCCCGGCGCCGCTCGAAAGCGTCTGCGTCCTTCCCTTCGGCGCCGAAGAAGGCGGCTCGCACCGCATCCCGGTCAAGGGCCTTGCCGTCCTCGCCGGCGAAGAAGTGCAATTCCGCTTCTTCGCCTCCCCCGAACGCCAACAGGACCAGCCCGGCGACCGCTTCGACGACGCCGAAGGCCTCAACGAATTGCCGCCGCTGCACGCCACCCTCGACCACGAAGCCGCCAAGGACGGCCGCGCCGCGGTCATCCCGGTCAGCCTTGAGGTCCATCACACCGAGGTCGGCACCCTCCAGATCTGGGCCTGCGACAAGGCCAGCCCGCGCCGCTGGCGCCTCGAATTCGATCTCCGCGGCCAGGCTTGACAGAGCGGAACGACCGGGTTGAAAGGCCGCCTCATTCAAGCCGGGCTTGCCGATCTGCTCACCAGTCGCACATTGCTGCTCAAACTTGCAATCTTTCACGACGTCTAGGCTCCTAAGTGGAATTCCGTCCCCTCACCTCCGACAACTCCGACTTCCTGCCGGAAGAGCCCTTGGGCGAATCGCTGCTGGATTTGAACACCCCGCCCTTGCGGGTCTGGGTGCCGAAGAAGCCGGTGATCGTCCTGGGTATTTCGCAGAAGCCGGAAAGAGAGATTCACCTTGATCGCAGCCGGGGCGATGGCATCCCGGTTTTCCGACGTCGCGGCGGCGGCGGCTGCGTCGTCCTCGACGAAGGCTGCGTTTGTATCGCCATGCGCCAGCCGCGACGCGACGACCTCAACCTCACCCATCACCTGGCGCACAGCTCGCGAGTCATCCAGGAAGTGCTCAACCGCCATTGGGATCTCGAGGTCAAGATCGAGGAGAATCACGATCTGACCCTGCACGGCCGGAAGTTCCTCGGCTGCTCGCTCTACATGCCGCGCGACTACGCCCTCTACCTATGCGTCATCCTGGTCAAGAGAAGCTCCCTGGATCGGATTCGCCGCTACCTGCCGATGCCCTCGCGCCTGCCCTCGCACCGCGCCGCCCGAGGCCACGACGACTTTCTCATCCCTCTCGAAGACGCCGGAGTGGAATCTCCGGAAGAGCTTCGGACTTCGCTTGATCGCCAACTCACCGCGAGGAAAGCCTGGCAACTGCCGGTCAACCCAAATACCACAGGTTGAACGGCTGGCAGCTTCAACCTAAAAACCGCAGTTGAAAGGTTGGAGGGTTTAGCTACAACAGCAATAGGTTATGATATCCGAAGGGCTCTTGGAAAAGTTCAGGACCCTCAAGTCTTTCTGGTAGCATAAATTCATTGCTTGTTATTCTTGTTCAATTGTTTGCGTTTCAACCTTTCAATCCGGTTCCGCTGCTCTACTGCGGTTTTAGATGTTTCCCGCTTCACATGATACATGCCGTGTCTCATAATCATAACATTCTGCAATCAAGAAATTTGGCCACTAATTTAGGGCGGAGAGTCGGGAAGGGGTCTGGGGGAATCCGGCGCTACGGGTTCCCTCAGCAGGAGCGCAGCGACGCCAAGTCATTTGGGGTTTGGGGTCGTGACCCCAAGCAGGGTCCGGGACGGCAGTCCTGGGT
>JBDKFG010000063.1:0-29687 GCA_039798785.1 Verrucomicrobiota bacterium | reverse complement strand
TCCTGGGTTTCCTTTCTGCGTTCATCTGCGTCTTCTGCGGTTGATTCCGTGTTCTCTGTGTCTTCCGTGGTTCCATTTCGATTCCGGCGGAGTCGGATTTGGGTTAAGGGCTTAGCGGCGGGCGTCGAGGATGCGCTTGACCGAGGACTGGACTTCCTTGGCCGGCAGGGCGAAGGTGCAGATGCGGTCGAAGCGGGCGATGTTGAGGCCGACGCAGCGTCCGTGCAGGTCGAGGACCGGGCCGCCGCAGGCGTTCGCCCAGACCACGCCGTCGTGCTGGAAGACGGCAGGGAAGTCAGTGCGGCGCTTGCTCAGGTCGCCGGCGGCCTGGCCGATCAGATCGGTGACCCCGGCGGCATCGCCGCCGCCCAATTCGCCGGGCGCCTGGAGTTCGGGAGTCAGGATGAGCTCGGCTTCGCCGCGCTTGATCTTGAGGGGCAGCTTGGTGCCGGGAGACTTGTCGGCGACGATCTTGCCGAGCATCTCCAGCCCTTCGATCTTTTTTCCTTCGACTTCGAGCAGAGTGTCGCCGACTTGCAGACCGGCCTTCTCCGCGGCGGAATCGGGGGCGACGGTGCCGACGATGTAGCCCTTGCCGCTTTTTTCCACATCCGGGGCGATGCCGAGCAGGGCGCGGCGGTCGAGGCCGCGGTCGAGCGGCAGGACGCGGGGCAGGGGGCGGGTGTCGACGCTGACGATGGCGACCGAGGGGGAGCCGTCTTCGGCGACGCCGGGAGCGAGGAGCCAGGAGCCGAGGATTGGGCTCTCCTCGGCCCAGGTCACCGGCTTGAGTCCGATGGTGCGGGTATCGAAGAGGGCGAGGTCGGTGGAGTTGTCGATGCCGACCAGCTGGGCGGGGACGGAGGAGCCGTCGGGAAGGCGGATCTGGATCTTTTCCTGTCCTCCGAGCTGGCTGGCCTTGGTGACCACCAGGCCTTCGGCGCTGATGACGGTGCCGAGGGCGAGCTTCTCCTCGCCGGAGAAGAGGCTGACCGTGGAGGCGTTGCCGATCTCGAGGGCTCCCTGGCCCTTGGCGGGCTGCATCAAGGAGAGGGCGTAGGGGCCGTTGTCGCGGAGTTCGGCGGGAATGTTGATCGATTCGGAGCCCGACATGCTGCGCATCTCTTTAGGCGACAGGCCGAGGGACTTCAGGACGCCGAGATCCATCTGGAGGGAGACTTCGCCGGTCTTGGGGTTGTAGCGGGCTTTTTTCGCCATCGCATCGATCTTTTCGGCGGGGATCTTGCGGCCGATCTTGCGCGAGTAGTTGCGGGCGAGGTCTTCGCGGACGACCGGCAGCATGTAGTCGGGCAGGCTGTCGCCTTGGGGGCGGGGGATCTCCTTGGCGGCTTCGCTGATCCGCTTGATCTCCTCGGGACTGGCCCCGGCGCGGCCAGTTTCGACCATCTCTTTGTAGAGGGCCTTGCCCCGCTCATCACCTTTGCGGTTGAGGACGGTGAGGCCGCGGATGAACTGGTCCTTGTCGAAGGCTGCCGAGCCGGCGTTCTTGCCTCCGCCCTTGTCGAGGCCGAGCTGCTTGGCGGTCTCTGGGTCGACAGCCAGCTTGAAGGCTTTGGTCTTGGGGTCGAAATTCGAACCGGCGAGGACGCGGTCGATCATCGCCTTGTCGATGGTCTTGCCGGGGGCGAGTTTTTCGAGGTTCTGCTGGACGATGCCGCGGAACTGCTCCATCTCCGCCGGGACTTTGACGCTGCCGCCGGGAGCGGCGGGAGGAGGGGCGCCGTTGAGGCCGAGCTGGCTGGCGGTTTCAGGGTCGACATTGAGCTTGAATTCACCGGTGGCGGGATTGAATTTCGAGCCGGCGAGGACGCGGTCGATCATCGCCTTGTCGACGCTTTTGCCGGGGGCGAGTTTTTCCAGCTGTTCCTTGACCAGAGATCGGTGTTTTTCCATTTCGGCCGGGACCTTCACGGCCAGTTCGGCGGGGCTGGGCTTGAGGCGGGGGAGGCTATGCTCGCCGGTTTTTTTCAGGGTTTCCATGTGGTCGAGATAGAGCGAGCCGGGGACATGGTTGTTGCCATCGATGTCCATGCTGATGTTGGCGTTGATGCCAACGACGTTGCCTTCCAGGTCGAAGAGGGGGCCGCCGGAGTCGCCGGAGACGACGGTGCAGTCGGTGCCGATGTAGTGGGCAGAGGGGTGGGTGTAGACGCGGCCGAGGCGCAGGGGAGGGGGGCGGTTGAGGACGACGCCGCCGGAGTGGCCCATGGCGCAGACCCAGGCGCCTTGCGGCGGGGTTTTGGCGACGGGGACGAAGGGCCAGCCGCCGGCGGGGGCTTCATCGGAGATCTTGACCAGGGCGGCGTCGGCTTTGCGGTCGATGCCGAGGACCTTGCCTTTCACCTTGCGGCCGTCATTGAGGAGCAGGATGCATTCGTTGCCGGATTTCTCCACGACATGGCAGGCGGTCATCACATAGCCGTCGGCGGAGATGATGACGCCGCTGCCGTTGCCGCCCATGCCGACGCGGGTGATGGCGACGGTGGCGGCGCGGTATTTAGGCGCCAGGTTGATGGTTTTGGCTTCCAGTTCGCTGGCCTTGACGCTGCCTTGCACAGGCAGGCTGCTGGTGCAGGAGGCGGCGGCGAGGGCGATGCAGGCGGAGAAGCAGAGGAGCTGGGATTTCATGGGGGGCTTCCTGTTTTTTCGTGTCATTTGGCTGGCGATATGACGCGGTGTCCCGGAAGATTTTCGAATGAATTGAAAAGTTCTTTGCTTTCTCGCACCGAGAAGCCGCCCGGAAATCTCTCTCGCCCCGGTTCAAGAAGGCTTCCGCAGCTAGATTGGCGGCTTGTATAAAACCCGAGGATTCCCGTCGATGAAAAAGCTCACTCTCTTCTTCCAGCAGACGTTGTGGACCACCGATCTTGCGACTTTGAAGCCTGACGTCCGCCGGCTCTATCTGATGATGCGTGTCGCCTTCATGGCCATCACTTCCTACATGAAGCACAACTGCCTGCTTTATGCTGCCGCCTTGACCAACATCACCCTGATGTCGATCGTGCCGGTGCTTGCCTTCATGTTCGCTGCGGCCAAGGGGCTGGGGTTTCATCATCGGGTCGAGACGATGATTCGCGAACACATGAAAGAGATGCCTGCTGGCGTTGCCGACATCGGGCTGCAGTTGATGGAAGCGGTCGACAAGGTGAATTTCGCCACCCTCGGCATTCCTGGCCTGATCATCTTCGTCTGGACCGTGGTCGCCACCGCCGGCAAGATCGAGAAGGTGATGAATGTCATCTGGGGCGCTGATCATGACCGCAGCATTCCCCAGAAGTTCCGTGAGTTCCTGCCTGTGATCATCATGGTGCCCTTCGTCATGATCCTCGCTTCGGCGACCAACACAGCCTTCACCAGCGAGAAAGTCCAAGGCCTGATCAGCAACCACCTCGGCGCCTGGGGCACCGCCGGCCTGGAGGTCGGAGCCCGCTGCACCACCTTCTTCATTCAGACACTGGTTCTCGCCTACATGTACCGATTCCTTCCCAACACCTTCGTCCGCTTCCGCTACGCCTATGCCGCCGCCGTCATCACCGCCTTGTCGTGGATGCTGGTGCAGTGGGCCTTCATCAAGTTCGGCATCGGCGTCGGCGGCAAGCAGGCGATCTACGGCGCCTTCGCGGCAGTGCCCCTCTTCCTCGGCTGGCTCTTCATCTCGTGGAACATCCTGCTCTTCGGCGCCAACATCGCCCAGGCGCTGCAGAACCACGGCACCTTCGATCCCCGTGGCTCACGCGGCAAGCTCCCCGGCGAAAACCTCTTCAACATCAGCCTGGTTCTGCTCAAGGATAACCTGCTCCATTATCAGCGCGGCGACTCGTGGACCGCCAAAGACGCCTTCGAGCGCCTCGGTCTCGATCCGGTGCTCGGCCGCCGCGTCGTCGGCCTGCTGAAAAACGGCAAGATCCTCCTCGCCACTGATGCCCTCGAAGACGGCCGCTTCGTCCCGGCCCGCGACCCGAGCCAACTCTCCCTTCTCGAAGTGCATCAGGCGGTCCTTGGTCCCGATCCCTTCGCCTTCCGCTCCGAACACGCCTTGCCCCTGCTCAGCGCCGTCGACCTGAAAAACGATCTGCAGAGCGGCTATCTGGAGAAGCTGAAGGCGACCACCTTGAGCCGCTTGAACGACAGGAAGAACTGAGGTGATCCCATGGCCAAAAAACTCAACCGTGAACAAGAGCAGAAGAAGAAGGCTGAGCAGCGGCGCAAGGACCAGGCCCAAGCTCTCGGCAAGGCCTGGCTGCTGCCGCTCCAGCGTTGCACCGTCAGCCAAGCCTGGTTCGACACCCGGGACAACCTCCATCTCGTCCATGTCTCCATCGCCCGATATTTCGACGAGCGGGTCCTTTTCGGCAGCTTTCTCATTGATCTCTGCGGCCGCGGCATCAAGGACGCCTTCATCATGATGTTCCCCTCTGCGGAAGCCGCAAACGCCATCTTCGAGCGCCCTGGCGCCCCGGTGCCGGTAGACGTCCCCTACGCCTTTGCCGCCGCGGTCATCCAAGCGGGACTCCGCATCGGCGAGATGACCCGCGTCCCTCCTTGTGCCGATTTTCTCAAAGGAGTTCATCTTCTCGAGCCCGACTTCCGCGAGCGCAACTACGGCCTCGCCATCACCCTCGGCGGACCCGGTGGAATGCCGCTCATCCGCCCGGATGCGGATTGATTCAAGAGTTCTGTGAAAACCCCAGCAATCCTAAAAAACCCTTGCCATGCATCTCCGCCTCGACCGCATCGACTCAACCAACGCCTTCGTCCTCACCGAGGCTGACAGCTTGCCGGACCTGTGCCTGGTCAGCGCCCGGGAGCAGACGGCGGGACGCGGCCGCCAGGGGAGGAGCTGGATCGCGGCTCCGGGCGACTGCTTGACCTTCACCCTCCTGGTCAAGACGCCAGACCTCGATCCGCGGCTCGTCCCGAGCGCGGTCTGGCCGGCCTCGGTGTCGATCGCCAGGACTCTCGAGAGTCGTGGGGTGCAGCTGCAGTTGAAATGGCCGAACGATCTGCTCGGGCGCAATGGCAAGCTCTGCGGCATCTTGATCGAAGGAGTGCTGCGTCGAGGCGTCCTGGAAGGTCTTGCCGTCGGCGTCGGCCTCAACCTCAAATCCGCCCCGCGGATCGAAGGCCGGGCCGTGACTTGCATCGAGGAAGAGCTCGGAGCCGTCCTTGATGGCGAAGGCCTTCTCGACGAATTGGCCGCCGATCTCCGTTCCAGCTTTGTCAACTGGCGGGTCTCCCCGCCGGCCCGCGAGCTCCTTCGCCAGGAGTGGATCCGGCGCCTGGATCTGATCGGCCGCGAAGTCGAGATCTTCGACCAGGGACAGCTGCTGCGCCGGGGCGCAGTCGCCGGCTTCGACGCACTCGGGTCCTTGATCCTCACGACGTCTCAAGGCGAAGAGGTCTTCCGTTGCGGTGATGTTTCCTTGCGGACTTGATGGCTGCATTCCAGAGGCTGTTTTAAAACAGGCTTCATTTTACTTGCTGCGTGACTTCGGTTCTGGCGAATCTTCGCTTCCCTAAAGCTCCCTTCGGGAGACTCTGTCACGCCATTCTAAGCAGCGTTGGACAAAAGAGTTACAGCATCTATTTTAGGCGCCGTATTGACTGGCCGCGAGATGCGGCGGAAGACACAGGAGAGAGGCATGACGAAGTTTTTGGTGGGGATGAGTCTGTCGGCGGGCCTGATCGGCTGCGCGGATTTGAGTCGTTCCGGCGAGTATCGCCGCGAGTCCCAGCATTGGATCACCCTGCTTCCTCCGCCGGCACCGCGGCCTCAGGTTTCCGCCGCAGCGGTGTCGGTGCTTCCGCCTCCTGCGGCCATGCCTGAGCTGACCAGCCTGGCGCCGCTTCCGCGTCCGGCCCATGAGGATCCTCATCAGCCGGAGGACATCCAGCCCGATCTCGAAGTGCTGAACGAGGCCTTGGGGGAGGTGCTTCCTCCGCCGGGGAGCGAGAACTGGGAGAAGCGGACGATCCAGATGAACATCACCGGCTATTGCGCCTGTCCGATCTGTTGCGGCTGGGTCCGCAACTCCAAGGGCAAGCCGGTTTACGCTTCCGGCCCCAACAAAGGCAAGCCGAAAGTCGTCGGCTTCACCGCATCGGGTCAGAAGGCAGCCGTCGGCACCATCGCCGCTGACGCCAAGCTTCTTCCTTTCGGCACCAGGGTGCATGTCAACGGCTATGGCTACGGCACTGTCCAGGACCGTGGCGAAGCGATCCAGGGCGCGTCTTTGGATCTTTTCTTCCCGACCCATGAGGCGGCGAAGAAGTGGGGCCGCAAGAGTCTGCCGGTGACAGTGTGGATGCCGCCCGCCGAGCTTCGTGCTCAGGCGCCCGGTTCTAAGCGGCGCTGACTTCCGCCGGCGCCGTTCATTCGAGGCGGCGGCGGACTTCGATCAGGCGGGAGGCGAGAGAGTCGAAGCCGGGGAAGCCTTCGTATCCGCTGCGGAGCATCCACAGCTTGCGGCGCGCCAGATCAAGATCCTTGGCGCTTTCTGCCTCCGAGAGGAGCGACTCCATCGCCAGAGGGGCGAATTCGACGCTTTCACTGGCCAGGAAACTGTCTTCCCTTCCGGTGTCGCGGAGGGCTTTTGCCGCCCAAGCGAAGGAGCCGTTGCAGAAGAGCCAGGCGGCGGCATCGCTGCCGTTGCGCGGGTCGGCGGGGCGGAGGGAGGCGAGGAGGGCGAGGGTTTCGTGGGGGCGCAGGCCGGTCCATGTGCGCAGGCCGGTGCTGCCGTTTTCGAGAGTCATGGTCAGGCCTTCGGGGCCGGGCGCCTGGACCAGCGCTTCGCTGTCGGCGTAGCTGAGACGCAGGCCGGCGAAACGCTTGCCGGCGCCGGAGAAGAGCTTCTGAACCTCGGCGGCGTTGAGGACGACGCCTTTGAGCGAGGCGAACCAGGGGGCGTCGTCGCCGGGGCTCTGGTTGAGATTTCCGACTTCCCGGAGCAATTGCTTGTGGTCGCGGCTCTTGGTGTAGGCGATGAAGCTGGGGAGGAGTCGCTGGCGGAGAGGCTTGAGGCGGTCGGGGGGGAGACTGGACGAAAGCTTGTCGGGCGGGGCCGTGGCCGCCGGAGCTTCTTCCGCCGGCAGGACGCGGAGGCGGGCGGCGCAGACTAGGGCTTCGATCAGGTGGCCGCGGATTTCCGACAGCTCGTCGACGACGGCAAGGGAGGGATGGGCGGCGATGAAGGCGCCGAGGCGCGACTGAAGTTCGGCGGCCTTTGCCTCGGAGATGGGCTGGCGGATGGCGCTGCGAACTTCGGCGAGGAGCTCTTCGCCGGCGCGATTGGCGCTGCGGCTTTCTTTCGGCGGGGGCGCCTGGCGTTGGCCTTTTTGCACCATCAGGGCGATGCCCAGGACGATGGCGACGGCGATGGCGGCGAGGGTGCCCTGGACCGGCAGGGAGAGGTCGCGGTTGCGCTTGCTGGCTTTGCCGGGGGTCTCGCTCAGAGACGGGGCTCGCATCTTGCCGAGTGGACGCATCAGGCTGCGCTGGCCTTGCTGGGCCACCGAGGCACGGGCGAGGCGGAGATCCTCGCTCAGGCTGAGGTAGTCGCGGTAGCGGTCGTCGGGGTGTTTGGCGATCATCTTGTCGAGCAGACGCCCGACCGGTTCTGGTATGCGCTTGACCAGCTCATGCGCGAGGGGCGGCGGATCTTCGAGCGCCTGGCGGCGCGACTCGTCGAGGGTGGTGGCCTGGAAGGGGGCGGAGCCGGTGATCAGTTCGTAGAAGACGATGCCGAGCGAATAGATGTCGGAACGGTGGTCGCCGGGGCTGCCGAGGAGCTGCTCGGGGCTGGAGTAGGGCGGCAGCGGCGTGTCGCGGTAGCGCGAGGTGTTGGCGAGGCCGATGTCGGAAAGTTTCGCCTGGCCGTCGCGGGCGACCAGGATGTTCTCGGGCTTGATGTTCTGATGGATCAGTCGCGAACCTTTCAGGGCGGCGTCGAGGGCGCTGACCACCTGCTGCAGGAGGTTGAGCGCGGATTCCGCCGGCAGCCGGCCTTCCTTGCGGAGCAGGCGCTTCAGGTCCTGGCCGTCGATGAACTCGACCACCAGGAAGTAGCAGCCATGGTCTTCGCCGACCGAGTAGGACTGGACGATGTTGGGATGGTTGAGGCGGGCGGCGGCGCGGGCTTCGCGGAAGAATTCGTGGATGGCGTCGCTGTTGGCGGCGAGGTCGGGCGAGAGGATCTTCAGGGCGACGTCGCGCGCCAGGGTGAGCTGGTGGGCCCGGTAGACCTTGGCCAGTCGGCCGTTGCCGATCTCGCCGATGATGGCGAAGTCCCCGATGACGTAGCCGGGGGCGAAAAGGGCCGGGACGTGATTGATGTGGCCGCACTGCCCGCAGGCAACGGTTTCACCAGCCTCCGCATCGACGGAAACCAAGGCGAGACAGTGGAGGCATCGGAATTTCATGGATTCACGATTCTAGCATCGATTGGGGGGGCGCGTCAAGGCGTGGCGTCGCGAACTTGCCGCCAAAGATCGAGACGGAGGGATTCCTGCAGGGCGGCGTGGCGGTGCGAGAGGCGGTTTTTCACCTCTTCTCCCAGTTCGGCGAAGGTTTGCGACTCGCCCTCGGGGATGAAGACCGGATCGTAGCCGAACCCGATGGCGCCGCGCGCTTCGAGGCTGATCCGGCCGGCACATTCGCCCCGGGCCGTCCCGACGAGACGCCCCTGGGCGTCGGCGCAGGCGATGACGCAGACGAAGCGGGCCCGGCGGTCCTTTTCCCCTTCGAGACGCCGCAGCAGCAGCTGCAGGTTGTCGTCGTCGGTCGCCTTGGGCCCTGCGAAGCGGGCGGAATAGATCCCGGGCGCGCCGCCGAGAGCGGCCACCTCGAGTCCCGAATCGTCGCTGAAACAGGCCAGGCCCGTCGCCTTGGCGATCTCGACGGCCTTTTTCGCGGCGTTCCCCTCGAAGCTGCCGGCATCCTCCTCCACCGGCGGCAGGCCGCCGAGGTCCGCCGCTCCCAGGACGACGAAGCCCCGCGGCGCGAGAAGGGCGCGGAACTCATTGAGCTTGTGGCGGTTGCCGGTGGCAGCTAGTATTCGCATCTGAGGCTCCGGGGCTGGGGTGGCAGGCGGGGCAATATAATCCGGCGCCGCGCTTTTGCCGGGCGCGCCGGCTGCCGGACAGTGACGAAATCCGATTGCGGCTGCCGGGCCTATTGCCGCGGCGGCGGGGGCGCGTATGTTTGGCGCCGTCATAAATCCAGGAAATCCCCGCCATGCACGAAAACGCCAATCAACTGCGCCTGCCCGAGTGGATGCGCGTCAAGGTCCACACCGGCCACCGCCGCCAGGAGACCGCCGCCGCTCTCGGCGAGCTCAAGCTCAACACCGTCTGCGAAGAGGCCAAGTGCCCGAACCTGGCGGAATGCTGGCACCAGCACAGCGCCACCTACATGCTGATGGGCAAGAACTGCACCCGCGCCTGCCGATTCTGCGCCATCGGCTATGACCGCCCCGAAACCCTCGACCCGGAAGAGCCGCAGCGCGTCGCCGAAGCGGCCGAACGCATGGGCCTGGAGTATGTCGTCGTCACCTCCGTCGCCCGCGACGACCTGCCGGACGAAGGGGCCGCCCACTTCGCCGCCACCGTGCGCGCCCTCCGCGCCCGCCTCCCCAAGGCCGGCATCGAGATCCTCACCCCCGACTTCAGCGGCCGCCTAGAATGCATCCAGACGGTGGTCGACTCGGTCCCCACCGTCTTCAACCACAACCTCGAGACCTGCGAACGCCTGACGCCGCCGGTCCGCGGCCGGGCCCGCTACCGCCGCAGCCTGCAGGTCCTCGCCGACGCCAAGCGTCTTTCCGGCGGCACGGTGCTGACCAAGTCCGGCATCATGGTCGGCCTCGGGGAGAGCGACGAGGAAGTGCTCGATTGCATGCGCGATCTGCGCGACGCCGGCGTCGACATCCTGACCATCGGCCAATATCTGCCGCCTTCGCGCAAGCACTGGAAGCTGAAGCGCTACGTTCGCCCCGAGCTCTTCGAGTCCTGGAAGGCGCTCGGCGAGGCCATGGGCTTCGGCGCCGTCGCCTCCGCACCGATGGTGCGCAGCTCCTACAAGGCCGGCGCTCTGGTCGAAGGCAAGCTGAAGGAACAGGCCCGCTCGGGACTCATCTTGCCGGGCTGAAGCGGGCCGGCGCCTCAGCCGTCTTCAGGGGTGTTTCGGCAGCTTCTCGAGATCCGCCGCGGTGACCACCGGAGGACGCTGGAGATTCTGGCTTCTCATCCGGGCGAAGGAGATCATCAGATCCAGCTCGAGCGCCGCCACCGCATCGTCGGGGCGCGGCACCGCCTTGAGCTCCGCCAGGCTCTGCTCCCAAGCCATTTGCGACAGGCGCTCCAGGATCCGGGCGACCAGCAGCGGCGCCACCTTGTCAGTCATTTCGACCTCGCCAGGCAGGACCAAGGGGTCGGGCGGGACGGCGAAATCGGGATTGGGCTTGTCGGTCATCTGATCGATGGCTTCATGGACGGCGCTGACCTGGTCGCGCCTCGGGCCGACTTGCAGCCAGGCATGGGCGTCGAGGCTGCGTTCGCTGGTGATCACCTGGTAGGACCATTGCTGGTCGTCGGGCACCTGCAGATTTTCCGGAGTCTGGGCGATGGCGAGGCGGAGGCGGCGGATCTCGCATTCCCGTTCGGCGATCATCCAGTCATAGACTTCGCAGGAGACGGGAGGGCAGTCCGGTGCCGGCAGGGGCGGCACGACAGGATGCTTGCGCGGCTCCAGGCGCCTTTTGTTCCAAGGTCCTTCCGCCGGCTGCGTCGTGCCTTGGGTGACGGTGCCGGCGCCGCGCTGGTTGTCGACTTTCGCCGCGCCGGGCCTGACGCCTTCGCTTTCGCCGCGCCGGACCTGATCGGCCTGGGGCGAGTTGTTGCGGTTCGGCTCGATGATTTCAGGCAGGGTCTCGGCTTGCCGCCGGACGAGGGGCGTCCGTTCGTTTCTTTCCGCTGTCGGCGCGGCATTCGGTTCGAGAGGCTGCGAATTCCGCTCGGTGTTCCGCCCGGGAGGCGGGAAGTCGGCCGGATCTAGGGGTTTCAGGGGCTCTGACTTGCCTCGAGACTGCATCACCTCGGGCCAGCCGAAAGCGGGGGCGGGAAGCTCGTTGATCGGGATCCAGAGGCAGGCTTTTTTCAAGGGAGCCGGCGCCGCGGGGGCGGCCGGCGCCGCGGGCTGGCAGCGGCGGCGCTGGATCATGAGACCGACCAGTTCGTTCTCCGCCGTCTCCAGTTCGCGGCGGAGGCGATCGAAATCCTCGTTGCCGATGCTGCGGACGCCCGGCTTGAGGGCGAGCTGCGGCGCACGACGGAGCTCCTGGTCGCGCAGCTCGGGCTTGAGGATCTGGATGCCGGCGAGGCGCTGGCCGTCCTCCGGGACGAGGGAGAAGCGGATGCCGTAGTAGCGAGACTGCTTTTTCAGGCGGGCTTCGAGGGCACCGCCGAGGCGCTGGTTCATCGAGGCGTCCTGGACGACCAGCAGGACCGGCTCCTGCAGGATGTTCTCGAGAGCTCCCATGATCGCCTCGGCCTTCGCCGAATAAGCGGGATCGAGCTGGCTCGCCCCTTGCATCCAGGCCAAGGCGAGGGCCGGCCGTCCGGCGGCGAGAAAGAGGTCGGAGCGCTGGGCCCGGACTTCGGCCATCATCCGGCGGGTCGCCTTCAGCGTCGACTCCTCGCGGAAGAGCGGGGCGAGGAGCTGCTCGGCGGCATCGGGCCGGCCGGCCTTCAGGGCCTCGCGGGCGGGAGCGAAGACGAGGTTCTCTTCCGCCAGGAGATATTTCAGGCGCTGCTGCAGTAAGGCGGGACTGGCCTGACGCCTGCCGGCCGGTGTGAGCAGCTTAGCGGCGCCGATCAGATCTCCCTGTTCAGCCCGCGCCTTCGCGGCTTGCAGCAGGACGGCTTCGGAGGACTGCGGCACGGCCTTCGCGGGAGGCGGCTGGGCGGGCGGTGCTGAAGGGGAGAGGAGGAGAAGCAGGACCGGGAAAAGACTGGGGCTCATGGGAAAGGCGTGACGGGAGTTGATCTTGTCCGCGTCCGAGGCCTATGGCGACAAGATAGCCGGAGCCCCGGTCGAAAGCAAGTATTTCTTTCCGGGGAATTCGTAAGCGATTGGCAATCAATGCCGCCGGCAGAGTCTCGCTGCGACCTCGTAGGCTTCCGCTTCGACAGCCAGGTCGAGTGGAGTTCTTCCTTCCCGGTCGCGGGCGTCGGGGCGGGCTCCGAGAGAGAGAAGTTCGCAGACGAAGGCCAGGCGACCTTGCGCCGCCGCCAGGTGCAGGGGGCTGCGCCCTTGCAGATCGCGGGCTTCGGGATCGAGACCGTGGCGGATCAGGGCCGCGGGGCTGCCGCTGCCTGGCATCGCCGCCAGGCGGTGCAGCAGGGTCGCGCCCTCGGCATCGCGCAGGAAGAGATCGACCTCGTGTTCGCAGAGAAAGTGCTCCAGCCGGGCCGGCGCGGGGCAGCTTTCCAAAAGTCCCTCGAGCTCATCGCGGGCCGCCGGCGGCAGCCGCGGCAGGACGTCCAGGAAAAAGATTTCCTCACTGAGTAGTTTGATCATGGCTTTTCTTTCCGCTTTCAGGTGTTTCGGGGAGGTTTTTCAGGGCTTGAGAGTCATTGTGCAGCTGCCGCGCCAAAATCACCGTCCGCCGGCAACACCGCGACCGCGCCGCTGTCCGAACGACTTTCCGGAGATTGTGCCGAGATGATCCTGACGAAACTTCCCTCTCGCCGCTGGCTGCTACTCGCCGGCCTGCTTCTGCTTCTCCTGGCTCTCGCCCTGTTCGGACGCCGCCAGGGGTCGGAAAGGAGCGTCGAGGTGCGCCTGGAATCGCGGGGACGGATTCTCCTCGAGCGCGGCCGCCTCGCGCCGGTCCAGTCCCATCCCTTGCAGGTCCGCTGCAGCGGCAGCCTGAAGATGATCCGCGACCATGGCAGCCTGGTGCCCAAAGGAGAGATCGTCGCCCTGGTCGACGTCAGCGAAGAGCTGGCCAAGCTGCCGAAGCTGGAGAACGAGGTGGCGGCGAAAAAGACCGAGCTGCAGAACAAGGAGCGCGAATACGAGGTCGTCGACCAGGAGACGCGCAACGAGTCCGAGCTTCGCGTCGCCCGGGCCCGTGCCGCCCGCATCGAGCAGGACGCCGTCCTGGCGCGGCCCGACGCCGAGGAGCTGAAGCTGCTCGAGATCGAGCGCGAACTCAGCGCCACCAGCCATCGCGAGGCGGTGGCGGAACGCGAACGTCAGCAGCGCCTGATGGAGGCGGGCTTCCTCTCCGAGCTCGGCCTTGCCCCTTTCCTCCGCCGCGAAGAGGCGGCCCGCGAAGCCTGGATCGAAGCCGGGCTCCGCATCGACATCGCCAAGAAGGGGCCGACCGAGGAACGCCGCGCCCAGCTGCGCACCGCCCTGGAACGCGCCGAGGCCGAGCTTGAACGCGCCGGCAAGTCGCGGCAGCGCCGCATCGCCGAAATCAGCCAGGCGCTCGACGCCGCCAGGAAGGCCGTCGCCGTCGCCGAGGCGGAGCTCGAAAACGGCCGCCGCCTCGCCGCCCAGGGCGAGGTCTTCGCTCCCGCCGCCGGCCATGTCTCCCTCCGCACCTTCCGCGACTGGCAGAACGGCGGCCAGATCAGCCGCTACGCCCCCGGCGCCCCGGTGGAACAGTCCGACGTCATCGGCACGGTGGTCGAGCCGGGGCGCCTCCGGGTCGAAATCCTGGTCAACGAAGTCGATCTTGTCCGCCTCGTCGCCGGCCAGACCGCCACCATCACCCTGCCGGCCTTGCCCGGTCTCCGCCTCAAGGCCGAAGTCGAACGCGTCGGCCAGGCCGGCCAGGACCGCAACTTCTATCAGCCCGGCAGCGAAGGCGCCGAAACCGGCGTCTCCCTCCACTCCGTCGAACTCAAGCTGCGCGACATGCCCCTCGAGCTCCGCCCAGGCATGACCGCAGACTGCGAAGTCGTCGTCGATCCGCCCCGCCCACGCCTCCTCGCCTCCCGAGCCGCCGTCGAAGGCTCCAGCGAAGAAGGATGGAGGGTCCGGCGCCGCGCCGCCGTCGGCTGGGAGGAAGTCGAAGTCAAAGGCTACCCCGTCGACGAACTCGATTTCTACTTCGCCAGCGGTGTCCAGGAAGGCGATGTCTTGCGTCTCCCATAGAAGCTTTTTCAAATAAATACCTATTTATCTCTTGCCCTCTTTTGAATCCGGACGAAAGTAGCGGACAACAGCCCTGCAGGAATCCCATGCGAGTCGCGCTTTTCATTCCTTGTTTCATCGACCAGTTTTATCCCCAAGTCGGCCTGGCGACGGCGGAAGTGCTGGAGCGCTTCGGCTGCACCGTGGTGTATCCGGAGGCGCAGACCTGCTGCGGCCAGCCGATGGCCAACAGCGGCTGCAACGACGACGCGGCACCATTGGCCCGCAAGTACGTCGAGGTCTTCGACGGCTACGACTACATCGTCTCGCCCTCCGGCTCCTGCACTTCGATGGTGCGCAAGCATTATGACGGGCTGTGTGCCGACGACGCTCGATCGGAGCAGGTCCGCAAGCGCACCTACGAGCTGTGTGAATTCCTCGTCGACGTCCTCAAGGTCGAATCCTTTCCCGGCCTCCGTCTCGAGCGCAAGGTCGCCTATCACAGCGCCTGCCACGGCCTGCGCGAGCTCCGCCTCGGCCGCGCCTCGGAGCGGATGGATCCTCCCGCCTCGAAGCCGGAAGCCCTGCTGCGGATGGTCGAGGGTCTGCAGCTGATGCCCTTGGAGCGCCCCGACGAATGCTGCGGCTTCGGCGGCACCTTCGCGGTCGCCGAAGAGGCGGTGTCGGTGCGCATGGGCTGCGACAAGCTCGGCGACTGCAGCCGGGCCGGCGCCGAGATCGTCGTCTCCACCGACATGAGCTGCCTGATGCACGTCGGCGGCCTCGGCTCGCGCCAGAATTCGCCTCTGCGCTTCGCCCATATCGCCGAAGTCCTGGCCGGCCGCCTGAGCTGATCCGGGCGGCGAGTCGACCAGCTTCAGAGGGCGGAGATCAAGTCCCTGCCAGGGCGACTCGCCTGCCGCCTCACTTCTTCTCGGACGCCTCGGGTTTCGCCTTCATCGGCACCATCTTGTCGGGGAAGACCACCTGTTGCCAGACGAAGAGGATGACGCCGGTGACCGAGACGTAGAGCCAGACCGGCAGGGTGATCCGGGCGAGCTTCTTGTGGGAGACGCTCATCCCGCGGAAGGCGTAGTAGAAGGTCATCAGGATCATCGGCACCATCGTCATCGCCAAGATCGTGTGCGGGACGAGAAGGAGGAGGTAGAGGCTTCTCAGATAAGAATCATCCTGGAAGACGAAGGCGCCGTGGACGAAGCGCTGCGCCAGGTAGTTGGAGAGGAAGCAGGTCGAGCAGGCGAAGGCCGAGATCATCAGCTTCTTGTGGGTGGCGAGGGAGCCGTGCCGGACGGCGCGGTAGCCGAGGACGAGGAGGGTGGCGGCGGTGGCGTTGAGGACGGCGCTGAGAGTGGGCTGCCAGGGGAGGTCGATCATGAGTGTTTCTCCAGGTCGGTGACGATCAAGATCATGGTGAGGGTGAGCCAGACGATGGAGGCGCGGAAGACCGTGCGCATGTGCCGTTCCCGGTCGAGCGAAAGCAGGATGTTGACCGCGATCAGGGCGGCGTTGAGGAGGGAGACGCCGAAGAGGTAGACCAGGCCGCAGAGCTTGGCGGCGAAGGGGGCGTAGGAGATGACGCAGAGAGCGAGGGTCGAGATCCAGATCAGAATCACCGCCTGTTTGCCGCTCGGGTCATAGAGCGAGGCCATCCGGTAGCCGGCGCGGCGGTAGTCGTCCTTGTAGATCGATGCGATGGCGAAGAAATGCGGCAGCTGCCAGAAGAAGACGATGGCGAAGAGGCTGATGCCGGCCATCTGCGACTCCGGACGCTGCCAGTTGGCCAGCCAGCCGGTGAGGATCGGCAAGGCGCCCGGCACCGCGCCGACCAAGGTGTTCAGCGACGAACGGGTCTTCAAGGGCGTGTAGGCGATGATGTAGGTCAGATAGGTGAGGAAGGTGCAGGCGGCGACCGGAGGCGGGAAGAAGTAGACCAGCCAGCCCATGCCGGCCAGCAGGCAGACATGGCCGAGGACATAAGTGCCCATGACGCTGATCCTGCCGGAGGGCACCGGGCGGGCCTTGGTCCGCTCCATCAAAGCGTCGAGACGGTGCTCCATCGCCTGGTTGACGATGTTCGAGGCGGCGCCGACTCCGGCAAGGCCGATGACGAGTTTGACCAGCTCGAGCCAGTCGAGACGGTCGAGAGGCAGGGAGGGGTTGCGCGCCGCAAGCCAGCCGCAGGCGCCCGAGACCAGCACCAGCAGGGTGAGTCGCGGCTTGGTCAGCTCCAGGGCGACGGCGAGGAAGGCCAGGGGCCCGCCCGCCGGGCGCGGCTCTTCGGTTTCCGGCTGCATTAGGGAGCCTCCGGAGAGAAGAAGTTGCGGCGCGGAGCCTGGCGGCGCAGCAGGGTCGAGATCAGCACCGCCAGCACGAAGAGAAGGCCGCCGTTGAGGACGTGACCCGAGGTGAGCAGGGATTCATGGGTGTTGAAAACGCCGTCGCTGCGGTGGATGACGGTGAAGACCGCGACCACCCCCAGGGCGACCTGGGCGAAGGTGCAGAAGAGCAGGGCCAGCGACAGGTGGCGCAGCAGCGGCGTCTCATGCCGGCGCAGAGACATGCCGAGCATCAGGACGAAGGTCAGCGCGAACACGGCGAAGCCGATGTGGGCGAAGAGCAGCGGAGTGTTGCCGTCGTTCCACTCGAGATACTGGGTGCGGCCTTCGGCGTTCACCAGGATCCGGCCCTCGGCATCCTTCAGAAGCACCTTGCTGCAGTGGCGGTAGGCGGCGCCGAGGCCGCTCTGGATGACCAGGATGATGCAGGTCCATTTTGACATCCAGCGGAGGTAGGCGCTCTCCTCCTCCAGCGGGCGTAGCCGCCGCCAGCTCTCGGTGGCGCTGAGCACCATCCAGGCGATCGCCGCCATCACCATCTGGGCGAAAAGGCCGTGCAGAAGCGAAGTCGACCAGTGCGTCCCCATCTTCACCGTCAGGCCGCCAAGGAGCCCCTGCAGGCAGATCATCAGGAAGATGGCGACGACGACCCGGAAGGCCCGCGGCTCCTCCCGTCGCGAGCGCCAGGCCCAGACCAGGGCGAGAATGGCAAGGAAGCCGGCCAGCTGCCCGAGCAGACGGTGGCCGTGCTCGAAGAAGTACTCGTGATTGTGCCACCAGTAGTCGAGGGAGGGCCAGAGCAGGCCGTTGGCGTGAGGCCAGGTGGTGAAGGCCATGCCGGAACGCGTCGTCGCCGTCATCGCCCCCATGAAGACGAGTAGCAGCAGGTCGAGCATCAGGACGGAGTGCAGGCAGGCGGTGAGGCGGCGGCGCTGACGGTCATCCGCACGGCCCCAGATCTTGAATCCGGCGACGTAGGCGGCCAGGGAAATCAGGCCGACGAGGCCGCTCATCAGGTGCTGCCGCGCCGGATCATGGGAATAGAGGCTGCCGGAGATGCCAAGGCCGACGATCGCGGTGAAGGCCGCAACCAGGAGGAATTCACGCATTTTCAGGGTTCTTGAAGTGATTTTCTTGCTTGCAAAAACCCAAGCTATCCCGAGGATGGCCGGAGTCAATCACTCCAGCTCGGATTCTCCAGTCCCAGGACTGCTGGCATTTCCCTCTTGCGTTCAATGACTTGTTGGGATATAATGACTTGGAATAAAATTCGCGAGGCCCAAGATGATCGTCACATCCCTCAGCTCCGATCCCGTCGCCGCGATGTCCGCCCGGATGCGTGAAATCGCCAGCGGCAAGAAGAGCTTCCAGACCGCGCCGCCCTCGGACATCGCCATCAGCAGCCGCATGATGGCCGCCTACGGAATGGAGTCGGCCCAGTCGCGCAACGATCTCAACGCCACGTCGCTTGAGCAGACCCGCAGCTCCTGGCTCGATGCCACCCAGTCGACCCTCGCCCGCCTCGGCGAAATCTCGGTCAAGGCCGGCTCCGGCATCCTCTCCAGCGCCGACCGCGCCAACCTCCAGACCGAGGCCGACCAGCTCGTCCAGGGCCTCGGCGACATCCGCCGCGACGCCCGCTTCAACGGCCAGCAGCTCCTCGACGACCCAAGCTTCACTGACATGCTCAGCTCGATCAGCGGCCAGGATGTCAGCTCCTCGTCATTCGCCACCGCGGTCTCCGACGGCATCGAAGCGATCTCCTCCCGCCAGGCCGAAACCGGCTCGGAACTGCGCCGCCTCGACATGCGCTACAGCCAATCCCTCTCCACCCAGGAAAACCTGATGAAAACCGGCTCCCGCCTCGGCGACGCCGACCTCAGCGAATCCTTCCTCGCCTTCACCCAGAACGCCATCCTCAGCCAAGTGCAATTGGCAATGCAGGCGCAAGGCCAGAAGATGGAATCCGATCGCATCAAATCCCTCATCGGGTGAATATGAAAGCTGAGCCCCCCTCCCTTTTCCGCCGCATCGTTGCGGTCAGCGTCGGCCTCCATATCGTCGGAATTTGTATCTTCGTCGGCTTGCAGATCTTGAATCCGCCGCAAGGCGCCGGTGTTGCCCCGGGAGCCCCCGAGGGTGGCGGCGGATCGGGCAGTGGCGGCAAGGGCGCAGAAGCTCAGTCCAGTGGAAAATCGACTCCCCTCGCCGCGACTCCGGAGAAGGAATATGATGTCGACACCCAGCGCGACATCAACTTCGATGACGAAGAGAAGATGATCGAGCCCCTCAAGCGCAAGGCCTTGGGCATGAAAAAACATATCGACAAGATGACGCCGGAACAGAAGCTGGCGACAGTAGCTTCCTCTGGCGCCGTTTTGCGGAATTCCGATCCCGCTGGTGTCAATAAAGCCGCCGCGATCGGCATGAAAGCTTTCGGACTGAATCCTGTCGCTGCGCCCCCGACTGAAACTGTTCCACAAGCCTTGGGCACCCCTTTGGATGACAAGACATTGACCATTACCAACATGTATCGCAAAGGCGGCAAAGTTTACAGCGTCTATCGTGATGCCGTGGGACACACCTTTGAAATCGACAACGGACCCGAGTCCGAATTGGATGCAGAAGACAAGCGTCAACTTCTCTTGTATGATCAGGCGAGAGCCAACCCCAATCTCCTGGCCCTGATTAACGCGGTCAATCGCGCCGGCACTGCGATCGCCGTCGAAAAGGAGAAAGCACTCGACGCCGCCCCCATCAGCCCCTGATTCCTCATCCTTCTTCACTTCGGACTTGCTTTTGAATTTTTTTGGTGCGAGATTGATTTCAACGCACGCAAAAAAGCAAGGACCCTCATGAATCGCTATTTCGTTCGATTGAAGGATTCGGATATCCGTGGACCCTGGACCCTGAAGGAGATCCATGAACGCCGCGCTCTCGGCGAGCTGCCGAGTGGCATCACCATCCTCGAAGCCCTCGGACAATCTTTCGGCGAATTGAAGCGAAGCACTTCTTGGATGCTCATGCCCGCGTCGACCGAATATGATCAAGAGGCCGAAAAACACGCTTTTGAAGAAGCTCAGCGACCGATCCTTTCTCCTGTCCGCCGCTGGGTGCTGGTGATCGCGCCCCTGGTTCTCTGCGGCCTCTTTGTTCTGGGGCCGGAGGGGAATATCTACATCAATGGCAGCTCCTTCAGCCGCACCGGCCTCTTGGGCTTTGCCACCCTGACCAGCCTGATCCTCGCCTGGTGCCTCTTCCCGCCCAAGGACGAGCCTTGATTCCCCAGCCTTGCCGCATAAAGTGATATCATAACGCTATCACATCAAGGAGAAACCCATGGCCAACCTGCTCATCCGCAATCTCGATGACAAGGTCTACGAGGAACTCAAGGCGCAAGCCAAAGCCAATCACCGCTCGATCTCGGCGGAGGCCCGTTTGCGCCTGGCGCAGAAACACGAAAACTTCGATCGTAATGCCTGGATCGAACGGGCCCGGAAACTCGCGGCGCAAAGCCGACCCGATCCTGAAGGACAGAGCGTCGTCGAGATGATCCGGGAAATGCGGGACGAACGATGAGCGAGATTTTCCTTCTCGACACCAGCGTCTTGATCGCCTCGATCATTGAGGACGAAGCCTCGCGTCCGCAGGCGCTGGCTCTCCTTGCCAGTGTCGGCGAACTCCATGGCGCCGATGTTCTGGGGGGCGAACTCGCCAACGGTTTGATGAAAGCCGCGCGGCGTAAGCGAATCAGCGCGGGAGCCGCTTCCGAAGCCCTGCTCTGGTGGGCCGATGCCCCTTGGCAATTCCACCCCACCCAGCCCTTTCTCGACGAAGCGCTCCATCTCGCCCTCAAGCACGATGCCCATGTTTACGACCTACTCCACCTCCTCGCCGCCAAAGCCGCCGGAGGCCAATTGATCACCCTCGACGAACGCCTCGTCACCAAGGCCGCCTCCATGCGCCTCGGCAAATACGCCCGGCTGCTCAAATGATGTACGCGCTCCCTTCCCCTATCGTACTCGACCGTCCCGGACGAGGAGCTCAACCGGCTGGCAGCTGGCGCTCCCAGGCAAGCTGCCGCTCCCCTACTGGATCGCTGGCGTCCCGCCGGCTTGTTCGCCGCTTCGCGCTCAACGCAAAACACCTACCGGCTGGCAGCCGGCGCTCCCAGGATGAACACACATGACTAATCCCTTCCCCGGCCTCTGGCGCGAACAGCACCTGCTCGTCATCGAGCGCGGCTCGGTCTTTCCGCAACGCTGCGTATGCTGTGATGCGGAGGAGGCGAAACAGGCAAAAAGGTTGAGCCGATTTCAGGTTTGGCGAGAAGCTGGGTCGCAGCTGTTCGGCATGGTCAGCTTATGTAAGAAATGTCGCCGGAAGCTTCTGATTCTCGAAGTTGCGGTCGCAGCTCTCATGGTAGCCATGGTGGCTTCTGCTATCCAAGTGCTCTACTACGGCGGCAAAACCAACGTTTGGTTTGTTTCATTTCTCCTTCTGGCAAACTTATCGAATTGGATGCTGATTCACTACCGTCGCCGAATCAAACTCGAAAAACTCGACGCCGAAAAGGCCTGGTTCAGCGGCTTCCCTCCCGCCTTCCTCGATCAATTGCCGGACTTCCGAAAACGGAACAAAAGCCGGCAGGATGCCGACGAGCTCAGTAGAGAACAACAAAACACAGCCGGCGGGACGCCGGCGCTTCCAGGATGAACACCATGAAGATCGACCTGCCGCTCCCCACTGGGCTCGCCGGCATCCTGCCGGCGGCATTCGTGGCTCGACCATCCCTGGTCGAGCGTGATCCACTCAAGCTGGAAGCTTGAGCCACGGAGCTCCCCCGCTTCCCACAAATCCCGGCTCGCGGAACGCCGCATCCCTCAGCCTAAGCTAACTTGACCGCCTTGACTCGCAACCACAAGGATCACCGTAAAATGAGGCCGCCGATGACCCCGATTGAACTCAAATTCACTCTCACGGAAGAGGAATACATGGACGCGATGAAGGAGCATCTCGCCGATCGCAGAGTCGCGACTTGGCATTGTCTGGTCCTTGGCGCCCTGCTTATGATTTGGGGGCACCCCCTGTTCTTCTGGTTGGGCTTGATCGTGATTATCTGTCCATTTCTTGTTAATTGGCGGCTGCGAAACGCTTTCAAATCCAACCCTCATAGGACTCTGGAGAATAAGTTCCAGTTTTCAGATTCTGGTGCGCGCTTTGAATGTGCTGGCTGGAGCTCAGACACCAACTGGGAATTCATTTCCGAAATCAAACCGTACAATCGACATGTCGCTCTCTACATGGGGAAAGATCAAATCTATGCCTTCCTGCCCCACAGAGCTTTTTCCAGCCCCGAGGCCGTCACGGAATTTGTCGAGGCCGTGCGCGGCAAGATCCAAACTGCGCAATAAATCGGCATTGCCATTATCTTGAGTGAACACTGAACCACCGAGTCCCTACCATGTCCGACACCCCCGCTCCCGCCAAACTCGAAGGCGGTGCCTATGAAGTCCTGCGCCAGCGTCTCGAAAGCCAGGCGGCGGAGCTGAAGAAGCGCCTCGAATCGCTCAACCTGCAGCGCAAGAGCATCTTCGGCGGCGTCGAAAGCGCCCTCACCGCGTCGGAACGGCTGACCACCTCGCACAACTGCGTCGCCCAGGACCTCGCCGCCGTCGGCCACAAGTTCATCTTCGGCTTCAACGTCCAGGTCGGGATGAAGTCGGAGATCAGCCCCGAGGACGTCTTCGGCGTCTACGAGCAGCGCGACGACGGCCAGTTCCACGAGCTCGGCAACGAGCTGATCGAGGACAAGGCCTTCCGCGCCGCCTTCGCCGACATGATGAAATACTACCGCAAGGCCAAGCTGATCAAGCTCGGCATCCGCGGCAGCCACCTCTACTTCGTCTTCCGCCTCTCCGATTCGGCCAACGACCTCAAGGCCTTCAAGTGGCTGATGCTGCCCGACGGCTCGCTCAAATACCTCGACGACCGCTCGGTCGCCGAACTCTCCCTGCCGCCGCAGCAGGAATTCACCTGGAAGCGCTGCACCCGCGACATGCACCGCCAGGGCAAGCACCCGCACATCTCGATCGAAGACAAGCTCTTCGTCGAATGCGTCGGCGGCGACCTGACGATCAAGGTCGAGGACAACACCGCCGACGGCGCCGGCATCTACTCCGAACCGGTCGAGAACAAGGACCAGGGCCTCGACGACGCCGAGATCCACTACGCCCTCGTCGGCTCGCTCGTCCTGCTCAAGATCAAGCCCTTCCAGGAGAAGGACAGCCGCCACTTCGTCTTCTGCTCCAAGACCCAGACCGTCACCCGCAACGACGCCCTGGCGCAGAGCTGCGTCCTCCTCCCCGAGGACCACGGCGTCCTCTTCCCCAACGGCTACGCCCTCCAGAACGGCGAGGTCCGCACCTTCGATTCGCCCGCGGGCCTGAGCTTCCTCCGCCGCATCCCCAGCCCCAACGGCGAAGACCATCTTTTCGTCTTCAAGAACCGCGTCGGCGCCACCACCCTGCTGCTGCAGTACAACCTCATCACCATGAGCGTCGCCACGCCCATCGTCTGCCGCGGCTACACCCTCTTCCCCGACGGCAAGCTGATCTTCTTCAAGGCCGACGAGGAGCCGAAGAAGCACCACATGCTGCAGATCTGGAAGACGCCCTTCTGCGCCTCCGATTTCACCCTGCCCGCCGGCGACACCTCGCACCTGCTCTACAAGATCGGCAACAAGGACCTCGTCCGCTGCATGAGCGAATGCGGCGAGATTTTGACCGTCTTCGCCAAGGGCGAGGGCTATGCCGACCTTTATGTCGACCTGGTGAAGCGTACCCGCAGCGTCACCGACGCCTACTTCTGGCTCGCCAAGCCCGAGGCGGGCAACCTCGCCGAGGTGCTGCAGGGCATCGGCAAGGCCGCCGGCGCCGCCATCGACGAGTTCGAGAAGGTCCGCCGCATCCGCAAGACCGCGGTCGAGGCGGCCAACGCCCTCACCGCCAAGTCGAACGACCTCGAGAAGCGGATCAAGAACGCCGACTACAAGGACATCTCGGTCTTCGTCGGCCTGCTCGGCGAAATCCGCGCCCTGCGCGGCGAGACGGTCGGATTCAAGGGCCTGCGCTACGCCGATCTCGAGCTCGCCGACAAGACCGAGAAGCGCCTCGTCGAACGCCAGGCCGAGCTCAGCCAGAGCACCGTCAGCTTCCTCCTCAAGCCGGAATCGCTCGACCCCTACCGCGCCCGCGCCGCCGAGTTCGAGGGCAAGGTGCCCGCCGTCGGCCGCGTCGCCGACGCCAAGAAGCTCGATGAAGATCTCGCCGCCGCCACCGGCCAGCTCGAGATGCTCACCGAGACCGTCGCCAACCTCAAGATCGGCGACGCCACCGAGGCGGCGCAGATCATTGACTCGATCTCCACCGTCTTCGCCCGCCTCAACCAGTCGCGCTCGCTGCTCAAGAACCGCCTCAAGGAGCTCGCCGCCGCCGAGGGCGCCGCCGAGTTCTCCGCCCAGCTCAAGCTGCTCTCCCAGACCGTCGCCTCGCAGCTCGACCTGGCCAAGGATTCGAAGTCCTGCGAACAGGGCCTCGCCCGCGTCATGATCGCCCTCGAAGAGCTCGAATCGCGCTTCAGCGACGGCGATGAATTCCTCGCCGCCCTCGCCGAGAAGCGGGTCGAGGCCTCGGAAGCCTTCGAATCCAAACGCGTCGCTCTCGAAGAGGCCCGCAACAAGCGCTCGCAGGCCCTCGTCAGCTCCGCCGATCGCGTCCTCAAAGGCATCGCCGGACGGGTCGAGACCTTCAAGGAACCCAAGGACATCCACGCCTACTTCGCCGCCGACCCGATGCCGGAAAAGGTCGGCGACCTCGCCCGCCAACTCCGCGAGCTGGGCGACACGGTGCGCGCCGACGACCTCGATTCGCGCCTCAAGACCCTCAAGGAGACCGCCGTCCGCCAGCTCAAGGACCGCCAGGAGCTCTTCGTCGCCGGCCAGGAAGTGGTCAAGCTCGGCAAGCACCAGTTCTCCGCCTCGCCCCTCAAGCTCGACCTCGCCATCATCCGCCGCGACGAGGCGCAGTTCTTCCACCTCACCGGCACCCGCTACTTCGACGAGGTCAAGGACCCTCGCCTGGCCGAACTGCGCGACGTCTGGGACATGGAAATCCCCTCCGAAAACCCCCAGGTCGCCCGCATCGAATTCCTCGCCTGGCAGCTCTTCCAGCAGTGGGAAGCGGGCAAGCTGGGAGCCCTGGGAGCCCCGCATGCCGATGCGGGCCTCATGCAGTCAACGCAGCCGCATCGGCATGCGGCGCTCCCAGCGGAGCTTCTCCCCGCCGTCCAAGCCTTCATGGCCCCGCTCTACTCCGAGGGCTATGTCAAAGGCATCCACGACGTCGACGCGGCGCAGCTCCTCGCCAGCCTAATTGACATCGCCAGCGGCGCCGGCCTGCTGCGCCATCCCCCCGCCAACCGCGCCCTCGCCTCGCTGTGGTGGTCCGCCGTCGCCAAGGAGGAGGACAAGGCGCTCTTCAGCGCCCGCTGCGCCTCCTTCGCCCTGATGCGCGAGGCCTTCCCGTCGCGGCGCCGCCCCGACTCGCTGGTTGCGGACCTCGCGAAACGCCTCGCGGACTTCGCCCAAGAGACGCCGCTGATCGCAGGTGCCGACGCCCATGACGCCGCCGAATACCTCTTCGCCGAGATCTGCCGCAACAAACCCTTCACCGCCTCCTCCGAGGCCGCGACGATGATCCGCGGCTTCGAATCGCAACTGCGCCAGAGCCGTCTCAAGGATCGCTTCGACGCCTCGCTCGCCGACCTGCGCGGCGACCTCTCCGGCGCCTGGCGCCTCGCCTCCGATTGGCTCGAAGGCTTTGCGGACTCCGCCTGCCCGCCCGAGGCCCGCCCCTATCTGCCCGAAGCCGCCGCCCTGCTCCTCCTCGGCGGCCCCGCTGCCGGCGCCACCCTCGACGTCAAACTGGTCCGCGAGATCGGCGGATTGGTCAGCTCGCACCCCCGCATCGTCGGCGGCAAGATGACCCTCGCCCTCGATGAATTCTGCAGCCGCCTCCGCCGCTTCGAGACCGAGGTCGCGCCGCGCTTCCGTTCCTACCAGCAGCTCAAGCTCGAGCTCGCCGACAAGGCCCGCAAGGAACTCCGCCTCGCCGACTTCCAGCCCAAGGTGCTGAGCTCCTTCGTCCGCAACCGCCTCGTCGACGAAGTCTACCTGCCGCTGGTCGGCGACAACCTCGCCAAACAGATCGGCACCGTCGGCGTCAACAAGCGCACCGACCTGATGGGCATGCTGCTCCTCATCTCGCCGCCCGGCTACGGCAAGACCACCTTGATGGAATACCTCGCCCACCGCCTCGGCCTCGTCTTCGTCAAGATCAACGCCCCCGCCCTCGGCCACGCCGTCACCTCGCTCGACCCGCAGGAAGCGCCCAACGCCGCCGCGCGCGACGAGGTCAACAAGCTCAACCTGGCGCTCGAGATGGGCGACAATGTGATGATCCTGGTCGACGACATCCAGCACGCCAACCCCGAGTTCCTGCAGAAGTTCATCTCCCTCTGCGACGGCCAGCGCCGCATCGAAGGCGTCTGGCGCGGCCAGCCCAAGACCTACGACATGCGCGGCCGCCGCCTCGTCGTCTGCATGGCCGGCAACCCCTACACCGAATCGGGCGAGAAGTTCAAGATCCCCGACATGCTCGCCAACCGCGCCGACACCTACAACCTCGGCGACATCATCGGCGAAACCGCACCCGCCTTCCGCATGTCCTACATGGAGAACGCGGTCACCTCCAACACCGCCCTGCGTCCCCTCAGCACCGCGCCGCAGAAGGACATCCGCAAGCTCATCGAAGCCGCCGAATCGGGCGAACGCAGCAACCTCGAACTCGAGATCAACCTTAGCTCCGAAGAGCTCGGCGACATCCTCGCCGTCTTCAAGCATCTCAGCACCGTGCGCGACACGCTCTTCGCGGTCAACCAGGAGTACATCCTCTCCGCCGCGCAGCAGGACGCCTACCGCACCGAACCCGCCTTCAAGCTGCAGGGCTCCTACCGCAACATGGCCAAGATCGCCGAGAAGGTGGTGCCCCTGATGGAGCCCGCCGAGATCGAGGTGCTGATCGACACCCACTACCAGAACGAATCGCAGACCCTCGCCGCCGGCGCCGAGTCCAACCTGCTGCGTTTCGCCGAGATGCGCGGCCGCATGAGCGACAAGCAGAAGGCCCGTCTCGAAGAGATCCGCAGTACCTTCCGCCGCAACCAGCGCCTCAAGGGCATGGACGGCTCCGACCCGATGGCCCTCGTCGCCTCGGAGATGGCCACCCTCAACAGCGCCCTCGAGAAGATGGCCGGCCACAACCGCCAGCACCTCGACCAGCTGCACGCCTCGATCAGCGGCTCCCTGCACGGCATCGGCGCCAATCTGCCGCAGATCCTCGAGACCCTCGCCGCCCTGCCCGCCTCGCCCGGCGACCCCCGCGCCCGCATCGAAGTGGTCAACACCGTCCCCGACTTCCTCGCCTCGCTCCTCAAGCGTCAGATCGACCTGATGAACAACTGGGCTCAGACCTGCACCGAACTCGCCCGCGGCGGCTCCAGCAAGGCCGACGCCCTCCTCCAGGACATCGAGGCCAACAAACGCGCGGCGATGGGCATCCTCGGTCGCATCGCCGACGACCCCACCCCCGCCGCCGTCAACCTCAACTGCCCCAAGTGCTCCGCCGTGCTCGACGTCGCGGAATACCCGCGGGGTTCGAAGGTGAGCTGCCCGAAGTGCGAGAATAGCTTTGTGATTCCGGAGACGTGACTCATGAAAAAAAAGCTCTTAACCTCACTCCTTTTCACCGGAGCCTTGTTCCTTCTCTTCGCTTCACTGGAAGCTCTCGATAGCCACCATGTTCATCCGCGCTACATTTTATGGAAAATGGGAGTATGGAGGTACAATGATTCCCTCGTCAAGCATTTCTTCGGTGTAGATATTGATTTTCGCAACCACTTAATTGGCAAGACCAAAGACGAATTGATCTCTCAACTCCCCACATTAAGGCCAAATGAACTCGACAAAAACTATCCAATCCCTCATGCAATCGTAGGCAAAGATTGCCTCTGGTTCGGAGAACCTGGCTGGGGATGGGCGCTTATTTTCGAAAAAAATAAATTGGTCGGTTACTGCATCTCCAAAGGCTAACAACAATGATTCAGAGAACCTTCGATAATCTCAGTTGCACCCCACATAAAGCCACAAGCGAGCGGGCGGGACGCCCGCGGCTCCAAGGTGAGCTGCCCGAAGTGCGCGAATAGCTTTGTGATTCCGGAGACCTAAATGAAATTCAAAGCTTCGATAACTATTTCGCCAACATTTTCGGATCAGCATTTCTGGATTGTTGACATCTCGGATGACCGCGGCTTTATTTGTGGGGAGTCAAGAAAAATTTATGGAGAGTGGTCGCTCCTTGCTAGTGATTTAATTACATTTAGAGATTTTATTAATAATTGTCGATTCCCTGAGTTTGTGCATGATTCTCACGAAAGAGATGGAATCAGAATAATTATATTATTTGAGTTTGAAAATGGTGGTTTCTCAATAGATTTCCAGGGATCAAGCTCGAGCGCTTCGCCAGAGTATGATTTTTTTCTTAAATGGTGTTGGCGAGGATTATATATAAACTCTTCTGAGCCGTACAGAAATAAGCTTTCAGATATAAATTTTGATTGGTCGGAACCAATTATTAAAACTGTAAATGGGTTAGATGTTTACGGTGTAATATTTTCTCGCCATTGTGCTAATTTCAAGAAATATTTTGAGTTAATCGATGAAATGGAATGGCCAGAAGTGAATCTTGTAAATGTAAAAGGTATTGGTCCAGGTGTAGATCAATATTTTCGCCACAGGCACCTTGGGAATAAGAAAATAGTATGGGTCATTGGTAGTTCAAATGAGAATTTATTCAGAAAAGTTTTTGACAGCAATTCCATGATTGTAAAAATCTCTGATTCGCTTTAGCAAGAATGTCTCTCCCCCAAAAATGCAGCCGAACCCTCATCGTCGATGGCCACAGCTATCGATGGAAGATTCGTTCCCGCCCAACATACGCACAAGGTTTGGCGCAGCGCCCTTTGCGCTTTGCCGTCGAACTGGAAGGCGGCGCCTCCGTTCTGTTGGTCAGTGTGGATGGCCCACGTCCCGACAACTGGCTAAAGCTTCCCGGGAAGAGTGTGACGCCCGCCCATGTGGCTCAAGGCATCCGGCAAGCACTCGCCGCAGGATGGAAGCCGACAGAACCTGACTCGGCACTTGAGATGACCTTGAACCTCGCGGAGGATTTATGAATGTCGGTTCCCCTGGGAGCGCCGGCTGCCAGCCGGTTCGTTCTGCCGCTCCCCTACTGGATCGCCGGCGTCCCGCCGGATTTGTTCTGCGTTCTCCACTGGGCTCGCCGGCATCCTGCCGGCTGTGTTCCGAGTTTGAAAATCCTTTTAGTTAGTGGAGGCTATGAGGTGACTGAGGATGACTTCAGTATTTTCGAAAGGTGCATGAGCCCTGCCCAGCGCAGCCACTTGGTTGTTGACTTGGTAAGTCGTCAACAAGAGGCAATCCCTTTGCTGGAAGCCCTTTTTTCAGGTCGCGCCAAAAACTCGAATGGAGTTCCTTATTGTCGTCTTGGAATGCCCATCGATTGTGGTTTGGTGGCGGCCCAGCGCCTGGGATCCATGGCGACATCCCTTGAGGTCTATTTACGCCACCACTTGTCAATGAATCATCCCTACGCGGCTCCGGCATTGGGCGCTCTCGGCTCTTTGACGGCGGAATCTGTTGCATTGCTGACAGCGAAGCTTGCGGACGAAAATCCTGAGATTGCAGTTGAGTGTGCCTATGCTTTGAAGAAATGTGGTGAAGACCAAGCGATTAATGCAGCATCGAGTCAGTCACCAAGAGTCGCTGCGATGATTCGCTCGCTGAACCTTTCGGAGACTTGAATGCAGCTCATCTATTGGATCGCCGGCGTCCCGCCGGCTGTGTTCCCAGCCAGATGGGCTGGGCTATAGGAAGCCGGCCTTTGGCCGGAACAAAGGAGGACAGGCGTCCCGCCTGTCGCTTCCACGGGCGGGACGCCCGTGCTCCTTTCTTCAGCCTCAACCGGCTG
>JBDKFG010000062.1:0-58415 GCA_039798785.1 Verrucomicrobiota bacterium | reverse complement strand
GCTTCGCCCTGCGCCTCGCGGCGCCTGACGCATGACTCGGGGACAGCGTGACTCGCTATGTCTTCACTGTCAAGGACTTTCACCTTTTACTCCTTGCCGATTTCTCCGGCGCACTCATGTATTTGCCTTTCAACCTTCCAACCTTTCAACCCGGTTCCATTCCGCTGCTGCGGAATTAACAATCTGCTCATGCAGGCGACGATTGCTGCGTGACAAGCGTCTTTCTCCAAATCAGCAGATACCCTCATTAATTACAAGCCAACTATCTGAGCAATACATGGCTTTGAAGGCACCAAAAATCCCCCGCCTGCGAAGGCGGGGGATCCGAGGAAGACTGGCTTCAGATCACTTACTGATGATCTTGGCGAGGTCGAGGCACTTGTTGGAGTAGCCCATCTCGTTGTCATACCAAGCGATGACCTTGACGAAGGTGCCGTCGAGGGCGATACCGGCCTTGGCGTCGAAGATCGAAGTCAGGGTGCAGCCACGGAAGTCGGTGGCGACGACTTCGTCGTTGGTATAACCGAGGACGCCCTTGAGGGTGGTTTCCGAAGCTTCCTTCATGGCGGCGCAGATGGCGTCGTACTTGACTTCGGTGTTGAGTTCCACGGTGAGGTCGACGACCGAGACATCCGAGGTGGGAACGCGGAAGGACATGCCGGTGAGTTTGCCGTTCAAGGCGGGGATGACCTTGCCGACGGCCTTGGCGGCGCCGGTGGAGGAGGGGATGATGTTCTCGAGGATGCCACGGCCGCCGCGCCAGTCCTTCATCGAGGGGCCGTCAACGGTCTTCTGGGTGGCGGTGGCAGCGTGGACGGTGGTCATCAAGCCGCGCTTGATGCCGAACTTGTCGTTCAAGACCTTGGCGACGGGAGCCAGGCAGTTGGTGGTGCAGGAAGCGTTCGAGACGATGTCCTGGCCCTTGTAGGAGTCGGTGTTGACGCCGACGACGAACATCGGGGTCTCGTCCTTGGAGGGAGCGGAGATGATGACTTTCTTGGCACCGGCGAGGATGTGCTTGCGGGCACCGGCGTCGTCGAGGAAGAAGCCGGTCGACTCGACGACGACGTCGGCGGCGACTTCGTTCCACTTGAGGTTGGCGGGATCTTTCTCGGCGGTGCAACGGATGCGCTTGCCGTTGACGATCAGAGTGGTGCCTTCGACCTTGATGTCGCCCTTGAAGTTGCCGTGAACCGAGTCGTACTTGAGCATGTAGGCGAGATAATCGACGTCGAGGAGGTCGTTGATGCCGACGATTTCGACGTCACCGCGGGTGATGGCGGCACGGAAAACGTTGCGACCGATGCGGCCGAAGCCATTGATGCCAATCTTGATAGCCATGTTTGTATCCTTGGGTTTTCTTGGGGTTGCGGAAAGCGCGCTCAAAATAACCCGCAATCGCAGTTTGTGTAGGGGGCGTGACAGACTCCTTCCGAGCTTGAAAACTGTCAATTCCACTCGCCTCAATCTTGGGCGGGATCGCCGGCCTTTTTCAACTTCTCGTCCTTCTGCCGCTTCTTCTCGGCGGCCTTCTCCTGGCGGTTCTCGTCGGAGATCTTGCGTGCCCCGTCGAAGCGCTCGAGAGTGCCGTATTGCGGCTTGTCGTTGCGGCGGGTGGCGTTGTCGAAGGGTTTGAGCCTCTCGGGGTCCTCGCGGTCCTCGGGGATCAGGGTGGTGACGATGGGGCGATGGTCGGAGGCGATGAACCAGTGCGGGGAGGCGTGCACGAAGGTCTTGCCGAGGTCGATTTCCGGCAGCAGGCTCCAGGAGGCGAAGAAGTAGTCGATGCGCGAGTAGGAGTCCTGGACGTCGTAGTAATGGGTCCATGCGCCGTTGTTGCCGTCGAAGGGCCGCAGGTCATAGAGCTGCTTCTCGTCGGGATAACGGCGGTACTGGATCTCCTTGATCGGGGCGGAATCATAACTGTCGTTCATGTCGCCCATGACCAGGATATTGGCCTTGGGATCGGCCTTCATGATGTCATCAACCAGGTAATGGAGCTGGCGCGCCTCGTAGCGGCGCATGTCGTTCTGGCCAAGGGGGTGGGGCAGCTGGGACTTGAGGTGGGCGCCGACGATGTGCAGCTTGTAGCCGTTGGACCACTGGAAGACGCAATGGGCGAAGCCCCTCAGCACCGGCTGATCCTGTCCCTGGATGCGGTATTTCGAGTCGGTGACGTGACCGACTTCGACCGGCTTGAAGCGGGCGAGGACGGCGATGTGGCGGGTCGGATCGGGGCCGCGGACAACGCTGCTGAAGGCGTAGTCCGCGTGGCGCAGCCTGAGCTCGGCCTGCAGCTCGGCGAGAGAGGGATCGGGACCGAGCTCGCTGATCAGCAGGATATCGGCGTTCATCTCGGCGATGACCGCGGCGGTGGCGGCCCGGGAGACCTCGGTCTTGAACTGGCGAGGAGCTTCGCCCGGCTTGAAGTTGTAGAGATTGTAGGAGGCGATGCGAATCTGCGCCGGACTGACCTGGATCGGCGCCTCCTGGCCGGCCACGGGCTTTTCCGCCCTGGCTCCGAGGAGCAGGACGAGCAGAGGCAGAAGGCTGAGACGCAAGCAGCGGGACATGGTGACTCCGGGCTGACGACAAGGATAGACCTGAAAAGCGCGGTGGAAAGCTTCGCCGGCGAAGAAGATCCCTCGCGCGGCACGGCCCGACTTGCGGCCGAGCCTATTGATTCCATCGGCTCCGCCGCTAAGTTCCTGCGTTCCACCAAAAGGAGTCCTCCCATGCGCCGCATCCTCGCCTGCATCGCCATCCTCTTCTGCATGACCGCCTGCGGCCCCGCGCGACCGACGCACTTGAACGGCTCCTGGATCTTCGACCGCGAAGCCGTCAAGGCCAAGATCACACCGGCCCTGAAGATCGCCGCCAAGAAGAAGTTCGAAGACGAGGTCCGCGCCGAAGCGGTCGCCGCCGGCCAGGCCAAGGCCGAGGAGGCCGCCGGGCTCGAAGTCGAGATCGATGCCGAGAACCAGAAGGAGATTGATCGGAAGGCCGAGGAGATGATCGCCTCCGAACTTGCCGCCGCCGGCCTTGCCGACCAGATCATCTTTGACAGCAACGGCGTCTGCACCCTCAACGGTCTCGGCAAGGATCCCCAGGGCAAGACCCTCGTCACCGTCAGCGTCCGCCGCATCTTCACCTACGCCGCCGCCAGCAACGCCACCATGGGGCAGATCGAGGTGAACACCCGCGACAACAACAATCACGACACCTTCGACTACGAGATCGAGGGCTCGCAACTGACCCTGAAACAAGGCGAGAGGAAATACGTCTTCACCCGCGAAAAATGAAGCCTTCGCCTCCCCCCGCCCCTCTTCCTGATTCCCCCGGCGCCCGCCGCGACGCCTGGCTGGAGCTTGACGACGAGCACCTGCTGCGCGACTGCCGCCTCGACTTCTACAAGGACCAGGGGCCGGGCGGCCAGAAGCGCAACAAGGCCTCGACCGCGGTCCGCATCATCCATCATCCCAGCGGACTCGCATCCACTGCGGCGGAGGAACGCGACCAGCACATCAACCGCATCCGGGCCCTGCGCCGCCTGCGCCTCGCCATCGCCTTCGAAATCCGGGACTGCCCACGCCAGACCTGGCAGGGCGAATGGGGCATGAACCCGAAAAATCCCCGCTACCCCCTCTTCGCCGCCTGCATCCTGGACTGGCTCGCCGATCAGCACTGGAGCGTCGCCGACGCCGCATCGCGCCTCGGCACCAGCACCGGCCAGCTGATCAAGCACCTCGCCAAGGACGAGCACCTCTGGCAGAAAGTCAACCAGGAGCGGCAGCGCCGCGGCCTGCACCCTTTGCGGCAGAACTGAGGGTCCATGGCCGAAGCCGAAATCATCAGCGTCAGCGCCGCCGCGGCGATCCTGCGCGACAGGATCGAGAACGCCCTGCCGCCCTTCTGGATCAGCGGCGAGATCAGCCAGGCCAAGGTCTACCCCAGCGGCCATGTCTACTTCACTCTCAAGGACAGCGGCGCCGCCCTCTCCTGCGTCTGGTTCTCCGGGGCCTCCTCCTGGCGTGAAGGCGCCCTCCGCGAGGGCCAGGAGATCGAGGCTCTCGCCCGTCCCGGCTTCCACTCCGAACGCGGCCAGCTGCAACTGGTGATCCGCCTTGCCCGCCCCTGCGGGCAAGGCTCTCTGCAGGCCGCCTTCGAAGCCTTGAAGGAGCGCCTGCGCCGCGAAGGGCTATTCGACACGGAAAGGAAAAAACAACTCCCCCTCCTCCCCCGCCGCATCGGCGTCATCACTTCCCCCGAAGGCGCGGCCCTGCGCGATTTCCTCCAAGTGTTGGGACGCCGCTTCCCCTTCGTCCGGGTCCGCATCTATCCCACCCTGGTCCAGGGACGGGAGGCTGCCGCCAATGCCGCCCGTGCCCTGCGCTGGGCCGCAAGCCGGGGCGAGGACGAAATCCTGGTCCTCACCCGTGGCGGCGGCAGCCTCGAAGACCTCTGGCCCTTCAACGACGAGGATCTGGTCCGCAGCGTCGCGGCCTGCCCCGTCCCGACCGTCAGCGCCATCGGCCATGAGGTGGACTTCAGCCTCTGCGACTTCGCCGCGGACCTGCGCGCCCCGACGCCCTCGGCCGCCGCCGAGATGATCCTGCGTCCCTATGGCGAATGGCTGGAGCACATTGGCCAGCTGCGCCGCCGTCTCGAGGCCGCCCTCGAGGCATCGATGAAGACTCCTCAACGGCGGCTGGCGCAGTTGGAGCAGCGGCTCCAGCGGGCCTCGCCGCAGCTGCGCCTCCGCGACCGGATGCAGAAGGTGGATCAGCTTGTCTCCCGCCTCGACCAGGCGATGTCGCTGCTTCTGCGCCGCCGTTCCGAAGGGCTCGCCCCTGGAGCCGCGAGGCTCGACACGGCGCTGCAACGCCTTCTCGAGCGTCGACGTTCCCGCCTTGCCGAGCTTGCCGGCCGCCTCGAGGCGATGTCGCCCCAGCGTGTCCTAGAACGCGGCTACGCCCTCGCCCGCTTCGAAGGCCAGGTGCTGACCCGCGCCCGCCAGGTGCAGCCCGGCGACGAAGTGGAACTGCGCCTCGCCCAGGGAAGCCTGCGGGTCCAGGTCCTCAAGATTGATCCTCCACCGCCAGAATGACCCCTCCCGCCCCTCTTCATTCCTGGCTTCTCGGCTCAAGCCTCAGGATTTGCGGCTGTCGCAAGGGCTGACCGAATTCCCAACAGGAGGCGTTGACGAAGATCGTTCCGTCCTGCTCCAGGCGGCCGGCGTCCTCATGGATGTGGCCAAAAAGGTGAAGGCGTGGGCGGACGCGCTCGAGCTCGTGCCGCAGCATCTCGCATCCGACACGGGGGCCGCGGCGGGTCGCATCGAGGATGCCCCAGGGCGGGCCATGGGTGACCAGGATGTCGATTTCCTCGGGGATCGCTGACCACATTCTAGCCAAGGGGCTTCCCCTTGGCAGGTTGAAGGCCCAGTCGCCGAATTCCGGCTGCCAGGGGCTGCCCCACACTCGCAGGGAACCGGCCCTCGCCTCCTCGTCCTGAAGGTAGATCACCCCCGCCTCGCCGCAGAGATCGCGAGTCTCCGCCGGAAAATTCTGACAGTAGAAGTCATGATTCCCGGCAACCAGAATCTTGACCCTGGCCGGCTGCACCGCGAACCATTTCAAAAAGCCGGACAAGTCGTCGCGTCCACCTCTCCCGGCAGAGAAATCGCCGGCATGGATCAGGGCATCGCACTCGGCGATCTTCAGGCGCGAATGGGCGCCATGCGTATCGGAGATGAGAGTCAGAAGCATGGGATCACCGGGGGGCCTCACTCCAGGGATTTGAGGATGTGATTGCTGGCGACGCGGTAGGGGTAGACGACTTCGTTGGCTCCGGCGCGGAGGAGCCGCTTCTCAGCGCTCTCCTGGTGGCAGTGGGTGATGATGCGCAGCTCCGGGTTGAGTTCGCGCGCGGTGAGGACGATATAGAGGTTGGCGGCGTCGTTGGGCAGGACCACCAGCAAGGTCTTGGCCCTCTCGATCCCGGCCTCGCGCAGGACCATCTCCTCGGTGGCGTCGCCGATGACATGCTTGATCCCCTGCTCGAGGAAGAGCGGCACCAGCGCCGGATTGTTTTCGATCACCACCAGATCGCGGCTGTGCTGCAGCAAGCCTTCGCTGATGCTCCGCCCCATACGACCGTAGCCGCAGATGATGACATGCTGATTGAGACTCTCCATGACGCGTTTCCTTTTCTTGACACCGAGAATTTCCTTGAGCTCTCCCTCGAAGACGAACTGGGCGACGCGGGCGAGGGCGTAGACGGTGCACAGGCATCCGCCGATGATGTAGCAGCTGGCAAAAAGCTTGAGGGCGGGGGTGAAGGGGTGGACCTCGGTGTAGCCGACAGAGGCGAGCGTGATCACCGCCATGTAGAAAGCGTCAAGCCAGGTCCAGGCGGAATCGCCAAGGCTGTGAAAGCCGATCACCCCGACGAGCAGCCAGACCAGGAGAAGCCCGAGTGCGAAGAAGACGGAATGGAGCTTCTGCCGCAGACTGATCATGAAGCACTCACAACAGCTCATTCAGGCTGCGGATGAGGAAGTCGGCGTCGTCGGCACGCTTCGCCGCCACCGCCTTGGCATGCTCGCCTCCCGGGCGGACGATCCGAAGGCTGCCCATGCCGAGACGGCGCGGCGCGATGAAGTCCTTGTGCGGATTGTCGGCGATGTAGACCGCCTTCGCCGCTGGCATCTCGAAAATCCGCAGAAGCTCCTCGAAACCGGCCGGCGACGGCTTCCAGGCGGAAGGTCCGCCCAGCTCGTCGGTGAAGACCGCCGCATCGAAGAGCGGCGCCAGTCCGAGAGCCTCGAACTTGCGGCGCTGCACCGCCGCCCAGCCGTCGCTGAGAAGCGCAAGCAGATGGCCGCGCTGGCGCAACTCGCCGAGAACGGCGGTCTCGAGGAAGGGACGGATCTCCGGGCGATGCTCGCGATAGGCCGGCACCAGAACCTCTTCGACAAAGCCCGGCGGCGGCTCGACCCCGAGAGCCCTCAGGCTGGAACTGAAGAGATCGCCGCGCTGGCCCGCCGCGAAACGGCGGCGGAGCTCGGGCTCGATATCGATCCCCAGCTCCGCCCAGGCCGCGGCAGCGGCGGCACGATGGCCGGAACGAACGAAATCCGCCTCGGGGAAGAGCGTGTCGTCCATGTCGAAAATCAGCAGCGGAGGCAGCGGCTCGCCAGCTGGCCTCGGCGGCGGCAAGGACTTGGCAGGAGGAATGAAGAGCGAGTCGTCGAAACGGGAAATCACCAGCCTATCGAGCACGGGTCGCGAACAATCCGGCGTCTCGCCGCGGCAGAGCTGCAAGATCCAGCCAGGCCAATCGGCTCCCGCCGCCAGGCTCAGCGGCAGGCCGCCACCAAGACGGGCGTTCAGCTCCATCGCCACCCAGCGCCCGGGAGCCGGCTGACGGAATTGCAGCGTCACCGGACCGCGACATCCCAGGCCTTCGGCCAGACGGCAGGCCAGCGATTCAAGACCGGCATCGCGCTCCAGAATGCCGCGGGTGACCTCGCCGCCACGGACCTGGAGGCGGCGGCGCGGAATGGCGACCAGAGCCTTGCCGAGGAAATCGAGAAGCACGTCGACCGTGGTCTCCTCGCCTTCGACCAGAGCCTCGAACATCGGATCCTGGGTATCCGCAAGAGCCGCCTCGAGCTCGGCTCGATTGTGAAGGGTCCGTGCTCCTTGCGAAGCCGAACCGGCGGCGGGCTTGACGAAAATCGGGAATCTGAGCTCCGGATCGGCGGGATCGAGAGCCTGCGGCACCTCAGCCCCCAGACAGGCGAAGGCCTCGCGACTGCGGCGCTTGTCCCGGGCCACGGCAATGGCCTCCGAGGAAGAGAGGAGGATGCGGCAGTCAGGCGCGGCCTTCTGAAGCTGGGCCGACCAGCGGTCAAGTCGAAGCAGGTCAGGGTCGATGGTCGGGATCAGCAGCCCGATCCTCTCGCGCGCCAGGAAGGCGCCCAGCGCCGCGACGTAGGCCTCGCAATCCTGGGGCGAGGGGAGCTCGACAATGCGATCTACCTCGGCCAAGGCCGGTGCCAGAGGATTGGGATCGGACCCCCAGATCAGGCCGGAACCGAAGCGCGGCAGACTGCGGGCAAAGGCGCGGACCAGCTCGCAGCGGCGTCCGACATTGAGAAAGAAGAGATTCATGGACTGGGACCTGGGGGTTTCCGGCTCGGCGATGAACATGCCGCCAATCTAGCCGGAATTTCACGCAATCAACACCCGCAGGCCGCCCAGATGTGGCAAGAGGCCGTTTCTCTACAATTTGGCGTCAACTCGGCGCCTGCTGCATGTAGACTTCCTCGTAGGGCTGAATAACAACGAAACCCTCCCCCTTGAAGACCATTTGAAGAGACTCGCCACTGCCCCGTCCGAAGAGAGTCTTCAGGGAAATATCGGTTCTGAATTCCGGCTGCAAGGAACCGGACCAGGCGACAGTGGCATTCGGATCGGTGAAGACTGGGCTGCCAGGAGTCACCTTGAGGGTCAAAGGCTCACCTTGAGTGGTGATCGCCAGCAGTCCGTGACCGGAGAAGGCAACATTGAATAGCCCGCCGGCAAGCATCGCCGAGATCCGACGCATCATCGTGATTTCGTGATTGAGGGTTGGCTCAAAAGCCAGCACGTCATTCCCGTTGACAACCAACTTTTCTCCCTCGAGACGGAGCACGGTCACCCGTTTGGCTCCATCGGCTAGATAAAGCTTGCCCCGGCCCTCGGCTTTGGTCAAGGTCAATCCTTCCCCGCTGATCGCCTTCTTGAAAAGATTGCCCAGTCCTTGATCAAGCATGCCCTCTCGGGTAAAACGGATGTCTCCCCGGTAAGCGGTCATCGATCCCAATTTGGTCCAGACTTTGCCATCGAGATTGACCTCGAGCATCCAACTGCTCTCAAGCTCGAAAAGCCCATGGCCAAGCTCTTTTTGAGAACTACTGCGGACGAATTCCGAAAGAGTGTAACGGTTATCACCCATAATCTGCTTCCCCCTATTTGCTTCGAAGGGATGACAATGTCTCGTATTTTCAAGATTACCAGATCCAGCTAAACTGCATAACCGCAATCGACGTCAGCCTTCCAAGCACATGTCTCCTACTGAACGCATCAGCCCCCGGGACCAACTCGGCCGCCGGCACGTCATTTCTCCGGCGCTCCCTTGGCGATCCATTCGAGCAAGGCCTGCTGCACTTCCGGAGCGACGGTCGGCATCGGGTAGGGCGGCATGCTCTTGGTGGCGACCATGCCGTAGAGATGGCTCTTGCGGGGGGCGGCAAGGTCGAGTTTCGCCTTGAGACCGGCATAGGTGCTGAGATCGTGCTGCATGCCCTTCGCGTGGCAGAAGATGCATTGCTTGTCGATGAGATTCACCTTGATCCATTGGTAGTTCAGCTCCTCCTTCTTCCACGCCACCGCAGGGGCGACGGGACGGGCGACGAGATTGCGTCCGGCGGCCTTGTCGAAGAATTCGGTGACGTTCTGGTAGGTGTTGCCGTTGCCGTCCTGGGTCGGCACCACCAGGGTGTCGGGCTTGCCCGGGCGGCTGGCTGCGGCTCCCGCAAAATCAAGGCGGAGGCGGTTCAGAGTGGCGTAGAAATCAAGCCTGAGGCGGCGGCCGCTCTCGGCTTCGATGTCGCCATGGATCTGGGTGACCATCGCCGGCAGCAGTTCGGGGATGGCGACGAAGAGGGCCTTGCCGTCCTCGGCGAGGCTGACCTCGGCGACGGCGAGGCGGTCGTGGCCGATGCTGCCGGGCGCTTTGACCGAATAGTCGGCGGATCCGTAGGTATGGATCGAGTCGATGTTGTTCCACTGCTGAGCGAAGAGCTTGGCGGCATCGGGCTTCTTCACGGGCTCGTTGAAGCGGATGAGAAGGCCGTTCTTGTGCGCCTGCCAGGAGACGGGCGTGAGGGCCGGCTTGCCGTTCCAGCGCAGGCGGTGCAGGCAGCCTTCGGCGACGGCATAGTCGCCCCAGCCGTCGAGGCCGACGGTGTAGAGCTGGCCGTCGGCGGGATTGAGACGGATCTGCTGGGTTCCGCTGGCGAAATCGCCGGGCAGAGGCATCAAGGCGGCCTGGGGGGCGCCCTCGTTGGGGTCGCGGAAGATGACGTAGCTGCTGCCGGCGCCGAAGCTGGTGGCGACGATGCCGTGGCCTAGGGGTCCGAAGCGGGAGTCGTCGACGAAGACGCGGCTGCCGCAGGAGTTGTCGATGCCGCGCGGCAGGTAGAGGATGCGTTTCTTCTTGGCCGGGCTCTTCAGGTTTTCCGGATGCTCGGACTCGAAGATGGTGCAGCAGCCGTTCTCCGACTCGCCCTCGGAGCCGTCGCTGAGGCAGAGTCCGTCGTCGCGCATGGCAAAGCCGAAGGGGTTGCGCGAGCCGGGGCCGATGCGGGCGACGGACTGGCCGTCGGCGGCGAGGCGGTAGATGCCGCTGTTGATGCCGAAGGTGAAGTTCCCGGCGGCGTCGCGGCCGAGGCCGTTGCGGGCGGCTCCTCCGGCGGCGGCGGGCAGAGGCACCTGGTTGAGAGTGTCGATCTGGTCGAATTCGCCGTCGCCGTTGAGGTCGCGCAGGCGAAGGAGCGAGAAGCGGGTGCAGATGCAGATCGAGTCGCCGTCGACCAGCAGGCCGACGGGCTGGTTGAGGCCGCTGGCGACGCGGGTCCAAGTGACCGCGGCGAGATCCGCGTCCAGGCCGTCGAGGCGCCAGACGTCGCCGGTGAGGGAGCAGACGAAGCCCCTCCCCTTGGCGTCGAAGGCGATGCCGCTGAGGCACATGGGCAGCTCCCAGGGATTGTCGACGGGGACGGGGATGTCGTCGATCTGGTAGCTGCCGCGGGCGGCGGCGGGGTCGGCGTTGAGGCGGCCCTTGACGACCAGGCTTTCCTTGAGGCGGGCCGGGCCGCCGCGGGTCAGTGAGCTGGGCTGCGGCGAGGGCGAGTGGCGCAGACGCTGGATCTGCTCGGCGGCGGGCGGCGCGTCGGAAGCCCAGGTGCAGAGGCGGATTCGCGAGGAGGCGGCGAGGCCGGAGAGCAGCAGCTGCTGCTCCTGCGCCTGGAACTCGATTTTCGCCGCGGGCGTCTCGCTCCAGACGAGGTGGCAGAGCCATCCCTTCTCCTGGGGCACCGAGATCAGCAGGCTGCCGGCGGGGCCGGGGGCGGCGGCCGGCGCGTCCTTGCCGGGCTTGGCGCCGCGGGGCAGGCGCAGCAGCAGGGTCGGGGCGGCGTCGAGACATTCGAAATGGCGGTGCAGGACGGGGCTGATGCCGTCGTAGGAGAGGCCGGGGAGATCGAGGATGCGGCACTCGCCGAGGCGATGGCGGAAGACCACCTGTTCGCCGTGGAGGAAGCGGGCCTCGAGGCGGCCGGCCGACTTGCCATCCTCCGCCAGCTGCCATTCGGGACCCGAGTTCTGCAGATAGAAGTAGCCTTCGTGGCGGATGTCGAAGCCGTAGATGTCGACCTTGTGGCGGAGCATGCCGTTGCCGGGGGCGTGGATGCGGGCGTCGAGCAGGACCTTCTGGAGTCCGCCGTCGAGACCGAAAAGGATCAGGGCCGGATGGGCGGCGCTGCCGCTCTTCAGCGCCTGGACCTGGGAAAAGCCGCGCTCGGTGAGGCTGCCGTAGACCGGATCCTTGTCCCTGACCTTGGCGGTGGTCGCCGGCTCGTTGGTGACGCCCCAGTGACCCCGGCGCCCGCCGTCGAGGCCGGTGAAGGGGAGGAGCAGATCCGACTTTTCCTCGGGATGCTCGAGGTGCCAGCGCGCCTGGCGGGCGTAGAAATCGTAGATGCGATATTGATTCACCGCTGAGGAGGCGAAGCGGTGATCCTCCCTCCCCCCCTCGGTCTGGCCGAAGGGCTTGTCGGTAAGGTTGCCGCGCAAGGGCTGTTCGCCGTAGTCGGCGCTGGCTTCGAGACAGAGCAGGCCGAGAGTGAGAAGAAGCTTTTTCATCGGTTCATTTCTCCTGTTTGCGAATATCTCCCTCATTCAGGCTTGCGCCAGCACCTCGGACGAAACCGACGTACTGAGCGATATCCGGGACGTTGTTGACCCAGTTGTTTTCATATTCGACCGAGATCTGGCCTTTGAAGCCCTGGCTCTTCAGTTCGCGCAGGACTGCGGCGAAGTCGAGAACGCCGGTGCCGCCGGCGATGTCCTCGCTGGGCCTGCCGATGACCGCGCGGTCCTTCAGGTGGAGGCTGAGGATCCGCCCCTTGAGGATGCTCAGGGCGTCGAGAGGCTTGATGCCGGAGGAGGCCCAATGGCCGATGTCGGCGCAGGCGCCGATGCGGGAATCGCGCTCCTTGACCAGGGAGAGAATGAAATGGGGATCCCAGTTCTTGTAGCCGGGATTGCCATTGCGGGCGTGGTTGTGGAAGGCGACATGAAGATCGAACTCCCTGGCCATCTTCTCGGCCGTATCGATCGATTCGACCGATTCGGTGACGAGATTGTAGAGTCCGAGCTTCTTGGCGACGGAGAAGAGCTTGCGCGCCTGGGCTTCGTCCTTGGGGATGTCGCAGTACATGCCGGCGGCCTTGACCTTGTGCTTGGCAAGCTGGGCGAGCAGGGCCTGGATCTGGGTTTCAGTCATCTCCGGGCCGACCTGCCCCTTGTCGTCGCGGGAGAGCTGCTGCCCTTTGAAGAGTTCGATGCAGCGGGCTCCCGTCTGGGCGGTCCTTTCGATCGCCTCGTGGGCGCTGAAACGATGGAAGCACCAGGCCTGGACGCCGATGGCGAAGCCATGCTGGTAGACATCTTTCGGCAGGTCGCTGGCGGAGATCTGCTCAAGCTTGATGTTCCGATAGCTGATCTTCAATCCGCCACCGCCATGGATCTGCAGGCCGATCCGCCCCGTCTGAGGCACCGCAGGGTCGCTCTCGGTGAAGTCCGCCGTGAGAATGTCATTGAGCCAGATCCGGCTCCTCTTGCCGATGCACTCGATCGAGATCTTGTTCCAGCCCGCCCTCTGATGCGCAAGGCGCAATTCGGGCTTGGCTTCCGCAAGGTTGCGATTGCGATAGGATTCATCGTAAAGGTTGCCCCAGTAGCCGGGGCCCGCATCGGCTTGATAGCCCCGCATTTCCGGGCTGCCGGGAAGGCGCTGGCTGCGGAACTGAATCCCGCCGTTGGCGAATCCGCTCTGCGCCTCGAGATTCACCTCGGCTTCAAGCCGGAAGTCGCCAAAGTCTTTCCGGGTGACAAGGAATTCGTTGTGTGGCAATGGCTTGCCTCTCACATCGCAAGATATGGTCCCGGCTTCGGCCATCCAGAGATCCTTCCTGCCTTCCCATAAAAGCGGACGGCCCGATTCGGTCCCAGCCACGAGATCTGCCTCGCTGGCAAGAACGGAAAGCGAAAAACTGGCTGTGGCGAGGCCAGCTGCAAGGCTGATGATGCGTGGAATCATGTCAATCTCTCCTGTCGATTCTGGTTCGTGAAAATCTCAATCAAATCAAGGCCGGTCCTCGAGAGACCGGCAGTAAGCCCGGGAAGTTCCCGCAATGGACTTGCGAAATCCCGTAATTGACTTGCGGGATTTCAGCGCTTCGAGACAATCCATTGCCAACGCCGCTGAAAACGTTCGTCGTCGCCAGCTCCGGAGACGCCGAAGTCCTGGCCCAGATCAGGACGGGCCAGCAGGGCCAGATCAGCCAATCCTTCGTCGACCAGATTCCGTGCGCTCTCCGGCGCAGCACCGGCCAGGACCAGCAGGGGCGCATCCTGCTTGCGGACCTCGGCCAGATCATCCTTGAATCCTTGATCCTCCCAGGTCGCGGCAGGAGGCAAGCCGCAAAGACTGACGACGGCAGCGACCTGCCTCCGGTTGAGCTCCAGAAACTCCTCGCAGGCGAGGGGCCGTCCGTTCTCCAGAACATAGAACTCGACCTTCCGCGAAGCTTCAAGACCGCGGATGAATGCATCCAGGCGCCCGTCGGCCGACTGCTTGTCATAAGCGCTGACGATCAGGAGAACCCCGCCGGGCCGCCCTTCGAGCCGGCGGGCGACCTCCCGCCCCAGGCCCCAGGGCATCGACTTGGCTGCCGCCTCTTCCGCGGATATCAAGGACTCCTCGTCGTCGCGGAGCAGGAAAGCACCGGCGAATGTCATCATCGAACCAAGGAAGAACAGGGCGGAAAACTTCCATAAAAGCGCCTTGCGTCGGACCCGGCGGGCCTGCCAAAGGCAGCTCAGGGAGATCATCAGGAGAAGACTGGCGGCGGTGAACATGGTGAACCCTTGGTTTTCTTCATTCCGCCATCTTGGTGAAGATCGGCTCGTCGGTCGCGGTCGTGCCGTCCACCGCCAGCCCGTTCGTCATGGCGAAGATGACTTGCGAGGGATCCTTGTAGAAAAGGCCGCTGCCGTCCAGCATGACCCGGTTGTAGCCCTCACGATGACCGTAGACGGCGCTGCTGAAACGCCCATCGACGATGTCGCTGCTGATGACGATGTTGCCCGCCGTGGTGGCGCGAAGTTGCATCCCTGTCTTTTGGACGAAGGAAGGCTGGCGGTAGTGATAGCCGGAGATCTTCCGGCTGGTTGAGTAGGCCGGATTGCTGAACTGGCTGGCCCCGACGCCGTTCCAGAAGTTCGACTGGGTCAGATCCATGCAATGCCCGGAAATTCCGGCCCGCTTGGTATCAAGGCTGGGACAATGGAAGAACTTGCCACTCGGCAGGTAATTCCCTGAGATCAGCAAACCCATGCCGCTGGGAACCTTGGAGACAGCCGCCCAGGTACTCTCCGTCAAGTCGAAGGAAGTGTAAAAGCTGCCGTTGTTGCCAGGCAGATAGCTGCGATTGCTGCTGGCATAGGCATGACAGGCTCGGACCAACTGGCACTGGTTGCTCAGGCAGACGGTGCGCTTCGAACTCTCCCGGATCTTGCGGAAACTCGGATACATCATGCTGAACAGAATCAGCAGGATGCAAACCACCAGCAAGAGCTCGAGAAGGGTGAAAGAATTGCGGCTCGGATTCTTCATGATGCGCTTCCTTGGGTTGGCTTGCTTCATAATTAGAGCCAAAGCAGTCGCGACGAAATTGCGGGATCTTATCAAAGACTTATGGAATCTTACAGGAAGCTTCTAAATACTGATATTTCACAACAAAAATCCCAGATTCCGCAATGAAAGCCAGGATTCAAAGCCTTTAAAAGTCATACCATAATCATTGAGAGAGAAAGATTAGGAACTCCACCAAAAACCAATATGACTCGATTAAGACCGGCAAGCTCCTACAAAATTCCATGAAACAGAAATACTCTGAAAAAGCCCCAAAAATAAGCCTGGAAAGCTGCCTGATGCAAAAAATCTCCTGCCCCGGTTGCGCCGCCGTCCTCGAAGTCCCCGCCGACGGCCTCGCCCGCCGCCTCCTCTGCGGCCGTTGCGACTGCAAGTTCATTCCCGGCAACCCGCCGGAAATCCTCCAGCCGCCCCGCCAGAGCGCTGCCGCCGCTCCCGCTGCCGCCGCCGCTCGGGAGGAGCCTGCGGCGCCGGCCGCGCCCCGTCCGGCCGCCCGCCGAGCCGCGGCGCCGCCGCAGCGTTCATCGAAGGGCGGACTGCTGATCGGCGGCGGCATCGCCCTCGCCCTGATCGGCGCCGCCGCCGCCTGGCACTTCAGCCGCGGCGGTCAGCCGGCAGGCGCAGCTGGCGCCGGCAGCCCGGCGAGCCGCCCCGGCGAGACGCCGCAGCTGGCCGCGATTGACATCGCCGAAAATCTCCGTGACGCCGCCAACATCGAAGTGAAGCGGCTGGTCAGCGGCATCCCGCTGCACGGCTGGCGCAAGGCGCCGCCGCCGCAGGTCGACGACGCCTTCGTCCAGGCCCTCGCCGGCGAGAGCAGCGAGCAGCTCGTCGCCCGCCTCCGCCAGGAGCTGGGCGCGTCGCTGAAGGACAAGGCGGCGCTGGAGAAGGGGGCGGCGAGCGCCCTCGCCGCGCTGCCGGCGATGCGCCACGAGATCCTCCGTCTCTGCGGCCCGCAGGGGATCGAGGAGCTGCGCGCCCGTCCCGAGGGGACGCTCTTCCTGCAGCACTTCCTCGGCAGCCCGGACTGGCTCGAGGACTTCCTCACCGCCACCCACTTCGGCGAACGCGAGGAGCGCCTGCCCGCGCTGCACAAGCTCGCCACCCTCTTCCGCTACGACAAGCGCTGCACCCTGCCCCTCTACCGCAAGCTGGCCACCGCCTACGCCCTCTACGACTGGGCCGACTGGAAAGACAGCCGCACCCAGTGGTCGCTCGTCGACTGCTACCAGACGCAGCTCAAGATGCACGCCGAGGGGCGGATGCACGCCGGCTTCGACAAGCTCGAATCCTGGGAGATGATGTTCGTCGCCTCGCCCGACATCGTCGACCGCCACACCGGCGACCGCCGCGCCCTGCTCGACTTCGCCCTCAGCCGCCACTGCCCCGCCGGGGCCTACGACGGCGCCTGCTGGGAGATCCCCTGGGTCGGCGACAACCTCTTCGGCGACTCCTGCCAGGAAGGCATCTACTACTCCTGCTGGCAGAACGACTACGTCCGCGGCGCCCCCTCGACGAAGAAGGTCTGGGGCGTCTGCGGCACCCTCAGCCACTACGGCGCCTTCAACGCCCGCGCCCACGGCGTCCCATCCTTCCCGGTCGGCCAGCCGGGCCACTGCGCCTACATGCTGCGTCCCGAGCCGGGCACCTGGTGGACCCCCTACTCGGTCACCTGGCCGACCTCCGCCGGCACCCACTTCGGCGGCGCCGACGAATCGACCGTCCGCCTCCTCGAGGCGGCCTACAGCAACGCCCGCCGTCCCGCCCTGCTGCGCGCCCAGCGCCACCTCTGGCAGCGCCGCTTCCTCGCCGGCTCGGTCGCCCTCTCGCCGACCGGCCAGGCCAGCCTCTTCTCCGAGGACGGCAATCGCGGCAAGAGCTGCGAGGCCCTCGCCTCGCTCAAGCCGGCCAGCCAGAAGCAGCTCCCCCTCAATCAGTTCGCCAAGGCCGCCCTGGATCAGCCCGGCGCCTGGCGCGGCGGCGTCTGGGAAGGCGAATTCACCCTCGCCGAGGCCGGCGAAGTCTTCCTCGGCGTCAGCTCCGACGACGGCTCGCGCATCTACCTCGACGGCGAACTCGCTGTCGACAACGACGGCGCGCACGGCGACCAGTGGCGCGAGGCGGTCCGCCGTCTCGCCGCCGGCAAGCACCGCCTCAAGGTGGAATACTTCGACATGGGCGGCGGCCGCTCGCTCCGCGTCGAGGTCCGCCAGCTCCCCGCCGCCGGCCCGGCCCGCCTCCTCGCCCGCCAGGCGCTCGAGCTGCAGCTCGGCCTCACCCCGCTCGACCTGCACGCCTGGAAGGCCCGCGCCGACGAGCTCGCCGCCGACGCCGACGAGCCGCAGGCCTGGTTCGACTTCGCCCGCGCCTACTCCCGCCAGCTGCGCGACTTCCCCCACATGGCCCTCCTCTTCGCCGAACGCGAATTCTTCGCCGCCGCGCAAAAGGCGATCCCCGCCCAGCAGCGCCATGAATTCCTCGCCCGCCTGCACGAAGGTCTCGACCCGCGCTCGCAGCAGGCACCGATCGGCGGCCACTTCGACGGCCACCTCAACGCCGCCGCCGCCTTCCTCGGCAACGAAGAGGCCGAGGCCCGCCACCTCGCCACCCTGATCGACCACTACCGCGTCAACCCCAACGACCTCAGCCCGCTCCTCGCCACCGCCGCCGCCCGCTTCCTCCCCGCGCCGCGCCTCTCGCCGATCGTTATGCCCGCGGTCAGCCGCGCCCTCAAGGAGGCCGGCGGCAACGCCCCCGCCGCCCTCTCCGGCATGCTCGTCGAAGCCGGCAACAAGGAGTCCTTCTCGACCTGGAAGGCCCTCTTCCAGGCCGCCCCCTCGATCCTCGGCCAGGCCGACTTCCGCGAAGTCTCGCCGCGCGTCAAGGACAACTACCCCAAGACCGCCTCCTACCCCGGCCGCCTCCTCTCCGGCGACGGCCTCCTCCGCCTCAGCTCGCACTACGACCAGAAGCACGTCCTCAGCTTCCCCGCCGCCCTCAGCCAGCCCCAGGGCGGCTTCATCCACACCGGCAACGAAGTCCGCCCCTGGGCCGAAGTCGTCCTCCCCGGCCCCTGCCAGCTCAGCGGCATCAGCATCGTCAACCGCTTCGAGGACTCGAGCTACCGCGCCCTCCCCCTCAAGGTCGCGGTCTCCGAGGACGGCAAGACCTGGACCGAGGTCTTCCGCTCCGACAAGGACCTCGCCTGCTGGGAGATCGACCTCGCCAAGAAACCCGTCCGCGCCCGCTACGTCCGCATCAGCCGCGACAGCGAGTCGAAGGACTGCTTCAACTTCCGGGCGCTCCGCGTCTGGGGCAAGACCCTCTACTGATCCGGAGACCCGCCATGTTCCGCCCCCTCCTTCTCCTCGCCACCGCCGCCAGCCTCGCCGCCGCGGCCCAGTCGCCCGCCGCCCCCGGCCGCCCCGCCGCTGGCTCCCCGCCCGCTGCGGCCCCCCACCTCCGCCAGGCCTTCGAAAGCTGCCCCGACGACGGCCAGGTCCTCGCCCTCGCCATCGGCTCGGACTGGAACCCCGCCTCGCTCCGCGTCCGCGACGGCCTCTGGCGCTCCCCCGCCTTCGCCGCCGCCCTGCCCAAGGGCAGCGTCCTGGTCTGCGCCGACTACCCCGAGAAACGCGCCGTCAACGCCATCTTCGACAAGCTGCCGCCCCCGCCCGAGGGGATCCGCCTCGACACCGCCCAGGGCAGCTCCTACCGCCGCCAGCCCGACGGCGCCTGGCTGATCGAGAAACGCGACGCCGCGCCGGAAGCCGAGCAGCTCACCCTCCGCTTCAGCGTCCCCGCCGGCAGCCCGGCCGCCGCCCTCGCCCTCGACCTGCGCTGCCACCCCTCCCTCGTCGACCTCGGCCCCGGCGCCTCCGGCAACGGCCACCTCGGCATCAAGGAGCTCCGCCTCCGCGACGCCCAGGGCCGCGGCATCCCCCTCGTCCGCCTCGTCGCCAACCGCGACAACCACATCGCCAACGCGGTGATGATCGACGCCCAGAACGATGACGGCGGCGGCCAGGTCTGGGGCAGCAGCCACGGCCCCGGCGCCGCCATCCGCCTCCTCCTCGCCGCCGCCGCGCCGCTCGCCCCCGGCGACTACTCCTTCGAGATCGACTGCCGCAGCGGCTGGCCCCGCCACCAGCCCGGCCACTTCTCCTTCGCCCTCATCCCCGCCAGCCTCGGCCAGGCCGCCCTCGACGCCGAAGAACTCCGCCAGGGCAACGCCGAACCCGGACTCGACACCGTCAACCTCCCCGCCGTCTTCGCCTTCGACAAGCAGCGCCGCCCCCTCGGCCAGCTCCGCCCGGTCCAGGTCGGCGACGACCCCGCCGCCGCCGCCGCCGATCTCGCCCGCCAGATCGCCCGCAGCAAGGCCGCCTACGCCCGCCTCGACGCCGCCGCCAAGCTGGCCGATCCCGCCGCTCGTTTCGCCGAATCCGCCGCCGCCGCCGAAATCCTCGACGGCACCTGGCGCCACGACCAGCGCAAGGCCCTGATCAACGAACTCCACCGCCTCCCCGGCGCCGATTCCGACCCCTGGCTCTGGCGACTCGACTTCAACCAGGGCGCCATCCCCGGCGAGATCGACCAGGCCGCCAAGGCGGGCAAGGAGAAGGGCGCCGCCGCCGCCCTCGCCCGCGCCGAAGAGGTCATCCGCTCGCCCCGCGCCGCCCGCCTCACCGGCGAACAGAAGCAGCAGTTCTTCCTCGCCGCCTTCCGCTCCGCCAAGGCCGTCGGCGCCAGCTGGCCCGACCAGGAACGCATCCTCCGCCGCATCATCCAGCTCGACCCGGCCAGCCACTTCGGCATCGGCGCCCGCGGCCAGCTCGACATCCGCGGCGAAGGCGACGAACCGAGCATCGCCTACGGCGTCACCCCCCGCCAGCTCAAGCCCGGCCGCCAGAAACTCGCCATCCGCCGCGGCCTCAGCGTCCAGATGCCGGTCGCCGCCGACTACATCCTCGAAATCCACCGCCGCGGCGGCTCGCAAGGCCGCCTCGTCCTGCACGGCGCCGCCTTCGTCGACGCCAAGGGCGCCCGCTTCCCCGCCGCCAAGCTCGCCGCCCCCGCCGACATCGACGGACCGCCGCAGAAACTCCGCTTCTCCCTCCCCGAAGGCACCGAGCCGGCCTCGCTCCACCTCGAACTCGACCTCGAAGCGGAAGCCACCCCCGCCGCCGGTTGCACCTTCTCCCTCGACCCCGCCCTGCCCGAGGAGAAACCCTCCGCCAGCCTGGATCCGAACTCAGCCCCCCGGAGATAGCCCCTCGTCAGTTTTCTGAAGCCACGCAGCCCCTCTCGCTCAACCGCCGCCTGGCTCCAGCAAGGAGCTTGGAATACGGGGGAGGGCGAAGCCTTTTTTCTGCGACTTGAAAAGCTCCTGCGGCTGGAAATTGCCTTGCCGCCCCGTACAGTCGGCGAACTGAACATCCCCCCGGCTTCCGCCCATGGAATCAATCACACCGGTCACCGCCGAGCTTCTGCTCGATCTCCTTGAGCAGCGCAAGCTCGAGGAGATCCGTCGTGAACTGGAATTGATCCAACCCGCCGACCTCGCCGACATCCTGGAATCGGTCAAGGACGACGAGGCTCGCCTCGAGCTCTTCGGCCTGATGGACGACGAGCGCCGCTCCGACGTCCTCCTCGCCATGGAGCAGGACCAGGTCGACGAGATGATCGACGACATGCCGGCCTCGGAAGTCGCCGCCATCGTCGAAGAGATGGCGCCCGACGACGCCGCCGACTTCCTGGGCGAGCTCGAGGACGACCGCGCCAGCGAAGTCCTGAAGGAGATGGAGGACTCCGACCGCCGCGAGATCACCCAGCTGCTCTCCTTCGACGAGGAGACCGCCGGCGGCATGATGACCTCCGAGCTCTGCGCCTTCCCCGCCAACATGAAGGTCGGCAACGTCCTCAAGGCCCTCGGCCGGGCCGACCTCAAAGATCCGGTCACCTACGTCTACGTCCTCGACCCCAAGAGCCGTGAATTCCTAGGCACCGCTCCCCTTGTCCGCCTGATCAGCGTCGAAGCCACCACCCCCCTCGAAACCATCACCGACCGTGACCACGTCTGGGCCACAGTCGACATGGACTCCGAAGAAGTCGCCCGGATGTTCCGACGCTACAATCTCTGGGTCATGCCGGTTCTCGATGCCCAGCACCGCCTCGTCGGCAGGATCACCGCCGACGACGTCCTCGACGTCTCGATCCGCGAGGCCAGCGAGGACATCGCCCAGATGACCGGTACGCCTGACCTGGTCGAAGAAGACGAGGTGTCGATCTTCCGCACCATCCGGATGCGCCTGCCCTGGCTACTGGTGACCCTCGGCCTCGGCATGACCAACTGCTTCGTCATCCAGGGCATGCTGCGCGACATCGGCCTGCCGCTCGAGGCGATCCTGGCGATCTCGATCCTCGCCAGCTTCCCGCCGGTGATCATGGCGATGAGCGGCAACTCCGGCATGCAGGCCGCCACCATCTTCATCCGCGAAATGGCCCTGGAGAAGATCCTGCCTTCGCAATACGCCCGCCTTGTCGCCCGCGAAAGCTTCACCGGCATCGGCATGGGCCTGACCTGCGGCCTCCTCGCCGGCACCACCACCTGGCTCTGGCTCCACTTCTCCCAGATCAACGTCGCCCCCCTCAGCGACAGCTCTCTCGCCCTGATCATCGGCTTCTCCATGCTCAGCGCCATGACCACCGCCTGCGTCATGGGCACGATCATCCCGATCTGCCTGAAAAAACTCGGCATCGACCCCGCCCTCGCCGCCGGCCCCTTCGTCACCACCCTCAACGACATCTTCTCCTCGGTCATCTACTTCCTCATCGCCCGCACCACCATCGAGTTCATGCTGCAGCAGGCTTGAGCTCCGCCGTCGCCACCGAAGCCGAAAAATCTTCCGGAATTCCGCTCGCTTGAGTTGGACGCCCGAAAAACCCCGCTTATACTCTGTGCACCTCCAAGGAGGCGGGATAGCCAAGCGGTTAGGCAGAGGTCTGCAAAACCTTTCAGACCGGTTCGACTCCGGTTCTCGCCTCCAAATTTTTTTGCCCGGATGGGTCGAGTCCTTCACGGGCTCACCCATCCGGGAGTTTTTTTGTGAAGAAGCTGTTTTTCATTGACTTGGAGATGACCGGCCTGGATGTCGAGACGAATCGCATCATCGAAGTGGCGGTCTTGATCACCGACCTGAAGTTCAACATCCTCGAGCGCTACACCCGCGTCGTCGCCTGCCCGCGCGAATACATCGACAAGATGGACGCCTGGAACCGCGACACCCACGGCAAAAGCGGCCTGATCAACGAGATCCCCCGCGGCAAGAACCTCGCCGAAGTCGAAATGGAAATGGGCAACCTCGCCAAACGCCACTTCCCCGATGAGAAAATCATCCTCTGCGGCAACTCGATCAGCCTCGACAAGCTCTTCCTGCAAAAATACATGCCGCGCTTCTCGCAGCACCTCCACTACCGCATCATCGACATCTCCTCCTTCAAGGCGATCTTCCAGTGGGTCCTCGATGTCCGCTTCGGCCGCAGCGAAAGCCACCGCGCACTCGAAGACGCCGAACAGGCCCTGACCGAGCTCAAACTCTACCTCTCCCTCCTCGACCGGGCCAAGGTGCCGGCCCTCGCCAGCATCCAAGGCCTCTTCGACCCGAAATTGCTGAGCTGAAGTCGCAAACTCCTTTCCAATCCACCGAAAGCCCTTAATCTCTGAGTTCGCAAATCTGAACTCCGGAATCCCCCATGTCGAATCTGACCCGCCTCACCCGCGCCGACGGCGCCGAAATCCTCCTCCTCGGCACTGCCCACGTCTCCCAGGACAGCGCCGATGAAGTCAAGCGCCTGATCGAAGAAGAGAAACCGGACTGCGTCGCCATCGAGCTCTGCGATGCCCGCCTGAAAAACATCCTCGACAAAGAAGCCTGGCGCAAGACCGATCTGGTCAAGGTCTTCCGCGAAGGCAAGACGATGGTCCTGATCAGCAACCTCGTCCTCGCCTCCTACCAGAAGAACATCGCCAAGAAGCTCGGGGTCAAGCCCGGCCTCGAGATGATCCAGGCCTGCGAATCCGCCGCCGCTGCCGGCCTGACGCCGCAGCCGATCGACCGCAACGTCCGCACCACCCTGTCCCGCACCTGGGGCCTGATGAGCGGCAAGGGCAAACTCAATTTCCTCGCCAGTATCTTCGGCTGGAACGCGATGCTCGCCAACCTGCTGATCTTCCTCGTCCTCCTCGGTGCCTTCTTCATCCCTGACTCGAAACCGGCCACGGCTCCTGCGTCCCCCGCAAAAACCGACGCCGCCGCCCTCAGCCCCGCCGCCCCTGCCGATGCGGCTGCCGCAGATTCCGGTTTCAGCAAGAAGAAGTTCCTCATCTTCGGCCTGCTCGCCGCCGTCGCCATCAGCTTCATGCCGATCGGACGCCGCCGCGAAACCAGCTCCGAAGGCGAACTCAGCCGCGAGAAGATCGAAGAGCTCAAGAAGCAGGACGTCCTGCAGAACATGCTCGCCGAAATGGGTCGCGACTTCCCCGACATCAAGCACCGCCTGATCGATGAACGCGACCTCTACATGGTCGAAAAACTCCGCCACGTCCAAGGCAAGAAGATCCTCGCCGTGGTCGGCGCCGGCCACGTCCCCGGGATGATCGCCAACTGGCAATCCCAGGTCGATCTGGAAGAGCTCGACCGTCAGCCGCCCCCCTCGAAGTTCGGCACCTTCTTCAAATGGCTGATCCCGGCCTCCCTGATCGCGGTCATCGGCCTGACGGTGTATCGCGGCGACTACGACAAGGCCGGCGAAATGGCGAAATCCTGGATCCTCTGGACCGGTGGCGGCGCCGCCCTCGGCTCGCTATTGGCCCTCGCCCATCCCGTCACCATCCTCGCCGCCTTCGTCGCCGCCCCGATCACCACCCTGCTGCCCCAGCTTGGCGTCGGCATGGCCACCGGCCTGGTCGAAGCCTGGGTTCGCAAACCCACCGTCGGCGACCTCGAAGCCTTGTCGGAAGACTCCGCCACCTTCGCCGGCTGGCGCCGCAACCGCTGCACCCGCATCTTGCTGGTCTTCATCCTCTCCAGCATCGGCGCGATCATCGGCCTCGCCATCGCCGGCGGCAAGATCTTCGGCAGCTGAGCTCATAACAAGAACCACGAATGGACACGAATTCACACGAATGGAATCAGGTCGCGCAGGTCTAGCTTCGACACCAAACTCTGCCCGTCCCCTTCCCCCAAAATTCGTGTCTATTCGTGTCCATTCGTGGTTCCGCCTTCCGCCTCCCGTCCTAAGGCGCCGCCCAGATCAGGATCAGTGACATCGCCAGCGGCGCCATCAGGGTCGACAGGGCGATGGCGGCGCCCTGCAGGCGGGAATCGCCGCCGAGGCGGTCGTTGAGGATCTGCGAGGCGATCGCGGTGGGGCAGGCGGCGAGAAGCAGCAAGGTGGCGCTCAAGCCCTTGTCGAGAGCAAAGACCTGGCAGAGGACGAAGACGATCAGCGGCTTGACCAGGGTTTTCAGGATCGCCGCGGCCAGCGCCGGTTTCCAGCGGGAACGGAAGGCCTCGGTGTCGACCGCTTCGGCCAAGAGGATCAGCGCCAGCGGCAGGGCCGCGGCGGCAGGGATGGCGACGCATCGTTGCAGAACCGCCGGCAAGGGCAGGGAAAAGTAGGCGAGGGCTAGTCCGGCCAGGGTCGACAGGATCAAGGGGTTTTTCAATGTCTCCCAAGCGGCGTTCTGGATCCGGCCGCTGCCTTTCTGCCCGAGGTTGAGGGTGAGGACGGCGACGGCGAGGATGCTGAAGCAGGGGATGACCGGCGCGGCGGCGAGGACGGCGCAGCTTTCGTTGAGTCCCTCGAGCTGCAGGCTTTGGCCGGCGAAGGCGACCACCGGGATGCCGACATAGGCGAGATTGCCGCGGAAGCCGGCGTGGACCAAGGAGGCCCGGCTCTCCGCCGCCATTCCGGCGGCTTTGGCGCCAAGCCAGGCCAAGAAGCAGACGGCGAGGGTGGCGGAGAGGAGGATTCCCGAAGGCAGGAGATCGCTGCTCTGAAGACGGGTTTTCGACGCCGCGTCGAAGAGGAATGCCGGCAGCGCCACCCAGTAGCAGAACTTCGAACAGTCGCGCAGGAAGGCGGCGCTGAACCAGTGACGGCTGATCCCCCAGCGGGCCAGCGCGGTGAGCAGGATCAGCGGCAGGAGAATGGTCAGGATCGGGGACATCGGCGGACCCGGGATTTGAAGGCTTGCGCAGGGCGCAAAAAACCAGCAGGCTTGCGGCGCTGCTGGAAGTGGTACACTCGTGAGGGGTCGAACCTCAAACCTTCTGGTTCGTAGCCAGATGCTCTATCCAATTGAGCTACGAGTGCATGAAATCGTGCCGTCCTGGTACACTCGTGAGGGGTCGAACCTCAAACCTTCTGGTTCGTAGCCAGATGCTCTATCCAATTGAGCTACGAGTGCGTCGGACGGCCCAAAGGATACAAGCGTGCCGCCACTCTGCAAGCCGCCGCCCGAGGTTTTTTCAGATTTTCTTCCGCCGCCGAGCCCCTCCCCCGAGCGACCGACGCGAAGCTCCCGGCAAAGCCGTGAAAAAAATCCTCGCACATGCGCGAACTTCAGCTGGTAAGCATAAATCAAGCTCATATCTTCGGCGCAGAACATGATCCGCAAACATTTGCGGTCTGCGCTCAAAAACCTCATCAACCCAAGGTTCCTCCATGCCCCAGCGACTCCTCGCCGCCGCGCTCGCCCTCGCCCTCGTCAGCTCCTGCTCTTCCGGCAAAACCAAGACCAAGACGGCCTCTCAGCAGGACAAGGTCGCCCTGCCCGAAACCCAGGGCCCGAAAGGCCCCGGCACCGACGGAAAGGACAAGCTCCCCGCACTCAAAATCGAAGATCTCGTCACCCCCGACAAAGACGGCGTCAGCAAGCTCAACCAGCTCCCCGTCGTCAAGCACGACATCGCCGCCGTCCACTTCGACTTCGACTCCGCCGCGATCAAGCCGGAAGAAGCCGCCAAGGTCCAGGCCATGGCCGCCTTCCTCACCGCCAACCCCAAGTACGTCTGCGTCATCAAAGGCCACTCCGACGAACGCGGCAGCGAAGAATACAACCGCGCCCTCAGCGAACGCCGCGCCCTCGCGGTCAAGGAAGCCCTGATCCAGAACACCGCCGCTCTTGCGCCGCGCTTGAATTCGCAGTCGATGGGCGAAGAGAACTCCACCCCCAACGGCAACGACGCCGTCTGGAGCGCCGAACGCCGCGCCGAATTCGAAGTCCTCGACGCCGGCAAAGCCCAATAATTGTCCATCCAAAAAACCAGGAATCCCCCATGATCAAGAACATCCTCGTCGCCGCCGTCGCTCTCTCCCTCTTCACCGCCTCCTGCGGCAAGTCGCGCGCCGTCTACGCCCGCAACAACACCGTCGAGCCCGATATCGCCGGCAAGGGCGGTGCCGGCAGTGGCCTCGGCGACCTTGCCGGTCTCGGCGGCAGCACCACCGGAGCTGGTGGCGGCACCCTCGGCACCATCGGCGGCGACGGCTCCGGCACCGGCACTAACCCCTTCGACGCCGACACCAAAGGCACTCCCGTCGCCCACGGCATCGCCCCGGTCTACTTCGCCTTCGACTCCGCCGAAGTCGCCGCTTCCGAGGACAAGAAGTGCGCCGACATCGCCGCGCTCCTGGTTGCCAACCCCGCCTACGTCTGCATCGTCAAGGGCCACTGCGACGAGCGCGGCAGCGAAGAGTACAACCGCGCCCTCGGCGAGCGCCGCGCCATCGCTGTCAAGGACATCCTGATCAAGATCCGCCCCGAGCTCGAAAGCCGCATCACCACCCAGTCGATGGGCGAAGAAGTGGCTCAACAGGGCGCCGGCGACGACTCGGCTTGGAGCCAGGACCGCAAAGGCGAGTTCGAAGTCCTCGACCAGTCGAAGAAGTGATCTCCCCGCCGATGCGCTTCATCGGCATCCTGCTGGCCGCGGCCTGGGCCCTGGCCAGCTGTCAGCAAGGCGTCGCGGCGAGCAGCCGCGGCGCTTTGCCGTCGACGCAGAACGCGGCCTATCTCAAATCCCCGCCGAAGCGCGGCAGCCAGGTCTTCCTCCCCTCCTCCGGCCGCTCCGCCGCCGCCACCGATCCGGAAGACGGCGGCATCGTCGATGAGCTCGGCGACAAGGTGGCGACGGACTTCCCCCCCATCCTCTTCGACTTCGACAGCACCGCCCTGCCGCAGGGCAGCGACACTCTTCTGGGGCAGCTTGCCTCGGCGCTCGGCCGCCACGACAACTGGACCCTGGTGATCGGCGGCCACACCGATCAGCAGGGCAGTGAGGAATACAACCGCGCCCTCAGCGAACGCCGCGCCCTGGCGGTGCAGCAGCGACTTCTCAAGCTGCACCCCTGGACCAAGGATCGCGTCCGCAGCCTCGCTTGGGGCGCCGAACGACCCGCACTTGAAGGCGATGACCCGGCCAGCCAGGCCCGCAACCGCCGCGTTGAATTCGAATTCTGGGCCCGCTAAAGCCCCTCCATCTCTCAAAAACCCCAAAACCAACAGGCCCCCCCCATGATCAAGCAAATCCTCGTCGCCGCTGTCGCACTCGCCCTCTTCTCCGCCTCCTGCGGCAAGTCGCGAGCCGTTTACGCCCGCAACAACACCGTCGAACCCGATATTGCCGGCCAAGGCGGCGCTGGTGCTGGCAGCGGCCTCGGCGACATCGGCACTGGCGGTGCCAGCGCCGGTGCCGGAACCATCGGAACCATCGGCAATGGCAGCCTCGGCGACGGCAGCAACATCTTTGATGCCGACACCAAAGGCACCCCGGTCGAACACGGCATCGCCCCCGTCTACTTCGCCTTCGACTCCGCCGAAGTCGCCGCTTCGGAAGATGAAAAGTGCGCCAAGATCGCCGAACTCCTGGTCGCCCATCCCGCCTACGTCTGCATCGTCAAGGGCCACTGCGACGAGCGCGGCAGCGAAGAGTACAACCGCGCCCTCGGCGAGCGCCGCGCCATCGCCGTCAAGGACATCCTGGTCAAGATCCGCCCCGAGCTCGAAAGCCGCATCACCACCCAGTCGATGGGCGAGGAAGTCGCGCAGCAAGGTGCCGGCGACGACTCCGCATGGAGCCAGGACCGCAAAGGCGAGTTCGAAGTCCTCGACCAGTCGAAGAAATAAGCCGGCCTGTATCACTCGAAGGAACGAAGAAGCGAAGAAAGCTAGATGGCCACAAAAGCCACAAAGAGCGCAAAAGTAGAAAGATTAGCGGTCTGCCGATCACTCCTTACTGCGCGCTTCTGCGTCTTCTGCGCTTCAGTCGAGCTTGATTTGGGGTGATGCTGAGTATTGCGTCCGGGAAAAGGCAGATTCCAGTCGGACCGGAGAAGCCAGTGAGCGAGGCAGGGCGGAAGCACCTTGCCTCGCTCACCACTTTAACCTAAAAACCGCAGTTGAAAGGTTGGAGGTTCAAAGTGTATCGCGGTAGGGACTCTCATTGCTGTGAGCCCCCCGCACAGATCCCGGCGGGCGCGATTTGCGCACCGGGCTCCCACCTTGGGTGTTTGGCGATGACGCGCACGCTGGGCCAAGGATGAAGGATGCGGGGATACGCGTGCTGCTGGTGGTGGATTGGTTTTAGGTTCATCCGTCGAGTCCTTTGTGCTGTCGGAACAAGTCAGCCCGGCCTCCTGCGAGGCCGGGCCGGGACTCATGATCGTTGGATCACTTCTTGGCGTGGTGCTCCTGGAGCGACTTGACGCTCTGGAAGTGGCCGGCCTTGAGGTCGCGCAGGCCTTCGACCGCGGCGGTGAGGGCCTGGACGGTGGTGGTCATCGGGATGCCGTGGATGGTCGCGGCGGTGCGCATCGCCATCTCGTCGCGGCGGGGCTGGCCGCCGGAGGGGGTGTTGATGATCCACTTGATCTTCTTCTCTTTGATCAGGTCGATGGTGTTGGGATGACCTTCGTTGATGCGGAAGAGGGCCTGGGCCTTGACGCCGTTCTCCCAGAGGAAGCTGGCGGTGCCCTTGGTGGCCATGATGGTGAAGCCCATCTCGTCGAGGGCCTTCATCGAGGCGAGGATCTTGGGCTTGTCCGATTCCTTCACCGAGACCATGATGGCGCCGGCGCTGGGGATGGGGTTGAAGGCCATGATCTGGGCCTTGAGGTAGGCCATGCCGGCCTTGTCGGCGATGCCCATGACTTCGCCGGTGGACTTCATCTCGGGGGAGAGGACGACGTCGGTGCCGGGGAAGCGAACGAAGGGGAGGACGGCTTCCTTGACCGAGTAGAAGCTGGGGATGATTTCCTGGGTGAAGCCAAGGTCCTTGAGCTTGCTGCCGGCCATCACCAGCGAGGCGAGCTTGGCCAGGGGCTGGCCGATCGCCTTGGAGACGAAGGGCACGGTGCGCGAGGCGCGGGGGTTCACTTCGAGGATATAGACGGTCTCGTTCTGCACCGCGAACTGGATGTTCATCAGGCCCTTCACTTCCAGCGCCTTGGCGAGGGCGTGAGTGTGGCGGCGGATGGTCTCGAGAACCTTGGCGGAGAGGGTGACCGAGGGGATCATGCAGGCGGAGTCGCCGGAGTGGACGCCGGCGGGCTCGACGTGCTCCATCACGGCGCCGATCACCGACAGCTCGCCGTCAGCGATGCAGTCGACGTCGACTTCGGTGGCGTCGTCGAGGAACTTGTCGACCAGGACGGGGCGCTCGTTGGAGACTTCGACGGCGGTGGCCATGTAGTGCGACAGTTCCTTGTCGTCGTAGACGATCGCCATGGCGCGGCCGCCGAGAACGAAGGAGGGGCGGACGAGGACCGGGTAGGTGATGCGGGCGGCGATCGCCAGGGCTTCCTCGGCGGTGCGGGCGATGCCGTTGGGCGGCTGCAGGATGCCGAGCTTGTTGACCAGGGCCTGGAAGTGCTCGCGGTCTTCGGCGATGTCGATCGACTCGGGGGTGGTGCCGATGATGTTGACGCCGTTCTCCTTGAGGGCCTTGGCGAGGTTCAAGGGGGTCTGGCCGCCGAACTGGACGATGGCGCCCCAGCAGTTCTCGCGCTCGTAGATGGAGAGCACGTCCTCGAGGGTGAGGGGCTCGAAGTAGAGCTTGTCGGAGGTGTCGTAGTCGGTCGACACGGTCTCGGGGTTGGAGTTGACCATGATGGTGCGGAAGCCGGCCTTGCGCAGGGCGAAGGAGGCGTGGACGCAGCAGTAGTCGAACTCGATGCCCTGGCCGATGCGGTTGGGGCCGCCGCCGATGATCATCACCGCCTTCTCGTTCTTGTAGGGGGTGCACTCATCGACGTCGCCGTAGGTCGAGTAGTAGTAGGGAGTGGCGGCGGCGAATTCGGCGGCGCAGGTGTCGACCAGCGAGTAGACCGGCTGGAGATTGATCTCCTTGCGGGCCTTGCGGACTTCGGTCTCACTGCACTTGAGGAGGTGGGCGATCTGGCGGTCGGAGTAGCCGAATTCCTTGGCCTGGCGGAAGAGGGCCTTGTCGGACTTCAGGCCGGCGAGGTCGCGGGCGGAGCGGATCTCGTCTTCATAGGCGGCGAGCTCTTCCATGTGGCGGAGGAACCAGCGGTCGATCTTGGTCAGGTCGAAGATCTTCTCGACGCTCCAGCCGCGCTTGAGAGCGGCGCGCACCTGGAAGAGGCGCAGCGAGTTGGGGCGGGCGAGGGACTTGGCGAGGACGTCGTCGGGGATCGCCTCGTAGGGGGCGTCCTTGCCGTCGGCGCCGAAGCCGAAGCGGCCCATCTCCATCGAGCGGAGGGCCTTCTGCAGCGACTGCTTGAAGGTCTTGCCGATCGCCATGACTTCGCCGACCGACTTCATCTGGGTGGTGAGGTAGTCCTCGGAACCCTTGAACTTCTCGAAGGTGAAGCGCGGGATCTTGGTGACGACGTAGTCGATCGAGGGCTCGAAGCAGGCCGGGGTCGACTTGGTGATATCGTTCTTCAGTTCGTCGAGGGTGTAGCCGACGGCGAGCTTGGCGGCGACCTTGGCGATGGGGAAGCCGGTGGCCTTGGAGGCGAGGGCGGAGGAGCGGGAGACGCGGGGGTTCATCTCGATGATGACCATGCGGCCGTTCTCGGGGTTGACCGCCCACTGGACGTTGGAGCCGCCAGTCTCGACGCCGATCTCGCGCATGACGGCGATCGAGGCGTCGCGCATGATCTGGTATTCGCGGTCGGTGAGGGTCTGGGCGGGGGCGACGGTGATCGAGTCGCCGGTGTGGACGCCCATCGGGTCGAGGTTCTCGATCGAGCAGATGATGATGCAGTTGTCCTTGCTGTCGCGGACGACTTCGAGCTCGTATTCCTTCCAGCCGAGGATGGATTCGTCGATCAGGACTTCGCGGGTGGGGGAGTAGTCGAGGCCGCGGGAGACGATCTCTTCGAACTCTTCTTCGTTATAGGCGATGCCGCCGCCGGAGCCGCCGAGGGTGAAGGAGGGGCGGATGATCAGGGGGAAGGAGCCGATGCGCTGCTTGACGGCGTGGGCTTCTTCGAGCGAGTGGGCGACTTCGCAGCGGGCCATGTCGAGGCCGATCTTGAGCATGGCGGCGCGGAAGAGCTCGCGGTTCTCGGCCTTCTCGATGACGTGCGGCACGGCGCCGAGCATGGTGACCTTGTGCTTCTCGAGGATGCCGGCTTCGTGCAGGCGCATGGCGCAGTTGAGCGCGGTCTGGCCGCCGAGGGTGGGGAGCAGGGCGTCGGGCTTCTCGCGCTCGATCACCTTCTCGAGGAACTCGGTGGTGAGCGGCTCGATGTAGGTGCGGTCGGCGAAGTCCGGGTCGGTCATGATGGTCGCCGGGTTGGAGTTCACCAGGACGACTTCATAACCTTCTTCCTTCAGGGCCTTGCAGGCCTGGGTGCCGGAATAGTCGAACTCGCAGGCCTGGCCGATGACAATGGGGCCGGAGCCGAGCAGGAGGATCTTTTTGATGTCGGTGCGCTTAGGCATGGTGGGGTCTTCCGTTGGTTTTTGACAAATCCGCAGAAGGGAACGCCCGGGCCGCAAAAATCAAGACTGGTGACAGGGCGCGGGGAAAAGAAATTGTCGCCGCTCGGCGAGCTTCGTCGGCAGCGGATTCCTCCACGGAAAACACGGAGGGCACGGAAGGAAGTGTGAAATCAAGATAACGCTCTCAGCCATGTAGAGCCGCTTCTACAATCTCCTGAACACGAGACATGGGAATCCCGAGGAGTTGCTCAAGGAACAAAGGATGCTCAGTGGACTCAATCCAGATTTGGGGGCGAACCCCAACCTGCATGGTTTGGACTCGCACTCTCAAATTCAAGGTATCCGAACTATAAGGCAGGGAGCTTTGAAGCCAGCCCAAATAAGGCTCTTCGCTCTCCCGGCCTTCATGCTCCCACAATTCACTAACACGGATGAAATCGGCTTGGCTCAACGAGACCCAGGCCAGCCAGATGAATTCATCATCACCTTCAGATCCATCGATCACAGGGAATGCAATCCGCCCGAGAACGAAGAAGTGCTTGCCGTCGATGACGCATTGATCTGATGTCAATTGACATCGTTCGCTGCGTTCATTTAAAGGGATCGCATACCAAAGCGCTGGTGCTGGAGGACCGAAGCACATCGGGATCTCCTCATGATAAGCCCCGCAAGTAGCACAATCAAATCCATTCATCATGATGACTTCCTGATAGCTAAGTTTGGCTTCGACCAGCTTTAATTCATGGTTGCTGTCGCCCAAGCTATCCCCCTCCCCCTGCTTGTCGAGTGACCCAGTCGATCCTTGCGCCGCTCACAAACCACCTCGACATCTGTCGATGTCGACAGATATCGGCAGGCTCGGTATTGAGCTCGTTTGCGCTCGGCGCAGAAGCGCCAGCACATAGGGCACGAGATTGAGGCACAAGCGCCATTCCGTCTCTCGATGTGCCAGAATGTCCGGGAACAGTGACAACCGGACGCTCAGGAGCTCTCCGGATTTCTCAAGCTATTTGCATAAGATACAATTTGGCATGAACTTACATTGGAATGCTTGGCTTGGGTGGCGAGCCTGCTCAAAGGGAATAATCAAGCAAACCCAGCCCGAGGAGAATCCCATGGACATCAGCAAGTTCACCGAGAAATCGCAAGCCGCCCTGCACGAAGCGCAGGAACTCGCCACCAAGCTCCATCACCAGGAGCTCGAACCCGAGCACCTGCTGCTCGCCCTGCTCAGCCAGGAGCCGTCGCTCGCCGGCCGCCTCGCCGAGAAGGCCGGCGCCCGTCCCGCCGAGCTGAAGGCCAAGGTCGAGCGCGCCCTCGAGTCGCGCGGCCGTCTGCCGAGCGAGCCCGGCAGCGTCTACATGTCGCAGCGCATCGGCGCCGTCCTCCGCCGCGCCCAGAAGGAAGCCGAGGGGATGAAGGACGAGTTCACCTCCGCCGAGCACCTCCTCCTCGCCCTCGCCGAGGAGAGCCGCGGCGACTCCGCCCGCATCCTCCAGGAAGGCGGCCTCAACCGCGACAAGATCCTCAAGGCGACCAAGGACCTGCGAGGTTCGCAAAAGGTCACCTCGCGCAATCCCGAGGCGACCTATGAAGCCCTGAGCAAATACGGCCAGGACCTGGTCGAACTGGCCAAGGCTGGCAAGCTCGATCCCGTCGTCGGCCGCGACGCCGAGATCCGCGGCGTCATCCGCATCCTCTCCCGCAAGACCAAGAACAATCCCGTCCTCATCGGCGAACCCGGCGTCGGCAAGACCGCCATCGTCGAAGGCCTGGCGCAGCGCATCGTCCGCGGCGACGTCCCCGAGGGCCTGAAGGACAAGACCATCTTCAGCCTCGACATGACCGCCCTGATGGCCGGCGCCAAGTACCGCGGCGACTTCGAGGAGCGCCTCAAGGCGGTGCTGAACGAGATCAAGCAGGCGGAAGGCCAGATCATCCTCTTCATCGACGAGATCCACACCATCGTCGGCGCCGGCAAGACCGAAGGCAGCTCCGACGCCGGCAACATGCTCAAGCCGATGCTCGCCCGCGGCGAACTGCACTGCATCGGCGCCACCACCCTCGACGAGCACCGCAAGCACATCGAGAAGGACCCCGCCCTCGAACGCCGCTTCCAGCCGGTGCTGGTCGACGCTCCCTCGGTGGAGGACGCCATCTCCATCCTCCGCGGCCTCAAGGAGCGCTTCGAGGTGCACCACGGCGTCAAGATCCAGGACGCCGCCCTGGTCGCCTCGGCGATCCTCTCCGACCGCTACATCTCCGACCGCTTCCTGCCCGACAAGGCGATCGACCTGATGGACGAGGCCTGCGCCTCGATCCGCACCGAGATCGACTCGATGCCCGCCGAGCTCGACGAGGTGTCGCGCAAGGTGATGCGCCTCGAGATCGAGGAAGCCGCGCTGAAGAAGGAGACCGACGCCGCCTCGAAGGAACGCCTTGCCGAGCTGCGCAAGGAGCTCGCCGACGCCAAGGAGAAGGCCGGCGCCCTGCGCGCCCAGTGGGAATCCGAGAAAAAGGCTGTCGGCGGCCTCCAGGCCCTGCGCGAGAAGCTCGAGATCGCCCGCTTGCAGTGCGACAAGGCCGAGCGCGACGGCAATCTCGGCCGCGCCGCCGAACTGCGCTACGGCGACATCCCTCGCCTCGAGAAGGAGATCGCCGCCGCCGAAGGCAAGAACAAGGACGGCCACTCGCTGGTCAAGGAAGTGGTCAGCGAGGAGGAGATCGCCAAGGTCGTCGCCCGCTGGACCGGCATCCCCGTCGCGAGACTGGTCGAAGGCGAGAAGAAGAAGCTCCTCAAGCTCGATGAGACGCTGCATGAACGGGTGATCGGCCAGGACGAGGCGGTGCAGGCCGTCGCCGACGCCGTCATCCGCGCCCGCGCCGGCATCAAGGACCCCGAGCGCCCGATCGGCTCCTTCCTCTTCCTCGGCCCGACCGGCGTCGGCAAGACCGAGCTCGCCAAGGCCCTCGCCCTCTCCCTCTTCGACTCCGAGGAGCTGATCCGCCTCGACATGAGCGAGTACATGGAGAAGCACAGCGTGTCGCGGATGATCGGCGCCCCTCCCGGCTACATCGGCCACGACGAGGGCGGCCAGCTGACCGAGGCGGTCCGCCGCAAGCCCTACGCCGTCGTCCTCTTCGATGAGGTCGAGAAGGCCCACCCCGACGTCTTCAACACCCTGCTGCAGCTCCTCGACGACGGCCGCCTGACCGACTCCCAGGGACGCACCGTCAGCTTCAAGAACACCGTCGTCATCATGACCTCGAACATCGGCGCGCAGCACCTCGTCGGCGCCCACGCCGGCAAGGACGGCAGCCTGCCGCAGGTCACCCGCGACAAGGTTCTCGGCGAGCTCAAGCTGCACTTCCGTCCCGAGTTCCTCAACCGGATTGACGACACCGTGCTCTTCAAGCAACTCACCCTGCCGGAGATCACCCGCATCGTCGACCTGATGGCCGCCGAGCTGCGCGGCCGCCTGAAGGAGCAGGACGTCGGCCTCGAGATCACGCCCGCCGCCCGCGACTTCATCGCGGTGCAGGGCTACGACCCGGTCTACGGCGCCCGTCCGCTGCGCCGCTGGCTGCAGCGCCAGCTCGAGACCCAGGTCGCCCGCCGGCTGATGTCCGGCGACATCCAGCCCGGCCAGACTGTGCTCGTCGACGCCCAGGTGGACGAGCTGATCATCAAGCCGAAATGACCCCCGGGGAAACCCCAAAAAACCGCCGCCTCCGAGATGGGGGCGGCGGATTCTTTCAGGATTCCCGGAGTGAGCGAAGTCGCTCGTTCGGGATCCATGGTGACGCAGGAATCAGGGTGCTGCGGGACTGAGGCCTTGGGCATCGGAGGAGCGGCGGAAGGGATCCGCCTTGCGGGATCTGCCGAGGTGGCTGAGGCCATTGCTGTCGACGCTCTGGGCATGGCACTGCAGGCAGTTGCCTCGCTCGGGGTGCGGGCAGCGGATTTCGACCGGAGCAGCCGGGCCGTCGTGGCAGGCGAGGCACTTGTCGCGCAAGTGGAGGCTGTGCGGGATCTTGGGCGGCGCCGAGGCGAGGCCGAGCTGCTTGGTCAGCGGCGGCTTCGGGCTGGTCCAGAGGTTCTTCTGGGACGGGCCTTCGGCGCGGCTGAACTCCTCGCTGCTCTTGGCCATGGCGTGGCACTGCAGGCAGTTCTCATACTGCGGGTGCGGCGTCACCGGCGCAAAGGCCTTGAAGTTTGGCACGAAGCCGCCCTTCTCGTGGCAGCTGTTGCAGTTTTGCTTGATCTCGAGGGCGTTGTCGACGGCGTGCGGAATCACCGGCGGCGCGCCGTGGTAGGCGCGGCGCGAATAGACCGTGGCGAGATCGCGTTGCGGCGCGCCTTCGGGCCATTCCGCCGGCGCCGCAGCGCTGCGGCCGCCGTCCTGGCGCAGGGCCTCGCGGTCCTGCGGCGAGATCGTCGGCAATGGCCCTTTGTCGTCGGCCTGCAGCACCGGCAGAGGCGGCAGGATTTTCGGTTTGACGATGCTTTCGCCGACATAGGCGACCGCGACGGCGCTGAGGCCGAGGAAGACCGCGATGCCGAAGAGGCGGCGTCCCAGATGGGGATCATGGTTCATGGTGACCTCCGATTAAGCTTTTTCGACGCGGACGGCGCACTTCTTGTAGTCCGGCTGGTTCGAGTAGGGATCGAAGGCGTCGATGGTGAGCTTGTTGATCATGTAGTTCTCGTCGAAGAAGGGGACGAAGACCTGGCCGCGCACCGGGCGTCCGCGGCCGTTGATGCGGGCGGGGATTTCGAGGACGCCGCGGCGGGTGGTGAGTTTCACCATGTCGCCGTCGTAGACCTCGAGGGCGCGGGCGTCTTCTTCATGCATTTCGCAGTAGGATTCGGGGACCGAGCCGTGCAGGGCGGGGATGCGGCGGGTCATCGAACCGGAGTGCCAATGTTCGAGGACGCGGCCGGTGTTGAGCCAGAAGGGGTATTCCGTGTCGGGCGACTCGGCGGGCTTCTGGTAGGGGCGGAGCCAGAGGTTGGCCTTGCCGTCCTTGTTGCCGTAGAAGTGGAAGGCTTTGCCGTTGGTGCAGGCGGGGTCGAGGGCGGAGTTGAAGCGCCAGCGGGTGGACTTGCCGTTGACGTAGGGCCAGAGGACGCCGGGGCGGGCCTTGAGGACTTCGTAGGGAGCCATGCCGTGCAGGGCGCCTTCCTGGAACTTGCAGTATTCGCGGTACATCCCTTCGGCGTAGTTCTCGGGAGTCCAGGGGAACTCCTTGTCGAAGCCGAGCTTCTTGGCGACGTACATGGTCTGCACCGCGTCGGGCCAGCAGTCTTCGGAGGCGGGGGCGATCAGCTTATCGAAGTGCTGGGTACGGCGCTCGGAGTTGCCGTACATGCCTTCGCGTTCGATCCACATCGCGGCGGGGAGGATGACGTCGGCGACGTCGGTGGTGGGGGTGGGGTAGACGTCGGAGACGACGACGAAGCGGTCCTCCTTGAGCGAGCCGTCGCGGTAGCGGTTGTGGTTGGGGAGGGTGACCATCGGGTTGGTGCACTGGATCCAGATGAACTTGAGGTCGCCGCGGTCGAGGGCGCGGAACATCGGCACGGCGGAGTAGGTCGGCTTGCTCGGAATGCGCTCATAGGGGACGCCCCAGATCTCGGCGGCCATGTGGCGCGAGTGCTCGTCGCTGACGACGCCGTGCGGCAGGCGGTGGGTGAAGGTGCCGACCTCGCGGGCGGTGCCGCAGGCGGAGGGCTGGCCGGTGAGCGAGAAGGGCGAGTTGCCGGGCTTGGAGATCTTGCCGGTGAGCAGGTGCAGGTTGTACACCAGGTTATTGATCCAGGTGCCGCGGGTGTGCTGGTTCATCCCCATGCACCACAGGCTCATCACCTTGCGCGCCGGGTCGCCGTAGAGGGCGCCGAGGGTGCGGAGGTCGTCGGCTTTGACGCCGGAGATCTTCTCGACCGCTTCCGGCGTGTAGTCCTCGAGGAACTTGACGTATTCCTCCCAGGTCGCCGGCTCGGGCTTGTCCTTCTGCAGGCCGTCCTTCTCGCCGAGGCCGTAGCCGAGGCCGTCGGGACCCTCGATCGCGGTGCGGCCCTTCTTGATGCTGACGTAGTTCTTGACGAAGTCAGCGTCGACCCAGCCGTTCTTGACGATGAGGTGCGAGATGCAGTTGGCGATCGCCAGGTCGGTGTTGGGCTGGAAGATCATCTGCTTGTCGGAGGCGACGCCGCTGCGGGTGGTGCGGGTCTCGAGGGCGACGATGGTCACCTTCTTGTCGCGCTGGCGGCGGTCGAGCATGCGGGAGAAGAGCACCGGGTGCATCTCGGCCATGTTGTTACCCCAGGTGACGAAGACGTCGGCGTGGTCGAAGTCCTCATAGCAACCCATCGGCTCGTCGATGCCGAAGCTGGTCATGAAGCCGGTGACGGCGGAGGCCATGCAGAGGCGGGCGTTGCAGTCGAGGTTGTTGGTGCCGATGCAGCCCTTCATGAACTTCGAGGCGGCGTAGCCGTCGGGAATGGTCGACTGGCCGGAGGTGTACATCGCCACCGAGTCCTTGCCGTGCTTGTCGATGCTTTCCTTCATCTTCGCGGCGACCAGGTCGAGCGCCTCGGTGATCGGCACTTCGACCATCTTGCCGTCCTTCTTGACCAGGGCCTTCTTGAGGCGGTCGGAACCGTAGAGGGCCTGGACCGAGTGGAAGCCCTTGACGCAGGCGAGGCCGCGGTTGGCGGCGCCGCGGGGGTCGCCCTTGACCGCGACGGCACGGCCGTTGGAGATGCCGAGCAGCAGCGAGCAGCCGACGCCGCAGAAGCGGCAGGGCGACTTGTGCCAGGTGATGTCGGCGCTGTTGGCGTCCGATTCCTGCCAGGCGCCGAAGCTGACGCCAGGAGTGCCGGCCACGGCCGCGGAGCATGCGGCGGCGAAGGCCATTTTCTTGAGAAGCTCTCTGCGATTGAAGTCCATGGTGTTTTTCTCCTTGATGCTGGGGGGTTAGGTTAGAGTTGGCCGAATGTGATTGAAAGGCTGAGGACGCGAGGGTAGCAGCGGAGCTTCTCGGTAAGTTCTTCCATCTCCTCGCGCGTGTCGGTCTCGCTGACCAGGACCAAGAGGCTGAGGTCGTCGCTCGGGGTGGCCTCGCAACCAGGGAAAGCGCTCAGCTCGCTAACGAGCTCCTCGGTGGCTCCGGGAGCGGGATGAATGATGAAACTGCAGACAGGCATGGGAAGCTCCTTACTTGGGGTGGTGTGCCCATGAGGCAAGCAAAATCCCAGTCTCCGATTTTCAGAGTGGCGCCCAAGGCCTTGATTGACAGGATTTAAAAACTTTCATACTGAATGAATCTTTGATGGCATACGCACCAAGTACCTGCATTGCAGATTTTTAGCAAACATTCACCTAAAATGAATATTTTATTGCATTGAGCTTCAGTGCTTTGTGCTGTTGATCCGGAAAGGGATGGACGTGAATTGCTTGGCTGTCGATCACAAACCCATAAAAGAGGTCACTGAAGATGAAGACACGAGGCTTGATATTGCTCTTGGCGTTGAGCGCCTGCCGGCCGGCGCCGGAGGCTTCGGCCGAGATGAAGCTGCCGGCGGCGCAGGGGCAGCCCTGCGCGGTGAGCGACAGCCAGGGGCTGATGAAGGTGAAGCGCGTGCCGGCGGAGGACGTGGCGCGGACCGGGGTGAAGCAGGGCTTCGAGGTGGCCTGCCGGATTCCCGAGTTGAAGCGCTGGGACTGCAGCGGCTGCCACACCGCCATTCCCGAGCGGCGCGAGGGGGCGGCGCGGGGCGACCTGATGCACACCGACATCGTCCTCAAGCACGCCCAGGGTTCGACGATGGACTGTCGCAGCTGCCACGACGAGAAGGATGCGCGGCAATTGAAGTTGATGGACGGCACGCCGGTGAGCTTCGACGCCGCCTATCGCGTCTGCGCCCAGTGCCACTTCCAGCAGCACCGCGACTGGGCCAACGGCGCCCACGGCAAGCGGCTCAACCAATGGCAGGGCGAGCGGGTGGTGCTGAGCTGCACCGGATGCCACAATCCCCACTCGCCCGCCTTCGACAAACGCTTCCCCAAGGCCCGGCCGACCCTGCCGGGCACCCGCCCCTATTCCACCGAGCTGCCGAAGGAACTCGGCGCCCCCCACGGAGGCCACGGCCATGAGTAAGAAACCCTTCAGCTTCCGCGACTTCTTCGGCTTCGGCCGGAAGGAGGGCAACGCCCTCAACGAATCCCCCGCCTCCTCCTGCGGCTCCGGCTCCGGCTGTGGCGGCGGCTCCTGCCCGTCCACTCCGCCGCCCCAGGAAGGCGGCGCGCTGCACCGACCCGCCAACCGGCGCGAGGCCCTCGGCTTCCTCGGTCTCGGCGCCGCCACCGTCGCCGCCGCGGTCGGCGGCGGCTGCGGCAAGGACGACCCGCTCACCGAGATGAAATTCGCCGAGTACTTCAAGAAGAACTACCGCCTGATGACCGAGGAGGAGCGCCGCGAGACGGTGCGCCGCATCGAGATCCTGACCGAGGCCGCCACCCACCGCAAGGTCCACGTCAAGGACACCGCGGCCCAGCCCGGCGTCCGCTTCGGCTACGCCTTCAACATCTCGCGCTGCAAGGGCTACGGCGAATGCATCGAGGCCTGCGTCAAGGAGAACAACCAGGACCGCGGCACGAACATGCAGTACATCCGCATCTTCGAGGTCGACAAGGGCCAGTTCAGCCCCGAGCACGGCAAGACCGAGTACATCCACGAGGTCGGCGCCCCGGGCAAGTTCTACATGGGCACGCAGTGCTTCCAGTGCGGCAATCCGCCCTGCACCAAGGTCTGCCCGGTCGGCGCCACCTGGCAGGAGCCCGACGGCCTGGTGGTGGTCGACTACAACTGGTGCATCGGCTGCCGCTACTGCGAAGCCGCCTGCCCCTACTGGGCCCGCCGCTTCAACTGGCAGGAGCCGCAGGTGCCCGCCGCCGACATCAACCCCAACCAGCACTACCTCGGCAACCGCCTCCGCCGCCAGGGCGCGATGGAGAAATGCACCTGGTGCATCGCCCGCTCCCGCGACGGCCGCCAACCGGCCTGCGCCGAAGCCTGCCCGACCGGCGCCCGCGTCTTCGGCAACATCCTCGACCCGGACTCCGAAATCAGCTACATCCTGAAAAACAAGAAGGTCTTCCGCCTCAAGGAGGACCTCGGCACCGAGCCCCACTTCTGGTACTACATGGATTGAAGTAACCAGAAATTAAGAATTCAAAAGGTTCCATTTATGCAAAAACCCCTCCACTTCCTCCGCGATTGCTTCACTGCCGCCACCCGCGGCGGCCCGAGCTTCTACCTCTGGGCCGGCTTCCTCAGCCTGCTGATCCTGATCGGCGCCTGGGCCTACACCCTGCAGCTCCGCCACGGCCTGATCGTCACCGGCCTCAACGACCACGTCAGCTGGGGCCTCTACATCTCCAACTTCACCTTCCTCGTCGGCCTCGCCGCCGGCGCGGTGATGCTGGTCATGCCGGCCTACGTTCTCAAAGACCTCGACTTCTCCCGCGCCGTGTTGATCGGCGAGGGCATCGCCGTCGGCGCCTTGATCATGTGCCTTTGCTTCGTCACCGCCGACATGGGCTCGCCGCAGAACGCCTGGCACCTGATCCCCAAGATCGGCTACTTCAACTGGCCGAACTCGATGCTGACCTGGGACGTCATCGTCCTCAACGGCTATCTCGCCCTCAACATCTTCGTCCCCGCCTACATCTTGTGGAGCCACTGGAACGGCCGCCATCCCAACAAGAAGCTCTACGTCCCCTTGATGTTCGTTTCGGTCTTCTGGGCCTGCTCGATCCACATGGTCACCGCCTTCCTCTACGCCTCGCTGGTCGCCCGCCCCTTCTGGCACACCGCACTCCTCGGCCCCCGCTTCCTGGCTTCCGCTTTCGCCGGCGGCCCTGCCTTCATCCTCATCACCTTGCTGCTGATCCACAAGTTCAGCAGTTACAAGATCGGCAGCGAACTCTTCCGCAAGCTTGCCTTGATCGTCACCATCGCCGCCCAGGCCAACCTGATCATGCTCGGCTCCGAGGCCTTTGTCGAATTCTACTTCCCTTCTCACCACGGGATCAGCGCCCGCTACCTCTTCTTCGGCTACCAAGGGCACGACGCCCTGGTGCCCTGGATCTGGACCGGCATCGGCCTCAACATCCTTGGCACCCTTCTTCTCACCGTCCACCTCACCCGTCGACGAGAAGGTTGGCGCACCCTCGCCTGCGCCCTCATCTTCATAGGCATCTGGATCGAGAAGGGCATGGGCCTTATCATCCCCGGCTTCATCCCCTCGCCCCTCGGCGAAATCGTCGAATACCACCCCAGCACCCCCGAGATCCTCGTCACCATCGGCATCTGGGCCCTCGGCCTGCTGATCATGACCCTCCTGATCCGCGCCGCCCTCAGCATCGAACTCGGCCACGCCCGCGCCCCCGGCGCGGCGACGAAACTGCCGGATGATCACTGAAGCCTGAAAGCCACAAACTCCCCCCAACACAACAAAAGGACCTGCCCATGAAAATGCTCCTCATTCCCACACTTTTCGGTCTTGCTGGCGCCGCCTTAGCCGCTGATCCTGCTCCCGAAGCCGCCAAGGTCGATGTCAAAGCCGCCAAGGAACTGCTCGCCAAGACCGATTGCAACGCCTGCCACCTGCCCCGTCAGAACGGCGTCGGCCCCTCGGTGAAAGCCATCGCCAAAAAAATCGGCAACGACGAAGCCGCCTTCAAAAAGGCGGTTGAAGCCGTGATCAAGGGCTACACCGGCCCCACCAACTACGGCGCCGCCACCCCCACCGTGGTCATGCCCGCCCACCCCACTCTCAGCCAGGCCGATGCCGAACTGCTGGTGCGCTACTACCAGCAAAGCGGCAAATGAAGCCTTGTGCCCACGAAAAGCCCCGCAGCTCTTGGCTGCGGGGCTTTCTGTTGCTCCCCAACTGGATCGCCGGCGTCCCGCCGGCTGTGCTCTGCCGCTCCTCGGCTCGAGCATCTCTGGCCGAGTCGGATCATGGCTGTCAAGGAACTCAGCTTCACCCCGGCTTGCCGTCGGCCCGCGCCTGGAACAGGCTGCGGCCATGCACGCCGAGATAGATCAGCAGCGCGACGCTGGCGGCGACGCCGGCGACGGAATGGAGCCAGCGGCTGAGCTCCGGAAGGAAGGGCGCGGCGGTGCGCAGCAGCGCGGCGGCGATGATCAGCACGAAGGCGGTCTTGCCGGGGCGTCCGGCCTGGATCGGACGGCCGCCGTGACCGAGGGTGACGCGCCAGATCATGCCTAAAATGACCACGCTCATGGTGCCGGTCGCGAGGCAGTGGACCGCGGCGTCGAGCGGCAGCCAGCCGCACAGGGCGGCGGCACGCAGCAGCAGGCCGGGAACCATCAGCGCCAGGCCGATGTGCAGCACCCACAGCATCGGAATTCCCAGCACGTCGCGGTGCCAGAGTCCGCGCAGCAGAACGGGTAGACAGCAGCCGGAGAAGACGAAGGCGACGGCGGCGGGCAAGGGCAGACCGGCCATCTGCAGCAGGACGCCGAGGACGAAGCTGGCGGCGACCGCCTTCTCGAGTCGGGGAAAACGCTGCGGCGTCCAGCCGGGGATCATCACCGCGGTGAAGGAGGGGACGACGCGGCCGGCCATCACCAGGATCAGCAGCAGGTGCAGGTCGAGGCCGGCGAGCAGCCAGGGATGGGGATCCTCGGCGAGCAGCGACATCACGCCGCCGAGCCCGAGCAGCGACAGGATGGGGATGAAGATGAGCAGATTGCGCCGCTGTCCCGCACTTTGCCACAAGGGGCGGGCGCAAGTGAAGGCCAAGGCGGCCACGAAGAGGCCGTGGGCAATGGCGATGAGCTGCGGCGAAGCGCCGCCAAAACTGAGGGCGCGGGTGAGCAGCCAGAGGCAGAAAAGTCCGGCCAGGCCGAGTGGCGTCGTGGTGGTGCGGCCGGTCCAGTTGACGATCGCGGTGAGGAGGAAGCCGGCGTCGATCGCCAGGCCGAAGCCGTAGAGCATCTCGCGGGCGTGCCAGCCGGGCTGCGGCGGCATCAGCGAGGCGCCCCAGCCGCCATGAAGCACCAGGGTCCAGAGGGGCAGCGCGAGGGCGGCGAGGAGGACGCCGCCGAAGAAGAAGGGGCGGAAGCCCATCGCCAAAAAGGCGGGCGGAGCGAAGCGCTTCTTCTGCGGCAATTCGCCGAGAGCGGAGAGATCGAGTTCGTTCATGGGAGCTCCTGATTGAGCGTAAAAGCAAAGTTGGAACCACGAAATACACGAAACACACGAAAGAAGTGATCGGATGAGCGCAGCGGGGAGCCTTGCAACTCCAGTCTCTCTGCTGCTTTTTCGTGTATTTCGTGTATTTCGTGGTGGATCTTGTTTTCAGCTTCGGTCTTGCAGTTCCAGCACCAGCGGGAAGAGCAGTTCGTTTTCCTTGCGGATGTGCTCGAGGGTGTCCGACTCGAAGATTTCGAGTCCGGCGAGGAAGCGGCGGTAGGTGGGGCAGGCCCACTCGGGCGGGACGAATCCGGCGCTGAGCTGGCGCATGTTGGCGAGGGCCTCGAGGGTGTCGCCATGGTCGGCGAGCATCACCGCGATCGGACTGTGCACCGTGCCGCAGTGGAAGGGGACGGGTCCGCCGGCGGCGTCCATGGCGCGGCAGTGGGGGAAGAGGACGCGCTCCTCCTTGAGCAGGTGATCGGCGAGCTCGAGAGCGACCGCCTCGGTGAGGAGGCAGAGTTCGCGCAGCTCGGCGTCCTTGTCGCCGTGGCGCTGGTTGACGCGGGCGGCGAGCTGGCGCAGCTCGGGCAGGGCCTGGTTGAGATAGCTGTGGTGGCTGGCCTCGATGAAGTCGCAGAGCTGGGTGATGCCGAAGTGCTGCGCGATGGTCTGGGTCTGGATCTGGGTCATGGGAGGTCTCCTGGGGTTTTGGAACCACGAAAGACACGAAAGACACGAAAGATGATGAGGTGATGAGGGCAGCCTCTCTGCGGCTCTTTTCGTGTGTTTGGTGTATTTCGTGGTTGATCTTGTTGTTCAGTTTCTGACGAGGACGGTGAAGGGACGTGGGCCGGGGTTGAAGGCTGCCGGGCGATGCTCGGGCAGATCGCCGAGGATGCGTCCGGAGGGCGGGCGGCGGAAGTGCTGCAGCGCCCAGGTGCCGCGGAAGCGGCGGCGCTCGAGTTCATCGAGGATGGCGTCGAGCTCCTGCGGCGCGAGCAGGCTGGCGTGCCAGGTGCTGCGGACTTCGCAATAGTCGAGATCGGCATCAAGGACCAGTTCGAGACTGCGGCGGAAGGCGTCGAAGGAGCCGCGGCGTCCGGTGACCCGGGCGAAGGCCTCGGCGTTGGGCGCCTTGAAGTCGAGGGCGACGGCGTCGAGCAGTCTCTCCTCGAGCAGCCGCTTGAGCACTTCGGGACGGGTGCCGGCGGTGTCGAGCTTGATCTTGAAGCCGAGCTCGCGGACGCGGCGGCAGAAGCCGTCGATGCCGGGCAGCAGGGTGGCTTCGCCGCCGGAGAGGACGAGGCCGTCGAGCAGGCCCTGGCGGCGCCGCAGGAAGTCCAGCACTTCCTCCTCCGCCAGGCTGCCCTTGCCGAGGGCGAGCTCGGGATTGTGGCAGTAGTGGCAGCGCAGCGGACAGCCCGCCACCCAGGCGATGGCGGCAAGCCGGCCCGGCCAGTCCTGGGCGGTGAAGTGAGTGAGGGAGGAGAACATCGGGAATTAAGAATTAAGAATTGGAGCAAGAAGCGCTCTCGCAGAAATGGCGGCGTTGCCGGAACTCGCCTTTTTTGCCGATATTGAAGCTCTCCACCGGGCGGTGGTAGCCCATGACGCGGGTGTAGACGGTGCAGCGGCGACGCTGCGAAGCGAGGCGCTCAAGGATGTCATCGCGGGTTTCAGTTTTCATGATCTTTCTCCTGGGTTTCGGTGGGTTTCAGGTCGCCCTTTCAGGGCTCGATTTCTATTGCTGTCTACCCGGGGTTGCGCCTCGTTCCTCGGCTTCACCCCGGGCTAAGATCTGGCTGCCCTTTCAGGGCAATTCTGGTCTGATTCAAGTCGCGGCCGAGGCGCAACCTCGATGCGCCGCCAGCAGTTCCTCGTCGCATTTCGGGCAGAATTCGTGTTCGCCGGGGAGGCGGCCGTGGCGGTCGCAGACCGAGAAGAGCGGCGTGACGGTGATGTAGGGGAGGCGGAAGCGGCCGACGACGCGCCGGACCAGTTCGCGGCAGCTTTGCGGCGAGCGCAAGGGTTCGCTCATGTAGAGGTGCAGCACGGTGCCGCCGGTGTAGAGGCATTGCAGCTCGTCCTGCAGCTCGAGCGCCTCGAAGGGGTCGTCGGTGAAGTCGACCGGCAGCTGCGAGGAGTTGGTGTAGTAGATGCCCTGCGCATCGCCGGCCTGGAGGATGTCGGGGAAACGCTTCTTGTCCTCGCGGGCGAAGCGGTAGGTGGTGCCCTCGGCGGGGGTGGCCTCGAGGTTGTAGAGGTGGCCGGATTTCTCCTGGTAGCCACGGATGCGGTCACGCATCGAGCGGAGGATGCGGGCGCAGAAGAGGCGGCCCTCGGGCTGGGTCAGATCGAGTCTGTCGCCGCTGAAGTTGCGCAGCATCTCGTTCATGCCGTTGACGCCGATGGTGGAGAAGTGGTTGCGGAAGCCGGGCAGGTAGCGTTTGGTGTAGGGGTAGAGGCCGCGCTCGAAGAGCTGGGTGATGAAGGCGCGCTTCTTCTCGAGGGTCGAGTAGCCGAGGTCCATCAGGCGTTCGAGCGAGACCATCAGGCCGGGGAGGTCGCCGCGGTGGAGGTAGCCGAGGCGGGCCATGTTGATGGTGACGACGCCGATCGAGCCGGTCATCTCGGCCGAGCCGAAGAGGCCGCCGCCGCGTTTTTGCAGCTCGCGCAAATCGAGCTGGAGGCGGCAGCACATCGAGCGCACCGCGTGCGGCTTGTAGGAGTCGGGATCGGGTTCGAGCGCGCCGCTGACGGGGTTGCGGCGGTACTGCGAGCCGACGAAGTTCTGGAAGTAGCTCGAGCCGATCTTGGCGGTGTTGTCGAAGAGGACGTCGGTGTTGGGGCCGTTCCAGTCGAAGTCCTCGGTGATGTTCACCGTCGGGATCGGGAAGGTGAAGGGCTGGCCCTGCGCGTCGCCCTCGGTCATCACCTCGTAGAAGGCGCGGTTGATCCGGTCCATCTCGGGCTGGAAGTGGGCGTAGCTGAGCTCCTCGGGCGAGTCGACGCCGCGCTCTTGTGCCAGGCGCAGCAGTGCGGGCTCCGCAAGACCGGCGAGGAGCGGCGCGTTGTCCGCCATCGGACGGTGCTCGGCGAGGTCGCGCGGCACAGTCCAGTCGAGGGTGATGTTGGTGAAGGGCGACTGGCCCCAGCGGGCGGGGACGTTGAGGTTGTAGACGAAGCTGCGGATCGCCTTCTTCACCTCGGCGTAGGGAAGCTGGTCCTTGAAGACGTAGGGAGCGAGATAGGTGTCGAAACTGGAAAAGGCCTGGGCACCGGCCCATTCGCTCTGCAGGATGCCGAGGAAGTTGGCCATCTGGCCGAGGGCCTCGCGCAGGTGGCGCGGCGGACGCGAGCTGACCCGTCCGCGAACGCCGTTGAAGCCTTCGTTGAGGAGCTGGCGCAGGCTCCATCCGGCGCAGTAGCCGGCGAGGACGTCGAGGTCGTGGATGTGATAGTCGCCCTCGCGGTGGGCGCGGCCTTCCTCCGGGGTGTAGACGCGGTCGAGCCAGTAGTTGGCGATCACCTTGCCGGCGGTGTTGTTGATCAGGCCGGCATTGGAGTAGGAGGTGTTGGAGTTGGCCTTGATCCGCCAGTCGGTGCCGCTGACGTATTCGTCGATGGTCTGGACGCAATCGACGTAGGTGGTGCCGGGATTGGCGCCGCCGAGCCGCTCGCGCTGCATCTTGTGCAGGAAACGGTAGCGGGTGAAGCTCTGCAGCACCTCGAAATGGCCGCGGTCGAAAAGGCTGCGCTCGATCAGGTCCTGGATCGCCTCGACCTGAGGCCGCGCCGCCGCCTGCGCCTCGAGACTGGCGAGCACCTGGATCAGCACTCCGCCGTCGAGCTCCTTGCCGACGCTCCTGAAGGCCGCGGCGATGGCGTCGCCGATCTTGTAGGGGTGGAACGGCTCGTCGCGGCCGTCGCGCTTCAGCACCTTGGTGTCAATCATGCTTCTTCCTCCGGATGGATTTTAAAGATGAAGCAAGAATGAATGTTTATTTTCCGGATTGCAAAGATAATGACATACAGATGAATGACTTGCGATTCCACCGTTCGTGCAACTCCATCCACTTCATCCTTGACTCCGAAGCTCACCTCCTGACTTACTTGCGCACCTTCAGGGGCAAACTTCAGAACATTTTCCGATCTGTATCTCTCGAAGGAACGAAGAATCGAAGATAAGGAGAAAGGTGAGCGGTCACTCACTCTGCCAATCACTCTTTCTGCGTTCTTCGGCGTCTTCTGCGGTTCATTTGAGCTTGCTTCAGATCAATACAGGTCGTTGTATCCCTGCTGGAGAGGTCTCGTCGGCATAGCGGAAGAGAGGGTCACGAGCCTGATGGCATGATTTGCAGTTCATCCTAAAAACCGCAGTAGAGCAGCGGAACCGGGTTGAAAGGTTGAAAGATTGAAAGGCAAACAATTGAACAAGAATAACAAGCAATGAATTTATGCTACCAGAAAGACTTGAGGATCCTGAACTTTGCCAAGAGTCCTTCGGATATCATAACCCATTGTTGTTTCAGATAAATCTTACAACCTTTCAACCTTCCAACCTTTCAACTGCGGTTTTCAGGTTCATTGATTCAGCAGTTTCAGCTCAGCCTGCAGGATTGCGCTCTCTTCAGCCAATCCGATCTCCTGGCAGATCTTGAGCTGAGCTTGCAGAGACTCGGCGGCCTTGAGTTTCCAGAGCCAATCCATCTTGGCGCTGCAGCAGGGACAGAAGACCAACGCCTTGGAATCCGATTCAGCGCGGTGATTGGCACCGTTCATCAGACATTCATAGGCGAGGCAGTGCGCCATGCCGAAGAGATGTCCGGTCTCATGAGTTGCGGTCGAGATCGTGCGCCTCAAGAAAACTCTGCTCTCCTCAGGAGTGCCATCGGCCTTGCCGTTGCGTGCGATCGACCAGAGACCGATGCGATCGGCAGGATAGGCGATACCAAAAACGAAATTCCACTCCGGCTTGGGAAAAAGGTCGGTGGCTGTGAAGCCGAGAAGGCAGATCGAATCCTTTTTCAAACGAGGCTTGAGGAGCTGGGTATGGAGCCAGTCGGTGTGATACTGCAGCTGGCCCTGGTAGGGATTTTTGCGGCGACCGGCGTCCTTAACCTCGTGGTCGGGCAGGCTGGCGGCCTGGCGGGTCTTGACGCCAAAACAGGCCTCGATGTGACGGCATGCGGCGGCAAGGGCGGTCTTTTGTGACGGAGTGAAGTCCCCGATGAGGACGACGTCGACGAAGCCGACGGACCTATCACGGACTTGTTGGCGCCAGGAAGCCTGGAACTGTGCCAGGCCCTGACCCGGTTCCGGCTGTGTGGCCAACCATTCTCCTGCGACCGCGGCTTTCTTGGGAATGAAGAGCGGCTTCATCTTTTCCCACTCGGGGGGCAGCTTCTCTTGGCGCAGTTCGGCGCCACGACGGGCGATCTTCTGCGGATCGGGCTTGCCGCCGCCAGATTGCGCCAGCAGGAGAGACGCGCAAAAAATAAACAGGCTGACCAAGTAGACCGCGCTCAATCGGCTCATGAAGCATTTCTCCCTGAATGAACGCCGCAGGATCGAGGCCCGCGGCGGAAAGATCAACCGCCGTAGAAGAAGTCGCCTTCGTGGTCGGATCCGGGAGCGCGCCCCTGCGGCCCTTTCGACGCACGACGTCCGGGCACGAAGTCATCCCGGACTTCACGGCTGGGACGGCGTGGCGGCTTGGGTCCGGCCGCAGCCAGCTTCTTTAGCTGCTTGACTTCGCCGGAGGTGAGGGGGCGCCAGGCGCCGGCCGGAAGGCGGGCGAGGCGGATGCCTGCGACGCTGATGCGGCGCAGAGACCGGACGCGCAGACCGAGTGCCTCGCAGATGTTTCGGATCTCGCGGTTTTTGCCTTCGGTGAGGGTGAAGTTGAGCACGGCGCCGTCGCCAGTCTCGCGCTTGATGCTGACCGATTCGACGCGGTAGTTTTCGCCAAAGGCGCGGATACCGTTCTCCTCGATGTCATCAAGGACATGAGGATTGACGTCGCCACGGACAAGAACTCGATATTGCTTGACGATCTCGAAGCTCGGGTGGGTCAGGATCTGGGCCAGATCGCCGTCATTGGTGACCAGGATGAGACCTTCGGAGTCCTTGTCGAGACGTCCGACGGTGAAGAGGTGGTGTCGCACCGGCAGCAGGTCGAGGACGATGTCCTCCGCCTGACCGTCTTTTTTGTTGGTGCAGACATAGCCCTTGGGCTTGTGGACGGCGTAATAGACCTTTTCGACGACCTTGAGGACGCGGTCGCGATAAGTCACTTCATCGGTTTCGGGATCGATAGGTACGGCGAGGTCCTTGTGGACTCGGTTGTTGACCTTGACCTTGCCGTCGAGGATAAGTTGTTCAGCCGCGCGGCGGCTGGCGATGCCACAACGGGCGAGATAAGCGGCGAGACGCATGAAGACTCCTTGGCGATTTTGCTGGCGGCAATCTACAGCGGAAGTCGGGTTTGGATCGCGGTGGAAGGCGGGAATCCCGAAAGCCGGCTCATTTCTTGCCGGGAAGCAAATCCGGCCTGGCGACGAAGAAGGCTCTCAGCTTTACCCAGGAATCGAGGCAGTTGCAATAATGGCGCTGCTGGTCTTTGGACGGAGTCTGGGCGACCGCTGCGCCGGAGATCAGGAGGCGAAGATCCTTGCCCACGGACCAGAAATCACTTCCGTGAAGAGCCGTGACGTCCGGGCAGACCGGCTGGCCATCCAGACCGGCACGAGCCGACAGGAGCGAGGACTCGGAGCTCTCCTTCCTGGCGCCTCCGAGGAGTTCAAGAAGGAAGAGACCGGGAATTTCCTCTTCGGCACCGAGCTGCCGGCAGGTCGCCTGGGCATCTTCGGGCTGCTTGGCGGCGAGAAGAAGGAGGGCGCGATTCAATGAAGCTTCCTGGAAATGAGGCAAGAGCAGAGCGGGATCGAGACGGCTTTCGACGAAGGTCCGGATCAGACGATCCAGGAAGACGTGCCTGCCGTTCACGCTAGCAAAATCGAAATCCTTGACCCACTTCTGCAGCACCGGAGCGGGGATCTTCAGCGACTCGGCCTCGAGACGCCTCAACAGCCACAAGGCCAAATCGGCTTGCTTCACCGTCGTCGCCAAGGCTGCCTCGAGCGCCGCCGAACGGGCCTCGGGGGCGGAGGCCAGGAACTTTTCCAGCAAGATCGGCAGACATTGCGGAGCCGCTTTCACAGCCGCTTCGAGATGGTCTCCGGCCTTGGCATCCCGACGCAGGGAGGCATTGAGATAGCGACTGAATGCATCGACGGCTTCGCCCGGCGTAGCCTTGTAGTGATCCGCGCAGACTTGCGCCACTCCCTGGCGGTTGCGACCGAAGACCCGGGCGCGACCGAGCAATTCCGAGCGAAGTCCGGCAAAATACAGATCATCATCGTAATGGCTGAAGAGATAGGTGGCGTGCCGTCTCCTCGCTGGATCGCCGTCGCCGAGAAGTGCGACAGCCAAGTCCCCGTTTTGAGATCGGTTGTTGTACTGATTCTGATCAATCCCGTCGATCGCCCGGATCGCTGCGGAGATGTCGTCGACCTTGCCATCCCGGATCTCCGCCACGAGCCGCCTCCAGCTCTGGAGACCTTCATCACTGCAGCTGAAACGATGGGATTCAGCGGCCAGACCGGCGTCACCAAGGGCCACGAGGAAGTCACGAAGGAGATGGGGCTCTTCGGAGAAGAAATCGTCCTGAAGAGCCGCAAGCGCCCTGGCCTTGGACTCTTTGCCTTCCGCCAGCAGGAAGGGCAGCAGCATGACCCGTTTGCCGATTCTCCCCCCTTGCGTCTTGAGACGGGCGAGAAGAACCTTCTGCGACTGCAGGAGACGCGCCGTCTCGATGCTGAACAGACCTTCCTGCCGGTCGAGATAGGGAAGCAGCGCCTCGGGCTCCAACTCAGCCAGAATTTCCAGGAAGACTCGGTCTTCACGGAGATAGATCTCCGGCTGGCGGAGATGCATGAACTTCAGGAAGACGGCTCTCTGCTCCGGGCTGGCGAGAGCCCACTGCCGCAGGCTTGCCGGAGACGCCAGCAAGGAGTCGAAGAGCACGGAAAGCTTCTGCGCCCTGCTAAAAGCCCCTTCCGACCTGATGTAGTGCTGACCGACACGACGCGAAACCTCCTGACCCTCCTCGTCCGGAAAAGATTCCAGACTGAGATAATCCGAGAGCAGTCCCAATGCCGCCGGCCCCTGGCTCTTCAACAACAGCCCCCAGGAGGCCTGGTCGAGGCGCTTGTCGCGCAGCGAAGCGATGAAGGGGGCGAGACCAGGGATCTCCACCGGCCCTACCTTCGCTTCGATTTCGATCCAGATGGAGCTGCACGCGGCAGCCACTTCCGGATCGGCATGCTTCATTCCGGCCCTGACCTCTTCGCGCGCCTGGAAACCCAACTCGATCAGGCGCCGCTTGGCCTCGCGGCGCTGACGGGCATTCCCCGTCTGCAATTCGCGTATCAAAGCCCTCGCCTCATCCTGAATCCTGGGCTCCGCCGCGGCTGGGCTTTGCAGAAGCGCGAAGATCGGAATCAAGGCGAGATGCGTCATGACAGAATTCTCCGGAATTCGAATCGTTGATGTCGGACAAGAAAGTGCCGGATGTGCAAGATTGCAAGGGAAACTCTCGCCCAGGAAGATTCGGATCATTGTGGCGCGCCGGCCGGCTTCGGGCTAGATTGGGCCGATAAAACCCCGAGACCAGCGATGAAAACTCTGCCCAGACTCCTGATTGTCGATGACGAAAAAAACACCCGTGAAGGCCTGGCTCGCAGCTTTCGCCTCGAGTGGCAGGTCAGCACGGCGGAAAACGCCGAGGCCGCCCTGCGTCTGCTGCGCAGCGAACGGGCCGATGTCATCCTCTCCGACCTCCGCATGCCTGGCCTCGACGGCCTCGGCCTCCTCGAACGCCTGCGTCATCTCGGCCCCGAGGCGCCTCCCTGCGTCATCATGACCGCCTATGCCGACCTGAAGACGGGAATCGCCGCGATGAAAGCGGGAGCCTGGGACTTCATCACCAAGCCCCTCAACCTCGACGCCGTCGAAGAGGTGCTCAAGTCAGCACTGAAGTCAAGCCGACTGCGCCAGCCCAAGAGCGCCGCCGAGGCGGTGATCATCGACGCCGGCCCCTCTCCACAGAAATCACGCCCGACCGCAGTCGCCGTGAAAACGCCGCAGGGAGCCGCCGAGGGACTCCCCGGCATGCTCGGAGTCTCCTCGTCGATGCTCGAGATTTTCGAACTGGTGCGCCGCGTCGCCCCCGCACGGTCCACCGTCTTGATCAGCGGCGAAAGCGGCACCGGCAAAGAAGGCGTCGCACGAGCGCTGCACGCCCTTTCCGACCGTGCCGCAGCTCCCTTCGTCGCCGTCCACTGCGCAGCCCTCAACCCGAACCTGCTGGAATCGGAACTCTTCGGCCACGAGAAAGGCGCCTTCACCTCCGCCACCGGCCGACGCGCAGGCCGCTTCGAAGCGGCAGACGGAGGCACTGTCTTCCTCGACGAGATCGGGGAAATCGACCCCTCGACCCAGGTGAAACTCCTGCGCATCCTCGAAACCCGCAGCTTCGAACGAGTCGGCGGCACCGAAACCCTGCGGGTCGATGTCCGCATCGTCGCAGCCACCAACCGCGACTTGAAGAAAATGGTCGACGACGGGAGGTTCCGAGAAGATCTCTATTACCGACTCGACGTCATACGTGTCCATCTGCCCCCCTTGCGCGAACGGCCCGAGGACATTCCGGGCCTCCTGGCCGCAGCTCTCGCCCAGGCCTGCACCGAGAATCGCCGCCAGATCCGCGGCTTCACCCCTGCCGCCTTGTCTCTCCTCGCCCGCCATTCCTGGCCGGGCAACGTCCGCGAACTGCGCAATGTCGTCGAGGGCAGCGTGGTCCGATGCCGCGGCGAACTCATCGATCTCGGAGATCTGCCGGCAAGCCTCGGAGAAGGCCTGCGACCGGCCCTGAACGCTGCCCCCTCCCCTGCCCCACAATCCGAACGCAGCCTCGATGTCAGCACACATGAACGCCAACTCATCCTCGAAGCCCTGAGACGCAGCAACAACAGCCGCACCGAAGCGGCCAAGCTCCTCGGCATGTCGCGCCGCACCTTGCACCGCCGCCTCCAAGAACTGGGAATCGAAAACGGCGAGGCTTGAGCCTGAATTCCTCACCCATAAAAACTTGAATTAAGCGCCATCCATCTCAGGGATAGAGTCGATGAATCTCGGCGGAAAGCGCCAGATATTCGTCGGCAAGATCAATGACCTGGCTCTTGGCCTCTTCCAACGACTCGGCCTTGATCGTAGTCTCGATCTTCAAGGCGAGTGAATATAGACGGCGCGCTCCGACGTTGCCGCTGCTGCCCTTCAAGGTGTGCGCAATCATCGCCGCCCGCTTGATGTCCTTCTCGACCAAAGCCTCGGTCAACTCGGAAATCTGGGTCTGTGCCTTGCTGTCGAACTCGCGCAGCAGCATCCTCTCGAAGTCCGGATCGGGCCCGCCGATCAGAGTCTGCAGCACTGAGAGATCGAGATGCTCCTTCGGCAGCTCCGCATCGGCCGCCGGACGCCGGGGAGCAGCTGGAGCTCGAGCTTCGACCTGCAGCCCCTCGGGCAGCTTCCCGACCCAGCGCTTCAAAATCGCCAGCAGGTCGTCGATGCGCGCTGGCTTTGAAAGAATGCCTTCCATTCCGACTTCAGCCAGACGCGATTCGACGTTGACCACGTCGGCTGTGAAGGCGATGATCGGAGTCCGACGCAAGCCCAAAGCCGCTTCGTTCTGACGGATCAACATCGTAGCCTCAAGCCCGTCCATGCCCGGCATGTGGCAATCCATCAGAATCAGGTCGAAACGCTGGATCGAAGTCGCTTCAACCGCCGCCGCTCCGCTCGCCGCCAGGCTGACCTGCAGTCCCAATCGGTTGAGCATGTGCTGTGCAATGTCGCGATTGGTCGAATCGTCATCAGTCACCAGAATGCGCCCCTCACAGCCCTCTGGCAAGCGAAACTTGAGGGGGACGTCAGAAGGCGAAGCCAGACGGCCGGCTGCGGCATCCCAGAGATCGCCTCGCCGGAGCGGCCGGAAGATCTCCCCTGAAGTGACCGAGCTAAGCTGCGTCGCGAGGACACCATGCCCACGGACGATGACCAGACGCTTTGCTGCGATCGCGGCATAGATCCGGAGAATCTCTCCCGGCGCGACAGAGTCGTCGGCGATGAGCAGGTCGGGGCGAGAGGTGCCGGCAAGAGGCGAGTCCGGCTGGAGTGTGTGAATCGACATCCCTGCATATTCCAGCCAGGAACTTGCGGCTATCCAGGTGTCGGCATCAAGCCCAAGCAAGGCAGCGCTCCGCCCCTGCAATTTCGGCATCCCAAGGCCGACGAAATCGGGAGCCGGTGGACAGGCGATTTCAAGAGTGAATGTCGAGCCTTTCCCTGGACGCGAATTGACGGAAATGCTGGCCCCCATCATCCGTGCAAGGCTGCCGCACAAGGCCAGGCCCAGGCCGGATCCTCCGTGACGGCGGGCGAAGCCGCCTTCCTGCTGCTGAAAAGGCAGGAAGATGCTCTGCTGCTTGTCCTCGGGGATGCCGATGCCACTGTCCTGGACGGAGAAAAGCAGACTGCCAGCCGGCCCCGACCGGAGGCTCAGACGGATACTTCCCGACTCGGTGAACTTGACTGCATTGCTCAGGAGGTTCCCGAGAATCTGCAGGATTCGCCTCCGGTCGCCGATGACTCCGCCGGCCAGCGCCGTGTCGATGCTGCAATGAAAATCGATCTTTTTCTCACGGGCGAGGTCACGGATGATTTCACAGGCCTCCTCGGTCAAGCAGACGGGGTCAAAAGGTGTCACCTGGATCTGAATGCTTCCTGCTTCCAGCTTGGTCCAGTCCAGGATGTCATCAACGATCGCGGTCAGCCGTCGGCAAGCCGACGCAGCAGATTTGAGGGACACCTGATTCCGCACTTCCGGGCCTAGGATCTCCAAGCTGCCGCTGATGGCATGCAGGGGATTTCGGAGCTCATGGCTCATCGCCGCGAGGAAGTCGCTCTTCGCCTTCGAAGCGAGTTCAGCCGCGCTCAAAGCTTCACGCAAATGAACAGTCTTGAGTGCCACCTCCTGGGTCAGGTTCGCCTTCGCTGCGAGCAACTGACGGGTGAGGCGGGTGTTCTCCAATGCTAGGGCTGTCGAAGTGAGCGTGGCATTGAGGACCAGAAGTTCAGCCTGGTGGATGGTTTCCGCCGGAACCGCTGTGCTGGCGATCAGCAGGCCGAGGATTTCATTCCTGGATTCCAATGCTTGGATGATCAGAGTCGCCTGCTGCCCCCCCCCCGGAAGCAGCAGCGGCCCCGGCCGCGACAAAGCCATTGCGATAGAGCCATCGTCTCGAAGCCGGTTGATCAACTGCTTCATCTCTTCACGGCATGATTCGGGATGGTAATGCACCGGAGCAAGATCCAGGGTTGCAGCTGACAGCTCGATCCACACCTGCGCCCTGGCGTCAACCACAATCTCCACGCGCCTCGCCGCCGCCTTGTAGAGGCTGCGTTGATCTCCCGCCGCCTCCGCCTCCTTTTGAAACTCACCTGCCTCGGCCATCATCTCCAAGGCCTGGACGATGCGTTGCTGACGGGCTTCCATCAGCGCGAGCTTTTCTTGGGGAGTGGGCTGATTCATTGGGATCTTGATTGGGTTAGTGTTCAGGGAAGAAGATGTTGATCAATTCCGGTGTCGCGGCCGCGACTTTTTGGGCCAGATCCGGTATCGGCGCCATCCCGGCGCTGAATGCACTCCAGTTCTCTTCATCAGGCTGCTGCAAATAATTGTCTCCCGCAGCACCTAGGCCCAGGGCATGGGCAAAACAGTCGCCATAATGTGTGATCAGCGCCTCCTCCTTAAACCGAGGCGCCATACCCGGCAAATGGTGGTAGGCCACCGCCTCACGAAGGACGGGCGGCAGATTCCATTTCATGAACAGAGCCTCAGCAACTTCAGCATGTGTGAAACCGAGGAGACGACGCTCCAGCTTGTGCAGCGGCATCTTCGATTCGGCCGCCGTCCTCAGCAGCTCCGCCACCGGCAGGCGATTGCCGCTCTCAATAATCACAAGTCTGCCGATGTCATGCATCAATCCGGCTGAAAACATCACCTCGACACTGCGATGCCGCTTCGCCTCCGCCAAGATCTTCGCCGCCGCTGCCGTCGCCAGACTGTGGTGCCAAAACGCCTTCATGTCCATCAAGCCGCTCGTCGACTTGGAAAACTTACCGATGATCGAAACCCCCATCACTAAATCGCGGGTTTGACGGAATCCGACAATCGTGATCGCCCGAGACACGCTGTCGATATGCTGAGGAAAACCGTAAAGCGCTGAATTGACCAGTCGCAGCAGACGAGAAGTCAAGACTTGGTCGTTGACAATGACCTTGGCCAGATCCTGAGCCGAACTCGAGGGATCGTTGATCAGTTCATTGGCCTTGGAGTAAACCTCCGGCAATGTCCCGAGATCCTTCACCGAATCAACCAGTGCCTGGGCTTGACTATTCATGAGCTTTTCACAGCCCCTTGTTTCAACGCAGCCGCCAGTAAGGCTGCCGCCAAGGGTTTACTCAGGTCAGCATGCGCAAAGCGCTCCCGGACCGCCTCCTCTTGAGCCGCGTCAACCTTGGCATCGACGACTGGCGCCACGGCATTGGGGTCCTCGGCATCCACCATCACTTCACGAATTCCCCATGTCCGGAAAGTCGTAAGATGCGTTTCACTCAAGACGGCACCAGCTGGCAAAAGCAACATTTGACGTGGAGTCATGACATTCTCCATCACGGTCATGCCAGGCTGAAGTTGAGCTATCGCTAGTCTCGCCATTCCGGATTCCTGCCGTTTCAACTGTTGCGTCGTCTCTTGAAGCATAGATCGTTCCAAGGCTTTTTCTACGCAATCCGCGTTCCAGGTCGTGCTCTCCCAAGAAGATTGTTCCGAAGCTTAAAAAATAAAAAAGCCCGCTGAGAATCCTCAGGGGGCTTAAAAATAAAGGCTGGCAGCTACCTACTCTTCCACGATCTTCACGCAGTACCATCGGCGCCAGGGCCCTTTACTTCCGAGTTCGGAATGGGATC